>NZ_JACCBP010000001.1:1912739-2550319 GCF_013408655.1 Pigmentiphaga litoralis
GGTCGTGTTGACGGCGTCGGTGTCCACATAACGCACAAAGTACGTGCCTTCGGCGCGGTTGCGGTCTTCCACGGTAAAGCCACCGCGGTCGAGCGCGAGGCCCACCCGGCGCCATGCACGGTCGAACGATTCATTGACCTGCAGCGCGCCGCTCGGCGTGACCGTCAACAGGCGCGGTGCTTGGGCCGGATCATTGACCGGGGTGGCCAGCGCCACGGCAGTCTTGGCGCGATCAGTGTCGCTGCCCAGACGGACCATCAGGCGGCTCAGGAATTCGGCTTCCAGGCCGGGATCATTCGGACGCGCGGTCCAGATGGTCTGGGTCTTTTCGCTGCCGGTCAGCTCTTCCACCGCGCCGCGATGGCTGATGTAGATCTCGGTGCCGCTGCCCGAGCGTTCCAGACGCGTGCGATACATGTCGCGCTCGCCCGTGGACCACAGACCGTCAAACACCTTGCCCACCGTGCGGCGGATGAAGTCCTGCGGGATCTTGGCGCGGTTTTCGGCCCAGTCCGTTTCCATCACGCCGGCTTGCGGCATGTCTTCACGGATCAGGAAGCCGTTGTCCTGCCAGAACTGGCGAACGATCGGGTACAGCTGTTCCGGCGGACGGTTTTCAACCACCAGCCAGCGCTGGGCGCCAGCGCGTTCCACGCGCATGTCGGACCGCGACGGCAGCACGGCGGTCGCTGCAGGCGCAGACGGTGCCGGCTTGGTCGTGGAATAGCTCGAGAACGTGGTGCTGGCCGGGCCGGCCGGCAACTGGTAGCGCGTGTCCTGCGGCAATTGCGTCAGGTCGGGCGGTACTTCGAGCTTGGCGTTCTTGTTGGGCTGCGACGCGCTCTTGTAGTCGATCGATTCTTCTTTGCCCAGCAGCTGGTTGACCGTATTGCATCCGGTGACCAGGACACAAAGGGTGAGCAGCATGGGCAACACTGCCAGGCGTGGCAGATGGGGTCGAACAGCATTCATTTGGATCGTAACTCCTGAAACCGCCGGCCTGTCAGAGGCGTGGCGGGTCATCCGGTAAAAGAGGTCGGCGCTCGCGCGCACAGGCGCTGGCGCGGGAGGCGGGCACTTTAGATACGGATGTCCGCCGCCAACAGCGCCTCACGGACAGCGGCATGGTACTGCGAACTGAACTCGACCAGCGGCAGGCGGTAGCCGAGTGCGGAACGTCCCATCTGGGCGAGCGCCCATTTGACGGGGATGGGATTGGGTTCCAGGAACAGGTTCTTGTTCAACAGCGCCAGGCGCTTGTTGATCTCGCGCGCGCGGGCGGCGTCGCCTGCCAGCGCTGCGGCACACAGTTCCTGCATCAGTCGCGGCGCAACGTTCGCCGTGACGGAAATATTGCCCTTGGCGCCCATCAGGATCAGGGCGGCGGCAGTCGGGTCGTCTCCGCTGTACACGGCAAAGGAGTCGGGCAGCTGGCTCAGCAGCAGCGCGCCGCGGCCGATGTCGCCGGTCGCGTCTTTCAGGCCGATGATGCCCGGCACCTGCGCCAGGCGCAGCGTGGCGTCATGACCCAGGTCCGCGCCGGTGCGACCGGGGACGTTATACAGGATCATGGGCAGGTCGACTGCTTCGGCGATGGTCTTGAAATGCTGGTACAGCCCTTCCTGCGTCGGCCGGTTGTAGTAAGGCACGACGGACAGGCTGGCGTCGGCGCCCACTTCGGCGGCGTAACGCGTCAGTTCGATGGCTTCGGCGGTGGAATTGGCGCCGGCCCCGGCGATGACGGGGGCGCGCCCCGCGACGTGTTCCACCGACAGCCGGATCATTTCGGCGTGCTCGTCAACCGAAATGGTGGGCGATTCGCCCGTGGTGCCGACGACCACGAAGCCGTTCGTGCCTTCGGCCAGGTGCCAGTCGATCAAGGCTTTGTACGCGGCGATGTCGAGCGCGCCATCGGGCGACATGGGCGTGACGATGGCAACAATGCTGCCTTCGATCTGACCTTGGACTGGAGCGCGGGGCGCCGTGGCGCGCGCGGAAGATGCCGAAGAATTGGGTGACATACGTGGTGGGGTCGGCCAGTTGGCGGAAGACGGAAAATCGTTCAAGTGTACCGGATTAGCGGCCTGGCGCGACCGCTGGCCTATCAGGCAATCCAGGTACGGAAAAGTTCACTGGACAGGTTTCACAGGAACAGCTTGATGATTGCGTCACCCACGCCAAGGATGGGAGACACCAGGAAGGTCAGCAGGTTCGTGACCAGCAGCACCACCAGGATCACCATGCCGTAGGGCTCGATCCGGGAATATTGATAGGCCAGCTTGTCGGGCAGCAGGCTGAACACGATCCGCCCGCCGTCCAGCGGCGGAATCGGCAGCAGGTTCAGCGCCATCAGCATCAGGTTGACCTGGATCCCCGCCACGGCCATGGCCATGAAGAATTCTTCGGTCATGCTGGTCGCGATCATCAGCTTCAGGCTGACCGCCCAGATAATGGCCATGACAAGGTTGATCCCCGGTCCGGCCGCCGCCACCCACAGCATGTCGCGCTTCGGGCGGCGCAGCCGGCCAAAGTCAACCGGCACGGGCTTGGCCCAGCCGAACAGCAGGCCGCCGAATCCGAACAGTTTGCTGGTCAGCAGGATCACCGCCGGCACCAGCAGAGTGCCGATCGGATCGATGTGCTTGATGGGATTGAGGGTGACCCGTCCGGCGGCATAGGCCGTGTTGTCGCCGAACATGCGGGCAACGTAACCATGGGCTGCTTCGTGCAGGGTGATCGCGAAAATCAGCGGGATCGCGTAGATCGCGATCGTTTGAATGACAGATTCCATGCGGCATTGTATGCGGCGGCGCGGCCGCGCGCCTCCGCCGGGTGGATCAGTACGGATCGGTCAGGATGCGTCGACCCGGATGCCCAGCGACGCCGGATCGCCCCGCCCGATCCGCACCACGACCGGCTGGTCGTCGGTCAGGTCGATCACGGTGGTGGCCTGGTGGGGACAGGCGCCCCCGTCGATCACGGCGGCCAGCTGGCGCTCGTACCGTTCGCGGATCTGCTCGGCGTCATTCAGCGGTTCGGTCTCGCCATCCGGGATCAGCGTGGTCGAAATCAGCGGCGCCCCCACCTCTTCCAGCAGCGCCAGGGTGATAGCGTTGTCGGGAATGCGGATGCCAATGGTCTTGCGCGACGGGTGGGACAGACGTCGCGGCACTTCCTTGGTCGCTTCCAGAATGAACGTGAACGGACCGGGCGTTCCGGTCTTCAGCAGGCGGTACTGGCGATTGTCGACATGCGCCATGTGGCCGATCTCGGCCAGGTCGCGGCACAGCAGCGTCAGGTGATGGCGATCGTCGACCCCGCGCAGGCGGCGCAGGCCGTCGGCGGCATTCTTGTCATCCAGGTGGGCCACGACGGCGTAGCTGGAGTCGGTCGGGATGGCGACCAGCCCGCCGCTGCTGATGAGCGCGGCAGCCTGCTTGAGCAGTCGGGCCTGCGGATTCTGGGGGTGGACGGTAAAGAACTGCGCCATGAGGCTTTCCTGGGCAAAAAAGATGAGACGATCGGCGCCGGAAGACATCCCGGCGTCGGGGGTCGAAACGTTAAAGCAGGACTGGGGTTCGCCAGCGCCATGCCGTCGGCGGGTTCAGCCGCTGCAACAAGCGAACCCGCAGGCGAACCCGCCGGCTAACCCGCAGGCGTCAGGCTGACGCGGCCAGGCCCCGCAGTTCCGCCAGCAGCTTGTCGCGCGAGGCGTCACGGACTTGCGCGGTGGCGAACGGACCGCCGCGGGCGACCACATGGCCGTCCAGGCTGACCGTGTAGCCCAGTTCATCCAGCAGCAAGTTTTCGGCCAGGTCGGGTTGGGCCTGCAGATGCTTGATCGCGGCACCCGCCGTTTGCGCGTCGGCATAGGTGTCCGACAGCAGCAGCGCCTCGCCATCCGCAGCCACGAAACGGAAGCGGAAAGTGCCATCCGTTTCGCGGAAGCTGACGAACCGGGCCTGCTTGGCGGCCTTTTTCTTGCCGGCCTTGGCGGCAGCGCCGCCGCCGGCACGCATCGAGCCGAGCCCGACGGCGTCGCGCAGCAGGGCCATGGTCGGACGCGCCAGCTCACGCGCCTTGCGAGCGCCCGCCAACAGGATGTCGTCGATATCGTCCGGACGCGCGATCAGCGACTCGTAACGCTCGCGCATCGGCGCAATGTCGCGTTCCAGCCGTTCGAACAGCGCGGCCTTGGCGTCGCCCCAGCCCATGCCGCCTTCCAGTTGCTGGCGAAACGCCGCCGCTTCGTCGTCGGACGCAAACGCGCGGTAGATCGTGTAAAGCTGGCTGGTCTCTGCATCCTTGGGCTCGCCCGGCAGACGCGAGTCGGTCACCACCTTGCCGATCGTGTCCTTGAGCAGCTTGCGGCCGCCTTCAAACAAGGGAATGGTGTTGTTATAGCTCTTGGACATTTTGCGGCCGTCCAGGCCCGGCAGCGTCGCCACCGAATCTTCGATCAGCGCTTCGGGCAACGTGAACAGTTCGCGGCCATTGCCATACAGATGGCTGAAACGCTGGGCGATGTCGCGCGCCATTTCAATGTGCTGGATCTGGTCGCGGCCCACCGGCACCTTGTGCGCGTTGAACATCAGAATGTCCGCCGCCATCAGCACGGGGTAGGAAAACAGCCCCATGGTGATGCCTGCATCCGGCTCCAGATTGTCGGCCACGTTCTGGTCCACCGACGCCTTGTAGGCATGCGCCCGGTTCATCAGGCCCTTGGCTGTGACGCAGGTCAGCAGCCAGCACAGTTCCGAAATCTCGGGAATGTCGGACTGGCGATAGAACGTGACGCGCTCGGGATCCAGCCCCGCCGCCAGCCACGTGGCGGCAATGGCCAGGCGCGAAGACTGCAAGCGTTCGGGTTCGCCGCACTTGATCAGCGCGTGATAGTCGGCAAGAAACAGGAAGGCATCGGCGTCGGGCGCCCTGCTGGCCTCGATCGCCGGGCGGATCGCGCCCACATAGTTGCCAAGGTGAGGAATGCCGGTCGTGGTGACGCCGGTCAGAATGCGGGTTCTCATTATCAGGGGCAGGCGGCGGCTGTAGGACAGACAGCGAGTTTACCGCTACCTGGGAGCTGGACCGAAGGAAGCAGAGCATCAGGCCCTGACGCCTGCTTCCTTCGGAGTGCCTCAGGCCAGGAGGTTCTGGCTGGGCGCGCCCGTCAGGGTGTCCGGACCTGTGGCGCCGTTGCCGCCATTGCCACTGCTGCTGCCGCCAGTGTCGCCACCCCCGGCCGGCGATGCATCGCCTGCCGGGTTGCCACCGTCAGCCGCTGGCGATGCGTTCGAGGTCCCGCCAGCCGCGCCCCCTGCCGCCGCCGACCCCCGCTTTTTGGCCGGGGCTTTTCTTGCGCTGCTGCGTTTGGCTGGCGCCGTCTTGGCGGCGGCGCCGGTCGTACCTGCTGAATCCTGCCCCCCTTGCAGGCTGGATTTCAGGATGTCGGGCAGGTCCGGCAGATTGGCTGCGGCTTCATCGGTCGGGCTGCGGGACGTCTTGGAAGACCGGTTGCCGCCCTTGCGTGCGCTGGCCGTCTTGCCAGCCGCGCCGGTGGACGCGGACTTGCTGGCGGACTTGCTTGAGGACTTGGTCGCAGTCTTGCCGGCGGACTTGGATGCGGACTTGGTCGCAGTCTCGCCGGCGGACTTGGATGCAGACTTGGTTGCAGGCTTGCCGGCGGACTTGGATGCAGACTTGTTGGCCGACGACGTCTTGGCGGAAGACTTCGTGGCGGAAGACTTGTTGGCCGAAGACTTCTTAGCCGAAGATTTCTTCGCAGCGGATGCAGACGACCCGGTCGTCGATGCTGCCGAAGACGACTTGGATACCGAAGATTTTTTGGCAGCGGTCTTGCTGCTCTTCCTGGCGGCCGTGCGGCTCGCCGGTGCGTCCGCCGCCGACGTTGCAGCGGAAGACTTCTTGGCCGCGGTCTTGCCTGCGGATTTCTTGCCAGCGGACTTGGTGCCTGCCGTCTTCGTACCTGCCGTCTTCGTACCTGCAGTCTTCGTGCCGGCGGTCTTGCCCGCGGTCTTGACTGCCGTCTTCGTACCTGCAGTCTTGCCCGCGGTCTTGCCTGCCGTCTTCGTACCCGCCGACTTCTTCGCAGCCGACTTCCCAGCCGCCTTTTTCGCGACTGCCGTCCGGCTGGACGACTTGGCCGCCGACTTGCTCGCTGCCCTCTCGGCTGCGGCGTGCTCGCGATCTTCCGCGGCCTCGATCTGCGTCAGGCGCGCTTCGAAACGCGTCACGGCCTCGGCAAGCATCTCTTCCTTCATACGCGTGCGCTCGTTGCCCTCGCCCTGCGCGCCGGACTTCGCCCCGGTCGATCCGCGCAGCGCCACACGCTGGCGGCGGTACAGATCGCGGTACTTGTCGCGCAGTTTGCGGGCGCGTTCGAGGTGACCGCGCAGCGCGGATTTGCTGTGGTTCTTGATCTCGCCGCTGCGGCCGGCGTCAAACAGCGCCAGCTCGGGCGCAGTCAGTAATTTTTTTGCATCGTTGCGTTGGTAGGCCATCCGGCATCCCTCCTGTTCAACTGATAGATGAAGGTGTCTCCCGACACGTCCTCAATCTATCAGTCGCCAGCACGCACGCGGTGATTGCGCTCAATGCAAAGGGAGAGCGATCGCAACAAGCGGTGACGCGGCATCGCGCCACGTGAGGGCCGTCGACCGCCACCGCCGCAACAGCGGTGCGGCCACTGGCCTCATAATGGCGCCTTGTGTCCAACCTAAGATCCCGACCATGCAACAGCTTCAATTCACCCTGACCCGGGAGTTCATTCCCCTCTGTGATCTGCTCAAAGCCACGGGCGTGGCCGATTCCGGAGGGATGGGCAAGGCGATGGTGGCCGATGGTCTGGTCAAGGTCGACGGACAGGTCGAGCTGCGCAAGACCTGCAAGATCCGGGCGGATCAGATCGTCGAATTGGGCGACGTGCGCATTCACGTGCTGCCCATCGAGGCTTAAGAAGCGTAACAGCTGAAGGTAGCGCAGGCGCGACGCAGACCGTGCCGCGCCGCCTGATGCCTCAGGACCGGCGCACGATCAGTGCGCCTGCTCCCAGTTCTTTCCGACACCGGTTTCGGCCAGCAGCGGCACCTTCAGTTCGGCCACGCCGCACATCAGGGCTGGCAGCCGCTCACGCATCACATCGACTTCGGTCTCGGGCACTTCGACAACCAATTCGTCGTGCACCTGCATGACGATGCGCGATCGCATGCCCGCTTCGTCCAGCCAGTCCTGCACCGCCACCATGGCCAGCTTGATCAGATCCGCCGCCGTGCCCTGCATCGGCGCGTTGATGGCCGCGCGTTCGGCGGCCTGGCGGCGTGGGCCGCTGCCGCCATTGATCTCGGGCAGCCACAGGCGCCGGCCGAACACGGTTTCGACATAACCCCGTTCATGCGCCCGCGCGCGGGTTTCTTCCATATACCGCGCCACGCCCGGATAGCGGGTGAAGTAGCGGTCAATGTAGTGCTTGGCCGCGTCGCGTTCGATGCCCAGGTTGGCCGCCAGACCGAACGCACTCATGCCGTAGATCAGGCCGAAGTTGATCACCTTGGCGTAGCGCCGCTGCTCGGAACTGACCTCGTCCAGCTTGGCGGAAAAAATCTCGGACGCCGTCGCGCGGTGAATATCCTCACCGGCCGCGAACGCCTTGAGCAGGCTTTCGTCGCCCGAAATGTGCGCCATGATGCGCAGCTCGATCTGCGAATAGTCGGCCGACACGATCACGTTGCCCTCGTCCGCCACAAACGCCTCGCGCACCCGGCGCCCTTCTACCGTGCGCACCGGAATGTTCTGCAGATTGGGGTCGCTGGACGCCAGACGCCCGGTCACGACCGCGGCCTGCGCGTAGCGGGTGTGCACCCGGCGCGTGGACGGGTTGACCATCTTGGGCAGCTTGTCGGTATAGGTGCCCTTGAGCTTGGACAGGCTGCGATAGGTCAGCAGCGCCTTGGGCAGCGGAAAGTCTTCGGCCAGCTTGGACAGCACGTCTTCGTCGGTCGACGGCGCGCCGCTTGCCGTCTTTTTCACCACCGGCAGCTTCAGCTTGTCGAACAGGATCTCACCCAATTGTTTCGGTGAGTTCAGGTTGAACGGTTGGCCCGCCAGTTCATAGGCGCGCTGTTCCAGCGTCATCAATTCCTGGCCGATCACATGGCTTTGCCGCGCCAGCTCGTCGCTGTCGATGCTGACGCCGTTGCGCTCGATCACGGTCAGCACGCGCGACACGGGCATTTCGATCGCGTACACCGTCTTGAGCTTGTCGTCGGCCTCGATCTTGGGGAACAGGACGTTATGAAGCTGCAGGGTGAAGTCGGCATCTTCGGCCGCATAGTGCGAGGCTGCGTCGATCGCCACTTCGTCAAAGCAGATCTGCTTGGCGCCCTTGCCACACAGCTCTTCATATTGCACCCCGCTGCGGCCCAGCCAGCGCTGCGCCAGGTCGGCCAGGCCAACCCCGCGGTGCGATTCCAGTACATAGGCCTGCAGCATGGTGTCGTGCTTGACGCCGCGCAGGCTCACGCCCGCGTTGGCGAACACGTGGGTGTCGTACTTGGCGTTGTGCAGAAGTTTGGGCGCGTCGGCATTTTCCAGCCAGGGCTTGAGCCGCGCCAGCACCTCGTCCAGTGGCAACTGGTCGGGCACGCCGCCGTAACGGTGCGCAACCGGGATGTAGCAGGCCAGGCCCGGCGCCGTGGCGATCGAAATGCCGACCAGCCGCGCCTGCATTTCCACCAGCGAATTGGTTTCGGTGTCCAGGGCGACCAGCTCGGCCGCCTCGATACGCGCCAGCCATTTGTCGAAGGTCGGCCAGTCCATGACGGTGTCGTACTCGACCGTCTCGGGCGCGGCCGGCAGATCGGTCTGCACGCGCGAGTCGCCTTCCGGCACCCGCTGCGCGTCACCCGTGATCTCGCGCACCCAGGTGCGGAAACCGTAGCGTTCGTACAGGGTTTCGAGCGTGTCGCGTTCGATCGGGCGCGGACGCAGCGATTCGAGATCCGGAATTTCCTTGGCCAGATCGCAGTCGGTGCGGATCGTAATCAGCTTGCGGGTCAGTTCGAAGTTCGGGATGGCCGCGCGCAGATTGTTGCCGGCCACGCCCTTCACGGTGTCGGCCTGGCGGATCAGTTCATCCAGCGATCCGTACTGCGTGATCCACTTGGCGGCGGTCTTGGGGCCGACCTTTTCCACGCCGGGTACGTTGTCGACCGTATCGCCGATCAGCATCAGGTAGTCCACGATGCGTTCGGGCGGCACGCCGAACTTGGCGATCACGCCGTTGATGTCCAGCGTTTCGGCGCTCATGGTGTTGACCAGGGTGACGTGGTCGTTCACCAGCTGGGCCATGTCCTTGTCGCCGGTGGACACGATGGACTTGACGCCCTGCTTGGCCGCCATCGTGGTCAGGGTGCCGATCACGTCGTCGGCTTCGACGCCTTCGATCGAGATGACCGGCCAGCCCATGGCGCGCACGGACAGCACGATGGGTTCGACCTGCTTGGCAAGGTCGTCGGGCATGGACGCGCGCGTCGCCTTGTACTCCGGATACATATCGTCGCGGAAGGTTTTGCCCTTGGCGTCGAAAATGCAGGCGATATAGTCTGCCTTATGATCGTTCAACGCTCGACGCAACATATTGAGCACGCCATACAGGGCGCCGGTCGGCTCGCCCTGCGCGTTGCGCAAGTCGGGAAGGGCATGAAACGCGCGGTACAAGTAACTCGAACCGTCGACCAACAGCAACGTCTTGATCATGATCAAACACACAGAAATTCAAACTAGCGAAGAAAGTCCAGACACCAAAGACCCGCGGGTCGAGGCAAAGAACACACGGCGGATACCGGGGTTGCGCGATGTCGTGAACGCTGAACGCGCCACGGCAACCAAGGCGCGGGAGTCGTGGCATCTGCTGGGGATTATGTCAGAGTTCTTCGAGGCGTCTGAACGACTGGCCCAGATCCGCCCCGCGGTGAGCATCTTCGGCAGTGCCCGGATCAAGAGCGATTCCCCGCTGTACGAAAAGACCGAGAAGATCGCGCGGCTGTTGTCCGATGCCGGCTTTTCCGTCATTTCGGGTGGCGGCCCCGGCATCATGGAAGCGGCCAACAAGGGCGCGTACGAAGGCGCCAGCCCCAGCGTCGGCCTGAATATCGAACTGCCCTTCGAACAGAACCACAACCCCTGGCAGAACATCAGCCTGTCGTTCCGGCACTTCTTCCCGCGCAAGGTGGCGTTCGTGAAGTACGCGTCGGCCTATGTGGTGTTGCCGGGGGGATTTGGCACGCTGGACGAGCTGTTTGAAGCGCTGACCCTGGTGCAGACCACGCAAAGCCGCCGCATGCCCATCATTCTGGTGGGCAGCGAATTCTGGGCCGGCCTGCTGGACTGGATCCGCGCGCAGCCGCTGGCGCAAAAGCTGGTGTCGGTGGGGGATCCGGATCTGCTGCAGGTCATCGACGATCCGCAAGAGATCGTCGATGCCATTTTCGATTTCTACCAGGCCGAAGGCTTCACGCAGTCGCCCGGCGAACGCGAACGACTGCTCAACCTGTAAGCCCCGGCTTTCAAAACGCCCGCGCTCAGCCCTGCGGCGCCGCCATCAGTTCCGGCGCGGTGGTGGGCGGACGGCGCTTCTTGGCCGTCTGCTGCCAGCCGTAGCCGATCTTGAACAGGGTGGGCTCGTCGAATTCCCGCGCCAGCATTTCCAGGCCGACCGGCTGGGCCGGGGTGGTCGCGCCCACGGGCGTGGCAAAACCCGCCACGATGGTCATGGCCGGAAAGCCGCTGTACGGGCTCAGCCGGTTGTTGCTGCCCGAGTTGGGCGAGCTGCCCACGGCAGTGTTCAGCCCCTGCAGCACCGGATACACCAGCACATCGAAGGGCGTGCCGCCGTTGTTGCCCAGCGCCTTGGTCACCCGGGTGATGACGACGTTGTCGCGCTCGCCACTGGTGTAGGTCAGGTAGGCCGGCTTGCTTTCCTTGTTGGTGCCATTGGCGCGATAGCCTTCGAAGCTGTTGACGAACGTCGGTTCCAGCGTCGACAAGAGGGTCGAGACCTCGTCATACGAACGCGGGTGCCCGTCCCCTGTCGAGGGCCACGACAGCAGGTACTCGGTCAGATTGTCCCTGAACTCATAGCCCGACAGGCTGGGGTAGCCCAGCACCGTGGTGCGGTCGTCGATATCGATGTCCTGCAGCACCGCGCCGGCCGCTGCCATTTCGGTCAGGGCCGTGTTCAGCGCATCCAGGAACGGCTGATTGGCCGCGGTGGCGGCCGGGAACATGCTGCGCACCACGCCGATCCGCGCGCCGCGCAGGCCGTCGGCCCGCAAGGACGTGGTGTAGGTGGTCGGCACCTTGGTGGCGGCCGCATAGGCGCCGGCATTCGGGAACAGCGGCGCGTTATAGATCTTGGCGGCGCGCTGGCCGCTGCCAGTGGAAGGATCGAACCCCACCATGGCGTCGAGCAGCACGGCGCAGTCTTCCACCGTCCGGCACATGGGGCCGGCCGTGTCCTGCGCGTGCGCCAGGGGCACGATGCCATCCTGGCTGACCAGGCGCAGGCTGGGGCGGATGCCGACCAGGGCTTCGAGTGCCGACGGCACCCGCACCGATCCGCCAGTGTCGGTACCCAGCCCGACCATGGCAAAGTTGGCGGCGATTGACGTGCCCGTGCCCGAGGACGATCCGCCCGGACCCTTGGTCGGGTCGTACGCATTCTTGGCCTGCCCGCCGACGGCTGACCGGCCGACAAAACCAAAGGCGTATTCGTCCAGGTTGGCCTTGCCCAGGATGATGGCGCCGGCCGCACGGATCTTGCGGATCGTGTAGGCGTCGTCGGGCGGCTGATTGTTGGCCAGGGCCAGCGAACCGGCCGTCGTCTTCATGTCAAACGTGTCGAAGTTGTCTTTCGCCAGCACCGGGACGCAATGCATCGGCCCGGTAAAGTTCTGCGTGCCAAAGAAGGCGGCGTCGAGCTTGTCGGCCTCGGCCAGCGCGTTCGGATTGATCGCGATCACGCTGCGCAGCGCGGGGCTGGCCGGAAAGGCGGCGCTGGGTTCCTTGTCATAGGCGTTGATGCGGGCTATGTAGCCCTGCACCACGTCGCGGCACGACAGCTGCCCCTGCTTCATGGCGGCATGCATGCCGGCGATGGTCGCCTCGACCAGCGGGAACGGGGCACGGTTCGGATTGAGCCGGATCACGGTGTCCTGGTCACTGCCGCCGCACGAGGCAAGAATGGCGCACACGATCGTGCTGCTGGCAAACACGCCCAGCGGCCGCAGCTTGATGCTCACAGTCATGGAAGTCCTTGAAGATGCGCCGCGAGTCGGCCGAACGGCCTGATCCCCCGCCAGCCCTGCGTCGAGGGCTGCCCGCGGCAAGATGCATCGAGCACGATCCATGCCAAATTTCGCGTGTCCTGGCGCCACGCATCCGGGCCACGCCAGCGCGCACCACCGCCGCCCGCGACCGCACGATCCGCGTGCTCCCGCTCCCTTTATTAGTGCGTCGCGGCGCGCCCGCCACATGTCGCCCGAAGGGTTGCGGCTAGAATGCTGCCAAGCACCGCATTCCGACCTCCTTCACAAGTTATCCATGGCCGTCTTCACCCCCGTCGATGAGGCTGACGCCCGTTCGTTGCTCCAGCGCTTTTCGCTTGGCGAGCTTCGTTCCCTGCGCGGCATCTCTTCCGGCATCGAAAATACCAACTATTTCCTGTCGACGACCACGGGCGAATACGTCCTGACGCTGTTCGAGCGGCTGACCCACGCGCAGCTGCCCTTCTACATCGACCTGATGAGCCACCTGGCCGAACATCAGGTGCCGGTGCCCCACCCGCAAGCGACGCACGACGGCGCGCGCATCACCGAACTGCACGGCAAGCCCAGCGCGATCGTGACGCGGCTGCCGGGACAGTGCCAGATGCAGCCGGGCGCCGTGCATAACGCCCTGGTGGGCGGCACCCTGGCGCGCATGCACCTGGCCGGCCAGGATTTCGCGGTCAACCAGCCCAACCTGCTGGGCGTGGAATGGTGGGCAAAGACGGCGCCGGTCGTGGCGCCCCACCTTCCGGCCGACGCGGCCGACATGCTGCGCGACGAAGTGGCCGCGCAGGTCGCCGCAGCGGCGACCGACGCGCAGCGTGCCCTGCCCTCCGGCCCGGCCCACTGCGACCTGTTCCGCGACAACGTCCTGTTTGCCGGCACGCCCGATGCGCCCGAACTGGGCGGCTTCATCGACTTCTACTTTGCCGGCTGCGACACCTGGCTGTTCGACGTGGCGGTCTGCATCAACGACTGGTCGATCGACCACGCCACCGGCGAGATCCGCGCCGACCTGGCCGACGCCTTCCTGACCGCCTATGCCGCCGAACGCCCCTTTACCGACGCCGAACGCGCCGCCTGGCCCCTGATGCTGCGCGCCGCGGCGCTGCGCTTCTGGATGTCCCGGCTGTTCGACTTCTATCTGCCCCGTCCGGCCCAGACCCTGACGCCGCACGATCCCACCCATTTCGAGCGCGTCCTGCGGCTGCGCCGCGCGCACACTCCCCTGGTCCTGCCTTGATGACATTCGTTTTTGCCGCCATGCCTTCCCGCACGAAAGGGGACGCGTGATGCAAGCCGCTTCCTTGCCCATGAGCGCCGGCTGGCACTGGGTCCGTGACGGATTCGGCCTGTTCAAGCGCCAGCCCATCGCCATGTTCACGTGGGCCCTGACCATCGGTTTCCTGGTTCTGGTGGCCACCATGATCCCGCCGATCGGTCCGCTGCTCTTCGTGACGCTGATGCCGGTGGTGACCGTGATGACGCTGGTGGCCTGCCGCCAGATCCTGGCCGGCAAGGCGGTCATGCCGCTGCGCCTGTTCCTGATCCTGAAAACACCGGGCCTGGCCAAGCGCCTGTTCGGCATGGGCGCCGTGTATGTGGTGATCGTGATGCTGGCGGGCATGGTCGCCTTCCTGCCCTTCATGGACACCCTGCGAGACGCGTTGCAGGGCGTGACCGACGACGACCTGTCGCCAGTCCTGGTCGCCATGCGCACGCCGATCATCCTGTTCGCCATCTTCTATGTGAGCGTGGCCGCCATGTTCTGGCATGCGCCAGTGCTGGTCGCCTGGCATAACCTGAGCCTGCGCAAGGCACTGTTCTTTTCGGCCGTGGCCTGCTGGCGCAACAAGGGCGCGTTCATCGTTTATGGACTGGTCTGGTTCGGCGCGGTGGCGGGCCTGGAACTGCTGGGCAGCCTGCTCGAAGGCATCGGCCTGCCGGAAGGCGTGGCGGGGCTGGTGCAGATGCCGCTGAACTTCTTTGCGGCGGCGGTGCTGTACTGCAGCTTCTACCCGGCCTACGAAAGCGTGTTCGGCGAGCCGGATACGCCTGAAGCGCAGCAAATGATTTGACCTGAGTCCAAATAACCCGTATAAAGATAGCGCACGATTTTCAAGTTACGAGTTGCTGTACAAATTGGTGAGCCTGCAGTGGCTGGCTGATTGAACCCGGTGATCATTCCCTTGTGTTCATTCCCCCGCTACTGGCCTCAGGTAATGCTTAGGTTGTCCATTGTCTCTACCCTTGATGGTCTTGCATTCAAGAGCAGTAACCCCACAATGTATTAAGGATTAGAAATAATGGAAACCGGTACCGTCAAATGGTTTAACGACGCCAAGGGCTTTGGTTTTATCACGGCTGATGCAGGCGGCGACGATCTGTTTGCACACTTCTCGGAAATCCGCACGGAAGGCTTCAAGTCCCTCCAAGAAAACCAGAAGGTCAGCTTTCAAGTGACCACCGGCCCGAAGGGTCGTCAGGCTTCCAATATCCAGCCTCTGTAATTTCTATTGCAGAAAGCCCCTACCGGGGTTTTTTGGCGATGGGGCAACTTTGTTGCCCCATTTGTCGTTTCCGCGACAAAGCTTCCGCAGTACTCTTAGAGCATACCGCTCGCGCTCCCCATGCTTCGCCTCTTGTTGGGTGCCGATGGCGTCGGATAGCGTCGATCGTGTCGGGTTCCTATCGTGGAGCTCACGCGTAATTTCTTGCATCCTGGCGATGCATCGGAGAATCACATATGGCTAAAGAAGACCTTATTGAAATGGAAGGCGTCGTCGCCGAAGTGCTTCCGTCCACCAGCTTCCGGGTCACCCTGGAAAACGGCATGGAAGTCGCGGCCTACGCGTCGGGCAAGATGCGCAAGCACCGGATCCGTATCCTGGCCGGCGACAAGGTGACGATGGAATTGTCGCCCTACGACCTGACCAAGGGACGCATCAGCTTCCGCCACAAAGACGAGCGTTCGGGTCCCCCGAGCACGCCACGTCCTCCGCGCCGTTAAGCGTGCGGGGCAGGTTCGCCTGCCTGAGTCCCTGTCGTGCCGTGCTGTTTTGTTGTCAACACGTGCCCGACCGCAGTTGCTGAATCGTTAGCGTGCGCAGCCAGACGCGCGTTGGCCGACACCGGGATGCTGTTCCCGGCACGCCAACCGCCGCGACGGCCGCCGCGCTGGGTTCACCCGGCCATCAGATCGGATCCAGCTTGGCCACGCCGAGCGCCAGGGTCTTGGTGCCCGACCCACTGAAGTTGATCTGCACCTGGGCGTCCTGCCCGGCGCCTTGCAGATGAACGATCACCCCTTCCCCAAAGCGGGGATGCGCCACGCTTTGTCCCACCATGAACGTCTTTCCGTTGACCTCGACGCCTGCCTGCGCCGTGCGTCGGCTGGAATACGTCTCGGCCGCGCCGACATAGCCGTGCACGTCCTTGCCCCGGCTGCGGCCCATGCTGACGCCATCGGCCGATTCACTATCGATCCAGGCCGACGACCTTCCCCAGGCCGGCGCCGTATCCATGCCCTTGGCCAGCCCCATCTTGGGCGTGAGCCACTTCAGGGATTCTTCCGGCACTTCGGTCAGGAAGCGCGACCGCATGTGGTAGCGCGTCTGGCCATGCAGCATGCGGGTCTGCGAAAAGCTCATGTACAGCCGTTCGCGTGCGCGCGTGATCGCCACATACATCAGGCGGCGTTCCTCTTCCAGTCCGGCGGGCTCGAGGATGCTGTTCTCGTGCGGGAACAGGCCTTCTTCCATGCCCGAAATGAAGACCGCCTCAAACTCAAGCCCCTTGGCGGCATGCACGGTCATCAGCTGCACGGCGTCCTGGCCCAGGCTGGCCTGGTTGTCGCCGGCTTCAAGTGCGGCGTGCGACAGGAAGGCGGCCAGCGGTGATGGCAGCACCTGTCCGGTCTCGGGCAGGGTCGTCGCCAGGGCGCCCGCGTCATCGGCGGCATAGCCGTCTTCGGACGCAAACGCCGCCGCCGCGTTCACCAGTTCGCGCAAGTTCTCGATGCGCTCGGTGCCTTCCTTTTCGGTCTGGTAGTGCGCGATCAGGCCGCTGGCCTCGATCACGTGTTCGACGATTTCGTGCAGCGGCAGATTTTGGGTTTCAAAGCGCATGCGATCGACCAGCGACGCAAACTGGGCCAGGTTGTTGCCGCCCCGCCCTGCCACGTGTCCCACGGCCGAATACAGGCTGATGGCGTGAGTGCGGGCGATGTCGGCCTGCTGTTCCAGCGTGCGCGCGCCAATGCCGCGCGTCGGGAAATTCACGACGCGCATCCAGGCCGTGTCTTCGTGCGGATTTTCCATCAGGCGCAGATAGGCCAGCGCGTGCTTGATTTCCTGGCGTTCAAAGAATCGCAGGCCGCCGTACACCTTGTAGGGCACCTGCGCCGAGAACAGCGCATGTTCCAGCACGCGCGACTGGGCGTTGCTGCGGTACAGGATGGCGATCTGGCTACGCAGGCGCCCATCGTTGACCAGCGAGCGGATTTCTTCGACCACCCATTGCGCTTCCTGCTGGTCCGACATGGCTTCATACACGCGGATCGGCTCGCCATGGCCGCGATCGGTCCACAGGTTCTTGCCGAGCCGGCCGGAATTGTTCCGGATCAGCATGTTGGCCGCGTCCAGGATGTGGCCGTAGGAACGGTAGTTCTGTTCCAGACGGATCACCTGGTCAGCCGCGAAGTCGCGTTCGAACTCGGCCATATTGCCGACGTTCGCGCCGCGGAAGGCATAGATGGACTGGTCGTCGTCGCCCACGGCAAAGACGGCGCCGCCCCCGCCCGCCAGCAATTTCAGCCAGCGGTACTGCAGGCGGTTCGTATCCTGGAACTCGTCGACCAGGATGTGGCGGAAACGGTGCTGGTAGTGCTCGCGGATCGGCGCGTTGCGCGACAGCAATTCATAGCTGCGCAGCAGCAATTCCGAAAAGTCGACCACCCCTTCGCGCTGGCACTGGGCGTCGTACATGCCATACAGCTCGACCAGCTGGCGGTTAAAGTTGTCGTTGGCTTCGACGTCGGTGTGGCGCAGGCCCTCTTCCTTGGACCCGTTGATGAACTGCTGCACCTGGCGCGGCGGGAATTTTTCGTCATCGATGCCGGCGCCCTTCAACATCCGCTTGATCGACGACAGCTGGTCGGCGGTATCCAGGATCTGGAAGGTTTGCGGCAGGCCGGCATCGCGGTGATGCGCCCGCAGCATGCGGTTGCACAGCCCGTGGAAGGTGCCGATCCACATGCCGCGCGTGTTGATGGGCAGCATGGACGTCATCCGCGTCAGCATCTCGCGGGCCGCCTTGTTGGTGAAGGTGACCGCCATCAGGCCGTGCGGGCTTACCTGCCCCGTCTGGATGAGCCAGGCCATGCGCGTCGTCAATACACGCGTCTTGCCGCTGCCTGCCCCGGCCAGCACCAGGGCGTGGCGAGGCTCAAGGGTAACGGCGGCAAGCTGGGGGGGATTGAGGTTGTCGAGCAAGGACATTGGCGGTCTTTCACAAAACGGAATAGCGGCAGGCAGTCTAGCACTTACCCCACCCCTGCTCCGCCGCGACAACCCCCGGGCAGGCCACCCATGTCCTCAGCCCAGGGGCTCAGACCCCCATGTAGCGCGTCCACAGGCTGCGGTCGGCGGCCAGGTCGGGTGACGACCCGGTCCACACCACGTTGCCGCGTTCCAGGATCACATGGCGGTCGGCAAACTCCACCAGCCGTTCCACGTACTTGTCGACGATCAGCGTCGTCTGGCCAGCGGCCTTCAATTGGGTCAGGCAACGCCAGATTTCATCGCGGATGACCGGCGCCAGGCCTTCGGTCGCCTCATCCAGGATCAGCAGGCGCGGATTGGTGGACAGCGCCCGGCCGATCGCCAGCATCTGCTGCTCGCCACCCGACAGCTGGTTGCCCAGGTTCTGGGCGCGTTCCTTCAGCCGCGGAAACAGGCCGTAGATGCGGTCCAGCGTCCATTCGTCCTTGCGGCCGTTGCGGTTGTCGGCAAAGGCCACCAGGTGTTCGCGCACGCTCAGGTTCGGGAAGCACTGGCGGCCTTCGGGCACGATGGCCATGCCCAGGCGCGCGATGGCGTCGGGGCGCATGCCCAGCGTGGATTTGCCGGTGAAGTGGATATCGCCGCCCTGCGGGGCCAGCGAGCCGACCAGGGTCTTGATCGTGGTGCTCTTGCCCATGCCGTTGCGGCCGAGCAGGGTCACGACCTCGCCTTCGCGGATATCGAAATCGATGCCGAACAGCACCTGGCTGGCGCCGTAGCCGGCTTCCAGGCCGCGGCAGGACAACAATGCGGGGGCGCTCATGCGTGTGTCTCCGTGCCCAGGTAGACCCGTTGGACTTCGGGATTGGATTTGATGGCGGCGGCCGTGCCCGACGTCAGCACCTTGCCGTAGACCAGCACCGTGACGCGGTCGGCCAGCTGGAACACGGCATCCATGTCGTGTTCGATCAGCAAGATGGCCATGTCGGTACGCAGGCTGCGGATCAGTTCGATCATGCGGGCGGATTCGTCTTGCCCCATGCCGGCCATGGGCTCATCCAGCAGCAGCAGTTTGGGCCGTGCGGCCAGGGCCAGCGCGACATCCAGCTTGCGCTGCCCGCCGTGCGGCAAGGCGCCGGCAATGTGGTCGAACTCGTGCTGCAGGCCGACCCGTTCGGCCAGGGCCATGGCGGTGTCGAGCAGTTGGTGGTCGTGCTCCCGGTTGCCCATGAAGCGGAAGCTGGTGCCGCTATGCGCCTGCGCGGCCAGCAGCAGGTTGTCGCGCACCGAGGCATCCCGGAAAATGCTGGTGACCTGAAAGCAGCGCGACAGGCCAGCCTTGACGCGCTGATTGGAACGCAGGCGCGTCAGATCCACGCCGTCCAGCTCCAGGCGGCCCGCATCGACCGGCAGCAGGCCTGAGATCAGGTTGACCAGCGTCGACTTGCCGGCGCCGTTCGGACCGATAAGCGCGTGGACTTCGTTCAGGCCGACGTCGAGATCGACGTGATCGGTAGCCGTCAGACCGCCAAACCGTTTGACCAGGCCCTGTGCTTGGAAAAGGCTCATGACGTCACCTTGGGGGAAGCCGCGGAAGAAGCCGCGGAAGAAGCCGCAGGGGAAACCGGCGTGTCGCGTGTGAACGACCGTTTGGCCCGCACGTCGGCCAGGGCGGCAATGCCGCGCGGCGCGAAGAACACCAGGAAGATCAGCAAGGCGCCCAGCGGCCAGTGCCAGTATTCGGTATAGCCGCGGAACAGCTCTTCCAGCGCGATCCACACGCCCGCGCCGATCGGACCGCCCCAGCGGCGGCCGACGCCACCCAGCAGCACCATCACGATCATGGTGGCCGATTGCGTCCAGTTGATCACCGATGGGCTGACGAAGCTGTTGTGCGTGACCAGCAGCGCGCCGGCCAGACCCGCCAGTGCGCCGGCAATCACGAAGGCCACCAGCTGGATCGCGAACACCGGGTAGCCCAGGGCCAGCATGCGCGTTTCGTTGTCGCGCGTGCCGACCAGGGCATGGCCGAAGCGCGACCGTGTCATCCGGTTCAGTCCCACGAACAGGATGGCGACGATCGCCAGCACCACCCAGTACAGCGTGGCATCGTTGGCACTGTCCAGTCCGAAACCCAGGGCCGGCCGTTGCGGCAGGTTGTAGCCGTCATCGCCGCCGTAGGCGTTGACCGAGACCGACACGTAATAGATCATCTGCGCGAAGGCGAGCGTGATCATGATGAAGTAGGCGCCGCGCGTGCGCAGCGACACCAGTCCGACCACCGCCGACACCAGGCCGGCCACCACCGCGGCCGCGCCCCACATGGCCCACGCCGACGTGAATCCGGCATCGGACATGGCGACCAGGGTGTAGGCACCCACGCCGATGAACCCGGCCTGGCCCAGCGCGACCATGCCGCCATAGCCAAGAATGAAGTTCAGGCCCGCCACGGCCAGCATGAAGATCAACGCGCGGCGCACGAAGCCGACGTAATAGTCCTGGCCCAGCGCCGGGGCGATCCAGGGCAAGGCGATCAGCAGGGCCAGCAGCAGCCATGGACCGATCTTGAGCAGGCGCGACATGACCGGACGGGTGTCGCGGGGCGCCGCATGGGCGGCGCGCGGCGTGGCAGCCGGTGTGGCCGCCGCGGGCGTGCCCACGGGAGGAATGACAGTAGACATGATGCTCCTCAGGCTCGGGCAGGAAAGAGGCCGGCCGGCTTGAACGCCAGCACGCCTGCCATCAGCGCGTAGATCGCGATGCCGGTCAGCGCGGGCGCCAGGTCGGCGGCGATGCTGGGTGGCAGGGTGGCGCGCAGCATGGGCGGCAGGAAGGCACGGCCGGCAATGTCGACCAGGCCCACCAGCATGCTCGCGATGAACACGCCGCGGATCGACCCGATGCCGCCGATCACGATCACCACCAGGGCGGGAATTAGGATGGCTTCACCCATGCCGATCTCGACCGCCGAAATCGGCCCCATCAGCGCACCGGCCACGGCGGCCAGCGCCGCGCCCAGCAGGAACACCCAGGTAAAGATGCCGCGCACCCGCACGCCCATCAATTCCGCCATCTTGCGGTTCGATGCGCCGGCGCGCACCAGCATGCCGACACGGGTGTGGTTGACCAGCAGGTACAGGCCCAGCGCAATGGCCAGGCCCGCGCCCAGGATCACCAGGCGGTAGGACGGATACGGCAGGTCGGGCAGGATCTGCACCGGATTGGTCAGGCCGGCGGGTGTCGGCGCCATGAGGGGCGATGGACCCCAGATGGCCTTGACCACGTCGTCGGCAATCAGGATCACGCCAAAGGTCGCCATGACTTGCGCCAGGTGGTCGCGGCCATACAGGCGGCGCACCAGGAACAGTTCGAGCAGCAGCGCGACCAGCATGGTGACGGCCACGGCGGCCAGCACCGCGGCAATGAAACTGTTGGTCTGGGTGTGGACCGTGGCGGCCACATAGCCGCCCGCCATGAACAGCGAGCCGTGCGCCAGGTTCATGGTGTCCATGATGCCGAACACCAGCGTCAGGCCGGCCGCGAGCAGGAACAGCATGAAGCCGTACCCCAGGCCGTTGAGCAATTGCTCAATGACAAATATCGAATCCATATTGTTCTGTATCCCGGATTGAAGCAGCCCTACGAACGAAGAAGGATGCCGCCGCGGGCGCCGCAGCGCCCCAGGCAACACCCCTCGTCGGAACGACCTTTACATCATCTTGCAGGCGTCGTGATACGAGTCCTGATACTTCTCAAGGACCTTGCCCAGCGTCTTGTTGGTGATGACGCCTTGCGCATCCTTGCCGATCAGGCGGACGTAATAGTCCTGGATCGGATAGTGGTTGTTGCCGTAGGTGTACTTGCCCCGGATCGACGAGTAGTTGGCCGCCTTGATCGCCTTGACCAGGGCCGGACGATCCGCCACCTTGCCGCCCACGTCACGCACCGCGCCGTCCATGCCCATGATCACGTCAAAGGCCTGCGCGGCGTACAGCGACGGATAGCGCTTGTACTTTTCGCGGAACTTGGCCACGAAGGTCTTGCTCGCCGGGATATCCAGGTCATGCGACCAGATCGCGGTGTTGAACAGGCCCAGCATCGGCTCGCCCACGGCCTGGATGATGTCTTCGTCACCCGAAAACGCCGGCGCGATCAGCGTGATGTCTTTCGACAGGCCGGCCGCCACGAATTGCTTGATGAAGTTGATGCCCATCGCGCCCGGCAGGAAGAAGTACAGCGAGTCGGGCTTGGCCGAACGCAGTTGCGCCAGTTCGGCCGAATAATCCAGCTGGCCCAGCTTGGTGTAGATCTCGTCGGCTACGTTACCCGTGTAGCGGCGCTTGAAACCGGTCAGGCCGTCCTTGCCGGCCGGGTAGTTCGGCGCGATCAGCACGGTCTTCTTGTAGTTCTTGTCGGACGCGAACTTGCCCGCGGATTCGTGCACGGTGTCGTTCTGGTAGGTGCCGAAGAAGTAGGCGTTGCACTGCGCGCCGGCATATTGGCTGGGGCCGGGGTTGCTAGAAATGTAGGGCACCTTGGCAGCAAACAGCGCAGGGCCGACGGCCAGCGCCACGTTCGATCCGGTCGGGCCGCTGAACAGGTCGATCTTGTCGCGCTGGATCCAGCGTTCCACCAACTGGCGGGCCTGGTCGGGGTTGCCTGCCATGTCGGTCTGCAGGAACTCGGCAGGCTGGCCGCCGAGCTTGTTGCCCAGCATTTCAATCGCCAGGTTGAAGCCGTCGCGCTGATCGGCGCCCGCGGCGGCGAACGGGCCGGAGATGTCGATCGCCAGGCCGACCTTGATCGGCGCGGCCGAAGCGGCAGCGGCAGCCGTGACCAGGCCGAGGGTCGCGCAAGCAAGGGCCAGACGCTTCATGACTAGTGCGTGTTCGAACATTGCGGGTGCTCCGAAAGGATGGGGACTGCAAAAAAGGACGAAATCAGGCTGCCGTACTGACCTGCACCCGGCCGTCGACCACCCGGACAGGGAATACCTTGACAGCCTTGGTCACCGGTTCGCTCATGGGCTCGCCGGTGCGGATCGCAAACTTGCCCTGGTGCAAGGGGCACTCGATACAGTCATCTTCAATGAAGCCGTCGGACAGCTTGGTGCGGCCGTGCGTGCACTTGTCGCGCAAGGCAAACAGGTCCTCTCCGATACGGAACACGGCGATCTCGATGCCGTCGGCAACGACCGGGGCGACCTCGCCATCATCGAAATCGGCGGGCGCGCCAATGTCGAACCATTCGGGCGCGTCTTGGGAAAGCTCTTCAGACATGGTGGATTCCGTCAACGATCAGATGGGCGTGGCGAGCAGGGTCTGCACGCGCGACGTGTCGAACACCGCGCTCTTGCGCTTGTATTTCCAGCCTTCGCCGGTGCGCACCACGACGTCCTTGTAGACGCCAGCCTGATACACGAAGGACTCGCCATTGCCGCGCGTCTGCACCACGACATAGTTCGATGTCGTCTCGACCGTGTCGGCATCGATCTGCGTGATCTGCATGCCCGACGTCATGTGGCGGTAGGTGTGTTCTTCGTAGATGTTGGCGTGGCGCAGCGACAGCACGCGGTCGCGCAGCATGCGCTGGCTGTCGCAATAGATCACGCCGATCTTCAGTCCCATGTCGGCGTTTTCTTTCGGAATGATTTCGTAGAAGCAGTCTTCCACGAACAGCGTGGGCCACTCTTCCAACTGGTCGTTATCGAGCACGCTCACGTACCGTTCCTGCAGACTGTGCATCTCGAACCACAACAGCATTTTTTCCATCGTTCTCACCTGTCTTTAATCAATAGCCCATCAGCTTCTGGTAACCCACCCAGAAACGGCGGATCAGGCTTTCGGTCACCATGGTGTCCTGCAGCTCCGGCTTGTCGCGCGCCATGGCGATCAGCGACGTGGCGTCGCCATCACGCACGGTGCCGCGCTGGACCAGCTCAGTGGCTTCGGTGTCTTCCATCGAGATGTAGCCGGCCGGGCCCACCAGGTTGGCCTGCTTGATCCGCAGCGCGCGCATTTCCGGCGTGTCGTCGGTGTAGCCAAAGAAGTGGAAGATCAGCTCGAAGTTGTCCGGCCCCTTGGGCAGCAGCTGGCGGGCGACCAGCGTGTTGTGGATCTGCTGGATCACCAGTTGCGGAAAGATCGGCTGGATGTGGTTGGTCATGTCCTCGTCAAATTCCGAGATCATGCCCAGCACCGAGTCGTCTTCCAGCGCGAAACCTTCATCGAACGAACGGATGGCCTGCGTCTTGTAGGCCGACGACGTGTCGTCTTCGGTCTTGGTCGCGGTGATCACGCTGTGCAGCCCGGACTTGGCGTCGGGGATCGTGCGCGCCTTCATCCCCACGCGGAAGATGTTGAAGGTGGTGTGGAACAGGTGCAGCAGGCTGGCGTGATAGGGATCCTTCACGTTTTCCAGGTACAGCTTCCAGTTCGACTTGGAATACTGGCGCGTGCAGCCCAGGTATTCGACCGGCTTGTGGAACACGCGGTCCACGAATGGGCGCATTTCCGGACCGATGTAGTCGGCCAGCGGCTCGACGATCGGGCTGAACGTGGCAAACACCAAGCCCTTGTAGCTCTCGACGCGCAGCTGGCGCATCGCGTGGTCTTTCGGGTTGAAGTCAGCCGGCATGCCGGGGCTGCCACCCTTCTGTCCGCGGCGGAACGGCACGCCTTCCAGGTTGCCCTTGGTGTCGTAGCTCCACTGGTGATAGACACAGGAATGGCTGGACGCATTGCCCCGCGACTTGCGGCAGACGATCGCGCCGCGGTGCGCGCAGCGGTTGACCCAGGCGGCCAGCTCGCCTTCGGCGGTACGGGTCACCACCACCGGCGTATCGCCAATGAAGGTGCTCTTGAAGTCGTTGGGATTCGGGATTTCGGCTTCGAGCGCCAGGAAGCTCCAGGTCGGACCGCGAAAGATCTTTTCCTGTTCCTGTTCGTAGACTTCCTGAGAACTGAACACCTTATAGGGCACTGCCGCACCATCAGCGTGCGGAAAGCGCAGCATGGGGTGTTCGGTAGCGGCCGATTGGCCTGTTTCCTGTACTGCGTCCATATGAACCTCCGCGAATATCAAAAAACCGTATTGAGGTCATTGTGGGCAGCTACCTATTGCGGCTCTAGCCGTTTCTGGCAGTATGGCCTCACCCCTAGCCATTTCTCGCAGGTTTCCACGTATCCGACGCAAGCAACGGTTGTGCCAAATGGCGCAATTCTTGCTTTGTGTTCAGCTCCCCTGCTTTAACGCCTGCTGCCGATGGACACCGTATGATTTCTGCCAAGCGTTTCGAACCGATTGCCCTGCGTCAGGCCCGACTGTTCGAGTCCGACGACCTGGACCGGACCCGCGACCAGGTATCGCGCGTCATGCAGCCGCATCGCCTGGTGCCCGGCGCCAGCGGCAGCGTCCGGTCGCATATGGACTTCGTTCGCGTGGGCGGGATCGGCATGGGGGCGCTCAATTTCGGCGCCGCCATGCAGGTGGATACGGGCCACCTGGACGACTACTACCTGTTGATGTTCTGTCTGACCGGCCATGCCGACGCCCACGTCGACGGCCAGGCCGTGGCGGTCAACCAGGCGCGCGGCATGATCTGTTCGCCCGAGCGCCCCTTTGCGGCCATGCTGTCGGCCGATTGCGAGCAGTTCATGCTGCGCATCGACCGCGCCACCGTGGCCGCGCACACCGGCGCAAACCGCCTGGTGTTCGACCGCGAACTGGATCTGGACAGCGCCGCGCTCCAGCCCTGGCTGGCCCAGCTGCGCGCCATGGCGACGTCGCCGGAACTGCTCCAGTGCGCCATGCAGAATCCCAAGATCGCGGTCGAACTCGAACGCCTGCTGATCTGCCTGCTGACCACGGGACAGCGCTGGTCCGACGAAGCCGATCTTGTCACCCCCACCATTGCGCCGCGCTGCGTGCGCAAGGCCGAATCCTTCATTGAAGAACGCGCGAGCGACGCCATCCGCCTGGAAGACATCGCCGCGGCGGCCGACGTGCCCGTGCGCACCCTGCTGGCGGGCTTTCGGCGCTTTCGCGACATCACGCCGATGCAGTACCTGCGCGACGTGCGCCTGGGCCAGGCCCGCGACCTGCTGCGCCGCGCCCCGGCCGGCAGCAGCGTGTCGGCCATTGCGCTGGACTGCGGATTCCTGCATCTGGGCCGCTTTGCGCAGGCCTACCAGCAGCGCTTTGGCGAGTCGCCTTCCGAGACGCTGCGCCGGTCCTGTTGACCGCCGGGGGGCTCCACGCCGTCAATTTGTCCGCGACGGCGTCCTACCTTCTATAATGCCGGGTTGAGCCAGACGCGAGCGATCACCGCCGCGTCGGTCGCCGCTATTTCAGCGCCCCTCTTTTCAGGCCCCCGGACACCATGCAGGAACGCTACGCCCCTACCGAAGTCGAAACCGCCGCTCAACGCCACTGGGAAGCGACCAACGCCTACCTGGCCATCGAACACGCGACGCTGCCCGACGGGACGGAAAAGCCCAAGTTCTACGCCTGCTCGATGCTGCCCTACCCCAGCGGCAAGCTGCACATGGGCCATGTGCGCAACTACACCATCAACGACGCCATGTACCGGCAGCTGCGCATGAAGGGCTACAACGTCCTCATGCCCATGGGCTGGGACGCGTTTGGCATGCCCGCCGAAAATGCCGCCATGAAGTCGCGCGTGCCGCCGGCCCAATGGACCTACGACAACATCGCCTACATGAAGAAGCAGATGAAGGCGATGGGGCTGGGCATCGACTGGTCGCGCGAAATGGCGGCCTGCGACCCCAAGTACTACAAGTGGAACCAGTGGCTGTTCCTGAAGATGCTGGAAAAGGGCATTGCCTACCGCAAGACGCAAACGGTCAACTGGGATCCGGTGGACCAGACGGTGCTGGCCAACGAACAGGTGATCGATGGCCGCGGCTGGCGGTCGGGCGCGCTGGTCGAAAAGCGCGAGATCCCGGGCTACTACCTGCGCATTACCGACTACGCCGAGGAACTGTTGTCCCAGGTGCGTGACAACCTGACCGGCTGGCCCGAGCGCGTCCGCCTGATGCAGGAACACTGGATCGGCAAGAGCGAAGGCACCCGCTTTGCGTTTACGCACGACATCCGCGACGAATCCGGACAGCTGATCCAGGACGGCCGCCTGTACGTGTTCACGACACGCGCCGACACGATCATGGGCGTGACCTTCTGCGCCGTGGCGCCCGAACATCCGCTGGCCACGCACGCCGCGCGCAACAACCCGGAACTGCAGGCCTTTATCGAAGCCTGCCGCCAGGGCGGCGTGACCGAAGCCGAAATGGCCACGCGCGAAAAAGAAGGCCTGCCCACCGGCCTGACCGTCAACCACCCCCTGACCGGCCAGCCGATCGACGTGTGGGTCGGCAACTATGTGCTCATGAGCTATGGCGACGGCGCCGTGATGGGCGTGCCCGCACACGACGAACGCGACTTCCTGTTTGCCAAGAAATACAACCTGCCGATCGCGCAGGTGGTGGCGGCTGAAGGCAAGGACTATTCGACCGACGCATGGCAGGAATGGTATGGCGATAAAAACGTCATCCGCACCATCAACTCGGGCAAGTACAACGGGCTGGACTACGTGCACGCGGTCGACGCCGTGGCCGCCGACCTGTCGGCCAAGGGCCTGGGCGAAAAGCGCACCACCTTCCGCTTGCGGGACTGGGGCGTGTCGCGCCAGCGTTACTGGGGCACGCCGATCCCGATCATCCACTGCGAGACCTGCGGCACCGTGCCGGTGCCCGAAAAGGACTTGCCGGTGATCCTGCCCGAGCACCTGATTCCCGACGGCAGCGGCAACCCGCTGGCCAAGTGCGAAGAATTCCTGAACGTCGACTGCCCCACCTGCGGCAAGCCGGCGCGCCGTGAAACCGACACGATGGACACCTTCGTGGACTCGTCGTGGTATTTCATGCGTTATACGTCGCCGGGCAACGACAGCGCGATGGTGGACGAACGCAACGATTACTGGATGCCGATGGACCAGTACATCGGCGGCATCGAACACGCCGTGCTGCATCTGCTGTACGCGCGTTTCTGGACCAAAGTCATGCGTGACCTAGGCCTGGTCAAGTTCGACGAGCCCTTCGTCAAATTGCTGACGCAGGGCATGGTGCTGAACCACATCTACTCGCGCAAGGGCGCGACCGGCGGCATCGAATACTTCTGGCCCGAAGAGGTCGAGAACGTGTACGACGCCAAGGGTGCGATCGTCGGCGCAACGCTGAAAAAAGACGGGTCGGCCGTGGAATACGGCGGCGTGGGCACGATGTCCAAGTCCAAGAACAACGGTGTCGATCCGCAATCGCTGATCGACACCCAGGGCGCCGACACCGCGCGCCTGTTCGTGATGTTCGCCAGCCCGCCCGAGCAGACCCTGGAATGGTCGGGCGCGGGGGTGGATGGTTCGCACCGTTTCCTGAAGCGCCTGTGGTCGTTCTGCCATGCCAACGCGGGCCGAGTGGCCGCCGCGCAGGCCGCCGGCGCCATCAGCGATTGGTCGCCTGCCGACAACGCCGTCAAGTCGCTGCGCCGCGACGTGCACGCGCTGCTCAAGCAGGCCGACTACGACTACCAGCGCATTCAGTACAACACCGTGGTGTCGGCCGGCATGAAGCTGCTGAACACCCTGGACGACGCCAAGGTGGACGGCAAGTATGGCGACGCGGCGCTGGCCGAAGGCCTGCAGATCCTGCTGTCGGTGCTCTACCCCATCGTGCCGCACCTGACCTGGCACGCCTGGCGCGACCTGGGATTTGCCGACACCCGCGGCGACCTGCTCGACGCGGCCTGGCCGCAGGTGGACGAAGCGGCGCTGGTGACCGACGAAGTCGAACTGATGCTGCAGGTCAATGGCAAGTTGCGCGGTTCCTTGAGCGTGCCAAGCGCCGCTGACAAGGCCGCGATCGAAGCGCTGGCCGTCACCCATGAAGCGGTGACCCGATTCCTTGAAGGCCGCGCGCCAAAGCGGGTTATCGTCGTGCCGGGCAAACTCGTGAACGTGGTGGGATGATGGACAGTCGCTCGACCTTGCAGGACTCCGGCTTTTTGACCGCAGGCATTGCCCCGGGCCGGCGGCGCGCGCTGCAGGCGCTGGGCGCCGTGGGCGTGATGGCGTTGCTGGGCGGCTGCGGCTTCGCGCTGCGTGGCACGGCCGACCTGCCGTTCAAGACGCTGTACGTCAACCTTGAAGACACGTCCGAACTCGGCGCGCAGTTGCGCCGCTACGTGCGCACCACCACCAGCACGCAGATCGTTGAAGACCCCAAGGCGGCCGAAGCGCAGTTGCAGGTGCTGTCCGACACGCGCGAACGCAGCGTGCTGTCGCTCGACGCGTCGGGCCGTGTCCGCGAATTCGAACTGCGGTATCTGTTCACGTTCCGTCTGCACAATGGCAAGGGCTACGAATTCATCCAGCCCACCACCATCATGCTCAAGCGCGACCTGACCTTCAACGACGCGGCCACGCTCGCCAAAGAGTCGGAAGCGAACCTGCTGTATCGCGACATGCAGATGGAAGTCATCCAGCAGCTGCTGCGCCGCATGGCCGCGGTGGAGCCCGTCTGAGCGTGCAGATGCTGCAGCATCGGGTCGTCGGCCAGCGTCAGGGCGCCTCCAGGCTTGCCTGCGCGGAGGCCTCGCCATGGGCATGAGCTTGCGGCCCGAGCAGCTGCCCGCGCATCTTGAACGGGCCGGCCAGTCGCTCGAAGCGCTGTACACCGTCACGGGTGACGAACCGTTGCTGGTGATCGAAGCCGGCGACCTGCTGCGCCAGGCGTCGCGCACGGCGGGCTATACCGAGCGCGACACCGTCGTGGCCGATGCCCGCAGCGACTGGAACACCCTGCTCAGCGCCAGCCAGTCGATTTCGCTGTTCGGGGACCGCCGGCTGCTGGAGCTCAAGATTCCGACTGGCAAGCCCGGTAAAACGGGCGGCGACGTGATCGCGCGGCTGGCCAAGCAGGCGCCGTCGCAGAAAGGCGATTGCGTCACCGTGGTCATGCTGCCCAAGCTGGATCGCACCACCAAGGCCTCGGCCTGGTTCACGGCGCTGACCACCCACGGTGTCGTGATCGATGTGCCGACCATCGAGCGCCCTGCTCTGCCCGGCTGGATCGGCGAACGGCTGGGCCGGCAGAAGCAGCGGGCGCGGCCCGATGTGCTGCAATGGCTGGCCGACCGGGTGGAAGGCAACCTGCTGGCGGCGCACCAGGAAATCCTGAAGCTCGGCCTGCTGTATCCCGAAGGCGATCTGACCCTGGACGACGTGCAGGACGCGGTCATGAACGTGGCCCGCTACGATGTCTTCAAGCTGCGCGACGCCATGCTGGCCGGCGACGCGCGCCGCGTGGTGCGCATGCTGGAAGGCCTGCGGGCCGAAGGCGAAGCCCTGCCGCTGGTGCTGTGGGCCGTGGGCGAAGAAATCCGCTTGCTGGCGCGGCTGGCCCAGGCGGGGCAGCAAGGCCAGAGCGTGCCGGCGCTGATGCGCACGTTGCGCTTTTACGGCACCCACGAACAGCTGGCCAACCAGGCGCTGCGGCGCGTGCCGGCGCAGGCCTGGCCGGCGGCGGTGCGCCACGCGCACGATGTGGACAAGATCATCAAGGGCCTGCGGGTTCCCGGACGGCTGTCCGACCCCTGGCACGAAGTCACGCGGCTGGCCCTGCGCGTGGCTGCGTAACACCCTACCCGGCGTTTTTTTTCACCATGCAATCGAATGATTTGAACGACACCCTTCAGCGCGTCGGCGAGCAGGCTCGCCGTGCCGCGCGCGCCCTGGCCCGTGCCGACGGCGCCGCCAAGGCCGCCGCCCTGCGCGCGATGGCGCAGGGCCTGCGCACCCACGCCGCGTGGCTGCAGGAAGAAAACCGCAAGGATCTGGACGCCGCCCGCGCCAATCAGCTGGAAGCGGCACTGCTGGACCGCCTGACCCTGTCGGACCGCGCGCTGGAACTGATGGCCACCGGGCTGGAACAGATCGCCGCCATGCCGGACCCGGTCGGCGAACTGACCGACACCCGCATCCGCCCCAACGGCATGCAGATCGCCCGCATGCGCGTGCCGATCGGCGTGATCGGCATCATCTACGAATCGCGGCCGAATGTGACCATCGACGCGGCTGCCCTGTGCATCAAGTCGGGCAACGCAGCCATTCTGCGCGGCGGCTCGGAAGCCTTCCATTCCAACACCGCCCTGGGCAAGATCGTGCAGGACGGCCTGGCCGCCGCCGGCTTGCCGCTGCACGGCGTGCAGATGGTCCCGACCACCGACCGCGCGGCGGTAGGCATCCTGGTCACCATGACGGAACACGTGGACGTGATCGTGCCGCGCGGCGGCAAGGGCCTGATCCAAAGGCTGTCGAAAGAAGCGCGGGTGCCGATGATCAAGCACCTGGATGGCATCTGCCATGTGTACGTGGATCGGGATGCCGACTTGCGCAAGGCGCACACGATCGCGATCAACGCCAAGACCTACCGATATGGGATTTGCGGCGCGATGGAAACGCTGCTGGTGCACGAAGCGGTGGCGCCCGCCTTCCTGCCCGAGGTGGCGGCCGCGTTTGCGACACACGGCGTGGAGCTGCGCGGCTGTGAGCGCACACTTTCCGTGCTGCCAGGCATTGCAGCGGCCACGGCTGAAGACTGGGACACCGAATACCTAGCGCCTATCCTGGCTGTCCGGGTCGTGACGTCGCTGGACGATGCCATCGACCATATCGAGACGCATGGGTCGGGCCACACCGACGCCATCGTGACCGAGCAGATCGGCGCCGCGCGCCGTTTCCAGCGCGAAGTCGACTCCAGCTCGGTCTATGTGAATCTGCCGACCTGCTTTGCGGACGGCTTCGAGTATGGCCTGGGCGCCGAAATCGGCATTTCGACCAACAAGCTGCATGCGCGCGGGCCGGTCGGGCTGGAAGGCCTGACCACGCTCAAGTGGGTGCTGTCCGGCGACGCGCAGACGCGCGGCACGCCGTAGCCCGCCTCACTTTTTCAGGAATTCGCCATGTTGTGGGTCAAAGCCTTTCACATCCTGTTTGTTGCGTCCTGGTTCGCCGGGCTGTTCTACCTGCCCCGCATCTTTGTGAACCTGGCGCAGGAAACGCAGCCGGCCGTGGTGTCCCGCCTGCTGCTGATGGCACGCAAGCTGTATCGCTTCACGTCCATCCTGTCGGTGCCCGCCGTGCTGCTTGGGCTGTGGCTCTACCTGGGCTATGGTATCGGGAAGGGCCCCGGCAATGGCTGGATGCACGCCAAGCTGGCGGTGGTCGTGCTGACCATCGGCTACCACCACGCCTGTGGCAGCCTGCTCCGCAAATTCGAAGCCGGCCGCAATGTGCGGTCGCATGTGTTCTACCGCTGGTTCAACGAAGTGCCCGTGCTGTTGCTGCTGGCCGCCGTGATCTTCGTGGTCGTCAAACCTTTCTAATTGGTCTTATTTTGTCCGACACCCCTCCGCGCAAGAAGATTTCCCTGAACCCGGCCGGTCGCGCGCCCGCCGACGCTTCGCCGCGGCCGGACGACGGCCGCAGCCGCTCCGGCCCGCGCGCGCGGCGCGTGGTGCAGGCGGCGCTGGAAAGCGGCAAGGCGCGCCGGCTGGAACGCGGCGAGCCCGGCCAGGGTGATCGCGCTGACCGCGGTGATGGCGCTCCCGGCCGTGACGCCGGACGCCCGGACCGCGCCGAGGGGCCGCGGATGTCGGATCGCTTTCCGGAGCGATCGTCGGAACGATCGTCGGAACGTTCAGACCCCGCCGCGGCCGGCGCAAGGTCCCCGTCGGCACGTCCTCCGGCGGCAGCAGGCGGCCGTTCCGGCGAAGGCCGGGCCGCTGCACCTCGATCCGGTGGCGACCGACCCTATTCTGATCGCGGTGATCGTTCAGCCGGCGGCCGCCCTGGCGAAGGCCGGTCCGCCGGGGCGTCGTCTTCCGGCAACCCGAACGCCCGCGAACGCCGCCCGACCTACCGTTCCACCGAACCCGAACAGGACCTGAGCGTCGCCGCCCATGAAGGCGACCGTTCGGTCGGCGATACCACGTCGCGCGCCGCCCGCCCCACCATGGACGCCGGCCGCGGCGCGCCGGGTGCGCAACGCGGCGGGTTCCGCCCGCGTAATTCGCCGTCGCGCACGGCTCCGCCACCGTCCACGGCCCAGGCCGAAGCCGTCGCGGCCCGCGCCAAGCCGGGCGTCGAAATCTTTCCGGTGTTCGCACCCTGCCCGCAAGGCCTGGAAGGCGTGCTGGTCGATGAATTGAAGGGCCTCGGTTTTGCCGACGCCTGGGCCGGCCGCGCCGGCGCCCATTTCACGGCCGACTGGACCGAAGTCATGCGGGTCAACCTGCAATCGCGTCTGGCGACCCGCATTCTGGTGCAGGTCAACTACGGCACCGTCCACACCGAAGACGACCTGCTGGAACTGGCCCGCGCTACCCCGTGGGAACGCTGGTTCGGCGCCGAACAGACCCTGCGTGTCGACACCTCGGCCGTCCGCAGCCCGATGAAAAGCCTGCAGTTCTGCAACCTGCGGGCCAAGGATGGCATTTGCGACCGCCTGCGCGATCGCGAAGGCGAACGGCCCAGCATCGACACCGTGCGCCCCGACGCCCGCGTCCATGTCTTCCTGTCCGAAACGACCGCCACGCTCTACCTGGATACGTCGGGCGAAAGCCTGTTCAAACGCGGCTGGCGTCTGGACAAGGGCGAAGCGCCCCTGCGCGAAAACCTGGCGGCCGGCCTGCTCGCGTTGTCGGGCTGGCGCATCGACAGCCCGCTGCTCGACCCCTTCTGCGGAAGCGGCACCATCGTGATCGAAGCCGCCTTGAAGGCGCTGAACGTGCCGCCCGGCATCAGCCGCCCATTTGCGTTCGAACGGCTGCGCGGCCACCAGGAATGGCGCTGGCGCGACCTGAAGGAAGACGCCCGCGCCCACATCCTGCCCAAGCTGCCCATGCAGCTGGCCGGCGCCGACATCGACGAACGTGCGATCGCCGCTGCTCGCGACAACGCCAATCGGGCCGGCCTGACCGAAGACGCCGTCTACTTCGAAGTGGCCGACGCGCGCGATACCTGCCCGCTGGACGAGCAGGTGGGCTGGATCATCACCAACCCGCCGTATGGCGAACGACTCGACGTGGAAACGGACACGCAGCTCTGGACCGAGTGGGCGTCCACGCTCAAGCGCGAATTCGGCGGCTGGCAGATGCACATGATCACCAACGACCTGGACCTGCCGAAAAAGCTGCGTCTGAACCCGTCGCGCCGCACGCCGCTGTACAACGGCGCGCTGGAATGCCGCCTGTTCGGCTTCGAGCTGGTCGCGGGCGGCTTCCGCCGCTAGGGCGTTCGACCGTCCATGGACCTGCGTTATCTGCTGAAGATGCTGGCGCTGCCGCCAGGCTGCCTGCTGCTCGTGCTGCTGCTGGCCTGGCTGTTCCGGCGCCGCCTGCCCAGGCTGGCCTCGCTCCTGTTCCTGGGCAGCGTCGCCATGCTGTGGATGCTGTCCACCCCCTGGTTCGTGGAATGGGGCGGCCGCCGCCTGGAAACCGATGCCCCGCTGCCCGCGGCGTCCTGGCCTGCCCTGGCGGGACGGGCCGATGCCATTGTTGTGCTGGGCGCCGGCCGGCGAGAGTCCGATCCGGGCTGGGGCAAGGACGTGGCCGGCATCTACAGCACCGAACGGGTGCGCTACGGCGCCCGCATCGCCAAGTCCAGCGACCTGCCGGTGCTGGTGTCAGGCGGCAAGGTCTGGGAAGACGACAGCCACCCCAGCGAAGCCGACCTGATGGCCGAGGTCTTCGAGCAGGATCACCAGCAAGCCGTGCGCTGGCGCGAAGGCAACAGCCGCACCACTCAGGAAAACGCCGAGCGCAGCTGGGCCCTTCTGGAGCCGGAAGGCAAGACACGCATCGTCCTGGTGACGCAGGCCTGGCATATGCCCCGCGCCCGCCGGCTGTTCCTGCAACAGGGCTTTACGGTGATCCCGGCGCCCATGGGCTACCTCAGCGCGCCCAACGGCCGCCCCTTCTATGGGCTGCTGCCCGACGCCAACTCCTTTTCGAACAGCGTGCTCATCGTTCATGAGGGTCTGGGCGCCTGGCTGTACGCCCACGCGCCGTCATTCGCCAGCTCTCGCTAGGCCTGGCGAGCACCGATGTGGCGCATCAGCCGCATGTTTGTGGTGCAAGCAACACAAAACCCCGCATTCTTGACAGGTTCCTGAACCAAGGCTTGCTCTCGTCTAGGGTTTGCCCTAATATAGGGTTATTCCCTAGGTGATTACTCCTAGGTGAAAACCCCAGACGGAGCAATACCATGAACTACGTTCAAGAAAGCAAGTTGACTGACACTCTCGAACGCGAACTGGTCCGCAACGAACTGGCCAACGGACATGCCGCCCCGCAACCTTTCGCTTTTGTCACGAAAGTCGCGATGGCATTCATTTCCACGATGGCTGATTTGAAGTCGATCGCGCGCAAGCAAGACGTGCAGTACGCAAATGGCTAAGCTGTTTCGCTAGCTGTAAAAAAGAGAGGGCGAACCTGTAAAGGTGTCGCCCTTTGTTTTGCCCGCTCGAAATGCATGACTCAGGATCCGAGCGGACGTCAGGCCGTGGTGCCGACAGGTCATCTCAACCGTCAACGCCGGGCCTGCCTGCCGCGTTGACTCAGTTCAGCGTCAACTCGCCCTTCATGATCGCCCAGTGTCCCGGAAACGAGCAGAAGTAGGCGTACTTTTCGCCGGCTTTCAGCTTGCTCACGTCAAACGTGACCGAGTCCTTCTCGCCACCGCCAATGACTTTGGTGTGCGCAATCACGCGCGCGTCGCCCGGCTTGACGTAATCCTTGTCCAGCCCCGCCGACATGCCGTCGGTCGCCACCTTCTGCATGTCCGCCTGGGTCGTCAGCACCCAGTTGTGACCCATCGATGCCTTGGGCAGCTTGCCCGGGTGCGTCAGATTGACCGTGAACTGCTTGCAGCTCTTGTCGACCGCAATGGTCTTGGTGTTGAACTGCATGGCATCGTTGCCCTGGACCTCGACCGAGCAGGACGCGGCAGCCGAAGCCAGCCCGGGCACTGCAATGGCGCCCATCAGCGCGATACCGGCAATAAGGTGTTTCTTCATGGTGATTCACTCTTCCTGATGACAAGCGAAGCCCATCATACTTGACCGCTCCAGAAGCACGGTCATGCCACGGCTTCATCGACTCTTCATCTCACACCAAGGTGGTCTTCAGGCGCGCCCACGAAACTTGAGGTCAAGCTTCGTCAGTGGAATTGATCGATGATTATGTCTTGCCCTTGGGCCATCGTGTACCGAGCCTTCTGCTCCATTGGTGCGCCTCTTCCCCCCTTGGGAACTTTCAGCGATCGACTACCGCTTCTTTGGTGGCTTCGCGGTGTGTCCGAACTGCTTTGGACAGGATTGTTCGCAGCGTCGATGTTTTTCTGCTTCTACATGACCTATGCCATCTTCATGCGCGTGTGTAGCGTTTCCGGAAAAACTCGGGCAATGCTTGATCGCGCAAGCCGCATCGGTCTTCCGGCCATCTCTTTATATGCAGGGTGGACCTTACAAGACAGTTTGACCTGATCGGGCACGCCACTTCATCAGATCTTCATGTTCGGATCAGCCCGGCTTCAGGTGACGGCGGCAGACTTCATCGCCTTCACAACCGATGCGAGCCATCCATGATGATTTGCCCCCTGCTTCTGAACACTGCCTTGCTGCGCAATGCGTCCGCGATGCTGCTTGCTGCAGCGCTGCCCGGTTGCAGCGGCGACAGCACATCCGCGACGTCCCGTTTACCGCTGGTCGCGGAGATCACCCGCACCGCATATGGCATTCCGCACGTGAAGGCCGTCGACGAGGCAAGCTTGGGATATGGGGTGGGCTTCGTACAGGCGCAAGACGGCGTATGCGCACTGGCGGAGCAGTTCGTCGAAGTGGCCGGCGAACGCGCCAGATATTTCGGCGAGGGCGTTGCCCTGCCGCAAACCTTGGGCGTGCCAGCCAACCTGTCATCCGACATCTTTTTCAGACTGCTGAACGACGAGGATTCGGTCGTGGCGGCGCAGTCGGCGCAAACTCCCGAAGTGACCGCGCTGATGCAGGGTTGGGTGGCCGGCTATAACCGCTTTGTGAGAGACACGGCAGCGTCGTCGCTGCCCGCCGCTTGCCGCAATGCCGAGTGGGTACGCCCCGTCACGATACGAGACCTGGCCAGGCTGATGCGTTTCTATAATGCGATAGGCGGCATGCTGGATCTGCAGGGCGTCATCGCAGCGGCGGCTCCGCCTTCCCCGGCCTTTACCGGCGCTTCGGTTGGCAGCCGGGCATCGAGCAAGGCGTCACACGGTGACGTCGTCACCGCGCACCTGTCGCAGGCCGTCGCCCGACGTCCGACCGCAAGCAACGCCTTGGCCATCGGCAAAGACCTTTCCGCCAATGGTCGAGGCATTCTGCTGGGCAATCCCCACCTTCCGTGGCACGGCCCATTGCGAATGGGAATGCTGCATGTCACGCTTGAAAACAAGCTGGACACCATGGGCGCAACGCTCCCCGGCGTGCCGGTCGTCGGCATCGGCTTTAACGACCAATTTGCGTGGACGCACACGACGACAACGTCGCGCCACGGCACCTTCTACCGACTGCAGCTCGATCCCGGCAACGCCACCAACTATCTCGTGAACGGACAGAGCCGACCCATGCGCGGCCGCACGGTCCAGGTCACGGTCAAGGAGCGTTCCGGCGCGGTGCGCATTGATCGCCGTACCTTGTACACATCGGAATTCGGCTGGATCGTAGCCTGGAAAGAAGACGGCACCGCCATTGCCTACAAAGACGCCCTGGTGGACAGTCATCGGCTGGTGGAAGAGTGGTACGGCATCAATCGCGCCCGCTCGCTGGATGAGATCAAGACCTTCATTCAACGCAACGTGGGGAACCCCTGGAACAATACGATTGCCGCTGACCGTCTTGGTGCAACAATATTCCTCGCCGTCACGCCAGTGCCAAAGCTGTCACCTGAACGCCTGCAGCGGTGTCTGATCACCGAGCCGGAACTTCAGTTGGTACCCGGAAGCTTCCTGCTGGAAGCGCGGGAGGACTGCCACTGGGAGATCGATCCCGACGCGCCTCAGGCAGGCATCGTTGCTGGTAAATCGATGCCGGCGCTGCTGCGCACGGACTTTGTCCACAACGCCAACGACAGCGCCTGGATCGCGCAACCTGCCGCCCCGCTGACGGGCTATTCGCCACTGGTCAGCGAAGAACGGCAGCCGCTCCCGGCGCGTGCCCGCTTTGGCTTGAGTCAAATCGCTGCGGTTGCCCGACGCGGCGGGACGCTTGCACCCGACGACGTGCAAGCCCTGGTGACCGGAAACCGGGTGTACCAAGCCGACCTCTGGCTGGACGATTTGCTGCTCGCCTGCGCGGGTGTACCAGAACTCGAAACAGGGTGCAGCGCTCTGCGCGCCTGGGACCGCAAGGCGAATTTGGATGCCGGCGTCGGTTTTGGATACTTCGAAGCGTTTGTCATGGCGGCAAGTACGCCGGATGCATGGTGGCGCATACCCTTCGATCCCGCAGATCCGGTCAACACCCCAGCCGGGCTACGCGTGAACGACACCGAGATTCAGGCAGCAGTGCGCAAGCGCCTGGCTTCCGCCGTGGAAGCGGTCGATCAGTCCGGGCTTTGGAGCGCGGGCCGCCGCTGGGGGGACATCCAGCGCGCGCGGCTTGGCGGCCAACTGACAGGCATTCACGGAGGACCGGATGAACTTGGCACTTACAACGCCATGGCGAGCCGCGTCCAGTCCGAGGCGTCGGTAAGGGAGGTGGAAGCAGGCGCGAGCTATCTCCAGGTCGTCAGCTTCGACAACAACGGGCCGCGCGCCAAGGCCATTCTCGCGTATTCCCAGTCGTCCGACCCCGAATCGCCGCACGCACTGGACCAGACCTTGCTATTCGCACGAAAGGAATGGGTGACGCTTCCTTTCACGACCCGAGAGATCAGCGCCGACCCCAGCCGTCGCCGCTTGCTGATCGCGGAATGACGGATTTTCGTGGGTACCTGCTTTCGCCAGAATGCGGCAAGTCAACGAAGCGTTGGGAGACAGAGCGCATGAAAATTCTTCTGGTGGAAGACGACCTGGACTTGGGGAAAGGCGTCGGTCTGGCCATGCAGGCACAGCACATTGACGTCGTTTGGGTGCGTCGCCTGGTCGACGTTCCTCGCGCGCTGGATGCGGGGGATGTCGACGTGGTCGTGCTGGACCTCGGCCTGCCGGATGGCGACGGGCTTGATCTTCTCGCCCGATTGCGACGTGACCGAAGCCGCTTGCCTATCCTGATCCTCAGTGCACGTACTGCCATCCACGACAGGCTGTACGGCCTGGACAGCGGCGCCGATGACTACCTGGTCAAGCCGTTTGTGCTGGCCGAATTGCTGTCACGCGTACGCGCCTTGGCGCGTCGCAGTGCCGCCACGGCAGGCGAAAGCCGCCTGGCATCGCAGCAGCTGGTGCTGTACGAGGCCACACGCACCGTCACGCTGGACGGCGTCAACATCGAGCTGTCGCGCACCGAATTCGATTTGCTTGCTGTCCTGCTGCGGCAGCCCGGACGGGTCGTCGCGCGATATCTGCTGGAAGAAACCGCTTTGCCGCACGGCCGTGCCGGCGCCAGCAACACGCTCGACGTCCACATTTCGAATCTGCGAAGAAAGATCGGGAAAGATGCCATTCGTACCGTGCGCGGGATTGGCTACGCCATGTCGACCGCATCCACCGAGGTGACATCATGTCGCTGATATCCATGGCGCGCGCCGGGTCTCGCTGTTTGGCGCGGCCCTCCTTGTTCCGGCGGCTGATGATCGCGCAGGCCATAACGCTGTTTTTGCTGTGGACACTCTTGATGGGACTCACTGTCCACGAAGCCAGCACCACCAACGACATCCTCGACAACGATGCGATTTTCGCGGCAGTTCTTTCCGTCGCCGACAACCTGGCCCATTACCCCGAGCGTCAACGTGAAAGCCTGGCGCGCATGGTCGATGCGCTAAACGATGTTCAGCATGGCGCCGAGGGCGCCGACGCACGACCAACGAATGCGCCTTTCCTGGTGGCTTTGTTGGTCTGGCAGGATGACAAGCTTGTGTATCGGTCTTCCGAGCGCGTCCCTCTGGTCCGCCAGACGCGGTTTTCCGTCAGGGAAGATCACGAAACACGGGGCAGCACGTTTCGAGTCAGGACATTGCGCTCAAGACACACCGCAACCGAGGCCACACTTGTCGTACCTGACCTCCGGGAGCATGTTCTGACCTTTCATTCCCGGGGTCTGTTTGTGCTGCCGCTCCTGATCAGCCTTCCTTTCCTGATGCTGCCGGCGGGCTGGTCAGTCTATCGTGCCCTGCGCCCCTGGAACCAGTTGAGCGACGAAATCGCAAAGCGCGACCCCGCAGACATGCGACCCTTCCAGATCGCGACTCGGGTGGGAGAGCTCCAGCCCTTCGTTGCAAGCGTCAACCTGTTGCTGGAACGGGTTCGGAAGAGCGCCACGCGCGAGCGCGCTCTGATCGCCGACGCGGCGCACGAATTGCGCACTCCGCTAGCGGCCATGCGCGTTAATGCCGAAGCACTGCACGACTGCACCGGCGATAGTGGACAACGAGAACTTCTGGATGCGCTGATCCGCTGCAACATGCGCGCATCGCGCCTGGTCAACCAATTGCTTCAGCTCAGCCGCAATGAGGGCATGGCCGATACGATGATCCTGCAGCAACTCAGATTGGATACCCTCGTTCAAAATCGCCTTGCGGCATTTGATCCATTGGCGGGCAAATACGGCGTGGAACTGGAGCTCCAGATCATGGATGCACCAATTACCATTGAAGGAGATTATGAAAGTCTGATTTCGCTGATCGATAACCTGGTAGATAACGCCATCAAGTACAGCCCGCAAGGGGGCCGGGTCACAGTACAGATTGAACGTGTCAAGAACGGCGTCTGCCTGATTGTCCATGACGAAGGCCCCGGGATTGCCGAGCACCAGCGCGAGCGTGTGTTCGACCGCTTCTATCGCTGTCCGGACGCGAGCCAAACGGGCTCGGGGCTGGGATTGGCGATCGTGCGCTCCGTGTTGAATCGGCACGGTGCCTCGATCACGCTGTCACGCAGCACTATTGGTCTGGGCCTGGCGGCGCGGGTCGACTTCGTGGGGTGACGATCTCCGTTTTACTTCGGCTACGTAGCCTTCCCTTTGGCAGCACCGCGAATTGAGCGTGAGCGCCAACGATTGCATTGTGGCAACCCACCCCGCATGCCCATTTGTGCTGCGGTTTGCCATCGTCATTCGTCCAAAGGGATTCCCATGACACCCCTGCGCCACGTGGTTATTGCCGCCGCCCTTGCTTGTATCGCCACCGGTGCGTCGGCCCAGGACTTCAAACAGCCCATCAAAGTCATCGTGCCTTTCGCCGCAGGCGGCGCGACCGATCAGCTGGCCCGCCTGTTGGCGCCTCGTCTGGGCAACGTGCTCGGCACGACCGTTACGGTCGAAAACCGGGCCGGCGCCAGCGGCCAAGTGGGCACCGCCGCCGTCAAGTCGGCTGCGCCCGACGGCAGCACGCTGCTACTCGCGCCGGATCACGCCACCGTGGTGGTTCCGCTCATTTCGCCAACAGCCGGTTATCACGCGATCCGGGACTTCGTGCCCCTGGGCCAGATTGCCCGCTATCAGTGGGCGCTCAGCGTGCCGGCCAGCAGTCCTGCCAGGAATCTGGCCGGCTATGTCGACCTGCTTCGCGCAAAACCGCAAGACGCCAACTACGGCATTCCGCTAAAGGGCGGCGTGCCCGAGATCATCGGGACCGTGATCGAACGCAAGGCGGGCGTCCCGCTACAGGCCACGCCCTACAGCGGGTCTGCGGCCGTGTTGCCGCCGCTGGCCGCCGGTGAAATCAGCGCCGGCGTGACGGGCGAGCCCGAAGCCTTGGCCCTGTCGCGCGAAGGCAAGATTCGCATCATCGCGGTATCCGGCGGCGCCCGCTCGCCGGTCCTTCCCGACGTGCCGACCTTCGAAGAGGCTGGCTTTCCAGGCGTCAACGTCAACAGTTTCCACGCCTTTTACGCGCCCAAGGCACTTCCCCCCGCCATGGCCGACACCTTCAACGCCGCCTTGCGCACCGTGCTGAAAGACGAGGAGGTGAAGCGCAAGATCAAGGACATGCCCCTGGTGCTGGACCCCACCGATCTGGAAGGCGCCAAACGCGAACTGGCCAAATCGCAGGACTTCTGGGACAAGGCCACCCAGCCGAAAAAATGAGGGGTGACAGCCGTGGCGCCATCGCAGGCGCTGCGGCAGTCCGGGCGAACGTCGCAGACCTTGCATACGCAATTCCCCGGTCGCCACTTTCGCGCATTGAAGATTCCTGGCCGCCCTTGCACTGTTGACGTCCCTACGTTCTGTTCACTGCAAGGATGATCATGCTTTCACGACGACACTGGCTGACGACCGTCATGGCGGCCGGACTCGCTACCCTCCTGTTCACCGGCGCCGCGCACGCGCAAGACGGCAAACCGACGCTCAGGATAGTCGTGCCTTACGCTGCCGGGGGCGCCACGGATGCGCTTGCGCGGCTGCTGGCGCCTCGCCTGTCCAAGGAACTGGCGCAACACGTGGTGGTGGAGAACCGGGCGGGGGCCAGCGGCCAGATCGGCACGGCAGCCGTCAAGGCGGCGCCGCCCGACGGCAATACCTTCCTGCTGTCGATCGACCATGCCGTGGTCGTGGTGCCGCTGATCACGCCCACCGCAGGCTATGACGCCATGAAGGACTTCACGCCCGTGGGCCAGGTCGCCCGTTTCCAGTGGACCTTTGCGGTGCCGGTCACCAGCCCGGCCAAGACATTGACCGAATTCGTTGACCACACCCGCAAGCATCCGGCAGACGCCAATTACGGTGTTCCGCTGCACGGCGGCGTGCCCGACATCATCGGAACGGCGATCGACCGCAAGGCCGGCGTGCTGCTGCAGCCGGTGCCCTTCAGCGGGTCAGCCGCCGTCATGCCGCAGCTGATCAGCGGCCAGATCGCAGCAGGGGTCACCGGCGAAGCCGAAGGCGTGGCCATGGCGCGTGGCGGCAAGCTGCGTATCCTTGCGGTGTCCGGCACGTCACGGTCGGCGCTGCTGCCCGACGTGCCCACGTTTGAAGAACTCGGCTTTCCGGGCGTGAACGTCAACAGCTTCACCGCCTTCTTTGCGCCTAAGGGACTGCCGCAGCCGCTGGCCGAACGCTTCAACGCCGCCCTTCACAAGGTGCTGGCCGACGACAGCGTCAAGGCCAAAATCGCCGACATGCCCATGCACTTGGCCCCCACCGACCTGGAAGGCGCCAAACGGGAACTGACGGCGTCGTACGCCTTCTGGAACGACCCGAAGCGGTCCAAGCCGTGAACGAAGCCGGCCGTAAACAACGCCGGCCGTAACGACGCAGCCCGCCAGCAACACGGGCCACCCGCCAAGCCGCCTTTCCAGTTAACCCAACGTCACACGCAACAACGCCCGAAGTTCAGGATCACGTCCTTTCCTTGGGGCGTTGCATTCACGCCTGCGGCCAACCGGCGGGGATCCCTCCCCGCCACCTACCCTTACCGCAGTTGCGACACCGGCGCCGGCGCGGGGGCCGCGGTCGTTTCCGACCAACCGCCACCCAGCGACTTGTACAGCTGCACCAGGTTGTTCAGGCGCTGCAGCCGCGCTTGCAGCAACGATTGCTCCGCCGTGAACAGCGTGCGCTGCGCATCCACCAGTTGCAGCAAGCTTTCGATGCCGTTCTGGTAGCGCAAGTCGGACAGTTCCAGGTTGCGCTGCGATGCACGCACCAGGTCTTCGGTTGCCCGGATCTGGTCGTCGTAGGTCGCCTTCGCATCCAGCGTATCCGCCACTTCGCGGAACGCGGTCTGGATCGTCTTTTCGTAGTTCGCCACCGAGATGTCGCGGCGCACTTCGGCCAGCGTCAGGTTGGCGCGATTGCGGCCGTTGTCAAAGATCGGCAAGACGATCTGGGGCGCGAAGCTCCACGCCTGCGACCCGCTGCCGAACAGTCCCGATAGCTGGCTGCTCGACGTGCCTGCCGACCCGGTCAACGAAATGCGCGGGAAGAAGTTCGCCCGCGCGGCGCCGATGCTGTAGTTGTTGCCACGCAGGGTCTGCTCGGCCGACCGGATGTCCGGACGACGTTCGATCAGGTCCGACGTCAGGCCCACCGGCACATCCGCAAGAATGTTCTGCTGATACAGCGGCTGGGGCGGCGGCAGATCGGCCGGCATCGGCTGGCCGATCAACAGCACCAGGGCGTTGGTCGACTGCGCACGATTGCGCAGGGCGATCGCCAGGTCGGCGCGTGCCGTCTGGACCAGCGCGTTGGACTGCGCAAATTCCAGTTCCGACGCAGCGCCGTTATCAAATCGCAGCTTGATCAGTTCCAGCGACCGCTGGCGCGCTTCGAGCGTGCGCCCGACGATCACCAGCTGTTCGTCGGCCGCGCGTTCGTTCAGGTAGGCGTTGGCCACCTGCGCGACCAGGCTAATCTGGGTCGATGCGGCTGCTTCGGCGGTCGACAGGTACTGCGTCAGGGCCGCTTCGCTCAGGTTACGCACCCGGCCGAACAGGTCCAGTTCGAACGCCGTGACGCCCAGGCCGACCGTGAACTGGCCGCTCGTGGTCGCCTGCCGCAGGATCGACAGGTCGGCCGGCGTGCGGGCACGGGTGCCCGTTGCCTGCGCGTTCAGCGTCGGCAGCCGGTCGGCATTGGTAATGCCGTACTGCGCGCGCGCCGCCTCGATATTGAGGATGGCGACGCGCAGGTCGCGGTTGTTCTGCAAGGACAGCTCGACCAGCCGCTGCAGGCGCGGATCGCCAAAGAAATTGCGCCACCCGATGTCGGCGGCCGACGTCTGGCCCGCTACCGGCGCCGGGGCGCCATGCGACGCGAAACTCGCCTCGACAGGCGCCGCGGGGCGCTCGTAGGTGGGTGCAAACGAGCACCCTGCCAGCAGGGCCGCCGCCGTCGCGAGCGCGAATACGTGCTTGCTCATATCAATTCCCTTCATGCTTGACGACGGCGCCGTTGGCCGGCGGGGTGTCGTCAATAGTGCCGTTGTCGTGGCGGACTTCGCCCTGCTTGGTCTTGAACAGACGCAGGGTCACCACGAAGAACACCGGCACGAAGAACACCGCAAGGATGGTGGCCGAGATCATGCCGCCGATCACGCCGGTACCGATGGCGCGCTGGGCACCCGAGCTGGCGCCGGTGGCGATGGCCAGCGGCAGCACACCCAGGATGAACGCCAGCGACGTCATCAGAATCGGACGGAAGCGCAGACGCGAAGCTTCCAGCGTCGACTCGACCAGGCCCTTGCCTTCGGCGTACAGGTCTTTCGCGAATTCCACGATCAGAATCGCGTTCTTGGCCGACAGTCCGATGATGGTGATCAGGCCCACCTTGAAGAACACGTCGTTCGGCATGCCCCGCAAGGTCACCGCCAGCACCGCACCGATCACGCCAAGCGGCACCACCAGCATCACCGACACCGGAATCGACCAGCTTTCATACAGCGCGGCCAGCACCAGGAACACCACCAGCAGCGACAGACCCAGCAGGATAGGCACTTGCGAGCCCGACACGCGTTCCTGCAGCGACTGGCCGGTCCACTCGTAGCCGATGCCCGGCGGCAGTTCGCCGATCAGGCGTTCCATTTCGGCCATGGCTTCACCGCTCGAATACCCCGGCTTGGCGTCACCCGAAATCTTGTAGGCGCCGTAGCCGTTGTAGCGAACCAGCTGCACCGGACCACTCTGCCATTCCACCTTGGCGAAAGCCGACAGCGGCACCACGCCACCCGAGGTATTGGGCGCGTTCAGCTTCAGGATGTCGTCGGCGGACGTACGCGAATACGGTTCGCCCTGGACCACGACCCGCTGCACGCGGCCGTTGTTCGTGAAGTCGTTGACCACCGAGGAACCCAGCGTGGTTGACAACGTCGACGTGATCGCGCCGAAGGTCACGCCCAGGGCGTTGGCCTTGACACGGTCGATCACCAGTTGCAGCTGCGGCGCGTCTTCCAGGCCTTCGACCCGGGCGTACGCCAGGACCGGGCTTTTAGGCACGGCAGCCATCAGCTGGTTGCGGGCAGCCAGCAGGCCGTCGTGGCCCAGGCCGCCGCGGTCTTGCAGACGCAGGGCGAAACCGGTGGCGTTACCCAGTTCCGTGATCGCGGGCGGCACCACCGAGAACGCCATGGCGTCCTTGATGCGGCCCATGAACGTGCCCGTGCCGCGACCGGCTTCGGCAGCCGCCGATTCATCCGGACCGCGCTCAGACCAGTCCTTGAACGTGGCGAACGAGATGGCGGCGTTCTGGCCGCGGCCCGAGAAGCTGAAGCCCAGAATCGTGATGATCGAGGCGACCGACGGACGCGACAGATAGTGCTGTTCGACCTGTTCCACGGCATCGCGGGTGCGGTTGAACGATGCGCCCGGCGGGGTCTGGATGTCGGTGATCAGGTAACCCTGGTCTTCGGCAGGCAGGAACGACGACGGCAGGCTGATGAAGGTCCAGACCAGGATCGCCACGATCCCGGCGTACACGATCATGAAGATCCCGGTGCGGCCCAGCATGCGGCCGATGACGTTCTGGTAGCCGTCGGTCGTGCGGTCGAACTTGCGGTTGAACCAGCCGAAAAAGCCCTTCTTTTCGTCGTGATGGCCCTTCTTGACCGGCTTGAGCAGCGTGGCGCACAGGGCCGGCGTCAGGGACAGCGCCAGGAAGCCCGAGAACAGGATCGACGCCGCCATCGACAGCGAGAACTGCTGGTAGATCACGCCCACGGAACCGCCCATGAACGCCAGCGGCAGGAACACGGCCGTCAGCACCAGGGTGATACCGACAATGGCGCCGCTGATCTGCGTCATGGCCTTCTTGGTGGCTTCCTTGGGCGACAGGCCCTCGGACGCCATGATCCGTTCCACGTTCTCGACCACCACGATCGCATCGTCCACCAGAATACCGATGGCCAGCACCATCCCGAACATCGTCAGGACGTTGATCGAGAATCCCGCCACCAGCATCACCGCGAAGGTGCCCATCAATGCAATCGGCACCACGATCGACGGAATCAGCGTGTAGCGGATGTTCTGCAGGAACAGGAACATCACCAGGAACACCAGCACCATGGCTTCAAGCAGGGTGTGGATCACCTTTTCGATCGACACGCGCACGAACGGCGACGTGTCGTACGGGGTGGCGTACACATAGTTCTGCGGGAAGCGGGCCGACAATTCCTTCAGCTTGGCCTGCACGCCTTCGGCGGCCGACAAGGCGTTGGCGCCGGGCGACAGCTGCACGGCAATGGCGGCCGTGGGCTTGCCATTCAGGCGCGACGAGAACTGATAGGACTCGGCGCCGATTTCCACACGCGCGACATCACGCACCCGCACGGTCGAACCGTCGGCATTGGCCCGCAGGACAATCGCGCCGAATTCATCGGCGGTGGCCAGCTGGCCCTTGACGATGATGGTGCTGCTGATCTGCTGGTTGGGCAGGCTGGGCTGGTCGCCGATGGCGCCCGCCGTCACCTGGACGTTCTGCGCCGCGATGGCGGCGTTGACGTCCGATGCGCTCAGGTTGTAGCCGCGCAGCTTTACCGGGTCGATCCAGACCCGCATCGCGCGTTGCGACGCAAACAGCTGCGCGCGGCCGATACCCGGCACGCGGCGGATTTCGCTCAGCACGTTACGCGTCAGGTAGTCGCCCAGTTCGATGACGTCGACATCCCCTTCCTTGGACGACAGCGTGACCACCATCAGGAAGTTGGTACTGGCCTTTTCAACCCGGATACCCTGCTGCTGCGCCGACTGGGGCAGCCGCGATTCGACCCGCTTGATCCGGTTCTGTACGTCAACGGCCGCCAGGTCGGGATTGGTGCCCGGGGCGAAGGTCACGTTGATTTCAGCCTGACCGGTCGTGCTGGTCGATTCGAAATACAGCATGCCGGTCGCGCCGTTCAGTTCGTCTTCGATCAGCGAAACGATGCTTTTGTCGACCGTGTCGGCCGAAGCGCCCGGATAGATGGCGGACACCGTGATACTTGGCGGCGCCACGGCCGGGTACTGCGAAATCGGCAGGCTGGGGATGGCAAGAATGCCCCCCAGGATGATGAATAACGCGACCACCCAGGCAAAAATCGGGCGGTTGATAAAAAATTGCGACATGTCTGGTGACTCTCTTAGAGAAGCTCAGGACCGGCGAACCGCCAGGCGCCGATCAAGATTTGGTGCCCGGCGCAGCGGCCGGGCTGGCAGCCGGAGTTGCTGCCGGACGGGCAGGCGCAACGCTGCTGGGGGCCGCCGCAGCGCCCGCTTCAGGCTTCCACGGCACCGGCTTGACCTGGGCGCCCGGACGCAGCTTCTGGAAGCCGGCTACCACGACCACGTCATTGGCCTGCAGGCCCGAGCTGATCAGCCAGCGATCGCCCAGGGCGGCGCCGGTCTTGACCGGACGCGGCTCGACCTTGCCTTCCGCGTTCACCACGAACACCGACGCTTCGCCCGCCGTACCGCGCTGGATGGCCTGTTGCGGCACCGTGATCGCGGCTTCGTCCACACCCTGCTCCACCCGCACCCGCACGTACATGCCCGGCAGGAGCACGTTCTGCGGATTCGGGAATTCGGCGCGCAGCGTCACCTGGCCGGTCGTCGGATCGACGGTCACGTCAGAAAACAGCAGCTTGCCCGACAGCGCGTACTTGGAACCGTCGTCCAGCGACAGATTCACACGCGCCTGGTTTTCGGCCACGCGCTTGATCTTGCCGCTGGCGAACGCCGCGCGCATTTCGGTCAGCTGCGCCACCGACTGGGTGATGTTGGCGTAGACCGGGTCCAGACGCTGGATGGTCGCGAGCGGGGTCACTTCGCTCTGGCCCACCAGGGCGCCTTCGGTCACCAGCGCACGGCCGATGCGGCCGGAGATCGGCGCCTTGACGGTGGCGTAGTCCAGGCTCAGGCGGGCGCGTTCCAGCGCAGCCTTGCTGGCCGACACGGCGGCCTGGCCCTGCTTGTAGGCGGCCACGGCGGTGTCGTATTCCTGCTTGGAGACCGCATTGGCCTTGACCAGGGTCTCGTAGCGTTCGGCCTGGGCCTTGGTCTGGAACAGGTTGGCTTCGTCACGTTCGACGTTGGCCTTGGCGCTGTTGTAGTCGGCCTGGAACGGCGCGGGGTCGATGCGGAACAGCAACTGGCCAGCCTTGACGTCGCTGCCTTCCACGAACGCACGCTGCAGGATCACTCCGGCGACCCGGGCGCGCACTTCGGCAACGCGGGTGGCTTCGATCCGGCCGGGCAGTTCGCTGGTCAGCACTTCGCGCGACGGGGCGACCGTAATGGTCGGCACTTCCATCGGCGGCGGCGCGGCCGCAGCGGGCGCCTCTTTACCTTTACCGCAGGCGGCAAGCGCCAAAACAGCGGCGAGCGACACTGCGCCTAACAGATAGGGTGGGCGTCCGTTGCGTTGCATAGTCTTCCTCTGGCATTGACGGTCCGGGGCCTGTAGGGCGACCGGAGGGAACTCTGATGGGGTGGAGCGCGCCTGCTGCAGCGCACCATGCACGGATGGCCCGACACAATGAAAGTGGCGGGCTAACGGGTAGCGTCGCGCTGCGCATGAGGGTAAATCCTCACTGGATTCTTGCGGCATTGCAGCGTACGACGTGCATGGAAGGTGAAGCAGTATACAAACATACATGAATGTTTGTAAGCCTGGGCAGCAAAATATTCTGCACGCAAAGTGCGATCCAATTATTGCAATCCGCCCGGAGTTGTGAGCACACGGCGCCCGCTGGGCGGGGCGGCAGCGGCCGTTTTGTACTGTACCAAGTGCGACGGCGGTAACCAATCCCGTCGGGCTGCCCTGAGCACCGCACGCAACGGCTATAGTCCAGACCTTGAACGTCGCCCCGCGACTTTGCCCCCGAGGACACCCACCATGCGCCTGGATAATGGACGCGAAAGCGATAATGTTGAAGACCGTCGTGGCAGTGGCGGCGGAGGCGGTTTCATTGGCCGCGGTTCGATCGGCATCGGCACCATCGTGCTGGCTCTGGTGGCGGCCTACTTTGGCGTCGACCCGCGCGTCGTGCTCGACATGGCAGGCGGCGGCGGACCGGCCTCGGTGCAGGCCCCGCAAGGCCCTGCGCAGGCGCCTCCGGCCGACGACGCCCAGGCGCGTTTCGTCTCCATCGTGCTGGCCGACACCGAAGACACCTGGAAAGACATCTTCAAAACCGCCAACGCCAGCTATGTCGATCCCAAGCTGGTGCTGTTCCGCGGTGCAACACAGACGGCTTGCGGCACCGGCCAGTCGGCCATGGGTCCGTTCTACTGTCCGGCCGACAGCAAGGTCTACCTGGACATGAGCTTTTTCCAGGACATGCAGACCAAGCTGAACGCACCGGGCGACTTTGCCCGCGCGTATGTGATTGCGCATGAAGTGGGTCATCACGTGCAGAACCTGACCGGGGTGTCCGCCAAGGTCAGCCGCGAGCGCCAACGCCTCAGCGAAGTCGAAGGCAACCGCCTGTCGGTGCGGGTGGAATTGCAGGCCGATTGTTATGCCGGCATCTGGGCCAACCATGCCAACCGCACCCGCCACATCCTGGAAGCCGGCGATGTCGAATCCGCGCTGAATGCCGCTACCGCCATCGGCGACGACATGCTGCAGAAGAAGTCGCAGGGCCAGGTTGTGCCCGATGCCTTCACCCATGGCAGCTCCGCGCAGCGCGTTCGCTGGTTCAAGCGGGGACTGGAAAGCGGCGAGCCGCAGGCGTGCGATACGTTCACCGCACGCCAGCTCTGATGCCGGACGGTCAGCGATACATGTAGTCGCGGCGGAAGGGATAGGCCTGCCCTGGCGGGCCATCCAGTTCGTCGCCCTTGACGCTGCCCTGCACCTGGCACAGCACCTGCTGCAGCGAGATCCAGCCCCGTTCGAACGCCATGGCGCAACCCGCCAGATACAGGCGGTACGCCCGTACCGCCTTGGCGCCCCGGCTGCCTTCCAGAATCCGATAGGCCTCGTCCAGCCGCGCTTCCAGGTTATCGCTCCACGCCCACAGGGTGCGTGCGTAATGGGGCCGCAGGTTTTCCAGGTCGACCGCTTCCAGGCCGCCATCGCTCAGCGATTCGAGCACCCGGCTGGCATGCACCAGTTCGCCGCCCGGGAATATGTATTTTTCGATGAAATCGCCCATGCCGCTGCCCAGCTGGCTGTTGCTCGTACCGCCCGCGGTAATCCCGTGGTTCAGCACCAGCCCCCCCGGGCGAAGCAGGCGGCGGATCTTGGAAAAATAGCTTTTCAGATAGACCTGCCCGACATGTTCGAACATGCCGACCGACGCAATCTTGTCGAATGACCGGGATTCATCCAGATCCCGATAATCGAGCAGCATCATCCGCACGCGGCCCGACAGGCCTTTTTCCTCGATCAGACGGGTGACGTGCGCATGCTGATTCCTGGACAGCGTAATCCCGGTGGCATCCACCCCATAATGCTCGGCCGCCCACAGCAGCAGACCGCCCCACCCTGCCCCGATATCCAGAAATCGCTCGCCGGCTTGCAGGTCGAGCTTGCGGCAGATGTGATCCAGTTTGGCTTCCTGCGCCTGCGCCAGATCCATATTGGAATCCCGGTAATACGCGCAGGAATACACGCGGCGCGGGTCCTGCCATAGCGCATAGAACGCTTCGGACAGGTCATAGTGGAATTCGATCTGGCGTGCATCGTGTTCACGCGTGTGCCGGATGATCGACACGCCCCGCTTTCCAACGGCGGAAAACCAATTGCGATTGCCGCTGGCAACAGGCGATTCATGCAGCATGCCGGCGGCGGCCGCCATCACGTCTCGCATGGTGCCCTGGATGTCAATGCGGCCTTCCACATAGTCGGCGCCCAATTCGCCAACGCGGCCACGCACCAGGTGCGACAGGGATCGCAAGGTCTTGGTGGTGAAGCGGACTTTGGCGTTGTCGGGGCCAAGGCGGCCCCCATCGGGAAGGGTGATTTGAACAGGAACAGGCAATGCGGCGAGCTGGCGCTCGGCATGGGAAAAAAGCGCGTTCATTCAATGATTCCGAGTAGCTTCGGCCGCCGGGTTCCAGCGAGCCGAGGGGGGAAGGCACTCGACCTGATCAAAAGCGGACCGGAGGTCCTTGTGCCGCGTCGTTGATCAATCTCACTAACAACTTACCAATTATCTTAAGCCCGACACCCCGGAAACTACGTATAAATCCTTGACGCGCTTAGGGACAAACACAACTCAACCGCGAAGGCTCATCGGGCGGTATCCCCCGCGTTACGCCTCACCCCGCCTTACGCTTTGGCGTCAAGGTTTCGCGTACAACCCGTACGGCCGCGTCGCCATCGGTCAACCAGGCTTCCTGATCCTGCACGGTGCACTGCACTTGCATGGATCGTTTGGCCAGCAGGCCAATATCCCGTGATTGCTCGACCGGCAGCCGATACACCGTCAGATTATCCAGACGTTCGAGTTTGGCGCGGTGCTTGGCCCACCACGCATCGGCCGTGCGGCCATAGGCATACACGATGACCTCATCCGCGCGCGAACAGGCTTTGCGCACCCATTTTTCATCCGGCAATCCGACCTCAATCCAAAGCTGTATTGCGCCAGTCAGATCTTTAATCCAGAGATCAGGTTCTTCGTCATTACTCAATCCCTGGCCGAATACCAGATATTCATTTGCGTGCAGGGCGAACGCCAGCAGCCGCACCATCATGCGTTCGGAAGTTTCCGAAGGATGCTGGGCGAGCACGAGGGCATGGTCCGCGTAGTAGTGCCTGTCCATGTCAGCAACCTGCAAGGCTGCTTTATATACCACCGAACCTAGAGCCATAAATCCATTACACAGTGGACCTTCGGCCAATGCGAAAGTCTTAGGGTTGACATACTTTCCGATACTCACGCAGTAATCGACAGGACAAATTATTTTCTTATCGATTGCAATGCTTGAACTTTGCGGCTTAAATACTATCTATTCTGCAGACATTTACCCACACCACCGCGCACTGATTGATTGCCGCCTGCTTTCAGACGCATCATTCGGCGCATGTTACGCGCGTGTTCACTCCATCGGATAAAAATGCCCAAAGAAACCTACCTCGCCTTGCAGGCTCAGATCAAAAGGCTCCAGGACAAGGCAGAGTCCGTCCGCGTCAAGCAACGCCAGCCGGTCATCGCGTCCATTGTCCGCTCGATGCATGATTATTCCATCACGCTCGACGAACTCAAGAATGCGATTGCCAAGGGCGTGCCCACCACGCGCAAAAGCCCGGGCCGTCCTGCTGCCGCCAAGGGCGCTGCCAAGCCTGCACGCCAGGTCGCGCCAAAATATCGCCATCCGGATACCGGCGACACCTGGACCGGCCGCGGCAAACCCCCACGCTGGCTGGTTGCCGCCGAAGCGTCGGGCGCCGAGCGTGACAGCTTCCTGATCAAGGACTGATCCCGCCGCACGCTGCCAACGCACATCGGCAGCCGCGACTGCATTCAGGCTCAAGGCGCACTTCGGTGCGCCTTTTAGCTGGGCGCGCCGTGTTAACTGGGCTCGCCTTCTGGCTGGGACGCTTTCCATTACGTATTACGTACGCAATATCTGCTCACCGCGTAGTGGATTGACGGTTGATGCCGCCGGATTATGCCATCAAGCGTGCAAGACCCGCAGGCTGCATACGCAGCGAATAATGCTGCATCGTTTGTCAGAGTTTACCTCCACGCGCTTACTGCATTTGGATGAGGCCCTTACAAGACCGTACTTGGACAAGGGCTTTTCCATGCTATATTTACATACATACACGTATGTATATTTGAGCTTCGGGCGGGCGCAGTCGGCCTTCGAAGCACCGCTGCATCGCTATCTTCCTGCCCCGCTACGCAGGAAACGACATGAATCCGCCCCGTCGCATCGGGCGGCAAGGCTTAACGCATGGTACGCAAGACCAAGGAAGAGGCGCTCGAGACCCGGGCGCGCATTCTTGCCACGGCTGAACAGATTTTCAGCGAGCAGGGCGTGGCCCACACGTCGCTGCAAGATATCGCGGTGGCCGCCAACGTCACGCGCGGCGCCATCTATTGGCACTTCAAGAACAAGATCGACCTGCTCGATGCGATGGTGCAGCGGGTCAAGACGCCCATGGAAGAAGGGCTGCGCCGCAGCAGTGACGTCAGTGCGTCCGATCCCTTGGGTCAGCTGCGCCAAAGCGCGACGGAAACGCTGAATCTGGTGCGTGAGGATCCCAGCGCGCGCCGCGTCTGTGAAATCCTGATTTTCAAGTGCGAATATGTGGCCGAAACGATCGACCTGCAGCGGCGCCACCATGAAGACCGTAATAATTCATTGGCACACTACGAAGCGGCATTCCGGAATGCCATGGCGCGCAATCAACTGACCGAGGCCGTTGACCCCCGTCATGCTGCGATTGGTTTTCACGCCATGCTGTACGGCATATTGATGGATTGGCTTCTGGCGCCAGAAGAGTTCGACCTGACAGTGGTGGGCACCAATATGGTTGATACCTTCATTGCCGGGCTGAAGAATACCCGCCCGTAATGACAAAAGCCCGACAGGATGTCCTGTCGGGCTTTTTACTTGGGTCTTCTACTTACGCGCCTGATTAACGCCGGTTCTCCAGCTCGTAATTCACCTGGCGCACCTGCCCATTCGTATCGGGGAACCGGTCGAATATCGCGCGAACCAGATACGGCATGATCTCGGGCAACGAGCCGCCCGATCCGGTATTGACCGCCGTCGATTCATAGACCTTGGCGTTGTTTTGCGCGGCGTCGCGAATCTCTACCTTCAAGTTGGCGCGCGACGCATCCATCGTCGTGGACGACCACGTCTGCGGATACGGTGCGCCCCCAAAGGGCACGCCGAAGCCAAAGCCACCGCCCCGACGGCCGCCGAAGCCGCCATACCCATAGCCATACGGGCCCCACGGCGAATAGAAGGGATCGTACTGACGTTCCACCCTGACCTGCACCGGCTCGACGCCGTATCTCATGGTGATCAGGAAACGCGCCTGGGCGCCGGGCTTGGCCTCGACGATACCCACCGGGCTGATTGCCGTGCGCAGCAGGTCGGCATATTGCCGATATTCCAGGCTGTCCTGCTGCTCGGTGGTCGGCGTCAGTTTGTAGGTGGCCCCCGGCGCGTCGGCGGGCCATTGCTGGAATGTGGTTACCCGTGCCGGCAAGGTCGAGGCGCAACCCGCCAGGACCAGCACCGCGCCAAGCTTGACCGCCCATCCAGCGCCCCGGCGCAACGACCGCAGCGCGGCGCCCGTGTCTGACGAATAATTACATTTGAACATCGACATATTTGCTTCCGGAGAAAAGTCGGGAACGTGTTTTTTACTACTATAGGCTTCTGACCCGGATTATCCTCCCGGGTTCACTTGCCTCGGCCAGATACCGTAGGCGGCTGGGTTTACCTGTCCACCGCCCGTACAATCCCCGTCGCAACTCGCATTCCTGTCCTTCCGACTCCCGTCATTTTCTCCGGTCAAGAATTCCTATGCGCACCGATAGCCCCGTCACGATCAGCCGCCAGAGTTACCGCCCCTACCCTTTCGAGGTCACGGCGGTGCATCTGGACTTCGACCTGGATCCGGCCAGCACGCTTGTCACGTCCCGTCTGTCCTTGCATCGCAAGGAAGCCAACGCGCCGCTCGTGCTGGACGGCGAAGAGCTGGACCTGGTGTCGATCAAGGTGGATGGCCAGTTGCTGGACGCGTCGCGCTACGAAGTCGGCGAACACGGCCTGACGATTCACGGATTGGGCCAGACGGTCGAACTGGAAATCGCCAACCGGTGTTCGCCCCAGGCGAATTCGACCCTGATGGGTCTATATGTGTCCAACGGGGTGTTCTTCACGCAGTGCGAAGCCGAGGGCTTCCGGCGCATCACCTACTTTCCAGACCGCCCCGACGTCATGTCTCGGTTTACTGTGACCCTGCGCGCGGCCAAGGCCGAATTTCCGGTGCTGCTGTCCAACGGCAACCTGATCGGCCAGACCGATCTGCCTGATGGCCGGCACGAAGCGCAGTGGGAAGACCCGTTCATGAAGCCCTGCTACCTGTTTGCATTGGTGGCGGGCAAGCTGACCTGGCGCGAGTCTCGGGTCAACACCCAGTCGGGCCGGGAAGTGCTGCTGCAGGTCTACAGCGATCCGGGCAACGAGAACAAGACCCAGTTTGCGCTGGAATCGCTGGAACGCGCGCTGCGCTGGGACGAAACCCGCTTTTCGCTGGAACTGGACCTGGACCGCTTCATGATCGTGGCGGCGCGCGACTTCAATATGGGCGCGATGGAAAACAAGGGCCTGAACGTGTTCAACGCGGCCTATGTGCTGGCGGACCCCGACAGCGCCACCGACGCGAACTACGGCGCGATCGAAGCCGTGATCGGCCACGAATACTTCCATAACTGGACCGGCAATCGCGTGACCTGCCGCGACTGGTTCCAGCTCAGCTTGAAAGAAGGGCTGACCGTGTTCCGCGACCAGGAATTCACGGCCGACATGATGGCGACCGGCCTGGACGAAACGGCGGCCGCAAGCGCGCGCACCGTCAAGCGGATCGACGACGTGGTGACGCTGCGCGCCGCGCAATTCCCCGAAGATGCGGGCCCCATGGCCCACCCGATCCGCCCGGAAAGCTATCAGGAAATCGGCAACTTCTACACGGCGACCGTGTACGAGAAGGGTTCCGAAGTCATCCGCATGCAGCAGACGCTGCTGGGCCCCGACGGCTTCAACGAGGGGCTGGCCGAATACTTCCGCCGCCATGATGGGCAGGCCGTGACCTGCGACGACTTCGTGGCCGCCATGGAATCGGTCTATCAGAAGACCCATCCGGGCCGTGACCTGAGCGTGTTCCGCCACTGGTACAGCCAGGCCGGCACGCCGCGGGTCAAGGTCGACATGCGCTATGACGACGCCACGCGCCGCTGCACCTTGCGCCTGACGCAATCGTGCGCGCCGGTGGGTGTCGAGCGCCTGGCCGGCATTGCCGTCAAGCCGCCGCTGCACATCCCGTTTTCCATGGGCCTGCTGGACGCCGACGGCAAGGCGTTGCCGCTCAAGCTCGCGGGCAGCGATGCCGCCGCATCCGACAGCTGCCTGCTGGAACTGACGACCGAAACTGCCGAGTGGGTGTTCGAAGACATTCCGAGCCGTCCGGTGCCGTCGCTTCTGCGCGACTTTTCGGCGCCTGTGATCGTCGAGTACGACTTCAGCGATGCCGAACTGGCGCTGCTGATGGCGCACGACACCAACGCCTTTGCCCGCTGGGAAGCCGGTCAGCAACTGGCGACGCGCCAGATCCTGGCCGCGACCGACGCCGTGCGCGGTGGCCAGCCTGCCAGCCTGTCGGACAGTTTTGTCGAGGCTTGGCGGTCGGTGCTGACGGCGACCGACCTGGATGCCGCCTACCGTGCGCGCGCCCTGGCGCTGCCTGCCGAAAAGACGCTGGCCGAACGCATGACCGAAGTCGACCCGATTGCCCTGGCGACGGCGCGCGACCACCTGCGCGCCGAACTGGGCCGCCGCCTGGCCGCCGATTGGCAAGCCGCCGTCGACGCCAACCAGACGCCGGGCGAGTATTCACCGGACCCGATTGCTGCCGGCAAGCGCGCCATGAAGAACCTGGCCCTGGCTTTCCTGCTGGCCGGCGGCGCTCCGCAAGCCGAAGCGCAAGTCAGCGAGCAATATGCGTCGTCGAAGAACATGACCGACCGCATGGCCGCACTGTCGGCGCTTGTAAACTTTGGTCCGCGTGAAGCCGCCAACACGGCGCTGGCCGACTTCTTCGAGCGTTATCAAAGCGATCCGCTGTCGGTCGACAAGTGGTTCACGCTGCAGGCCACGAGCCGCCACACCGATGTGGAAACCGTGAATGGCCTGATGGTGCATCCGGCCTTCACGCTGCGCAATCCGAACCGTGCGCGGTCGCTGGTGTTCCAGTTCTGCCTGAACAACCCGTACGGCTTCCATCGCCCCGACGGCAGCGGCTACCGCTACTGGGCCGAGCAGGTGCTGGCCCTGGATCGCCTGAACCCCGAAATTTCCGCGCGGCTGGCCCGTGCCATGGATCGCTGGATCCGGTACGTGCCGGCGCTGAGCGCCCAGATGAAGCAGGCGCTCGAGGATGTCCGCAATCATCCCGGGCTGTCGCGCAACGTCACTGAAATCGTTTCAAAAGCCCTGGAGATCTCCGCATGAAGCGCAAGACGCTTACCCAGTTCCTGATCGAGCAGCAACGCGACAAAGCCGCGCTGCCGTCAGAAGTTCGCCTCCTTATCGAAATCGTTGCCCGCGCCTGCAAGGCGATCGGTCATGCCGTTGGCAAGGGCGCGCTTGGCGGCGTCCTGGGCAGCCTGGAAAGCGAAAACGTGCAAGGCGAAGTGCAGAAGAAGCTCGACGTGCTGTCGAACGAAATCCTGCTGGAAGCCAATGAATGGGGCGGCCACCTTGCGGCCATGGCCTCGGAAGAGATGGAAACCATCCACCTGATTCCGAACCGCTATCCCAAGGGCGAATACCTGCTGCTGTTCGATCCTTTGGATGGCTCGAGCAACATCGACGTGAACGTGTCGATCGGCACCATCTTTTCGGTGCTGCGCGCGCCCGACGAAGCCGCCGGCCGCGAAGTCACGGAACAGGACTTCCTGCAGGCCGGCAGCAAGCAGGTCGCCGCCGGCTACGCCGTGTATGGCCCGCAGACCATGCTGGTGCTGACGGTGGGTTCGGGCGTGCACAGCTTCACGCTGGACCGCGAACTGGGTTCGTGGGTGCTGACGCAGTCGGACATCCAGATCCCGGCCGACACCAAGGAATTCGCGATCAACATGTCCAACATGCGCCACTGGGCCCCGCCCGTGAAGCAGTATGTGGATGAGTGCCTGGCTGGCAAGACCGGCCCGCGCGGCAAGGACTTCAACATGCGCTGGGTGGCCTCGATGGTTGCCGACGTGCATCGCATCCTGAGCCGCGGTGGCGTGTTCCTGTACCCGTGGGACGCCCGCGAACCCGGCAAGCCGGGCAAGCTGCGCCTGATGTACGAAGCCAACCCGATGAGCATGCTGGTCGAGCAGGCCGGCGGCGCGGCCACCAACGGCACGCAGCGCATCCTGGACATCCAGCCCAGCGCCCTGCATGAACGCGTCAGCGTGATCCTCGGGTCCAAGACCGAAGTGGACCTGGCGACGAAGTACCACCTGGAAGCCAAGGGCTGATCGTCAGCCGCTTGCTTTGATGTGGTGTGAAAAACCCGGCCTTGGCCGGGTTTTTTGCTTTTTGTCCAGAATGACAGACTGTCAGCGCCGCAGCAACGCCTCGGCGGCTACCCTCTGCGGGTGTTCAAAGGCCGGGGCGAAATCGTCGAGTTCGCTCGCACGCAAGCCTACGTCTCGACTGCAGGCAATCTGTCGCCAGCCCTTCACCGCCGAGACCACCTCGGCGATGACCTTCAACGCTTGGGTGTCGTCCAGGCCGAAGTAAGGCGCGCGGGCCAACAAGACGGCTACATCGGTCACGGGGCCGTCTTGTTCGGACAGCCAGGTCTTGGACTCTCGCTCCTTATCGGGGAACGGGTTCACATCAAATGCGGGTGCCATTCGCCAAAGGCCACGATCCCGATGCAGGAAGCCATGATTCTGCAGGTGGTCATCGACGTTGGTAATCAACAGGTTGAACAGCATTCGGCGCCAGAGCTGCCGGACATCCTCTGCAGGCGCGTAACCCACCGAGCGAATCGCATCGGCAATCTCGGTGTAGCTGCGTTCGTCCTCACGCGAGGCCTGCAACATCGAGGCTGCCGACTGGTAAGGAATGCGCGCGTCATCGGCGTCCCGGTCAAAGCGGCGAATGACCGCCACCGGTACGTCGGCCAAGGTCACGACGCGTGCGGCCGCTGCGTCGATACCGGCCTGATGCGCGAGTTTGAGGGCAAGCACTTCACCCCTAGTGACGCTGCGCGTGTCGTTGACGCTCGGGAACTTGCCGATGGCCAGAAAGCCGTCTTCGTCCACGACAGTGCATTTGGGCCGCATCCCGCCCAGCGACGTTCCTTTTCCCTGAAGGTAGCGAAGGTCTTCAGCAGTCTCCTGGCCACGCTCGACGGCGCGACTGGCTTCGAAGATGGATCCAAGATCAATTAGCGGTGGTGTATTGCGGCGGCCCTGGGGTACCGAGCGGTGCCAAGCGTGGTCGCCATCATGCAAACGCAATGCGCCGACGCGACTGAAATCGTCGACAGCAAGCAGGTAATCGAGTTCGGTCAACGCTGGCAGACTGGCGTCGTGTTGACGACGCTTGGCATGATCACGAGCGATCACACGGCGCCCCCAGGCATCGGGCGCGGTGTCCGCAAAGGCGCCGTGGAAGGTGGAATCATGGGCCGACGCCGCCTTGTGCGCTTGGTGACCCGGTACCCACGCAAGATCCGCCGATATGCTGAATCCGGCGGTATTCGCCAACCAGGCGGAGTCGTATGCGAAGGCGCAGTGTTCGCGCCGGCCTTGCCTGACGTAGGTCAGGGTCCCCAGCGACGCGTCGGCCTTGCCAAGGCAGACCTGCACTTGGCGACGGAGGGCAGCCGTGGCGCTGCTCATCACAAAGCGCCTGATCGATGACCTGCCGTGCGTCGCACGCGCTTGGGTACCTGCTCGTCCATCAGCGTCAAACCGATGTCGTCGTTGGGCGTGTCCAGCACATCCTCCAGCGCACGGATTTCCCCGAACACGTGAAGTGCCCGCGCAAAAAAGTGAATTGGCACGCGGGGATCGCCCTGCTCCATTCGGCGCACGGTAGAGACCGATGCGCCCATACGTTCGGCTAACGACGCTTGCGAAATATGGCGACGGCGGCGGGCCAGCGAGATGTCCCCGCCAAGTTTGCGCAGGGCGCGTTCAACGGGTGCGGGAAGGGGAAGTTCCATGGTGCTGAATCCTGGGGACGGATCGCAGGTGAATGGCGTGCAGTGAACCTTGCACGCGACCGGCACTTGCTATGCGCACCATTCTAGCTGAAACCCAAGCTCCACACTTTAAACGTTCCAACGAGATCTCTTAAACAACTTAAGTGTTCTCAACAGAACATTAATAAGCTCCATCATCCCAGTCCAATCAACCGCTCCAATTGTCCATCGTCGTCCAGCAGGCCGGCGCTGTCGCCTTCGAACACGATGCGGCCCCGGTCCATCACCACGGCTTTTTTCGTCAGGCCCAGCGCCACGTGGGCGTGCTGTTCGACCAGGATCACCGTCATGTCGCCGGTAGCGCACATGGCGGTGATGGCGGACACCAGCTCGTCGACAATGACGGGGGCCAGGCCTTCCAGGGGCTCGTCGAGCAGGAGCAGCTTGGGATCTAGCATTAGCGCGCGGGCAATGGCGAGCATCTGCTGTTCGCCGCCCGACAACTGGTTGCCCAGGTTGTGCTCGCGTTCCTTGATGCGGGGGAACAATTGGTGGATCCGGTCCAGGGTCCAGGCGCCGCCCCGGGCGGTGGTCAGCAGGTTTTCCTTCACGGTCAATGACGGGAAGATCCAGCGTTCCTGCGCAACCCAGCCGATGCCCAGGCCGGCACGGCGATGCGGCGCGACGCGGGCCAGGTCCGCGCCGCGCCAGCGCACGGCCCCGCCGCGCATGACGGTGGCGCCCATGATGGTGGAGATGAGCGTGGTCTTGCCGACGCCATTGCGGCCCAGCAGCGCCAGGCTCTCGCCTTCATGCACGGTCAGGCTCAGGTTTTCAAGAATCGTGGCGCGGTCGTAGCCGGCGCTGATCCGGTCGAACTCCAACAGTGCGGTGCTCATCGCCGGCCTCCTTTGCCCAGGTAGACCGTCTTGACGTCGGGGTTCGCCGAAATGTCTTCGGGCGTGCCTTCGGCCATGACGGCGCCGGCAACCAGCACCGTGATGCGGGTGGCAAAACGGAAAACCAGATGCATGTCGTGTTCGATGAAAAGCAGCGCCATGTCGGCGGGCAGGTTGCCGATGACCTCGAACAGTTCGGCGCTTTCGGATGACGGGATACCGGCGGCCGGTTCGTCCAGCAGCAGCACGCGCGGCCGCAACGCCAGCGAGACGGCGACTTCAAGAATGCGTTGCTGGCCATAGGGCAGCATGCGGGTGGGCGTGTGCGCGACCGCCGTCAATCGCAACTGCGCCAGGATGGCGGACGCTTCATCCAGCGCGGCGGTGTAGGCGCCCGTGCGCCGCCACCATTGCCCGGTGACGCCATCGCGTTCGCAAATGGCCAGGGTGACGGACTGGTGCGGCGTCAGTTGCGGGAAAAGCGAGTTGATCTGGAAGGTACGCACCAGACCGCGCTTGACGCGCTGGTCAGGGCGCAAGGACGTAATGTCTTCACCCAGCAGATCGATGCGCCCGGCCGACGCGGGCAACGCGCCGGTCAGCAGGTTGATGAAGGTCGTCTTGCCGGCGCCGTTCGGGCCGATCAGGGCATGGCGTGCGCCCGCGGGCAGCGCAAAGTCGACGGACTGGGTGACCTTCAGAGATCCAAAGGACTTGGTGAGGCCGGAGGTCTGCAGCGCGAGGGTCATGGCCGGACCTCCTTTGACGCTCCGCCCCACTCCCTCAGTCCTCGCAGTCCACCGAGCACGCCGCCCGGCGCGAACAGCACCACCAGCACCATGACGCCGCCGATGCCAAGCTGCCAGTATTCGGGATTGATGTCGGACAGCATGTCGCGCGCGATCATGAATACCGCGGCGCCCACCAATCCGCCATACCGATGACCGGCACCGCCGAGCACCAGCATGATCAGCACTTCGGCCGACAAGGTGAAGCTGAGCGTTTCCAGGGCGACGAACTGCGTGGTCTGCGCCAGCAGGCCGCCCGCGATGCCCGCAAAGATGGCGGCGATCGTATAGGCCTTGCGCAGGCGCGCACTGCCCGGCGTGCCGATGGCCGCCATGCGTTGCGGGTTGTCGCGCAGACCCTGCAAGGCGAGGCCAAACGGCGAATCGATGATGCGCGTCAACACGATGAAACAGGCCAGCAGCACACCAAAGGCGTAGGCGAACGCGGTGTGTCCATAGAGATCGAAGGGAAAGAGACCGAACAGCGGCGCGATGACCATGCCTTGCAGGCCGTCATCGCCACCGGTCACATCGCGCAGTCGGCTTGCACCTTCGAAGATCAACAGACCAATGCCCAAGGTGACCATCAGCTGCGCCAGATGCCGCACCCGCACCACGACAAAGCCGGTCAGAAAGCCAAGCACGCCTGCGACCAGACCGGCGGCGGCCAGGCCGCTGAAAGGCTCGGTCCAGCCGTGCGTCGACAGCAGACCGGCCGTGTAGGCGCCCACGCCAAAGAATGCGGCGTGGCCCAAGGACAGCAGGCCCGCATAGCCGATCAGCAGGTCCAGCGACAACGCAAACAGCGCCGCCGCCGACACCTGGCTGGCCAGCACCAGATAGCTCGGAAAGAGCAGGAACACCAGCGCGGGCAGCGCCAGCCACAGCACGATTTCCCAGCCGCGGCGGCGCAGCCACCCCGGGGCCGCGCCGGGTGTGGACATCGTCCTCATGCACGTTTCCCCAGCAAGCCGTTCGGTCGCCACATGAGCAGTCCGACCATCACGGCGTAAATGATGAAGGCGCCGACTTGCGGCAGGTAGTACTTGCCAAACACGTCGAAAACGCCGACCAGACAGGCGGCCAGCAGCGTGCCGCTGACGGAGCCCAATCCGCCCACCGACACCACGATCAGGAAGAAGACCAGGTACTTGAGCGGAAAGCTGGGATCAAGGCCCAGGATCTGGATCCCCAGCGCGCCGCCCAGCCCGGCCAGGCCACTGCCAAGCGCGAACGCGACGGCAAAAACGCCACCGACGTTGATGCCCAGACCGGTCGCCATGATCGGGTTGTCCACGGCCGCGCGCACCATGGCGCCGAAGCGCGTGCGTTCGATGCCCAGTACCACCGCCGCCGTCACCGCCACGCCCACGGCGATCAGGAACAGGCGATAGATGCCGAAGTCCAGGCCCATGACCCGGGTCTGGCCTTGCAGGAAATCCGGCAGCACCACGGGCTGCTGGCTGGGGCCGAAGATCCAGGTGATGCCGGCCACGGCCATGAAGGTCAGGCCGATGGTGAACAGCACCTGGTCCAGCGGCCCCCGCCGGTACAGGCGCCGGTACAGCACCCGTTCGACCAGCACGCTGGCCAGCGCGACGACCACGAAGGCCGCCGGCAGGGTCGCCAGGAACGGCCACCCTGCCTGCTGCATCAGCACGGTGGCCAGATAGCCGCCAAACATGGCGAAGGCGCCGTGGGCCAGATTCACGAACCCCATCAACCCCATCGTGACGGACAGCCCGATGCTGATCAGGAACAGCAGCATCCCATAGGCCAGTCCGTCGAACAGGATGCCCAATCCGACCGACATCATCGTCTACGCTCCGACATCAACCGGTTCAAGGGGCTTCTTTCTCGGGGTCTTTGACCTTTTCGAACTGATCGAACTCGACGTTCACCAGCTTGCCGTTCACCTTCTCGACACGGCGGATGTAGACGGTCTGCACGATGTCGCGCGTGGCCGGGTCGATGGCGATCGGGCCGCGCGGGCTTTCGAACGACACGCCCTTGAGGGCTTCCATGACCTTATCGCCATTCACATCGCCCTTGGTCTTGGCCAGGGCGGCGTCGAGCGCGGCCATCCCGTCGTACGCGGCCACGGCAAAGTAGCTCGGGCGCAGCTTGTCGCCGAACTGCGTGCTGAAGTCCTTGATGAACTTCTGGTTCTTGGGGGACGCATGGGCGTACGAGTAATGGTGGCTGGTGACGAGGCCCAGGGCGACGTCGCCGGTCGCGTCCAGATAGCTGTCATCGGTCGCTTCGCCCGTGGCGATCAGCTTGATGCCGGCTTCTTCCAGGCCGCGTTCCTTGAAGGCTTTCAGGAAGGCAGGCGGCTGGACACCCGACGGGAAGAAGATGAACACCGCTTGCGGCTTGTCGTCCTTGATGCGCTGGACGTAGGCCGAAAAGTCGGGGTTGTTCATGGGCGTGCGGACCGAGTTCACGATCTTGCCTCCGCCTGCCGTAAACGCCTTCTTGAAGGCGCTTTCGGCATCGACACCCGACGCGTAATCGGCCACGACGGTATAGACCTCTTTGATGCCGTTCTTGAGCGCCCACTGCGCCATCGGTGCGGACACCTGCTGCACCGTGAAGGACGTGCGCGCCACGTAAGGCGACCGGGTCGTGATGGCCGACGACGCGGCGTTCATGACGATGGTCGGGATCTTGGCTTCGGCCGCCACGGCGCCCACCGCATACGCGTTGGGGCTGAAGTCGATGCCGGCCAGGAAGTTGACCTTGTTGCGCACCACCAGTTCTTGCGCGAAGCGTTTGGCCAGGTCGGGCGCGGCGCCCGCCGTGTCCTTCTTGATGATCTCGACCTTGCGGCCGGCAAGCTTGCCGCCGTGTTCCTTCAGCCAGATGGCGATGCCGTTGTCGAACTGCTTGCCGTAGTCGGCATACGGGCCGGAATACGATGCGATGACACCGATGCGCAGCGTGTCGTCCGCGGCGTGCGCCGTCACGCTGGCCGCGCCAAATCCCACAGCGGATGCACATGCCAGCGCCATTGCCAGCTTGCTCTTGATCACCATATCAGCTCCATTGCAAAGGTTCCGCCTTGCGGCGAAGGGGTGTCGAGTATCAGGGATAAAACGTTCAGAAGGTGTCGAAGTATTCGCGTTGTTCCCAGTCGCTCACTTCCAGCTGGAAGCGTGCGATTTCGGCTTCCTTGATGTGGCAGAAGTAGTCGACAAAGCCGGCGCCCAGGCCTTCCACCAGACCTTCGTCGGCGCGCAGGCAATCGAGCGCTTCGCCCAGCGACCGCGGCAGGATGGGCGCTTCGGTTTCGTACGGCATGTCGGCCGACGGACCGGGATCCAGCTTGCGCCGCAAGCCGTCCAGCCCCGAAATGGCCTGCGACGCAAAGTACAGGTAGGGATTGGCAGCGGGTTCGCCGATGCGGTTTTCGATGCGGCTGGCCTTGTCGCCGACGCCGCCCAGCACCCGCAACATGGCGCCGCGGTTGTCGCGGCCCCAGATCGCGCGATCGGGCGCCAGCGAATACGGGCGATAGCGCTTGTAGCCGTTCAGGGTGGGTGTCGACAACGCAGTCGCGCCGCAAGCATGGGCGAGCAGACCGGCCAGGTACTGCTTGCCGATATCCGACAGCTGTTCGCCTTCCGTAGTCGGCATGAAGGCGTTGACGCCGTCCGACGTGCGCACCAGCGACTGATGCAGATGCCAGCCGCTCGACACCACGTTGGGGATCTTGGGGCGGCACATGAAGGTGGCGTGATAGCCGTGGCGGCGGCACACCTGCTTGACCGCGCTGCGGAACAGGATCATGGCGTCGGCCGTGGCCAGCGCATCATCAGGCGCAAAGGTGAATTCGAACTGGCTGGGGCCGAATTCGACTTCCAGCGATCGCAGCGGCAGGCCCAGTTGCTGCGCCGTGGTGCGCACCAGCTGCATGACATCGTCCATGCTGTCGTAGCGCAGCTCGGTCAGGTACTGATAACCGTGCGACAACAGTTCCACGTCGGGCGGCACGCCGGGCTGGCCCGGCTGGCCGGCGTCTTGCGGCTGCATATGATGCTGCGTCACCTTGAACACATGGCATTCGACTTCCAGCCCGGTGATCAGTCGATAACCCGCATCGGTCACGCCTTTGAGCGTGCGGCGAAACAGCTGGCGCGTGTCGAACGGGACAGGCTCGCCCGTCTGGAAATACGTATCGCACAGCAGCCATCCGGTGCCGGGCGCCCACGGCAGAACCTTGAACGTGGTGGGGTCGGCCACCATCAGCACGTCGGCCGCGCCCTGCATTTCGGGCCGGCTGAAACCGCCGCCGGTCGAAAACACCGGAAACACGGTACGGTGCGACGTGTCCTTCGCGAACATGGTGGTCGTGATGGTCACGCCACTGCGCAAGGCCTTGATGGCTTCCTGTGCGACCAGGGTCTTGCCGCGAAGGATGCCGTGCTGGTCGGGAAAGGAAAAGCGCACGGTGTCGATGCTGCCGCTTTCCAGTGCACTGACGACGTCGCGGGCCGCGGCGGACTGCACCGCCGACCAGAGTCCGAATTGCTCAACGAATGACATGGGAGACTCCGATCAGACTTTCGATGCCCATTCCGACGCATCGCGGCGCTTGCGGTCGGCGTCTTTCCAGTAATTGCCCCAGGTGTCGCCAGGCCCCACGCCGTCGATCGATGGCGGGCCGGTCATGGCCGACGCCTGTTCGGCATTCACCACCATCAGCGGTGTCTGGCCGGCTTCGGCTGCGTCGATGGCATCGGCCAGCAGGCGGCGGTACGCCACAATGCCCTTGTCGGTCGACCCCAGGTGTTCACGCGTGCGGTCCTGGATCTTGCCTTGCGATTCGACGGCCCACTGGTCATGCACGTTGATGTCGTGTCCCATGCCGGTGTAGGTATGCGCGCGCTGTTCGGCGCTGTCGTAGCCGTAATTGTTGAAGCGGCCCACGCGGGGCATGTAGTCGGGCAGCGTGTACAAGGCCAGGCGCTGGTCGCGCATCTGCTGCTTGTTCACGGGTGCGCCAAAGCTGGTGAAGATGGCGTACCAGTAGCAGCTGCCGTCATCGAGCGGCACGTGCCACTGCGCGATCGTCATTTCCGAACTCATCGGAATGATGAAGGCTTGCGGGAAGACCAGGTTGGTCACGCGCACGTGGGTCTGGTCGTCGGGCAGCTTGCGCAATGCCGTCAGCCGCAGGCCGTAGTCGACCGCGTCGATCTTGATTTCTGGGCGGTCGTATTCACGCAGCACCTTGGTGATGGGCATGGCCGAGTCGGCCGACGCGCCGCGGAACTGCTTGCCGTAGCTGGCTTCAGTGTCGCCGTCTTCAAAGAAGCGGTGCAGATAGGACGCGTGGGCCGGGTCGATGCCGACCTCGAGCGCCTGCAGCCAGTTGCAATCCAGGAAGCCCTTGAACGCAAAGGTGTACGCGTCGGGGGCAATGAAACAATCGAACGCCGGAAACGCAGGCGCCTCGCCGCCACCGATGTAGGCGAACAGCATGCCGCCCTTTTCCACCACGGGATAAGCGCCTTGCTTGACGCGTGTACAGAGCTTGCTGCCTTCGGGTTCGGCCGGCGTTTCAATGCAGTTGCCATTCACATCGAACAGCCAGCCATGGAACAGGCAGCGCACGCCGCCATCTTCCAGGCGGCCAAAGGCGAGGTCGGCATTGCGGTGCGGACAGTCCCGGTCCAGCATGCCGTAGCGGCCGGTGTCGTCGCGAAACACGATGAAGTCCTGGCCCAGCAGCTTGACCGGCTTGATGGGGCGGTCGCCTTCCAGTTCGTCCAGCAGGGCGACGGGTTGCCAGTATTGACGCAGCAAAGCGCCACCGGGAGTGCCCGGGCCGACCCGGGTAAGACGTTCGTTCTGGGCTGCGGTCATCATGGTTGAAAGCTCCTTGCCGGGGGACCTGGGCACACGCGTAAAGGGTGCGGTCCGTGAATGCATGCAGCATCCTAAATCCTGGATCCAGAGAAGTAAACAGGTTTTTCCGGGCGCGTAATTGGACGCCCTTCAGGAACGCTGTTTCAAGCACCTAAACGCTTGATATACCTGGGTATAACTGCCATTCTGGACACCTGTCACCGTCGTAGTGCCTGAAGCCGCTGTCTGCCCGATTCGGTGCGATCCGCACCAAACTGGATCCAGCTTTGTGCACGGCGCTACAATGCCTGTGTTCCTTGCCCCCGCCCCTCTGGAGACCCCTGTGGAATCACAACAGACCCGCGTTCTCGTGCAGCTTCGCGACCTGATCCTGAAGGGCGAATTTGCGCCGGGCGAGCGGCTTGCCGAGGTCCCGCTGGCCGAAAAACTGGGCGTATCGCGCACGCCCGTCCGGCTGGCGCTTGCCGCGCTGGAGCAGGAAGGCTTGATCGAACCGTCGCCTACCAATGGCTACATGATGCGGCGCTTCACACCCCGCGAAATCGCCGATTCGATCGCCGTACGCGGCCACCTGGAAGGCATGGCGGCGCGGCTGGTGGCCGAGCATGGCGTGTCGCGTCAGCTGTCGCTGGACTTGCGCAGCTGCCTGCGCGATGGCGACCGGGCCTTGAGCAAGTCCGGCATGAACTATGACGACTATGCGCTGTACGGCGCCATGAACGACCGGTTCCATCAGCTGATCGTGGACGCTGCCGGCAACTCGGCGCTGGCCCGCGCCATCGACATGAACAACCGCCTGCCCTTCGCGGCGCCCAGCACCATGCTGCCGATGCAGAACGCCGACAACGAACGCCAGCAGTGGATGGTGTACGCGCATCTGCAGCACCACACCCTGGTGCACGTGATGGAAAAAGGCGAAGGCGCGCGGGCGCAGGCGCTGATGCAGGAACACGTGAGCGTGGCGCAGATGAATCTGGACCACGCCCTTGAACAGCCCGAAACCGCGGCGCAGTTCCTGCCGGCGATGCGATTGATGTTCGGGCATCACTGACGCGTCTGCCCTACTCCACCGGCACGCCCGCGGCCTTCACGATCGCGGCCCACTTCTTGACCTCGGCGGCGACGAAGGTCTTGAAGGCATCGGGCGAACTTGGCGTGACGATAAATCCCTGCGACGAAAAGAAGGTTTTCATCTCGGGCCGGTCCAGCACCTTGGTGACTTCGGCGTTCAGTGCACTGACGACCTCGGGTGGCGTCCCGGCCGGCGCGAACAGGCCTTGCCATGACAAGGCCTCGAAGCCCGGCACGCCCGATTCGGCCACCGTCGGCACGTCAGGGAACATGGGGTGGCGCTGCTGCGACGTCACGGCAATCGCCTGGATCTTTCCGGACTTCACGAACTGCTGTACCACCAGCAGGTCACCAAACATGGAATCGAGCTGGCCGCCCAGCAGGTCATTCAAGGCCGGCGCACTGCCCTTGTAAGGCACGTGCAGCAACTGCGAACCCGTGGCGAGCGCGAACATTTCACCGGTCAGATGCATGGACGTGCCATTGCCGGGGGACCCATAGGTGACTTGGGCGGGACGGCTCTTGGCGTAGGCCACATAGTCGGGCACGGTACGCGCCGGCACGTTCGCATTCTTGACGAGCATCAAGGGCGAATTGACGATCATCGAGATCGGCGCAAAGTCCTTGACCGGGTCGTAGCTTGGCTTGGCATACAGGCTGTAGCTGACCGCGTGCGACCCGGTCACCCCCATCAACAGCGTGTAGCCGTCGGCCGGCGCACGGGCCACGAAGGCCGACCCCACCGTGCCGCCCGCACCGGGCCGGTTCTCCACGATCACGGACTGGCCAAAGTCTTGCGTCATGGCGTCCGCCAGCTTGCGGGCCAGCACGTCGGTGCTGCCCCCCGGCGGAAACGGCACGACGATGCGCACCATCTTGTTGGGAAAAGCGTTGGCGCCGGCACCGGCCGGAGCCTGCGCCTGCGCAGTACCGGACGCGGCGATCGCCAGGGAACCACAGAGCAAAGACAACACGACTTTCATACCACCCTCCAGGACAAACATGCGTCGGAAATCGGTCATGGCGCACCCCAGCCGCCACCGCCCGCCGTTTCGATCGTGAGCCGATCGCCAGCGCGCCAAATGAATCGTGTCTTCGATGCCAGCGGCTCGATGCTGCCGTCACGGCGGACGACCTGGGCGCGCGACGGCGCACCGGCGGCTCCACCCTGCGCACCAGGCGCGCCGGCGTCGTGCCGCTCGCCGCGGTACGACACCGTGGCCTCGCCTTCCAGCAGCAGGTAGGTGCGCACCACGCCGTCGCCACCGGCATGGCGCCCTGCGCCCCCCGATCCGCGGCGGCGGCGATAGGTTTCAAGGCGCAGCGGCGCCTGGCTCTCCAGCATTTCGACCGGCAGGTTCTTGCCATTGCCCACATCGGTGGAGATGCCACTGGCGCCCGCGCCGGCCGGACCCGCGCCCGCGCCGCCCGCAATGATCTCGGTAAAGAAATACGGGCGGCCCGCGGCGTCTTTGCCGCCCACCGCCATCACCACCGCGACCCCGGAATTGGGCGCGGACGCACGCGCCGGGTCGGCCTTGGCCCACGCCGCCAGCAGCGTGTTGCAGGCGAGCTTGACCGTGGCCGTGCGCGCGTTGACTGCCGCCGGAAAACGCGGGTTGACGATCGACCCTTGGGGCAGCACCCAGTCGGCCGCCATCAGGCAGCCCTGGTTGCTGGGGGCATCGGGTGCGAGCGTTCGCATGAAGAAGAACAGCGCGGCCAGGATGGCGGCGGGCGGTGCGTTGATGGGAGCCGCGGCCTGCGGGGACGATCCCGTAAAGTCGATGTGCAGGCGATCGCCGGTTTTGGTCAGGGTGACGTGGAGGGTGACGCCGGGGGTGTGGCCGGGGGTGTTGCCGGGGGTGTGGCCGGGCGCATGGCTGGATGCGTCGCCCGGTGCGTTGCCGAGCGAGTTACCGGCTGCATGAATGGGCAGCTTGCCCGGCGGGGTACCGCGTGCGTCGAGCCGGTCAGCGCGCGTGAATACGCCGTCCGGCAAGGCCGCCAGGGCGGCCCGAGTCATTCGTTCGGCCTGCTGGATCAGTGCATCGCAGCCCGGCGCAAACACCCCGCCCTGTGCGCGCGCCAGCTCCTGCACCTCACGCTCGCCCAATGAGATCGCGGCCCATTGCGCATCCAGATCGCCCAGCAAGTTGTCAGGCGTGCGGCTGTTGGCAGCCAGTACGGCGCGCAGGCCGGGATCGATCTGGCCACCTTGCCGCCACCGCACTGGCGGCAGGCGCAGGCCTTCCACGAACACATCGGTGGCATCCGGCGGCAAGGAACCCGGCGTGCTGCCGCCGATGTCCTGGTGATGCAGGATGGCGGCAGTCAGCGCGACGACCGCCCCGTCCAGCATGACAGGCTTGATCATGACCATGTCCGGCAAATGCGTGCCGCCTGACCACGGATCATTCATCAACAACGCGTCGCCGTCACGCATGCACTGCAGGGGAAAGGCGTTCAGAATGCCCGCGACGGCCGGGATCATGCTGCCAAGCAGCAGGGGCAGCGAACGCGCCTGCGCGATCACCCGGCCGTCAGGCAGGAAGATGGCGGCGGCGCAGTCCATGCCTTCGCGAGCGATGGACGAAATGGCCGATCGCACCAGCGCGTCCTGCATGCGGTCGGCGATGCCTTCGAGCTGCATGCGCAGGATTTCGAGGGAGGCCGGGTCGATGACGGCTGCAGCGCGGTCAAGGGACGGCACGCTGCCGATAGACGCGGCATCGCCTGCGGTGATGGCGTGGGCTGACGGCATGGACACCTTGGTATTCATGGTGCCTCCAGGATCAGCACGCCGTCGTCATCGACGGTCCATCGCCACGACGGCGGAATCCAGATAGTCGTGTCCAGGGCAGTGACAAGCGCCGGGCCGATGCCGGTGTCGTGCGCGGCGAGTGCCGCGCGCGCGAACACGGCGCAGGACGGCACGCCTGGCAGTTGCAGCGACAGGGTATCTGACACAGGGCTTCCTTCTGCGCGAGGCAGTCCAGTTGACGATATCAACGAGTTGCCCGACGCCCTGCCGGCATGCGCCTTCGTTGTCAACGTCAACGATCTGGCCGCCGGCGCCCATCGTGCCACGGCACGCACCGCATGCACCCGATGCCCGCCAGAAAACGCCTGGCCGCGCACGCGCGTGTGCACGTGATCAAAGCGCGCCGCCAAGGTGGCCGCCGTATCCACGCCCGGCGTGTACGCGACTTCCAGTGCGAACTCCTGGCCCAGATACCCCACGTCGATAAAGCTGTCGACGACGCGTTCCGAGTGACCCGCGGCGCTGCCCGCGGGCAAGGCGGCCGTCAGCTCCCGCAACAACGCTTCGACGGCAGGCAGCACGTCCTCGTCATCCAGCACACCCGACATTGCCGCCTCTTTCATCGCAATGCGCGGACTGCGCAGCAGGCCGTAGGCAGCGGCCACGCCGGGCAGGGGTGGCACGACCACACGCCGCGCACCGACCAGGGCGGCGGCCTCGGCCACGTGCAGGCCCCCGCCTCCGCCCGCGGCAACCAGGGTCACCTCGCGCGGATTCACGCCGGCCGCAAAGGCCGTGCGTTTGATGGCTTCGGCAAGCGACGCATTGGCCACGGCCAGGGCGGCTGCCGCCGCAGCCGTGATCGACAGTCCCAAAGGCGCCGCCACACTGTCGTTGACCGCCGCCTCGGCCTTGCCGCGATCGAGCATCAGGCCGCTGGCCAGCCGTTCGGGCAACAGACCGAGCACGACCAGGCAATCGGTCACCGTCGCCAGCGTTCCGCCTTGCGCATAGGCCGCCGGACCCGGCCGCGCGCCGGCCGAATCCGGACCGATCCGCAACGCACCGGCCGCGTTCACGCGCACGATGCTGCCACCCCCCAAGGGGATGGAAACGATGTCCAGCGACCGCACGCGCAGGTCCAGGTGGCCGACCGCCAAGGCTTGCGTGTAGCGCGCGGCGCCTTGCTCGAGCAGGCTCAGATCCGAGCTGGTGCCACCAATGTCGATACTGATCGCCGCCGACGCGGCCGTGGCGGGATCGATCATGCGCGCGACGCCATTGACTGCCGCCGCCGGTCCGGACATGGCCAACGCGATCGGCAAGGCCGCGCAATCATCGACGGGCGCAATGCCGCCGAATGACCGCATGACCCAGGGCGCCGGGTAGCCGCGCTGCGCCAGGCCGGCCTTCAACGCCTGCAGGTAAGCCGACACGCCCGGCTTAACGTAGGCGTCCATGGCCGTGGTCAGCCAGCGTTCGAATTCGCGGGGGCGCGGGTCCACGTCGCTCGACAAGGACACCTGCAAGGCTGGCGACCACTCGGCGCACCATGCGGCCACCTGGCGTTCATGCGCCGGATTGCAGTGGGAGAACAGCAGGCAGATCGCCACGCTGCGCACCCCGGCGGCGTGCAGCGCGGACAGGGCGTCAACGACCGACGACCGGGTCAGTGGTTCGACCTCTCTGCCATCCGCACCAAGCCTGCCGTCGATCTCGACCCGCAAGTCTTCGGGCATCAGATCAACCGGAGTCTGCACGCCGACATGGCTTGCGTACAGATCGCGGCGGCTCTGGCGGCCCAGGGTCAGCACATCGGCGAATCCGCGTGGCACCAGCACGCCGACCGGCGCGGCATCTTGTTCGAGCAGCAGGTTCGTGGCGATCGTTGTCCCGTGCAACCATCGGGTCACGTCGGCGCCCCGAAAGCCCTGCACGGAAGCCACCGTATCCACCGCAGCCAGCACAGCCTCGGCCGGCGCCGCGCCGCGCCGTGCGTGTTTGGACGCGTGCACGACACCGTCGGGCGACACGGCGATCACGTCAACGAAGGTGCCGCCGACATCGACCGCGACTTCCCAGCCAGAGGCGTCGGCCCGGAGCGCCCCGGACATCGCGGAGACGTCCACCCCATCCTCTCTCACAGCGATGCCGTCCATCTAGAACCGCGCCGCAGAAAACGGCGACAGGTCCACGCCGGTCGGCCGCCCTGCCACCAGGTTCGCCAGCTCGCGCCCGGTGGTTGCCCCGCCGCACATGCCCACATGGCCGTGGCCAAATCCCAGCCAGACATTTGACACACGCGGTGCGCGATCAATCACCGGCATGCTGTCCGGAAGGCACGGCCGATGGCCCATCCACTCGGTGCTGCGGCTGGCGTCCAGATGCGGGAACATGTCCTTGCCCCGCGACAGCAGCACGGCGGACCGGCGATAGTCGGGCGGCGCCTTGAGCCCCGCGAATTCAACCGACCCGGCCAGCCGCAAGCCCTTGGCCATCGGGTTGACCATCATGTTGTGTTCGACCGCCATGACCGTGTGCTTCAGCTGAAGATTCGAGCTGTTGACGGTCACGTGGTAGCCGCGCTGCGTCTCCAGCGGGATGCGTGTGCCCAGCATGCGAGTCAGCGACCCTGACCATGCCCCGGCCGCAATCACGACGCCATCGCAATCCAGCACGTCGCCCTCTGCCAGCCGGACGCCCGTCACCGTATCGCCCCGCCGCACGAAACCGGTCGCCAGGTCGGACACCTTGCTTGCGCCGTCGCGTATGCACTGCGCATACAAAGCCTTGACCAGTTCCGACGGATCCAGCGTGGACCCGTTTTCGGGCGCCAGGATGCCGAAGCGGAATTTGCCGCGCAGGTCGGGTTCCAGCGTTTCCAGTTCGTCTTGCGCCACGTCCCGCATCTCGACGCCCAGGCGGCGCCGCAGGTCCATGCCCCACTGCCACTGCCGCGCGATCTCGCGTCCCGAATACACGTACAGACAGCCCGACCGGCGCACCAGTCCCTGCGCGTTGGCGTGCGCCAACAGGGGGCCGTAATTGTCGAAGATGGGCGCCAGCAGATTGCGCATGGCGGTGGCGATCCGGACGACTTCAGCCGGGCTGGAATGCCGCAAGAAGCGCAGCAGCCAGGGCATGGCCGCAGGCAGATAGGTGCCGCGAACCGTCAACGGCCCCAGCGGATCCAGCAGCCAGCCCGGCACCTTTTTCCACATGCCCGGCATGCCGACGGGCAGGCAGGCGCTGGGCGACAGGGATCCGGCATTGCCGAAGGAACAGGCTTCGCCCGCCTCGCGCGGATCCAGGAAGGTGACCTGGTGGCCGTCGCGCTGCAGCCAGGCTGCTGTGCAGACGCCAACGATCCCGGTTCCGATAACTACAACATGCATGGACATTCCCGACACGTGCGCGGGCGTAGTGCACGACAGTCGGCACACCGCACCAAAGTGGATCCAGAACTGACAAAACTGAATTCAGTCCGCCAGGTTGCGATCCACTATTCGGGAGAACGTCCGGGGTGTCAATAGGCCGTGACGCGCCGCGCTGACGCCCGTTCAGCGCCATAAAGTCCTGATGACACGGCACTTTTCGCGGGCTTAGGGCCTACCCCGTCATCCAACTAAATTTTGCAACATCGCCATGATTTGTCCGGATTGGATCCAGTTTTGGCCAGCGCAGGGTTGAAGCCGTGTTCACGCACACACTGACCTTCCAACAGGCCAGCAAGCCCCGCCCCATCGCAGTGCAAACCAGACGTGCCGCCATGGTGCACGCGCAGACGTAAAAAAAGGGCCGCGCGAGGCGACCCTTCTTGTCCTGCCCAAGAAAACTGACTGCCAGATCAGATCACGATGATCAGCGCCACCACACCCACAATCAGCGCGGCCTTCGTCAGGTGATACACCGTGCGGTTCCAGTTCTTCAACTTGCGCCGATACTGGCCGCCCACCCACACCACGTAGAACAGCTTGTTGATCAGGCCGGTCTTGTCCCCGTCTTCGTTTGGCGAGCTGGCTGCTGTCATGACCTTGCGGCCGAACCAGTGGTTAAAGGCTTGCGCCCAGCGTGTCTTGAGCGGCCGTTCCACGTCGCAGAACAGGATGATGCGGTCCTTGTCGGACCCGTTCTGCGCCCAGTGGATGAAGGTCTCGTCGAACACCACGCTTTCGCCATCGCGCCAGCTGTAGCGCTGGCCATCGACCTCGATAAAGCAGCGGTCATCATTCGGCGTTTCCAGGCCCAGGTGATACCGCAGCGATCCGGCGAACGGATCGCGATGCTTGTTCAGGGTCGCGCCCGGCGGCAGTTCGGCAAACATGGCCGCCTTCACCTCGGGAATCCCGCGCAGGATTTCCACCGTCTTGGGGCAGAATTCGCCCGCCGACGGATGCTCGGCCTCGTACCACTTCAGGTAGAACCGTTTCCAGCCCGACTTGAAGAAGGAATTGAAGCCCGCGTCATTGTTCTTGGCGGCGGCGCGAATGCGCTGCGCCTCGCGCAGATTGACGGCTTCGTCACGGATGATTTCCCAGTTGTCATCCAGCGCCTTGAGCGCCGGCAGACGGTCGGCCGGAATGTACGGAATGGCCGGCACGCGCGAAAACATGTACATGAACACGTTGATCGGCGCGACGATCGACGAATGATCGAACAGCTGGCGGAAGAAACGCAGTCGCACCCGGCCGCGCAAATGCACGTAGGCAATGCAGCCGAGATAGAGCGCGATGATGACCCATTTCATGGTGACGTCCTTTGCGGGCGAGGTGGCGGCAGACTGAGGACCCTCAGTCCAGCGTCAGCACCGTCGAACCCGTCGTTTTTCTTGTGGCGAGCGCTTCGTGCGCCTCGCCAATGTTTTCCAGGCGGAACCGCTGTTCGATGCGGACCTTGATCTTCCTGGCCAGCACCAGCGCGAACAGGTCGTCAGCGGCGGCCTGCATCTTTTCCAGGGTGTTGACGTGGTGGCCGACCATCGGCCGGGTCACGAACAGCGATCCCTTCTGCGCAAGGATACCCAGGTTCACGCCCGTGACCGGCCCCGACGCATTGCCGAAGCTGACCATCAGGCCGCGCTGCTGCAGGCAGTCCAGCGAGGTTTCCCAGGTGTCCTTGCCCACGCCGTCATAGACCACCGGCACTTTCTTGCCCTTGGTCAGTTCCAGCACGCGCTCGGCCACGTTTTCCTTGCTGTAGTCGATCACGGCCCACGCGCCATTGGCCTTGGCCAACGCCGCCTTTTCCGGGGTGGACGCCGTACCGATCATCTTGACGCCCAGCGCCTTGGCCCACTGGCAGGCGATCAGGCCCACGCCGCCGGCAGCCGCGTGGAACAGGATCGTCTCGTTGCCTTGCAGGCGGTAGGTCTGACGGAACAGGTATTGCGCGGTCAGGCCCTTGAGCATGATGGCCGCGCCTTCTTCGAAACTGATGCCATCGGGCAGCTTGACGACCTGCGCGGCCGGCACGTTGCGCACTTCGGCGTAGGCGCCCAGCGGGCTCTGGCCGTAGGCCACCCGGTCGCCGACCTTCAGATGCCTGACGCGCGGACCCACCGCATCCACCACGCCGGCGCCTTCGAAGCCCAGACCCGATGGCAGCGAGCCCTTGTACAGACCCGTACGGTAATAGATGTCGATGAAGTTCAGGCCCACGGCATGTTGACGGATACGGACCTCGCCAGCTTCCGGCTTGGGAACATCGACCTCGACCAGCTTGAGTACTTCGGGGCCACCGTACGCGTCGATACGAATTGCCTTGGGCATGAGTCACTCCTTGAATTGGATACCTGCGATTCTAAACGCACGCATACAATCCCCGTGAATGCCGGCCCGGCATCGACCGGATGCGGGCCGCCCAGCGAGTATTGCAAGGTACGTTATGAAGACAGATCCCCGCTTCCCGAACATGTTCATCCTCGATCACCCGTTGATCCAGCACAAACTCACGTTGATGCGTGACAAAGAGACGTCTACCCGGACGTTTCGCCAGTTGCTGCGCGAGCTGACCCTGTTGATGGGCTATGACGTGACGCGCAATCTGCCGCTCACCACCCGCCAGGTCGAAACGCCCATGACCACCATGGACGCCCCGGTGATCGCCGGCAAGAAGCTGGCGGTGGTGCCGGTGCTCCGTGCGGGTATCGGCATGGCCGACGGCCTGCTGGATCTGGTGCCGTCGGCGCGCATCGGCCACATCGGCCTGTACCGCGACGCCGACTTGCGGCCAGTCGAATACCTGGTGCGCCTGCCCGAACTGGAAGGCCGCACCTTCATTCTGTGCGACCCGATGATAGGCACGGGCTACTCGGCCGCCCACGCCGTCGACGTGCTGAAGAAACGCGGCGTGCCCGCCTGCGACATCCTGTTCCTGGCGCTGGTCGCGTCCCCCGAAGGCATGAAGGTCTATTGCGACCTGCACCCCGATGTGCCGATCTACATTGCGGCGCTGGACGACCACCTGGACGAAAACGCCTACATCGTGCCTGGCCTGGGCGATGCCGGCGACCGCCTGTTCGGCACCAAGCACTGATCCACGACACACCCCCTTCATGATCCCCAGCCCGCAGGCGCGCCGTTTCGACACCCCACAGCTGTGTCTGTTCGCCAGTTGGGCGATCATGGCCATCGGCCTGATCGGGATCCTGTATCTGCACCTGCTGCTGGCGCTGCTGGCCGGACTGCTGGTCTATCAGCTGGTGCACACGCTGGCGCCGTTGATGCAGCGCCGGTTTTCGGACGAACGCGCCCGGCTGATCGCGGTGGCCTTCCTGGCGGCCGTCATCATCGGCCTGCTGACAGCCGCCGTGCTGGCGGGCGTGGCGTTCATGCGCAGCGAAGCCGCGCGGCTGCCGATGCTGTATGACCGGCTGACGGCCATCATCGCGCAGGCGCGGTTGCAGCTGCCAGGCTTTGTGGTGGACTACCTGCCCGACAACCCGGCCGAGATCCGCGCTGCCGTGACCGACTGGGTGACCGAGCACACCCAGCAACTGCAGGTCGCAGGCAAGGGCGCCATTACCGCCTTTGTCCATCTGTTGATCGGGATGGTGCTCGGCGCCATGATTGCCTTGCAGCAGACTCAGCCGGGCCATGTCCGCAAGCCGCTGGCGCTGGAACTGGGCGGCCGCGCCGAACTTCTGAGCAATGCGTTCCAGCGCGTGGTGTTTGCGCAGGTGCGCATCTCGCTGCTGAACACGGCGTTCACCGCCCTGTTTCTGCTGGTGGCCTTGCCGCTGTTCGGCGTCAAGCTGCCGCTCAGCAAGACACTGGTGCTGGTGACGTTCGTGGTGGGCCTGCTGCCCGTCGTGGGCAACCTGATCTCGAACACCCTGATCGTGCTGGTCGGCATCTCGGTCTCGCTGTCGGTCGGCATCGCGGCGCTGGTGTTCCTGATCCTGATCCACAAGCTCGAATATTTCCTGAATGCCAGGATCGTCGGCGCGCGCATCCAGGCCAGTTCCTGGGAAATCCTGCTGGCCATGCTGGTGCTGGAAGCGGCTTTTGGCGTGCCCGGACTCGTGGCCGCGCCGATCTACTACGCCTACCTGAAAAGCGAACTGGCGCGGCGGCAGCTGGTGTAGGCAAGAAAAAGCCTGCGGGTGCTGCACGTGCTGTCGGTGCTGGCGAACCCGCCGAACCGGCTCGTCGGGCACCTGAACCTGACAGGCACCTGAAAACCATTGGCGTGGCAGCAACTGCATTGACAATCACTGCCTAGACAACAATAATGCCAGGCATGGTCAAGCAATCCTCCACTCCCCCTCTCGACGACGACGCCCAGTTGCGTCAATCGCTCAGCCGCTACAACCCTGACGACAGCGTTGGCTACCTGGTCAAGCAGGCCCACGTGCTGTTGCAGCGCGCGGTCGATGCCGAAATGACCGCCATCGATCTGACCGCCATGCAGTGGCGGCCATTGATCATGCTCGCGATGGGCATGGGCGATACCGCGGCCGACCTGGCGCGCCAGGCCTGTGTGGATACCGGCGCCGTCACCCGCATGCTGGACCGGCTGGAAAGCAAGGGCCTGGTGCGGCGGGTGCGCAGTGTGGAAGACCGGCGCGTCATCAAGCTGGAACTGACGCCGGAAGGAAGGCAAGTCGCCATCCAGATTCCGGAGCTGCTTGAAGCGGTCATGGAACGCCTGACGCGCGGCTTTGCTGCGGACGACATCGACCAGTTCAAGGGTTTCCTGCGGCGGATGATCGCCAATGGGGAAAGCCCCGCCGCCTGACAGTGGCCAGCCGCAAGGCTTGTGTTTCGAACAAATGACTGCCTAGGCAGTTACAGACTAAACAACAATATTCAGCTTCCTGTAAGACTACGCCATGAAAACCTTCTTGCTTGCGCCGCTGGTCATCGCCCTGGCCGCTTGCGCGCATATGGACCCGAACGGCAGCACCCGCCGTCCGCTCGACGTCGCGACCCTGGGGGCGCAGGACACGCCGGCCATGCAGTGGCCCGACCAGCAATGGTGGCAGCGTTATAACGATCCCCAGCTGAATGCGCTGATCGCCGATGCCGTGACCGGCAGCCCGAGTCTGGTGACTGCGCAGGCCCGCCTGGCGCGCGCTAGTGCCAACGCCAGTTCGGCCAACGCCGCGCTGTACCCGCAGGCCAATGCCACGGCCACCGCGACGCGCCAGCGCTATACCGAAAACGGCATCGTGCCGCCGCCGCTGGGGGGCACGATCCGCACGGACGCGCGCCTGGCCCTGAACCTGAGCTACGACTTCGACTTCTGGAATCGCAACGGGTCGGCGCTGAAAGCCGCGCTGTCCGAATCGCGCGCGGCCGAAGCCGAAACCCACGCCGCCCGCAATGTGTTGATGAGTTCGGTAGCGGCGTCCTACTTCAACCTGCAGCGTCTGTTCGCGCAGCACGCGGTGCTGGAAGACGCGATCAAGCAGCGCGGCGGGGTGTTCGATCTGACCCAGCAACGTTTCCGCAATGGCATCGACACGCGCGTCGAGGTCAAGCAGGCCGAATCGCTGCTGGCGCAGGCCCGTGCCGACAACGCCCAGGTCGATGAAGCCATCGCCCTGCAACGCAATCAGCTGGCCGCCTTGCTGGGCGCCGGTCCGGACCGGGTGGCCGGGCTGCAGCCGGTGACGCTGGCGGCGCCGTCATATGCCGCGCCGGCCAACGTGCCGCTGTCGCTGGTTGGTCACCGGGCCGAAATCGTGGCCGCCCGCTGGCGTGTCGAAGCCGCGCAGCGCAACGTCGACGTAGCCAAGGCCGCCTTCTACCCGGACATCAACATCTCGGCGTTTGCCGGGGTGTCGTCGCTCGGCTTTCCCAAGCTGCTGGAAGGCGGCAGCGGCATCTTTGGTATCGGCCCGGCGATCACGCTCCCGATCTTCGAAGGGGGCCGCCTGAACGCCAACCTGCAGGGGCGGCAGGCCGACATCGATCTGGCCATCGCCAGCTACAACCAGGCCGTGATCGACGCGGTGCATGAAGTCAGCGACACCCTGGATTCCATCCGCGCGCTGGGCCGCCAGGCCGACGAACAGCGACAGGCGCGGCAGGCCACCCAAGAGGCCTACGACCTGGCGCTGCAACGCTACAAGGCAGGGCTGGGCAACTACCTGACGGTGCTGACCGCGCAAAGCACCGTGCTGGCGCAGGAAAGGCTGGATACCGATCTGCAGGCGCGCGCTTTCACGCTGGACGTGGCGCTGGCCCGCGCGCTGGGAGGCGGCGTGGCGCTGCCCGACAGCCTGACCGCCCTGCCCCCGGCCACGGTAGCCGCCACGAGGCGCTGATCCCGCGCTGACGACGACCGCCCTCATCACAACAATTATTTATCTATCGAACACCGAGGCTTTCCATGGAAAACGCTCAGACTCCCAACGCCGCACCGGCGTCCAACCCAAAACGCAAGCGGCTGCTGCTGACCGCCGCCGGCGTTTTTGTCCTGTGCGCGATCGGCTACGGCGCCTACTGGGCCATCGTGGCCCGTCATTTCGAGGACACCGACGACGCCTACGTCCAGGGCAACCTGGTGCAGATCACGCCGCAGATCGCGAGCACCGTGTCGGCCATCAATGCCGATGACACCGACTTCGTGAAGGCGGGCCAGGTACTGGTGCAACTGGACCGGGCCGATGCGCAGGTGGCGCTGGACCAGGCCCAGGCCGCGCTGGCGCAGACGGTGCGCCAGGTGCGCACCCTGTACGCGAACAACGGTGCGCTGGGCGCCAACATCACGGTGCGCCAGGCCGACATCGACAAGACGCAATCCGATCTGGCGCGTGCGCAAGCCGACCTCAAGCGCCGCGAAGAACTGGCCGCCACCGGCGCCGTCAGCGGTGAAGAACTGCTGCATGCGCAAACCACCGTGGCCAACGCCAAGTCGGCCGTGGCCTCGGCCAAGGCCGCCCTGGTCGCGTCGCGCGAACAGCTCGCCACCAATACCGCCCTGACAGACGGCACGTCCGTCGAACAGCACCCCAACGTGCTGGGCGCGGCCGCCAAAGTGCGCGAGGCCTATCTGAACCTGTCGCGGTCGTCCTTGCCCGCGCCGGTCAGCGGCTATGTCGCCAAGCGCAGCGTGCAGGTCGGCCAGCGCGTGGCCCCGGGCACGCCGCTGATGACCATCGTCCCGCTGGACCAGGTCTGGGTCGACGCCAACTTCAAGGAAGTGCAGCTGGGCAAGATGCGCATCGGCCAGCCGGTCAAGCTGACGGCTGACGTGTACGGATCCAAGGTCGAATACCGCGGCACCGTGGCCGGCCTGGGCGCGGGCACGGGCGCAGCCTTTGCGCTGCTGCCTGCGCAGAACGCCACCGGCAACTGGATCAAGGTCGTGCAACGCCTGCCGGTGCGCATCGCGCTGGACCCCAAGGAAGTCGAAGCGCATCCGCTGCGCGTCGGCCTGTCGATGCAGGCGGAAGTGGACATCACGTCGACCGACGGCAAGACGCTGTCCGAAGGCAGCCGCAACGCCACCGCCTACAGCACCACGGCGCTGGATCACACGTCGGAAGACGCCGACAAGCTGGTCGCCGCGACGATCGCCGACAACCTGGGCAAGCGGTCGGGTGACGTGCGCCAGGGCAATGCCGCCGCGTCGGCCGCAACCCGGTCGCCTGCCCGTGGCAACGCCACGGCGCAACGCCAGTCCACGACGGCCACCGCCGCCAATCGCCGTGCCGTCGGCACGCTGTAAGGCATTGCCGCAAACGGATTCCCCATGACAACGGCCTCTTCTACCGCTTCCTTTCCGCGCGACGGCGCCGCCCCGGCCGACCGGCCCGCGGCGCCTCCGGGCAAGCCGCCCGGCCAGGCCGCCCATCCACCGCTCGAAGGCATGCAGCGCGCGTTGGGCACCCTGGCGCTGTCGGCCGCGGTGTTCATGAATGTGCTGGATACGTCGATCGCCAACGTGTCCCTGCCCGCCATTTCGGGCAACCTTGGCGTCAGTACCAGCCAGGGCACCTGGGTCATCACGTCCTTTGCCGTGGCCAATGCGATTGCATTGCCCCTGACGGGCTGGCTCACGCAGCGTTTCGGCACGGTCAGGCTGTTCATCGGTTCGGTCCTGCTGTTCATCCTGGCATCGTGGCTGTGCGGCCTCGCCCCCAACCTGGAATCGCTGATCGCCTTCCGCGTGCTGCAAGGGCTGGTCGCCGGGCCGATGATTCCCCTGTCGCAGACACTGATGCTCGGCAGCTATCCCAAGGAAAAATCCGGGATCGCGCTGGCCTTGTGGGCAATGACGACGCTGGTTGCGCCGGTGGCCGGTCCGCTGCTGGGCGGCTGGATCTCGGACAATTTTTCGTGGCCGTGGATCTTCTACATCAACATTCCGGTCGGCCTGCTGTCGGCCTGGGTGACGTGGATGATCTATCGCAAGCGCGAATCGCCGACCCGCAAACTGCCCATCGACACCATCGGCCTGACGCTGCTGGTGGTGTGGGTGGCCGCCTTCCAGATCATGCTGGACAAGGGCAAGGAACTGGACTGGTTCGAGAACACCACCGTGGTGGTGCTCGCACTGGTGGCCTTCGTCGCGTTCGTGTTCTTCATCATCTGGGAACTGACCGACAGGCATCCGGTGGTGGACCTGCGCCTGTTCAAGGGCCGCAATTTCACGGTCGGCGCGGTCACCCTGTCGGTTGCGTACGGCGTGTTCTTCGGCAACGTGGTGCTGCTGCCCTTGTGGTTGCAGACGGTCATGGGCTACCCGGCCACCGATGCCGGCATGGTGACGGCGCCGGTGGGCCTGCTGGCCATCGTGCTCACGCCCATCGTCGGCAAGATGCTGGCCAAGACCGACCCCCGGCTGCTGGTCACCGCCGCCTTTATCGTGTTCGCGGTCGTCAGCTTCATGCGGGGCAACTTCACGCCGCAGGTCGACATGAACTCGCTGCTGATCCCGACCCTGATCCAGGGCGCCGGCATGGCCGCGTTCTTTGTGCCGCTGGTGTCGCTGACCATGGCAGGGCAACCGCCCGACAAGATCGCCAGCGCATCGGGCCTGTCGAACTTCTGCCGGATCACGGCCGGCGCCTTCGGCACGTCGATCTCGACCACGCTGTGGGAAAACCGCACGTCAATGCATCACGCGCACCTGACCGAAAACATCACGTCAGGGAACGCCGCTGCGCAAGCCGCGTTGCAGGGCATGCAGGCCAACGGGATGTCGCCGCAATCGGCCCTCGCGTCGTTGAACGGCCTGATCAGCGCCCAGTCGGCAACGATGGCCGTGACGGACATCTTCTACGCCTCGGGCATCATCTTCCTGATCCTGATTGCCATGGTGTGGTTCGCCCGGCCCGGCAAGCCAAGTGGCAAGCCGGCGGATGGGGGCGGCGCGCACTAAACGGCCTGCCTGGCGACCGCCTCGATGACAAAGCGCCGATCACTGCATGCAGCAGGATCGGCGCCTTTTTGTGTGCGTTCCTGAGGGCTCGCGGTGCCGGTTGAAGGTCAGCGGCTGGCCCTTTGCCGGCGATATCCGGCGAGACAGCACGATGCGTCTTACCGCCGTTTGCGCCCGCCCAGCAATGACCCGAGCAGGCCGCGCGTGATCTCGCGCGCCACTTGCGATCCCACCGATCGCGCGGCGCTTTTGGCCACCGATTCCAGCATGCCCGGATGGCGGCCGCCGCGGGGCCCGGTGCTGCCGAACAGCACGTCGCGCAAGCCGTCCATCATGCCGCCGGATGCGGGTTCGTCGGCAACGGCGGGTTCACCGCGGCCCGCCGTGGGCACGGGCATCGGTGACGCTGTCGACGTCGACGAACCGCCGTCCCGACCCGCATCCGGTGCGCCCTTGCCGGCTCCCGCAGGCGCTGCCTCCACCCGCTGCGTCAATTTTTCATACGCCGACTCGCGATCCACCGCCGTCTCGTAGACCCCGGCCACCAGCGATCCGGCGCGTACCGCCTCCCGCTCGGCCTGGGTAGCCTGCCCGATGCGGCTCGCGGGCGGCACGATGTACACCCGTTCTGTCGGGCAGGGCCGGCCCTTCTCGTCCAGCACCGACACCAGGGCCTCGCCCACCCCCAGCTCGGTGATCGCGGCGCCAATGTCCAGCCCGGCGTTCGGCCGCATCGTGTCGGCCGCCGACTTCACCGCCTTCTGATCCCGCGGCGTGAACGCCCGCAAGGCATGCTGGATGCGATTGCCCAGCTGTCCCAGCACCGTGTCCGGAATGTCCAGCGGGTTCTGCGTCACGAAATACACGCCGACCGCCTTGGACCGGATCAGCCGGACCACCTGTTCGATCTTGTCGAGCAAGGCCTTGGGCGCGTCCTTGAACAGCAGGTGCGCTTCATCGAAAAAGAATACGAAGCGCGGCTTGTCGGTATCGCCCGCCTCGGGCAGGTGTTCGTACAGCTCGGACAGCAGCCACAGCAGGAAGGTGGCGTACAGGGTGGGTGACTGCATCAGCTTGTCGGCCGCCAGGATGTTGACGATGCCGCGGCCTTGCGCGTCGGTCTGCATCAGGTCGTCGATGTTGAGCATGGGCTCGCCAAAGAATTGATCGCCGCCTTGGTCTTCCAGTGCGAGCAGCCCGCGCTGGATGGCGCCCACCGACGCGGCCGACACGTTGCCGTATTGCGTCTTGAATTGCGCCGCGTTGTCGCCCACGTACTGCAGCATCGCCCGCAGGTCTTTCATGTCCAGCAACAGCATGCCGCTGTCGTCGGCGATCCGGAACACCATGGACAGCACGCCGGCCTGGGTGTCATTCAGTTTCAGCATCCGGCCCAGCAGCAGCGGTCCCATGTCGGACACGGTGGCGCGCACCGGGTGGCCCTGCTGGCCGAATACGTCCCATAGCGTAGCGGGGCTGGCGCGCCAGACGGGCGTGTCCATGCCCAGCGAAGCCAGGCGTTCCGTCAGCTTGGGGGATGGCGTGCCTGCCTGGGTCAGGCCGGTCAGATCGCCCTTCACGTCGGCCAGAAATACGGGGATGCCCTGGGCAGAGAACGCCTCGGCCAGCACCTGCAACGTAACGGTCTTGCCAGTCCCGGTCGCCCCGGTGATGCAGCCATGCCGGTTGGCCATACCCGGAAGAAGGAAAACTTCGGTGCTGCCGTGTTTCGCGATCAGGATAGGGTCGGCCATGGTGCATAACCTGCTGTTGAGAAAAACGAGTATATGCCCCGCTGAGTGTCGTATCCGAACCCAGGCATTCGCCCCCCCCCTGGGCGCTTCGCGCCTCCCCCAGGGGCGGCACTGGTGGACTGGCGAAGCCAGATCCACGGTGCCCTGATTAACACCGCTTGCACACCATGAGTGTCGTATCCGAACCCAGATTCAGCAGTTTTGCGTCGGGGCTGGCCGTACAAGCTAAAATGGTGGATTCCCCGACTTACAACAAGCGAATCCCATGGCCGGACATAGCAAATGGGCCAATATTCAGCACCGCAAAGGGCGCCAAGACGCCAAACGCGGCAAGCTGTGGACCAAAATCATCCGTGAAGTCACCGTCGCCGCGCGCGCCGGTGGCCCCGATCCCGATGCCAACCCCCGGCTGCGTCTCGCCTGGGACAAGGCCACCGCGACCAACATGCCCAAGGACACGATCCTGCGGGCGGTCACGCGGGGGGCGGGCGGTGCCGATGGCGCCGACTACGAAGAAATCCGCTACGAAGGCTACGGCATCAACGGCGCGGCGGTCATCGTCGACTGCATGACCGACAACCGCACCCGCACCGTGGCCGACGTGCGCCACGCGTTCGCCAAGAACGGCGGCAACCTCGGCACCGAAGGGTCCGTGGGATTCATGTTCAAGCATTGCGGACAGTTCCTGTTCGCACCGGGCACCTCCGAAGACAAGGTCATGGAAGTCGCGCTGGAAGCGGGCGCCGAAGACGTCATCACCGACGAAGAAGGCCTGATCGAAGTCATCACCTCGCCACCCGATTACCCCGCCGTCCTGGCCGCCTTCGACAAGGCTGGCCTGAAGGCCGAGGTCGACGGCGTCGTCATGAAAGCCCTGAATGAAGCCGTCCTGACCGGCGAAGACGCCGAAAAAATGCAGAAATTGCTGGATGCCCTTGAATCCCTGGACGACGTCCAGGAGGTCTACACCACTGCTGTCATGGACGCGTAAGCCAAGATGAAACTTCTCGTTATCGGCTCCGGTGGCCGCGAACACGCCCTTGCCTGGCAACTGGCCAAGTCCGCCAAGGCACAAAAAGTGTTCGTTGCCCCGGGCAACGGCGGCACGGCGCTCAATCCCTATCTGCACAACGTCGACATCACCGACTCCGCGGCCCTGGCCGACTTCGTCGAACAGGAAGGCATCGCGCTGACGGTTGTCGGCCCCGAAGCGCCCCTGGCCGCCGGCGTGGTCGACGTCTTCCGCTCGCGCGGGCTCAAGATCTTCGGCCCCACCAAAGCCGCCGCGCAGCTGGAAAGCTCCAAGGATTTCGCCAAGGCCTTCATGGTCCGGCACCACATCCCGACCGCCAAGTACCAGACCTTTACCGACCCTGCCCTGGCCCATGCCTATATCGACGCCGAAGGCGCGCCGATCGTAGTCAAGGCCGACGGCCTGGCGGCCGGCAAGGGCGTGGTCGTTGCGACCACCGTGCAGGAAGCGCACGACGCCATCGACAGCATGCTGGGTGACGGCAAGCTGGGCGCGGCCGGCGCACGGGTGGTCATCGAAGAATTCCTGGAAGGCGAAGAAGCCAGCTTCATCGTCCTCTGTGATGGCCGCAACGTGCTGCCACTGGCCACCAGCCAGGACCACAAGCGCCTGAAAGACAACGACGAAGGCCCGAACACGGGCGGCATGGGCGCGTATTCGCCCGCTCCTGTGGTCACGCCGGAACTGCATGGTCGCGTCATGCGCGAAGTCATCCTGCCGACCATCCAGGGCATGGCCAAAGACGGCATCCAGTTCACGGGTTTCCTGTACGCTGGCCTGATGATCAGCGCGCAGGGCCCCAAGGTCCTGGAATTCAACTGCCGCATGGGCGATCCCGAAACGCAGCCCATCATGATGCGCGTCAAGAGCGACCTGCTGGAAGTGTTCGAGCACGGCGTGGCCGGCACGCTCGACAAGGCCAACATCGACTGGGACCGCCGCACGGCGCTGGGCGTCGTCATGGCCGCGCACAACTATCCCGACACGCCCCGCAATGGCGACGCCATTCACGGCCTGCCGCCCGAGCAGCCCGACGCCATGGTGTTCCATGCCGGCACGCGCCTTGAAAACGGCGTCGCCAAGACCAGCGGCGGCCGCGTGCTCTGCGTGACCGCACTGGGCGACTCCGTCAAGCTGGCGCAGCAACGCGCCTACGACGTCATGCAGTCGATCCATTTCGACGGCATGCAGTGCCGCCGCGACATCGGCTGGCGCGCGATCGCCCGCCGCAATGCGCCGCCGGAAGCCTGACGACGGCATGAAGATCCCCGCATGAAGATAGACACCCAGCGTACCTACGACTTCTTTACCGGGCTGCAGGGCCGGATCGTTGACGGCCTTGAAGCCATCGGCGGCCAGCCCTTCCGCACCGACACCTGGGTGCGGCCGGAAGGCGGCGGCGGCATTTCGCGGCTGATCGAAGGCGGCGACGTATTCGAACGCGGCGGCGTGCTGTTCAGCCACGTCATGGGCGCCACCCTGCCCCCGACCGCCAGCGCGCACCGGCCCGAACTGGCCGGCCGCCCCTGGGAAGCCATGGGCGTCTCGCTGGTGCTGCACCCGCGCAACCCCATGGTCCCGACCGTGCACCTGAACGTGCGCGTCTTCATCGCCAAGGCCCCCAAGGCCGAGGAAGGCGCCGACGCCGTCGACGGCGTGCTGGCCGACGACGTGTTCTGGTTCGGCGGCGGCATGGACCTGACGCCCTACTACCCGTTCGAAGAAGACGCCGTCCACTTCCATCAGACCTGCAAGGACGCGCTCGACCCATCGGGCGCCGAGCTATATCCGCAGTTCAAAGCGTGGTGCGACACCTACTTCTACCTGAAGCATCGCAAGGAAGCGCGCGGCATCGGCGGCATCTTCTATGACGACTTCAACCAGCTGGGGTTCGAGCACTCGTTCGCCATGACCCGATCGGTGGGCGACAGCTTCCTGCAGGCCTACCTGCCCATCGTGGAAAAGCGGGTCGGCCTGCCCTATGGCGAGCGCGAACGCGACTTCCAGTGCTACCGGCGCGGCCGTTATGTCGAATTCAACCTGGTCTTCGACCGCGGCACGCTGTTCGGGCTGCAGTCGGGCGGCCGCACCGAATCGATCCTGATGTCCATGCCTCCCGTCGTGCACTGGCGCTATGACTGGACGCCGGAACCCGGATCGGCCGAAGCGCGCATCTACGACTTCCTGCCCGCACGGGAGTGGGTTTGACGCCACCCCGCCCCGGCGCACGGGTTGGGTTGCTGGGGGGCAGTTTCGACCCCATCCATCACGCTCACATCGCCCTTGCCGAATGCGCGCTGCGCACGCTCAACGCCAGCGCCGTCCACCTGATTCCGGCGGCGGCGCCCTGGCAGCGCGCGCCGCTGTCGGCGGACAGCACCCACCGCGCGGCCATGGTGTCGCTTGCCATCCACGGTCATCCGGGGTTGGCGCTCAACTCCATTGAAATCGATCGGGGCGGCCCCAGTTACACTGTCGATACGTTGCAGGCACTGGTCGACCTCGACCAGGCGCAGCAACGGCCCGCTGTCCAGTACGTATGGATCCTTGGCGCCGACCAACTCGCCAACTTCTGCACCTGGCACCGCTGGCAGGACATCGTTGCGATCGCCGAACTGGCGGTGGCGGCGCGGCCGGGCAGCCAACCCCGGCCACCCGAACCCCTGCAGCGCGTCCTGGACACGCACAACCGCCCCCTGCACCACCTGCCTATGCCGGAGATGCCGGTGTCGGGTTCGGAAATCCGGCGGCGGCTCGCGCAGCGCGAGCCGGTCGATCACCTCGTTCCTCCCGAGGTGCTCCGGTATATCAACTCTCACCACCTGTATCAGGCTTAAAGCATGGACATTACCCTCTTCGAACACGCGATCGTCGACGCCCTCGACGACGTCAAGGCCCAGCACGTCTCGGTCTATGACACCACCCGCCTGACCGGTCTGTTCGACCGCGTCATCATCGCCAGCGGCACTTCCAACCGCCACACCCGCGCACTCGCCAACAGCGTCCGCGAAAAGGCCAAGGAAATCGGCAAGGACGTCATCGCCACCGAAGGCGAAGACACGGGCGAATGGGTCCTGGTCGACCTGGGCGACATCGTCGTCCACCTCATGCAGCCCGCCATCCGCGAGTACTACAACCTCGAGGAAATCTGGGGCGGCAAGAAGACCCAGCAAAAGACGTTTCTGTAACGCCTTTCCTGCATGAAGCTCATCATCGTGGCAGTGGGAACGCGGATGCCCGGCTGGGTGGACGAAGCGTTCTCGGATTACGCCAAACGCATGCCGGCCGACTGCGCGATCGAACTGCGCGAGGTCAAGCCGGAAGCCCGTACCACCGGCAAGACGCCGGCCCAGATGGAAGCACTTGAAGCCAAACGTATCGACGCCGTCATGCCCCAGGGCGGTCGATGGCTGGCCCTGGATGAGCGCGGCCGCGACCTGACCACCGTCGAACTGTCCCGCCAATTCCAGACCTGGCGTGACGACGGCCGCGACGTCGGCCTGATCATCGGCGGGCCCGACGGCCTGGACGCGGCGCTGAAGGCCCGCTGCGACGGACTCATCCGCCTGTCCAGCCTGACCCTGCCGCACGGCATGGTGCGCGTGCTGCTGGCTGAACAGCTGTACCGCGCCTGGTCCATCCTGAACAATCATCCCTATCACCGCGCGTGAGGCAACCCCACGTGACGACGATCTACCTTGCCTCCAAAAGCCCCCGCCGCCGCGAGCTGCTGACCCAGCTCGGCATCGCGCATGAGCTGCTGATTCCGCCGCCATCCGAGGGACCCGACGAGCCGCAACTCGATGGCGAGTCCGCGGCCGATTACGTGCGCCGCACGGCACGCGACAAGGCACGGCAAGGCGCTGTGCTCATGGCCGAACGCGGGTTGCCCGCCAGGCCCATCCTGGCGGCGGACACCACCGTCATCCTTGATGGCCAAGTGCTCGGCAAGCCCGTTGACCGCGACGACGCGATCCGCATCCTGTCGCTGCTGTCAGGCCGCCAGCATGAGGTCCATACCGCGATTGCGTTGCTCCATGACGGCCAACTGCACGAAGACGTCTCGGTCACGCAGGTGCATTTCCGCGATCTGACAGCCGACGAGCTGGCCCGCTACTGCGACACGGGCGAACCGTATGACAAGGCCGGCGCCTACGGCATCCAGGGCTTGGCCGGCGTGTTCGTGTCACGCATCGACGGCAGCTTTACCGGTGTGATGGGCCTGCCGCTGTACGAGACCGCGCGCCTGCTCGGCCACGCCAGCATCGTCCTGCCCTGAATTTACCGCCGGTCGCAACGCCCGGCGTCCCGCACGGCGCATCGAGGGATCATCTCGGGGTAAGCTGAGGCCAACCGCCCTTTCCGGGGCCACTCTGGCTTTCCCCAATGACCGAAGACATCCTTATCAACATCTCGCCCTACGAGACCCGCGTCGCCGTCATCCAGCAAGGCGCAGTACAAGAGCTTCACATCGAGCGGACGTCCCAGAAGGGCTACGTCGGCAACATCTATCTGGGCAAGGTCGCCCGCGTGCTGCCCGGCATGCAGAGCGCTTTCATCGACATCGGCCTGGGTCGCGCCGCCTTCCTGCACATCGCCGACATCCGCGAAAGCCGCCACGAACGCGCTCATGGCGGACACCCCACCACGCCGATCGAAAAGCTGCTGTTCGAAGGCCAGACGCTCATGGTCCAGGTCATCAAGGACCCCATCGGCACCAAAGGCGCACGCCTGTCCACGCAGGTCAGCATCGCCGGCCGCATGCTGGTGTTCCTGCCTTACGACCCGCACATCGGCATCTCGCAACGCATCGAATCCGAAGCCGAACGCGTGGCCCTGCGCGAACGCGTGCAGCGCCTGGTCTCGCCCGAAGACAAAGGCGGATTCATCGTCCGCACCCAGGCCGAAGACGCCAGCGACGAAGAACTCGCCGCCGACATCGGCTACCTGCGCAAGATCTGGAGCATCATGCAGAAGCAGGCCCGCGTCCAGGGCGCGCCGTCCTTGCTGCATGCCGACCTTGACCTCGCCCAACGCGTGCTGCGCGACGTGGTCAATGCCGACACCGCCACCATCATGATCGACTCGCGCGAAAACTTTGCGCGGCTCACCAACTGGGCCCGCGAATTCACGCCTTCTGTCATTGATCGTCTCGTCCACTACACCGGCGAGCGTCCCCTCTTCGACCTGTACCACGCCGACGACGAAATCGCGCGCGCCCTCTCGCGCCGCGTCGACCTGAAGTCCGGCGGCTACCTGATCATCGACCAGACCGAAGCGCTGACCACCATCGACGTCAACACCGGCGGCTTCGTCGGCGGCCGCAACTTCGACGACACCATCTTCCGCACCAACCTCGAAGCCGCCCAGGCCATCGCCCGCCAGCTGCGCCTGCGCAACCTGGGCGGCATCGTCATCCTCGACTTCATCGACATGGAAAACGTGGACCACCGCGAAGCCGTGTTGAGCGAACTGCGCAAGGCCCTGGCCCGCGACCGGACGCGCATCACCTTGAACGGCTTCACGCAGCTGGGTCTGGTGGAGATGACCCGCAAACGCACCCGCGAATCGCTGAGCCACGTGTTGTGCGAGTCCTGCCCGACCTGCGGCGGCCGCGGCCACGTGAAAACGCCCAAGACGCTGTGCTACGAAATCCTGCGCGAGATCCTGCGCGAGGCGCGGCAGTTCAATCCGAAGGAATTCCGGATCCTGGCGTCGCAGGCGGTGGTGGATATGTTCCTGGAAGAGGAAAGCCAGAACCTGGCGGCGCTGGGGGACTTCACGGGCAAGCCGATTACATTGCAGGTGGAAGGGATTTATTCGCAGGAGCAGTACGACATTATTTTGATGTGAGTTCCGCGCCCGCATCGGATGGGCGCGGACCGAGATACCTAAAAAACTACCTTCAACCTTTAAGTACAATGCAGGCAGTTCCCAATACTGATCGAGCCTGCATGCCTTCCAGTCCGTCGAAAGAGCCCCGTTCCTACCGCCCGCCCTCGACCACCTCGCGTGAGGAATTTTTCAGTGGCGGGACCGACAAGGCCTTTCGTGAAAGCATCTACAACATCGTTCGCGGCCTGGACGGGCTGATGTCCTGCCGCGAGGTGTTCAGCAAAGTGCTGGGGCTGACCGGCAGCCAGTTTGCGGTGCTGATGGGCGTGGCGCACAAAGAAAACGAAGAAGGCGTCACCATCCGGGAATTGTCCGATCATATCCGGCTGGCGGCTCCGCATGTGACGACCGAAGTGGGCCGCATGATCCGCGCCAAACTGCTGGTCAAGCGTCCCAATGAGGCGGATGGCCGCAGTGTGCTGGTGTCGTTGTCGCCCACGGGTCAGGCGGAAGTCGACCGCATTGCTCCGCTGGTGCGCAAGGTGAACGATCAGCTGTTCCAGGGGATCGCCGCTGACGAGTTGGCCACCGTGACCCGGGCCATGAAGATGCTGGTGCTGAACTCGCAGCGGGTGCTGGCCGAGGTGCATTACGGCGACCTGCTCGACATGGCGAAACCGGCGCCCGACGCGCCGAAGCCGCGCGCACGCAAGGCCGCGACGCGAACCCCGGCGGTGCGGAAGGTGGCGGCAAAACGAGCGGCCGCCAGCAAGACGCTCAAGTAAGGCACCCCAACAAGGCACCCAACCAAGACGCCCAAGGCGACGCGTCCACACAGAAGCGCCACATCCCAGATGCCGGCCGCGAATTCCCACCCGACGGATCAGCGGTACACCCAGTGCATCAGCCCGAGCGAGATCCCCGGAATGTAGGTGATCAGCAGCAAGGCGAACAGGTACAGCACCATGAAGGGCACCACCCCGCGGTAGAGCGACGACAGCGGCATGTTGAAGACGGTCTGCGCGGCAAAGAGGTTGAGCCCGAACGGCGGCAGGAACATGCCGATGGCCAGATTGACGGTCATGATGATGCCGAAGTGGATAGGATCAATGCCCACGCTGGTCACCAGCGGCATGACCAGGGGCGCCAGCATCAGGATCGTTGCGGGCGGCTCCAGAACACTGCCCATCAACAGCAGCACGATATTGAAGATCAACAGCAGGCCGATCGGGCCCAGGCCGATGGACTGGATCAGCTCGACGAGCTTGACCGGAAACCCACTGGTCGTGACCATCCACGCATAGACACCTGCCGCCGCGACGATGACCAGAATCTGCGCGACAAGCCGGGTCGATCCCTGCGCGACGGCCCAGATCTGCTTCCACGTCAGTTCACGGTAGATGTAGCGGGACACCAGCATCGAGTAGACGCAGGCGACGCCCGCCGCTTCCGTAGGCGTGAAGATGCCGCCGTAGATCCCGCCCAGGATGAATACGGGTGCCGCGAGCGCAAAGACGGCCGCGCGCGATGTGGTCGCGATGGTGGCCCACCGCGCCTTGCTCATGAGCGGCACCCGTTCGATCCGGGCATACACCGCGATATACACCACCACCAGCAATCCGATCAGGATGCCGGGAACGATGCCCGCCATGAACAATTTCGGAATCGATTGCTGCGCCACGATCCCGTAGATGATCATCGCGATCGACGGTGGGATGATGACGGCCACGGCGCCTGCCGAGGCGATCAGGCTGGCGGCGAATCGCGGCGGATACCCGTTCGCGCAGAGGGTCGGGTACAGCAGGCGGCCCACCGCTGCGACGCAGCCTACGCTCGACCCGGACATGGTGCCGAACAGTTCGGCAGACGTAATGGTCGCAATGCCCAGCGAACCCCGCACGCCGCCAATGATGGACAGCACCCAGTCGACCAGGCGGCGCGCGATCCCGCCCTGCCCCATGATGTCGCCAGCAAAAATGAACAAGGGAATCGCCAACAGCGGAAAGCTGTCGAGGCTGCCAAAGGCGGCGGTATGGATGGCGCCGAGGGGATAGTCGGTCAGCAGTCCCAGCGCGGCCATGCCGGCGGCCAGCAGGACCACATAGATCGGCGTCCCGGCAACCAACAGCACGATCGGTATCGCAAGGTACACAAGCATTTCGATCATGTCGCGTCACCCGCAACCGTTGCGCGCCGGGCGGCCCGCACCCGCAAGACCAGGCGAACCAGCACGAACAGTCCGATCACCCCCATACCCACCGGGATCGCTGCCTGCGGAATATAGAGGGGGATCTCCAGCGCGTCACTGCGTTGATCAAATTTGAGCAACTTCCAGATCAGTCCGCCACCGGCCTGGCAGAGCAGCAACGCCACGGCCGCAACGACCAAGTCCACGATCGTGCGAATGACGACCTGCCACCGGGGCGACGCCATGCCGACCAGCACTTCCACCTTGATGTGCTGATCATTCCAGGCCACCGCGACGGCCCCCAGAAACACCATCCAGATCATCAGGAACATGACCGCTTCGTCCGCCCAACTGATGGGCGCGCCGAAAACGTATCGGCCGACCACGTTGGCGCAGCTCAGCGCAACGATGACGAACAACAGCGCCGTCGCAACGTGTAATGCCGCATTGCTGGCCCGGTCGATACCGCGCACCACGCCATCAACGCCAACGCCACCCTTCGTGCGACTGCCGCTTGCGCTGCCCGTGACGGGACTGCGAATCTCTGTATGCATGAATAGCTCCCCGTTGCCCGCGATCAGCGGCTGCGCTGCGCGGCGTCGACCAGCACGTCGTACAAGGCTTTCTGATTGGCCTTGCGTGATGCGACTTCCTTGCCGATCGGCGCAAGCGACGCCAGCAGGGCAGCCTGTTCAGCAGGGTCCAGGCGGGCGACTTCGCCGCCATTGGCGGTCCACAGGGCGCGTTGCTTGACGATGAAATCCACGGCCCACGGATAGACCTCACGGCTCGCGCGCTGACCTGCGTCCACCACCACCTTCTGCAGCGGCGGCGTCAATTTGTCGAACCATTCGGTATTGACGACCGACACCACACTGACGATCGAATGATCGGTTTCCAGCATGTAGCGCGCCGCATCGTAATACCGGAAGGCGGCAAGCACGGGCAGCACGCTCATCACGCCGTCGATGGTTCCCTGCTGCAGGGCCGGCAGGACTTCACTCAACGCCATCGGCACCGGCGTCGCCCCCATCTTCCGGATCTGTTCCATCTGCACCGGAGACGCCAGCACGCGAATCTTGAGCCGCTGCAGGTCGGCCAGCTTGTGCGCCTTCTGGCGGGTGTTGATGACGCTGGGGCCATTCACGAACAGACCAATGCCTTTCAACCCCTTGCTCTTGCCGATGTTCAGGAACGCCTGGTTGAACGCGGGGTCCTGCAAGGTTTTGTTGGCGTGGTCCAGGTTCGTGAACAGTCCCGGACTGCTCAGTATTTCATAGCGCGAATCGACGCCACTCAAGAATTCCGGCGGACCCACAAAGGCCTGGATCGAGCCGAACTGCGTGCCTTCGATCATCCGCGGAATGGCCCCCAACTGGCTTGCCGGATAGATCTCTACCTTGATCTTGCCTTCGCCATCCTTGGCCACGAAGTCCGCAAATCGCTTCATCCATTCATGCTGCACGTCATTGATGGTCGCCGTACCGACCTTCATCACGATCGGCCCGGATTGCGCCTGGACCCACGACGCCGGCGCCAGTGTCGACAGCAGGGAAATGGCGGAGAACACGATGGCACGGCGGCCGATACGGTGTAATGACATGGGGCGTCCTGTTCAGGCGAGGGGTGGGAAGTCAGATGAACATCGGGGAAGCGTGCGTTACGACGGCGAGGCGCGGACAAGCCGCGGCACGCCGCCTACCATCCATGCAGCCAGAGTCCGTCATCGGCAACGACGGGGTCGGCTTCTCGTGCAAGGCCGCGATAGCGTCCTTTGAAAAACAGCAACGGGCTGTCGTCGGCATGCATGCGGGTGCGCATCGACACGACCCGGCCAACAAAAATCGTGTGGTCGCCGCCTTCGACCTGCCGGTACGCTTCGCACTCGAACCAGGCCAGCGCGTTCGGCACCATCGGGACGCCGGTGACCGGGCCCTCCAACGGCCGGACCCCTTTCCATTTGTCCGGTGATGGCCGCGCAAAGGTGTTCGACAGGTCGGCCTGGTCCGCATGCAACAGCGTCACGCCGTAGTGGCTGGCCCGCTGCCATGCCGGCATGGACGCCGCGGCGTTCGCCAGGCTGAACAGCACCAGCGGCGGATCGAGCGATACCGAATTGAAGGAACTGACGGTGGACGCCAGCGCGTGGCCGGTCTCGGTCACGCACGAAACGACCGCCACGCCCGTGGCGAACCGGCCCAGCGCCGTGCGAAAGGCGCGACCGTCGATCTCGGTGGTGAAGTCATGCGGCGCCGTCATGATTCAGAGCGGCGGCAGGTCAAGGGCGGCGTCCACCATCGACGTGGCACGCTTGAAGTCATAGGCGCGATACATGTTCTGCTTCACCAGGAACGACGCGCCCCCGTAGAACTTTTCGTATTGCTGGCTGCGATTGCCGAACTCCGTACCCACGAAGTCCCACGCCATACGCATCAAAGCCATGCGCGACCGCGCGTCCGTATTGGCCGACCGCATGAAGCGCTCGATATCGCCAGCCGTTTCCGGACTGTCCAGATCCTTGAGCGACGACGGCAGGGAAATCATGGCCGCGCCCGTCAACTCGCGGATCATGTCGACCATGCGGGGATTGAATTCGGACTGCAAGGCCATGACCGCGTACAGCGACTTCTTGCACGGCCAAACCACCCCGTTCGCGTCGATGGACGCCTTGGTTTCCTGGGCTTCGAGCATGCTCTCGACCAGCTGGACCATGGCGGCCATTTCGCCCATCTGCACCTGGACCTGGGGGTGGGCCTCATTGCCCGTCATTTCGTTCATGCGCTTGACCAGGCCGATCATGAAACGCAGCTTGGTCGCATACCGCGCCTGTGCCTGCAGGTTGCCGTAGGCATGCGATGGCGTCTTCCACCATTGATCCCGGCAGATTTCGGTGTTGCGGTAGATGAAGACTTTTTCCCAGGGCACGAATACGTCTTTGAGCACCACAAAGCAGTCTGTTTCGTCGAAGCGGCTGCTCAAGGGGTAGTCGAACCCGTTGGTGGCCTGCAGTGCGTAGGGGCGGCGGGGATACAAGCGCATGCCGGGGGCGTTCATGGGCAAGGCAACGCCGATCGCGTAGTTCTCGTCGCCCGGCTGCAAGGGGTGGATGCAGCTCAGGTACAGATAGTCGGACAGGACGCCGGCGGTCGCCAGCTGCTGGGCGCCCGAGATGACGATGCCGTCGTCCCGTTCCTTGACGACCCCTGCGTACAGCGTCGGATCCGATTGCTTGTGACCCGGCTTGCTGCGATCGATCTGCGGAGGAACGATGGCGTAGGTGGCCCAAAGGTGGCTTTCTCTCAGGTGTTCGTAGAACGCGACGACGTTGTCACCGAACTGCTTGCCGCCCGCTGCAAAGACTTCGGGGACTGCGGCATAGCCGCAGAAGAAGCCGGCGACGTGATCAGGCGTGCGTCCCATCATCCCGAACGAGCCTTCCGACCAGACCTCGGACGCAAGACGCTTGGTTCTCAGGTCATCAAGGCTGGTGGGGATCTGATACGCACGCATGACCGGCTTGCCGCTGGTGGGCGACGTGTAGGTCATGCGCTCGCGCAAGGAAGGATGGGCCGCCGTGTCGAACAGCCTGGCTGCCGACTGCGCAGCTTGCGCAAAGGCCGGGTGGCGGGTCACATCCTTGACCCGCTCGCCATCGACATAGACCTCGCGGCCATCGTTCAACGCGCGAAGGTAATCGTCGCCGCGCCGAAGCCCGTCTGATGAACCCGCGGCGGGTGTATCGGTGCTTGCTATCAAGTCCAGAGCAGTATGGGCATTCATTGGGCGGATCTCCTGGGTTCAACGACGGGACGCAATCGGTTATTTACATACGTAATGTAGGTTCATTATGTATGTATAAATTCGTGTGTCAACGCCTTTTATGTGAAGGACCCGATAGTCGAACGCAGGGCGGCCGGGCGGCTTGCGCGCCTTCGACAGGAAGGGCCAAACACCCACTTAGATACACAATGTACGTTTAAAGTATATCTACATGCTCAGGTAATTGGCACATAAATATTCCGGATTTTGACAAGGCAAAGCCGCATGCCTGATCCTGGGGCACGCGCACAAGAACGGAGCACTGTCTGCACGGTTTTGTCGGCGCTGACGCACCTTGAACGAGCCTTCTTGAGCAGAAGACGGCGTTCAGATGCGTCGCGGCGCGTGGATCACTCGCGCGGGGGTGCGCGCCGAGTGGCTGAAGTCATCCCTTCATTCAACCCGCCCAGCAGCGTGGTGACGATATCCAGCGCCGGGGTGGTCACGCCCTGGCATCTGGCCAGCGCGCGTACGGCGTCGAACACGGCGGCGACTTCCAGCGGGCGGCCAGCTTCGACGTCTTGCAGCATGGACGGGCGGGCGCCGGTGCCCTTGGGCTGGAAGTGGTGCAAGGTGCGATCGACGGCGTCGGCGCCCAGGTCCCAGCCGTGGGCGGCTGCGATGGCGACGACCTCTTCCAGCAGGGTGCGAGCGAGCGCGATGCGCTGGGGGTCGCGGTAGATGTCGTCGGTGCCGAGGCGCGTCAGGCTGCCCAGGGAATGGTTGGGGATGTTGACGAGCAGCTTGCGCCAGATCTCGCCGCGCAGGTCGTTGCTGGCGTCAACGTTCAGGCCGGCGGACCGCCATAAGGCGACGATGTCATCAATGGGCGACGCGGCTGACGGAGCCTTCCCATGGCCGACGCGGATTGTCCGTTCGCCAGGCATGTCCTTGCCGGCGATGTCCTTGCCGGTGATGTCCTTGCCGGTGATGTCCTTGCCTGCCATGCCCTCGATCTGTGTCCTTGGCAGTCCCAGCTTCCATTGATTGAACGCCGCGTGCACGACCACACCGGGCGCCTCCACGCGATTGGACGAGAGTGCGACGCAGCCGATGGCTTTGTCAGGGGTAACGTGCCGCCACAGCGCGCCGTCTGGATCGACCGGGTGCGCGCCGGGCAACTGGTTCTCTGCCGGCAGGCCATGATTCCACCACCACGGTATCCCGTTGGTCACGAAGATGGCGCGGCTGTGGGTGGCCGCCAGCAAGGACGCAATGCCTTCCGCGGCGGACGCCAGCGCGGTGCTTTTCAAGGTGACGATGACGAGGTCTTGCGGTGGCAAGGCATGGGGATGGTCGGTGGCGGCGAATGGGTGCACGGTGGCGTCGCCCGCGTCCTTGTCGCGCACCTGCAGGCCGTGAGCACGGATGGCGGCCAGATGGGGACCCCGCGCGATCAGGCTCAGCTCGATGCCTGGCACGGTGCTGAAGCGCGCTGCCAGGTAACCACCGACTGCGCCCGCGCCGTAGATGCAGACGCGCCTGACACGGCGGGACGATGTCGCTTCGAACGGCAGGTCGGTGGATAGCTCTGCAGCGCTGATGCTCGCTTTTCCGGCCGCCACCTTGGTCGGTGGGTTGCCCGCTGCATCCGCCGCCGCGTCCGCCCCCACATCCGCCCCTGCATCCGCCCCCACGTCAATCCCCATAGAACGCGCCGTCACGATAGATGCGTTCGACCGTCTTGTTGTCTTTCGAGTCGGCGTCGGCGAACGACCCGTGCACGTTCAACCGCCCTTCCCGTCCTTGCGCGGCTTCGTTTGGCGAGCCGACGCGCAGCATCACCAGCGGTTCTTCACTGGTCGCGTTGAAGCGGTAGTAGCTGCCGTGCGGAATCATGATGCCTTCATTCTTGCCCAGCAGTGCGAGCGGTCCTTCGTCATCAAAGAATTCTGCTTCGCCTTGCAGGATGACGAAGGTGTGGTCCTCGGTCGCATGCGCATGCAGGGCGTTTTCGCCGCCCGACGCATAGACCTTCAGGCGAACCGACAGGTGCGGGCTGGCGGCCAACACGGTTTCGGACCGGCCCTGCTCCAGCAGCTGGGCTCGTACCTTGAAGGCCGTGGGCCGGGTCGCTTCGGCCTTGGCGATCTGCTGGGCCCGGATGTCCTGGTAGGACGTGGTCGGCGCGACGAACTCGGCGGACAGCCTGGCGTCCGCGTGCGACATGGTGCGGTGGTTCATGAACGTTCCTTATTCGGGTTTGACACCGGCGAGCCGCAACAGCTCGGCGTACTTGGTAATGTCGGCATCGACCGTGCGCGAGAAGTCCGCGGGCGCCAGCCTGGACGGCGCGAGGCCCGTCGCTTCGATGGCGGCACGCATCTCGGGGTTGGCCAAGGCCGCGGTGATCTCCGTCCGCAAACGGTCGACGACGGCAGGCGGCGTGCCGGTCGGCGCGAATACGCCATGCCAGCCTGCATCGATCTCGAAGTCGGGCAGGCCGGCTTCCTTGATCGTCGGGACGTCGGGCAGATAGCTGGCGCGTGCCAGGCCGGTAAAGGCGAGCGGACGCAGCTTGCCCGCCTTGATCTGCGGCAGCGCAAGCGGCGATGTCACGAACATGGCCTGCAGTTCGCCCGCCATGACGGCGGTAACGGCCTGCCCCGCGCCCTTATAGGGGATGTGAACCATATTCACGCCGGCCTGCTGATTGAACAGCTCGCCGGCAATGTGCAGGTTGCCGCCGATGCCCGGCGACCCGAAGGACACGCGTTGCCCGGGCGTCTTGGCCAAGGCAATGAATTCCTTGACGGTCGTTGCAGGCAAGGCGGGATTGACCACAAACAGCAGTCCTTCGCCGGCGGCCACTTGCGCCACCTTGATGAAGTCCCTGTTGCTGTCATACGGCATCTTTGCGTACATGCTCGGGTTGATGACAAAGGACGACGACGTCAGCATCAGCGTGTAGCCGTCGGGGATGGCCCGCGCGACGGCTTCGCTCCCGATCAATCCATTGGCGCCCGGACGGTTGTCAACGACAACCGATTGCCCCAGCTGCGTTGTCAGGCGCTGCGCAAGGATGCGGGCTGTGGTGTCCGGCCCGCCGGCACTGAAGGGGACAACGAGCCGTATCGTCCGGTTGGGGTAGTCGTCCGCCGCGTGGGCCAACGTCGTCGCGAGCAGCGCCAGCGCGGCGTAAACAAGTCTGGGTGTCATGCCTGTCTCCTGGGACGCGTCTGCGCGCGTCATGCACCGTCATGTACTTTCATTCACCATCACGCATCTTCATGCGCCTTCATGCTCCGTCGAACTCGTCCAGCGCCGACTTCAAGCCGGCATCGAATTCCCCGTCCAGCAGGATGAACGCAATCTGGCACGGGACCGTGCCGCGATTGCTCCAGGCGTGGTTGGTGCCGCACTGGACGAGCACGTCACCGGCTTTCAGGACGACTTCCGAGTCATCGAGCAGCATCGTGATTTCGCCTGACAGCACGATGGCGTAATCGATGGTCTCGGTGCGATGCATCATCGGGTGCCGGCCGTTTTTCGCAAAGGTGGATGCGGTCGAATTTCCCAGCGATGCAAACACGTTCTGCGCCTCGTCGGGCGACAGGCTGCGCACGGCTTCCGATTCGGGGGCCAGGGTATTGATGCGGATCACGCTGCCGCGCGAGGTCGGCAACTGCCGCCGGGCACCTGGGGTCGGGTCTTCCATGTCAGCAGTGATCGGCGCCGGGGTCGCCAGGGTGCGCCAGATTTCGGTGGACGCGTAGCCCGGACGCTTTTCGGCGGTAAATACGACGGGCGCAACGTCGTCGGACATGACAATGGCCTTGCCGTTGGCGTCATGGCCGGTCACCACGCGCCGGATCTTCCCGGCGGTGTCCTTGCTGTCTGCGGTGGGGCTGGCTGCGGTGGGGCTGCTTGCCTGCGCCGGGCGCTGTTCGGTCGTCATCGTGCGTCTCCTGTTTTGGTCAGTGCGGAAGCCTACCCACCGTCATTCGGGTGTGATGCCTGCCGCGGCGGCGACTGCCTTCCACTTGGTGATCTCGCTGCGGATCAACGCGCCAAATGCGTCCGGGGAATTGCCCACCGGCTCGGCGCCATCGGCCGCCAGATGCTTCTTCAGGTCGGCATCGCCCAGTGCACTGACGGTTGTTGTGTGCAACTTGTTGATAATGGCAACCGGGGTGCCGGCAGGCGCCAACAGGCCGTACCACTGCACCGATTCATAGCGGGCGACGCCGCCCTCGGCGAGGGTGGGAACGTCGGGCAAGGCCGCGCTGCGGGTCGTGCCCGACACCCCCAGCGCACGCAGCTTGCCGGACTTGATGTGCGGCAGGACAGACAGCGTGTTGCCCATCATCATGGCGACCTGACCGGCCACCACGTCGACTAGCGCCGGGCCGGTGCCCTTGTAGGGAACATGCAGGATGTCGACGCGCGCCAGGTCCTTCAGCAACTCCATCGACATGTGTGGCGACGTGCCCACCCCGGCCGACGCGTACGTCAGCTTGCCGGGCTGCGACCTGGCCAGCGCCAGCAGTTCGGGCAGGCTGTTGGCCGGCACGGAAGGGTGCACCACCAGCACGTTAGGCAAGGACGCCACTTCCGAAATCGGCGCCAGGTCCCGCAGCGTGTCGTAGGGCACCGTCTTGTACATCGCAGGGTTTAGAGCGAGCGTGCTGGCCGCCATCAGCAAGGTGTAGCCATCGGGCGAGGCCTTCGCGACCTGATCGATGCCTATCATCTGCCCTGCGCCGGGGCGGTTGTCGACAAACACTTGCTGGCCGAGTGACGCCGACAGCTTCTGCGCGATCAACCGCGCCACGATGTCGGTGCCGCCTCCGGCGGCGGAAGGCACTACCAGACGGATCGGCCGGGTCGGATAATCGGCAGACGCAGCGGTCTGCGCCGTGCCTGATGCGGCCGCCTGGGCTTGCCCATCCGGGGTGTAAATCAGCAGCGAGCCTGCGCAGGCAATCGCCGCGGCCGCTTTGAAGAAGGTGGCGCGCATCGTGTCTCCAGCATGTTCTTGTTTTGTTGTCTTGGTGTCTTGGTGTTCTGGTGTTCCGGTGCTTTGATGCTCTGCTGCTCCGGTGCTCCCGTGCTCCGGTGCTCCGGTGCTTCGATGCTCTGGTGCTCTGGTGCTCTGTTGCTTTGATGCCCTAGTGCTTTGACGCTCCGTGTCCGGGTTCTTGCAGTGTCAGTGCGCGCCTGTCGCCGGCAAGGTCTTCAAGAAGGCCAACAGCTGTTCGGCCAGCGTTGCGTCATCGCACCACGCTTCCATCGGAATGAAGTCCGCATCCTGTTGCTTCAGCTGCATTGGAATCCACGTGCTGCCCGCGATCAGTTGCTGCACCCGCTCACCCACGTCGATGGGATGCGTGCGGTCCGTGCCCGGGATCACGCACGCCGGCATGGTCAGGGACCGCAACTGTGCTTCGGTTGCGCCCAGCACGGGCATGGCGGCCCCCGCTTCCAGATCGGCACGCCACGCCCGCATGATGCGCAAGAAGGTGGCCGCGTCGAACTGCTGCAGGCGCGCCTGATTGGAAGGATTGGCGACGATCAGCGCGCGAAAGTGCGCGTCGCGCGCAAGGGCGTCCATGCCGCCCTCCTTGACCCTCTTGATGTAGTCGGTGTAGTACTTGGCTGCCAGGCGCTCGGCAGCAAACGCACCGCCGGTGATGCGCATCAGCAGCAAGGCACGCACGGCCTCGGGGTGCTTGAGCGCCAGCAGCAAAGACAGGCGGCATCCTGACGAGAACCCACCCACGATGGCAGGTGACGCACCCAGATGCTGCAGCAACGCATGCAGGTCGTCGGCCCAGATTTCGAATTCCGGTGCGCGGTCGTCAAAGGCCAGCTCGCCCGCGCCGCAGTTCCGGCGGTCGTGGATCACCACCCGGTAGCCCCCGGCGGCGATGCGCGTGGCAAGGGGCACCAGCTCGTCCATGCCGCGCCGCCCGCCTGGCGACAGCGCGATCCAGTCGCCCTGGTCACCGATGACCTCGAAGGGGATGTGTGTTCCGTTCAGGGCAGCGATGGGCATGGGGCAGTGTCCGGTCAGTGGGGGCGTAAGACAATCGGGATGCGGCGAACGCTGTGCCGGTCGAGCCGATACTAAAACTGTGCGAACGTTCGCGCAATCGTTTAAAACTATGCATTCGGGCGTTGCTGCAAGTGCGTCATGACGCGATGGGGATGACAAGGCGGCAACCCATCCGGCTGACGTCAAGGCGGCGACGTTGAGGCGTTGACGTTGAGGCGTTGACGTTGAGGCGGCGATGCTAAGGGGCTGATGCTGAGGCTCTGATCCAGAGGGTCCGATGCTGAGGCTTAATGTTGCGGCGCTGATATTCAGGCGTCGACGTTGGGCTCCAGGGGCTTCCAGTGCACCGGCCAAGGCGGTGCACCCAAACGCAATCTCAACGACGATTGACGATAGAATGCACCCGCCTGCGACACCTGCTTTCTGCATCTGCCTTAGGCATCTGCAGGCCGCACTGCCGATCAACGACCGCACTCCTTCCAGGACGCCGACCTTCCGATGACGGACCGCCCCGCCCCCACCATCAAGGACATCGCCCGCCTGCTCGGCGTGGCCGTGTCGACCGTGGGACGCGCGCTGCAGAACAATCCGCGGATCAGTCAGGACATGCGCGACCGCGTCCATCAGACGGCGCGCGACATCGGCTACGTCGCCAATTCCACAGCGGCCACCATGCGCAGCAAGACCAGCAAGCTGGTCGGATTCCTGGTTCCCGATGTCGAAGACAACGATTCCGCCACCATCGCCAAAGCGGTCGCGCAGTCATGCAATCGCGCGGGCCTGCAGCTGATGCTGGCCATGTCCGAAGACGACCCGCAGCGCGAACACGCGCATCTGCAGACCCTGGTGGGTGCCCGAGCCGCCGGCCTCATCATCGTTCCGACGCTCACGCCAACACCGGAGTCCCTGGCCATCATCCAGCGGCTTCCGTTCATCCAGGTGATCCGGCATCTACCGAATCTGTCGTCCGACTACTTTGTCTACGACGATGAAGCAGGCATGCGAACCGCGACCGAACACCTGCTTGCCCTGGGTCACCGGCGCATCGCCTACGTGGGCACCCTGGCCGCACTCAGCACCGGCGCGCGGCGGCTGGCGGGGTTTCATCGCGCGCACCGGGATGCCGGACTGGAAGCCGACCCCCGTCTCATCGCGACCTTGCCGCCCAGCGCGGACGGCGTCGGCCACGCGCTGCGTGACATGCTGACACGCAGCCGCCCCACGGCCGTGATCGCCGGCGGTTCCCGCATCACGGTGGCCCTGCTGGCCGCCATCGACGACGCTGGCGTTGCCGTGCCGGACGCGTTGTCGGTGATCGGTTTCGGCGACCACGCCTGGTCGACCTGGTGGCGCGGCGGCCTGACGACGCTGGGCCTGCCCATCCGCGAACTGGCCGCCGAGTCCGGCGCGTTGCTGGTCGAACGGGTCACCGGCGTTCGGAGTGACGACGCGCCGTCCATCGACACGCCCAGGCACGTGAGCCATCCTCTGAAGCTGATTGTGCGACGCACGACGCAGCAGATTTCCTGATCGCTGGCACGCACTCAGGACCGCAAGCGAGCCACCGCGTGTTGTGTGCACTGCAGTGGGACGTTTATGCGACGCGCAGGAACGAATATGGTCGCTTGAAAAGTGCATGTGGGTATCGTGCGGTCACGCTGCACGACTAGCCCCTCCTTCCCTTTACCTTAGAGCGAACCATGACAATAACGAAAAGCGCTTGGATATCGATAACCGCACTGTTGATCGCTGCACCTGCCGGGCTGGCCATAGCCAGGGTCGCCCCGATTTTGATCGAGGCATGCAGCCTGTTGGACTCCGCAAGCAAACGGGTTGAGTGTTTGAAGGCGGCCGATGCGACGGACGCGACGTCAAATACGTCCGGCGCTGCGGTGGGACAGTCTGCCCGGCGTTCGTCCCAGACCGCCACGCCCCAATATGCCGTGCCGAGCAGCAGCAGTGGCAGCAGCGCAAGGTCCGCCGGGGGCCAGACCTGCTACACCGGCCCGCGCGGGGGCACGTACACGATTACGGCCAGCGGAAACAAGAATTACAGCGGGTGCTGAGCTAGGGCAACAGGGATTCGGCTTGTTGTGTAAGACCTGACTCAGCCGCCCAGACTCACATACTTCGCCCGCGGCCGCATCGTGAACCCGGCGAGCCTTTGCTCGATCACGTGCGCGGTCCAGCCGGCGCAGCGGCCGATGATCCACATGGCCGCGGCGGCGCGACGGGGCAGGCCCAATGCGAACGACACGCTGACCAGTCCTACGTCGATGCGCGGCTTCAGGTCGAACTCGGCCTGGGCCGCCTTGAAGATGCCGTCGAGCGCATGAAATTGATTGCGCTCATTTTTGGGCATGCTCGATGCAAGATCGATCAGGTAGCGCGCGCGGGGGTCGCCCTTGGGGTAGGACACCGGATTGAACCCGGGCACTTGCCGGCCTGACGCGACGTAGCCGGTGATGGCGTCGCGCAGGGCTTCGGCCGTCTGCACGCTGGCCAGGAGCGCTTCGGTGCGCTCGCACCCTCCCCCAAACCGGATGCCGGATTGCGTGACGATGGCGGCGTGCAGGCACGCGCGCAGTTCGGCGCCGGCGGATGCCGCGACGCGTGCGGCGAAGGTGGCGGGCGACAGTTCGTGGTCGGCGCACACCACCAGCGTGGCGTTGATGGCGCGCAGATGGGCGGCGCGCGTGCGGGCATCGGCCGCGTCTTCGCCAATCAATGCATTGGCCAGCAGTTGGGCGATCGATTGCGGATGCGAAGGCCGGTACACCTTTCTGGCGGGGCCGAGCAGGCCCATGGCGCACGCATACAGGCTGATCAGGCTGACCGCGTCGGCCACCGTGGTGCCGCGTTCAAAGTCGGGTTTGTTGGGCATGGCGGTCGCGATGATGGCGGTGGCGAGTGACATCAGACGCGCGCTGGTCAGGGTGTCGCTGCTGCCGGCGGCCGCGTCCAGGCGATCCAGCACCTCGCTTGACGGCATGGCCGCTTCCCACAAGGTCAGGCCGGGCACGTCGACCCCGCTCCACAACAACTCCGCCACTGACTCGAACGACCGGCCGGCCGCGGCCAGTTCCAGCGCGGGCACGCCGCGATAGCGGTGGCCGCCGTCGGCCAGGTCGGTAATCGATGTCGTCAACATGGGCTGCCCCCAGCGCACGGCGGTTTCTACCGTGTCAGGGATGCCGGCTCGGCCGCCCATGCGTTTCGCCGCGCGTTCGACGTCTTCGCGGTAGTACAGGCGGGCGCGCGTGCCGGGCTGGGTGACCGACCGGATCACGCCGCGGCTGACATACGAATAAAGCGAAGGAACCTTCACATTCAGCGCTTCCGCCGCCTGGGTTGCCGTCAGGTAGTCGGAGGGTGCATCGATCCGCGCCGCGCGAGGTGAAGCCGCCACCTGGCCCGTCGCTGGCCCGGCCGGCGCCTTGGCGGGAGCCGCGCGGATCTCTTTCACTCGGGATGTCTTTCGGGTCGAAGCAGCCACATTCCATCCAATATCGATTAATTAATCAAGATTGATCAATATAGATTCGAGGCCTACGATGCGTCAACAACACCAGGCGCACAGCGCCACGGAGACAGCATGACCCGACGCCTTTTCCTGACCACCACCGGACGCATCGCCCTGGCCAGCGCCCTGGCCGCCTGTACGCTGGCCGCGCAGACCACCCAGGCCGCCCCCAAGCAGGTCCGCCTGGTGGTGCCCTTCCCGCCCAGCGGCAATCTCGACACGATCACCCGCCTGGTGGCGGAACGCATGCAGCCCACGTTTGGCACGGTGATCGTTGAAAACCGGTCGGGGGCGAACGGCAACATCGGGGCCGAGAACGTGTACAACGCCGCGCCCGATGGCGGCACGTTGATGGTCGCGCCCTATGGTCCGCTGGCCGTCAACAAGAACCTGTATCCCAAGCTGAGCTATGACTCGGATCAGTTCGTGCCGGTCGCCATGCTGGCCAGCGTGCCCAACGTGCTGGCGATCAACCCGTCCTTGCCGGTCAATTCCCTGGCCGAATTCATTACCTACGTGAAAGCCAATCCCGGCAAGGTTGCGTTTGCATCGCAAGGCAGCGGATCGTCATCGCACCTGGCCGCGGAACTCTTCATGCAGCTGACCGGCACCAAGATGCTGCACGTGCCCTACAAGGGCACCGGACCCGCGATCGTCGACCTGCTGGGGGGGCAGGTGTCGGTGTTTTTCGACACGCTCAGTTCCAGCGGCAAGTACCAGAAGTCGGGCAAGTTGAAGATTCTTGCCGTGGCCGACAGCAAGCGTTCCGCGCTGCTGCCCGAGGTCCCGACCTTTGCCGAAGCGGGTCCGCCCGCGATGAAAGACATGCTGGCCAACGCCTGGTATGCCGTGGTCGCGCCGCCCAAGACCCCTGCCGACATCGTCGCCAGATACGAAAAGGTGATCAGCGCCGCGATCGCCGCGCCGGACATGAAGCAGAAATTTGCCGAGATGGGCATCGACCCCTTCGTTGCCAATTCGGCTGACACCGGCGCCTTCATCCGGAAGGAAACCGTGAAGTGGGGCCAGGTCATTCGCGCCGGCCAGATATCGGTCGATTAATAAGGACAGGACCATGGACACCCAAGACCAGATCGCCGACAAGAAGCAGCAGATAGCCGATGCGCTTGGCATGATGGAGCGCGCCGGCATCATCGACTTCAACGGCCACATGAGCGCACGGATCGGCGACAACCGCATCCTGATCAATTCCGGCGCGTCGGTGCGCAGCGCCATCACGGCCGCCGACATCATCGAGATCGACCTGGATGGTCAGCCTGTCGATGGCGGCATCGTGCCGCCCATGGAATTCCACATCCACGCATCGATCTACCGGCAACGGCCGGATGTGAACGCGGTGGCGCACACCCACCCGGTGTGGTCGACGCTGTTCAGCAGCGTGGGCAAGACGGTCGAACCCGTGATCATGCAGGCCGCCATGCTGGGCGAGATCCAGCAGTTCCCCAAGACCGCGTCGATCAACACGCGTGACCTGGGGGATGAGCTTGCGTCCTGCCTCGGCCGGCACCGCATCGCCATGCTCAAGTCGCACGGCGCGGTGGTCGCAGCCGAGGGCATCCTGGAAGTCTTCGTGCTCGCCTACTACCTGGAAGAAACCGCGCACCGGCAATACCTGGCGTCGCAGATCGGCCAGCCCGACGTGCTGAACGCCGAACAGATCCAGAAGATCAACGCCAACCTGTGGAAGCCCCACCTGCTCAAGAAGGCCTGGGACTACCACCTTGCGAAACTCCATCGGACGACATCATGCTGAAGAAAGAACAGAACGAACTGGTGACCCGCACCAGCAAGGGCACGGCGATGGGCGAGCTGTTTCGCCGCTACTGGCTGCCGGCCCTGCTGTCCGAAGAACTGCCCGAACCGGACTGTGCGCCCGTGCGGCTGCAACTGCTGGGGGAACGATTGATCACGTTTCGCGACAGCAGTGGCACGCTGGGTGCGATCGACGAATTCTGTGCGCATCGCGGCGTGTCGCTCTGGTTTGGCCGCAATGAAGAGGGCGGCATCCGCTGTCCGTATCACGGCTGGAAGTACGACACGCAAGGCCGCTGTATCGACATCCCGTCCGAGCCGGCCGACAGCAAGCTGTGCGATCGCGTGAAGCTGAGCGCCTATCCGCTGATCGAACGCGGCGGCGTCATCTGGATCTACATGGGCGAGCCCGAACATCAGCCGGCCTTGCCCGAATGGGAATTCGCGACCGTGCCGGCCGATCAGAGCTTCATGACCAAGCGGCTGCAGGAATGCAACTGGTTGCAGGCACTGGAAGGCGGCATTGATTCGAGCCACGTGTCCTTCCTGCACAGCGGCGGCCTGAAGCACGACCCGCTGTTCAAAGGGTCGAAGGGCAACGAGTACAACCTGGGTGATCTGCGTCCGCATTTCGAAGTGGCGGAGACCGACGGCGGCCTGTTGATCGGCGCACGCCGCAAGGCGGAACCCGGGTCGGTGTACTGGCGCATCACGCCGTGGGTCATGCCCAACTTCATGATGGTGCCCCCGCGTGCCGACCACCCGGTGCACGGCCACTTCTGGGTGCCGATCGATGACGAGAACTGCTGGGCCTGGAGCTTCGATTACCACCCCACGCGCGCGCTGAAGGAATCCGAAGTGCAGGCCATGAAGGACGGCGCGGGCATCCACTGCAAGTACGTTCCGGGCACGTACATTCCGCTGGCCAACAAGTCGAACGACTACCTGATGGACCGGGCGCGCCAGAAGTCGGGCGAGCTCTACAGCGGGGTAGAGAGCATTGCGATCCAGGATTCGTCGTTGCAGGAAAGCATGGGCGCCATCCAGGACCGGACCAAGGAAACCTTGACCAGCACCGATCGTGGCATTGTGCAGGCGCGTCGCCGCCTGATCGCCGCGGCCACCGCGCTGGCCGAAAGCGGCACGCCGCCGCCGGGCATGGAAGCGGCGCTGCAGCACATCCGGTCGGTGGCGCTGGTGTCGCCGGAAGCGGCGCCCTTCCCCGCGGTGGCCGAAGAAGCCTTGCAGTCCGCGCCAGGCAAGCCGCACGCGACGGTTTAATCGGCGAAGCCGCTGCGGGCTGATGCCGCAGGCTGTTCGCGCGGATCGATGCCGCCGATCGGTTCCGCTGCCGGAACGCAGCGTCCCGCCAGCGGCACGCTGACAGATGCCCTGCTGGTCAGCCGGCGGCAAATGTGGGTCAATGGGGCAGCGTACGCCCCACCCACTCCAGCTTCGGGAGAAGCCCCCATGATCGTCCGAATTCCGTCGTCGCCCCGTCTCCTGGCAACCGCCATTGCCTCGCTCGCCACCCTGGCCGCGGGCTGCAGCCAGGTCGGCCCCACGTCGTCCGTCGTTGCGGCCGACGCCGTCTATACCAACGGCAAAGTCGTCACTGTCGACAAACAGTCTTCCATCGTCCAGGCCTTTGCGGTCAAGGACGGCAAGTATGTGTTCGTGGGCAGCACCGCGCAGGCGCAAGCCTATGTCGGCCCGTCCACGCAGGTGGTCGACCTGAAAGGCCGCACCACCATTCCGGGTCTGGCCGATTCGCATCTGCACACCGCGGGCGGCGGACCGGGTCTGGACCTGTCCAAGACGCGGTCGTTGGGCGAGGTCTATGCGGTGCTGCGCGATGCCGCCCGCAATGCGGCGCCGGGCACCGTGCTCGTGTCCAATTCCGACTGGCACGAAGCGCAGTTCAAGGAACAGCGCCTGCCCACCGCCGCCGAGCTGGAAGCCGCTGCGCCAGGCGTGCCCGTGGTGCTGGTCCGGGGCGGTCACAGCTACTTCCTGAATGACACGGCGCTTGCCAGATACAAGATCACCAAGGCCACGCCAGTGCCTGCCGGCGGCGCGATTCCGGTGGGCCCGGACGGCAAGCTGACCGGCGAGATCACCGACACCGCCAAGCCCCTTGTGGCCTTGCCGCCCACGCCCGCGCCATCGGTTGCGGGACTGGAAGCGCAACAGAAGATCCTGAACAGCTATGGGTTGACGAGCATCCGCGTGCCGGGCATCTCGGTGGCCAACTACCGCGTGTTCCAGCAACTGCGCGACGCGGGCAAGGCCACCGTGCGCTACAGCATCCTGCTGCGCCCACGGGATCTGGCCGACTACCGCGCCAGCGTGGTTCCATCGGGCGTCAAGCCCGGCGAGGGCGATGACTGGGTCAAGATCTGGGGCATCAAGGTCGCGGTCGATGGCGGTTTCGAAGGCGGGTTGATGACCAAGCCCTACCTGGATCCGCTCGGCAAGAACGGCACGTACTACGGCTTGCGTCTGCTCGATCAGCCCAGCTTCAACGAGTATGTCGTGACGCTCAATCGGGCAGGCTGGCGGTCGGCCGTGCACGCGGTGGGGGACGCGGCGATCGACCAGGCGCTGACCGGGTATGAAGCGGCCAATGCCGACCAGCCCATCGTCGGCAAGGGCTGGGTCATCGAACATGCGTTCGTCTCGCGCCCCGATCAGTATCCGCGCATGAAGCGCCTGGGCGTGAACCTGTCGGTGCAGGACCATCTGTACCTGGCCGCGCCAGTGCTCAAGGCTTACTGGGGCATGGACCGCGCGTCGCAAGTCACGCCGGTCAAGACCTATGTGGACGAAGGCTTCCTGGTCGCGGGCGGCACCGATTCCCCGGTGATTCCGCTCAGCCCCTTCTGGGTCATGTATCACTTCCTGACGCGCGACACGATTTCGGACGGCGTCTACGGCGCCAACCAGGCCGTCACGTCGCGCGATACGGTGCTGCGCATGATGACGATCAACAACGCCCTGCTGACCGATGAGGCGTCCATCAAGGGGTCGATCGAAACCGGCAAGCTCGCGGACTTTGCGGTGCTGTCGGCCGACTACCTGACGATCCCCGCCAGGCAGGTGCAGGACCTGAAGGCCGTGGCCACCTACGTGGGCGGCAAGCAGGTATATCGCGACGCCAGCTTCGCGCCATAAGTCGGATGCGGGCGCGCCGCCGGATCAACGCGGTGCGCCAGTCATCCACCGCCGTCAGAACGCGTACGTGACGCCGACCATGCCGAAGGCGCGCGTCGCGCTTTCGGCGATCGGGCTGTCCTTGGCGTCGCCCACCAGCGAGCGCACCCCCAGCGTCGTGACCGCGCCCCACCGTTCATTGATCCGGTAGGACCACGACGCAAACACCGACCCGCCGCTCAGGCCCGACGAAGGCTGATACGGCCGAAGCCCGGCCTCGCTGCGGGCGGCTTGGGAAGGCGTGACGCCGAACCAGGTCTGCATGTAATCGCTGTTGCCCCATTCCAGTCCCCCGCCCGCCGTGACCCGGTGCGGCCCTTGCTGCCACACGGCGTAGGACGCCCCCAGGTTGGCGGTGCCGCCATAGCCTTTGGTTGCCTGCGTGTAGCTCAGGGTGGCGCGGAAGCGGCCCGGCGTCCATGCGATGAACGCGCCATAGTTGGCATGGGCATCGATATCGCCCAGTCCGCGCAGGATGGGCGCGCGGTCTTCCGGACGTCCCAGGTTCAGCCCCAGGCGCACCCCGGCCGACAGGTCATTGCCCAGGTTGGCGCGCAGGCCGATGCCAGGAAAGCCATCCACGGACGAGGCAAAGAACATGCCGTTGCTGTAGTTGATCAAGGGGACAGGCGCGACGCGATAGTCGTTGGCGCCAGGGTACTTCGGCACGATGCCGGCGCCGGCGCCGATGAAGTTCTGGGCGTGCGCGGCGCCTGCCGCGGCCAGCAAGGCGCCTGCGCACACAGCGCGTTGAAACAGAGTCATGGAGGTTACCTTCGCACTTTGGAGGGACGTCACAGGGCCTGCAGGGCAAACTGCCGTGCAGCCTTCAGACGCAGATGGAGATGGGGACGATGATCATGATGCCTGTGGCCCGCCACACTGGTCGTGACGGCAAGCCCCGACGCCATGACGGCATCGACACGCTCGGGCAGATCGCGCGGCGACCCCGCGGCAGCCTGCCGCATCAGTCGCGCCAGCAACGCGCGGGTGTAGGTCAGCAGGTCGAGGGCGCCGGCAAGCGCCTCGTCCTGGTCAGATGCGTCGGGCGCCTGTGACGCGTCGTTGCCCGCCCGGTCGCCCAACCGTGCGTCGCAAATGAAATCCAGCAACTCGAAGTACGCTTCAAGCCGATCCCGCGGCGCGGCGTCGGCGTCTTCCAGCGGCCTTAAGGTTGTCAACCACAACGATCGGTCGAACGCCGTCCGGATCGAAGGGAATCCTTGCAATGGTGCATCCATGTCGCCCGCCTGTTCGTATCGGAATTCGAATTCTGGCGATGCGCGATTAAGAATGAATTAAGAAAGAGCGCCGGCCACGAAAGGTTCGCCGACCGCAGGAAAGGCCACCGACACGCACCACCCCTTGCCGTCGATCCCCTTGCCGCAGGTCAGGCGCGCGCCATGCATGCGTGCGATCCGCGCAACCAGGGAAAGACCGATGCCGCTGCCACTTTCCTTCGACCCCGATACCCGATAGAAGCGTTCGAACACCCGCTCGCAATCTGCGTCGGGAATGCCCGGACCATCATCGCGTACCGTCAGCACCGCGTCGCCCTCGCCGCCCGGATGGCAGACGATCTCGACCCGTGCGCCGGCCGGCGCGTGGCGCAGCGCGTTGTCGATCAGGTTGCGGATCAGCACGCCCACGGCGTCCACGTTGGCCAGCACCACGGTCGGTTCGATCTCAAGCCGGATGTGCTGTCCCTTGGCATGCGCACGCGCATCAAACTCCCGCACTTCCAGCGATACCAAGGACGCCAGATCGACGCGATCTGTCAGCATGCAGTCGTGCGCATCCAGCTGCGCCTGGTCCAGCAATTGTTCGGCCAGACGCGTCGCGCGCCGGGTGCCTGCCAGCACCTGCACCAGCGCTTCGTCCCGGTGCGCGGCGTCGGTCGCGCGCAGTGCCTGCTGGGCCTGCGTCGTCAACGCGGCCAGGGGCGTGCGCAGTTCGTGCGCGGCGTCCGACAGGAACTGGCGTTCGCGCACCAGGGCTTCGGACTGGCGAAGCTGCAAGTCATTCACCGCGTTGACGAAGGGGTGCACCTCCAGCGGAAATTCCCGCAGCGCCAGGGGCGTGAAGTCAAGGCGGTCACGATGCCGAAGCGCTTCGCCCGCTCGCTGCATGGGCCGGAACGAGCACACCACCGTCACCCACATCATCGACGCCAGACACACGAACATCACCATTGCGCCGCCCAGGCCCTTCAACACCGACGACACGATATCGGCCTTGATCTGTTCTTCGGCGCGCGCCATCTGGATCTGCACCCGCCCTTCCACATCGGACACGGCGTAGGCGCGCCAGGGTCCGCCCGCCGCGGTGCTGTCGTTGAACCCCTCAACGAAGCCGGGAACAAAAGGCTCCCTGGGCGAACTCGGCGTGCGCATCAACAGCCGGCCGGTGCGCAGGTCCCACATCTGGAAGTTGACGCGCTTGAGCTCGACCGGCGAGGGGGGCGGCGCAATGAAGGTTTCGGTCGACGACAAGTCCGCAAGATGTTTGGGGATCGACATCAGGGCCTGACGCGCGCTTTGGCTGAGCGCGCTATCGAGACGGCCGGTCACATCCCGCGTTTCGGTCCACGTGAGCAGGCTCATCCAGACCACCCAGAAGCCCGCCTGGACGATCAGCAGGACCACCAGCTGCCGGCTGCGCAGCGCTTTCATCGTCATGCGCCGGGCTCGCCAATGCGGTAGCCCACGCCATGCACGGTCTCGATCAGTTCGTCGCCCAGCTTGCGACGCAACTGGTGGATGTAGACGGCCACGGTATTGCTTTCGACCGAGCTGCGCTCGCCGTAGATCATCGATTCCAGATAGTCGCGCGACAGCGGCTTGCCCTGGCTTTGCATCAAGGCGGTCAAGGTGCGGTATTCGTGCACGCTGAGCGCGACCGGCACGCCCGCTTTGGACACGGCACGCTGGCCAGGGTTGACCTCGACGTCAAAGCGGCGCATCACAGCCGACACGGCCTGCGTGCTGCGGCGGATCAGCGCGCGCATGCGGGCCAGCAACTCGTCCAGTTCGAAAGGTTTGATGATGTAGTCGTCGGCGCCCGTATCCAGGCCGCGGATGCGGTCGCTGAGGCGGGCCTGGGCCGTGATGATCATGACCGGCGTGGTGTCATGCCGCGCGCGCAGCGCGCTGAGCACGCTCAATCCGGATTGGTCAGGCAGACCCAGATCCAGCAGCACGACGCTGTAGGCCTGATCGAGCAGCGCCAGCTTGCCGCTGAAGGCGTCGCGCTGCCAGGTGACGACCGCATCGGGCAGTTGGGACAACGCGCTCACGAGCGCCTGGCCCAGCATGGCGTCGTCTTCTATGAGCAGTATCTGCATCGGTCCACCTCAAGACAGGCGATGTTGGACCGTGCAGTTTAAGAAATTGTTAAGCGGGGCGGTCGGCGGCGGGTGAAATCTGCGTGGCCGGGCGGGCGTCGTCCGATCGGCCGCCGGTTGGCGTAGGTTCCCTGCCGTACGCCGGATCGCTGCCGCCCGTGGCCGCGGAACGGTCGGTGGCCCTGGCGGCCGCCTGGGTAACGGCAGCCGGCTGCGCATTGGGCGGCGTGCCCGCGGTGGCGTCCGCACCCGGGCCGTGCGCATCCGTCAGCGCTGAACGGCGACCCAACACCCCCGGGGTAGACAGCAGCCCTTCGTCCAGATTCGTGCCGAAGTGGCTCAGGGCCTTGTCAAAGGCGTCGTCCAGCGACGCTGCGTCGAACATGTGCAGCGGCACGGCATTGCCGACATAGGCGCTGTTGTTGGGATTGCCTTCGTAGGCCTGCGCCAGCCCGCTGTATTGGCCGCTTTCCGGGTGATGCTCAAGATTGATCATCACCTGGTAATCGAAGCCAGTGGCTGCGCGATAGGGAAAGGTCTTGCTGGTGCCTCGCATGGCGGTCTCCTGGCGAATGGTGCTCAGGACGAGCAGGATTCGTTCCCATGCCGGCCCGACGCACACGCCGCCACCGCCGGAAAAGAACAACGCCGGCAAAAGCGCCGGCGTTGTGGTTAGCAGTTGCCCTTCTTGGCCTGCCCCGGAGGACAGAACCCGCCGCCGCCGCCGCGCGGTGGATCCACGACCACGGCGCCCGATGGCGTGTACACGGCACAGGCCGACAGTACGGAAGACAGCACCGCAATGAGCATCAGGCTTTTCATTGTTATCCCCCTTACAGTTGATGGAGGCAACGATTCTAACCCTGCTCATCCGTGGTGCCGAATCCATCAGCGCGTGCGGGATCCGCCCTTGACAAACACGGCCTTGCCAGTGTCGTGCAGCACGGCGCGCTTTTCGTCTTCATTGAGCAGCACCGACGCGTCCAGCATGCGCTGGACCATGTCCTTGTAGGTGCCCGACGACGTGCCGATGTCGGACCCCCACATGATGCGGTCCGCGCCGAACATGTCGACGGCCAGGCGCAGGACCTTTTCAGCCGGAATGTCGGTTTCGCGAAGGATGTCCAGGTTGATCGACGTGAACTTGAACGAGATATTCTTTTCGGGCACCAGCAGCTCGAAGTTTTCGTCCAGGCCGTAGTTGTCGCCGTGATCCGATTCAGGTTCCAGCAGGTGATCCAGCACGATACGCACGTTCGGAAAGCGGCGGCCCAGCTCGATGATGGCCGGCGCCGACGGTCCGCCGCCACCATGCGCCAGCACTTCCAGGTCCATGACCAGGCCGAACGCTTCGGCCACTTCCCACGTTTTCAGGGCCTGCGGCGAATTGAGCCACGGCATGCTGCCGTCTTCCTTGCGGCCTCCGAACAGGCGCACGCCCGTCAGGCCGTGGTCGGTAATGTAGCGGCGCACCAGGTCGGGCGTGCCTTCGTCTTCGGCGTCCAGGATCACGACCGCCGAGAAGATGTCGGGGTATTTATCCGATGAATCCAGGATGTAGCTGTTATCGAAGCGGTAAATCATGCGTTTTTGCACGGCCACGGCGCCGTCCACGTTTTCTTCCTTCATCCACTCCAGCATCCGCAGCGCGTCGGGCACTTCGTTGATCGGATTCGGGCCGTGGTGGCCACCTGGCGTGCCAATGACGCCGGGCAGCCGTGGCGGCGCGCTGGCGGGACGGATCATCGGGTTGCGCGGGTAGGCCTTCTGGTCGTCAGCGACCAGATGAGCATGCGAATCGAACAACAAGGGACGGGCGGATTGGGTCATGGTCTTGTCTACTCTTCTTTCACCGAATGGTGAGTCATTGGCCAGCACGCTGGCACCTTCTGATGGGCGAAGCGGCCCATCAACGCATGATTCCTTAGGGCAAGGCCCGCCGGCTAGGCGACCTGGCGGCTGCCATCGCCCCGGCGCAGCAGGCGCACCTGTTCGACGATATGGGCGGCCGACTCCTGCATGATCGGCACGTAATGCTGTGCGATCCGTTCTTCGGTCACTGCCGACCGGAAGTAACCCATGCCCATCGTCGCCAGCACGCGGCCATCGTCCATGATCGGCACGGCCACCGTGCCGGAGCTGAGCGGCTCGACCCGTTTGCCGCGAGTCGAATAACCGTCCTTGCGAATCAGCTGCAGACGGTCTTCGATGCTCCGACGGCCACCGGCCGCGGCAAGATCCTTGGCCCGGCTCGTTTCCAGGATGTGCAGCAGGATCTCGCGTTCGCCCTCTGGACAGAACGCCAGGTACGACAGCCCCATCGCGCGATCCAGCAGGCTCAGCCGCATGTTGATCGTGGCGTGCGCTGGTGACACCGGACTATCGCTGACCGTGCTGAAGCGGATCACGACATCCGACTCGTCCAGCAGCGCGATCGAAATCGGCCACTGCAAACGCCGCGTTAACGCCGAGGCCCACGGCCTGCCGGCCTGCACGACCAGCGGATCCGCATGAAAGCCGCAACTGAGCGACTGCACCAGCGACGTCACCAGGTAGCCGCCCTGCTTCTTGTCCTTGGTCACGTACCCCTCGGCAATCAGCGTTTCCATCAGGCGGACGATGGTCGGCTTGGGCAATCCGGTGCTGCGATACAGCGCGTCGATGGAACTGACGCCCCGCGTATTGAGCGCACAGAGCAGCGTCAACGCCCGCTGCACGGCATGTACCGGCCGGTAGGACGGGCGCGACCCCGCGCCGGCATCGTGCATCACCGGACTGCCGTTGTCGTCAAGAACCAGAGGATCGTCGAGCACAGGTGTCTCCTTGCCTTCATCTCGCAGCGGCCGGCTTCTGTGGCGGGCACTGACTGCGAACCGTGTTTATAGGGAATGTGGGGCAAGCCCCGCCATTCTTATTCTGCGCGTTTCATTGTGCGAAACGGTCTCGTGCGTTTGGCGTAACGCCCCAGGACACATCGTTTCATTGTGCGAAAAGTCGCCACGTTTTGCTTGAGCCGGGACCGCCGCATGCGCATCCTTGCCGCTATTCCGCGCCCCAGGCCGGACGGGCCGCCCAGCGGCTTTCGCAACGATAGTGATGGAGACTTGATGAATAGAACGTATCTGGCCGCGCTTGCAGCCAGCGCCCTCCTTGCCGCCCTGACGGGCTGTTCTTCCGACAAGAAAGAAACGGCGTGGCCGTCCAAACCGGTCCGGCTGGTCGTGCCCTTCCCGGCTGGCGGCAGCACCGATGCCGTCAGCCGCCTGATTGCGCAGCGGCTGAGCGAAAAGCTGGGCCAGCAGTTCGTGGTGGACAACCGCCCCGGCGCAGGCGGCAATATCGGCACCGACCAGGTTGCCAAGGCCGATCCCGATGGCTACACCCTGACCCTGACGACGTCGGGTCCGCTTGCGAACAACCAGTACCTGTACCAGACGATGCCCTATGCGCAGAAGGATCTGGCGCCGATCGTGCTGGTCGGCGAAATCCCGCTGGTGATCGCTGCCACCGACAAGATACCAGCCAAGGATCTGAAGTCCTTCATTGCGCTGGCCAAGTCCGGCCAGGGCACCTATGCCATTGGCAACCCGGGCAACGGCACCATCGGCCACCTGGCCTTCGAACTGCTCAAGCGGACCACGCAGGCGCCCCTGCAAGGCGTGCCGTACAAGGGCGACGTGCCGGCGCTGACCGACCTGATCGGCAATTCGGTGCAAGCCGTGGTCGCGCCCATCACCGCGTTCATTCCGTACATCAAGGACGGCCGGATCACTGGCCTTGCCGTGACGTCCAAACAGCGCTACCCCGGCACGCCCAACGTGCCGACGGCGCTGGAACAGGGCATCGATCTGGACGCATCGGTGTGGTTCGCGATCGCCGGCCCGGCCGGCGTGCCCCGCAATGTGGTTGACACCGTCAACCGGGAAGTGAACGTGATCCTGAAGTCGGACGAAGGCCGCGCAACGCTGGAACAGTTCGGCGCCCTGGTCGGCGGCGGATCGCCCGAAGACCTGGGCAAGCTGATGACGGACGAAAGCGCCAAATGGAAACGTATCATCGAGGCAGCGAACATCCGCCTCGACTAAAGGAATTCCCATGACCCGATTCGTCACCCTACCCACCCAGGACATGAGCACGGAGGAAGCCTACCGCCTGCTGTGCGGCTGCGTGACTCCGCGCCCGGTCGCCTGGATCACCACGCAAAGCGCCGACGGCCGGGTCAACGCCGCGCCCTTCAGTTCGTACAACTATGTCGCGCACAGCCCCCCGATGGTGGCGATCAACATCGGTTCGCGTGCCGGCGAACTGAAGGACACCGCCCGCAACATTCGCGAGACAGGCGAATTCGTCGTCAACGTCGCCACCGAGTCGACGCTGGAATTGGTGCATGCGTCGGGTGCCGACTACCCGCCCGAAATCGGCGAGCCGGAACAACTGGGCATCGAATTGGTGGCCAGCACGATCGTCAAGCCACCGCGCATTCTGGTGACACCCGTGCAGATGGAATGCCGTCTGGAACAGGTGCTGCCCCTGGGCCGCGGCCTGAACACCCTGTACATCGGCGAGGTGGTCGCCTTTCACCTGTCCGACGACATCTTTGACGGACGCTATGTAGACACGGTCGCGATGCGGCCCATCTCGCGGCTGGGCGGGCCCTACTACGCCGGGCTGGGCGAGATCTTTCACCGCCCCATGCTGCAGGCCCCGCCTACCCGCTGATCACTGCCCCTTTTTATTGGAACGGCCATGACATCCCCCTCCCCTGGCAAGCACCCGCTGCAGACCGGCACCTTCATCAAGACGGTGTCGCCCCACATCATCGAAATCCTGGGCACGACCACGCTGGACTTCGGCGTCATCGATGCCGAGCATGCGCCGTTCGACCGCGCGGCGATGGACCTGATGATGCTGGCCGGCCGCGCCGCCGGCTTGCCCCTGTTCGTGCGCGTCCCGGACTTTGCGCCGTCGACCATTCTGTCGACGCTGGACCTGGGTGCCGCCGGGATCGTCGTGCCCCACGTGGACTCGGCCGAGCAGGCCGCGCAGATCGTGTCGCGCGCCCGCTATCACGGCGGAGAACGCGGATTTTCCAGCTCGCCGCGCGCCGCCGGCTACGGGATGATGAGCTACCAGCAGGCACAGCAGGCGGGCGACCGCACGCTGGTCATGTGCCAGATCGAAAGCGTCGATGGCTTGAAAAATGCCGAGGCCATCGCTGCCGTGCCCGGGGTCGATGGCCTGTTCGTCGGCCGTGCCGACCTGGCCCTGTCGATGGGCGAAACCGGCTCGCGCAGCCCCAAGGTACTGGAAGCCACGCAGCGCATCCTGAAGGCCGCGACCGACGCCGGCAAGATCGCCGCAATGTTCGTCGCCAGCAACGCCGAACGCGACGAGTTTTCCGCGCAAGGCGCCAGCTGGTTCATCGTGGGGTCCGACCAGTCCCTGCTTCGGCAGGCCGCCCAGGCCATCGCGTCGTCCACGGCGCCACGGCCGCGTAGCGCCTGAGCGCGCTCAAGATTGAGTGCGTATCGGCGGCAACGTTGGCCCGCCGCGCAGGGTTACGCACCGCATCCATCCAGATCCAGGAGTTTCGCCATGACTGCTTCTCTTCCCCGCTCCGCAACCTACGCGGCCCACTATGAACAGCCACCGCAGCAAGAGAGCCCTGGCTGTCGCACCTGGCTGACCCGCGGCGCAAATTTTGTCGTCGCGGTGTCCGAAGTGCGCGCGGGCGCCGTGCTCGAACGCACGGACAACCCCGACGAATACTTTGTGTTCCTGCCCGCCAACCAGGCGCGCATCTCGGCCGGTGCCGACAGCATCGACGCCCACGCCGAAACCCTGACCATCGTGCCGCCCGGCGACAGCCGCATTGAAGCGCTGAACGACGGCCACATCGTGCGCGTGTTCTCGCGGCTGAACACCGACCTGCTCGACGCCTGCCCGAACGCCGCCATCTACGCCGACGGCGCGCCCGAAGTCGCGCCGCTGGTGTCCTGGCCCGATCCGGTCGACGGCTTTCGCCTGCGCCACTACGTGCTGGCCGACCATGTCCGCCCCGACAGCAACATGCGCATCTTCCGCAGCTGCAACCTGATGGTGAACGTGCTCAACAAACGCACCGTGCCGCGCGACCCCGCCAAGCTCAGCCCGCACAGCCACACCGACTTTGAACAGGCGTCGCTCGCCATCCAGGGCACCTACACCCACCATCTGCGCTGGCCCTGGACGCCGGACATGAACCAGTGGCGCGACGACGAGCACGTCACGGTCGGCAGCCCGTCGGTGACCGTCATCCCTGCCAAGGTGCTGCACACCAGCGCCAATGTCAGCGAAGGCGACTGCTGGCTCGTCGACATTTTCGGCCCGCCGCGCATGGACTTTTCAAGCAAGCCCGGCATGGTCTGCAATGCCGATGACTATCCGATGCCGCTGGTGGTCGCGCCGTCCTAAGGTGAGGCGGGGGCGGCCGGGGGATGGGAGCGGCGGCCGCCCCTGAGGTGAGCCAGAGGGTTGCCCCTGCAATGCCCCTGTCACATCCGCAAGACAGCATACGGGCCTTGCGTTCATCTGCGTGTCAGGTCGGCCCCGGGTCGATCGCCGCGACGGACATCCCGTCTTCCTCTTGCGCCCAATCACCCACATGCCCCTGTCACCTCGCGCCCCGCGCGCTGCCGCGCCTGTCGCCGGCGCGTTCTGCCTGTCTGTTCTGTGCCTGTCCTTGCTCGCCGCGTGCGGCAGCGACAACGACACCGTCGCCACCACCCCCACCACGCCAACGCCGACGCCGTCGGGCCCGGTCCAGATCGCGTTCATGCCGGACGTGCACTTTCACGACGTGTACGCCAACTTTGAAGACGGGTCGTTCCCTGGCATCCCAAACAGCAAGTCGGGCCGCAACGCCACGATCCGCCTGATGCAGGCACAGATGACGTCGACGCGGCTATTCAACGAAAACTACTTTGCGTTCATTGCGGCGCTGGACGACGCGGTCAAGCGCGGCGTGAAGCACATTGCGCTGCCGGGCGATTTTTCGGACGACGGCCAGCCCGTGCACATGCGCGGCCTGAAGAAGATGCTGGACCAGTACGCGGCGCAGCATGGCATCGAATTCTTTGCGGCGCCGGGCAATCATGATCCCAACCGGCCGCTGGCGCGCCCCGCGGGCAAGAGCGATTACATGGGCATTGACCTGGCCACGGGTCGGGCCGGTGCGCCGCAGCCGATCTACAGCAAGGGCGGCAATGCCGACTGCGTGAACTACACGACGGCCTGGGCGCGCAAGGGCGCGTCGTACTGCACCGAAGAAGTCCTGGAGCAAGGCTACGAAGGGATCGCGAAAGCGATGAACAGCCACGGCTTCATGCCCAAGCCGAACTACCTGTATTACGAAACCCCGTACAGCACCTACGCCTACAAGGACTACCGGTTCGAAACGGCGCAGGCGCAGGCCGGCTGGGACAAGCGTCAGTACGAGATCTGCAAGGAAGGCACGGGCGGCGCATTCAAGAAGCCGGAGTACACGCTGTGCAAGCAAGTGCCCGACACATCGTACGTGGTGGAGCCGGTCAAGGGCGTGTGGCTGGTCGCGATCGATGCGAACGTCTACATCCCGAGCGGCGCGGGCGCGAATGATTTCGCGGGGTCGGGTGACGCGGGCTACAACCGCATGCTGACCCACAAGCAGCACGTGATCGCGTGGATCCGCGATGTGGTGGCGCGGGGCAAGGCCGAAGGCAAGCAGGTGATCGGCTTCAGCCACTTCCCGATGAGCGAGTTCTTTAACGGCGCGTCGGACGACATCATTGCGCTGCTGGGCTCGGGCAAGATGCAGATGGTGCGCCGCCCGGCCGAAGACACGACCAAGGCGCTGGCCGAGACGGGCCTGCAGATCCACGTGGGCGGCCACATGCATTTCAACGACACGGCTTTCCGCCAGATCGACGCGACGCATGCGTTGTTCAACATCCAGGCGCCGTCGATGGCGGCCTATGTGCCGGCCTACAAGCTGATGACGCTGACCGATGCCACGCATGTCGAAGTGCAGACGGTGCGCCTGGACACAGTGCCGCGTTTTGACGAGCTGTTCGAACATTACCGCGCCGAGCACAGCTTCTTTACCGATTTCCCGGCGCAGGTGCCGGGCGGCGAGTTGTGGAGCAAGTCGATTCTGGACGCCACCAACTACGGCGATTTCAGTACCCGCTACATGTCGGAGCTGGTGCGCCTGCGTCTGCTCAATGACGACTGGCGTTGCGAGATGCGCGAGCTGGTGAAAAGTCCGCTGTACGGCTCGCACCTGCTGGTCCTGTCGCAGATGACGTCGGCTGTTACGCTGAAGGAATTGGCGAACACTGGCACGCGCGGTCTGTTTTCGACCAGCTTCTTCAATTGCCTGGCCGATGGCGGCACGCCGGGCACGGCCAACGCAGCCTATGCGGCCGACTACGCGGCGGCGGAAGCCAAGGCGCGCGCCCTGGCCCAGGCCCACGGCATGCGTCTTGAGGATTTCAACGACTGGAAGGCGCTGGACCTGGCGGGCGATTTCGTACGGCTGGCCAATGCGGGCGACCTGGCGTTTGCCGACATTCCGACGGCCCGCGCCAAGCAATACAAGCTGCTGGCCGAAGCGCTGCAGACCACCAATGCCACCTTGCTGATGAAGGGCGAGCAGGTGTCCAACGCCAACCCGGTGGGCGCCCTCTTCCAAGCGCGCTTCAAGCCGCTGATGGCCATCCTGCTCAAGCTCGCGGCCGGCGCCCCGACCCGCCATTTCGTGATCGATCTGAAGGCCAACGCCCTGACCGATCTGACACGCGAACCTTCGCCTTTCTAAGACCTGACCATGACGACGCTTCCCCCCGGCTCCCAACTCCAGATGCCTGGCGACCTGCCCGCCAGCCCCGCTCGCCGCACCGTCTTGCGTGGCAGCGCAACGGCCACGGCCCTGGCTCTGTTCGGCAGTTCCGCGCTGCTGGCTGCCTGCGGCGGCGGTGACGACGACAACGACACCGGCACTGGCACTGGCACCGGCACTGGCCCAAGCGCACCCGGCGCCACCGTGCCCGCCCCCACCCTGGTCGGCCGCGCCATTCTGCCGGCCGACAGCTATGTTGCCGGGCCGACCTCGGGCCAGTTCGTGTCCGGCGGTGATCTGGACCGCGCCACGGCCACGTATGGCTATCGCCTGCCCTTTGTCGGCAAGCAGCCCATGCAGGGCTTTTCGGCCGTGATTCCCGGTCCGATCGCCGGCACCTTTTATGCCATGCAGGACAACGGCTTCGGCGGCAAGGCCTCGTCGCCCGACGCGCTGCTGCACATCTATGCGATCGGCTTTGACTGGACGCGTGGCGCGGTCATTCCGGTCGACTTCACGACCGGTGCGCCACTGACTGAATTCAGCGCACGCAGCTTCATCCGGCTCAGCGATCCGAACCGTTTCCTGGGTTATCGTGCCGTGGCCGACGCGCCCAACTACCCGGGCCTGTCGGTCTCCCCCGCGGGCCAGACGCTGCCGGTGGATCCTTCCATCCTCACCAACCGCCTGCTGACGGGCGGCGACATCGATCCGGAATCCCTGCAGCGCGATGCCGAAGGCAACTTCTGGATCGGCGACGAGTTCGGTCCGTTCCTGCTCAAGTTCGACCGCCAGGGCCGCCTGCTGGCGCGCGAAGTGCAACTGCCCAACCTGCGCGCCGTCGGCGCCAATCCGCTGGTCCAGACGTCCAACAATCCCTATCTGGCGGGCAACGCCGCGGCCGCCAACCTGCCGGGCTCGGGCGGCCTGGAAAGCATGGCGATCAATACCAGCCGCACCCGCCTGTATGCGATGTTCGAAGCGGCCATCACGAACGACGATGCCCGCCGCCGCGTCATCAACGTCTACAACCTGGCGACGCAGAACTTCGATGCGCGCAGCTACTCCTACCGCGTGGGTGTCAGCCAGCGCGTGAACGGCAGCGGCAATCTGGAAACCGAGATCCATACCGTGAATGACATGGTCGCTTTCAGCGATACCGCGTTCCTGGTGATGGAAAAGGACAGCGGCGCAGGCGATGTGCGTGCCGGTTTCCCGGCGTCGGGCACGTCGCGCAACGCGGCGCGCGTCAAGCGCATCTACCAGGTGTCGCTCGACAAGATCGACAGCAACGGCGACCTGATCAAGGAAGAAGTGGTCGACCTGATGAACCTGCGCGACCCCGACGGCGTCGGCAAGACGGCGACCATCAACGGCATCTACACCCACCCGATGGAGTCCATGGAAGTGGTCTGCATCGTTGACGCCAGCACCTTGTTGGTTGTCAACGACAACAACTACCCGGGCGGTTCGCCGTCGCGGTCGAAGACCAAGCCGGACGACAACGAGTTCGTGCTCATCCGTCTGCCCAAGGCCCTGCCGGTCTGAGCAGGCAGGCGGCATCGGGCCGGGGCAACGAGGCTCCCGGCCCATGCCGCCTATAATCACGGGTCTCCCTTCCCCTGGCGGCGTACCACGCCCCCCTTTCATGTCGGCCCAGCCTTTACGTGTGCTGTCCGTCATCCCCCCGATGACGCAGCTGAACACGCCCTATCCGTCCACCGCCTACCTGACCGGCTTTCTGCGCTCGCGCGGCATGACCGCGGTGCAGGAAGACCTTGCGCTTGCGCTGGTGCTCAAGCTCCTGTCGCGCGAGGGGCTCGACGCCGTGGCGCGTCATATCGATACGCTGCCGGTCCTGTCGCATACCCCGTCGATCCAGGCATTCGTTGCGCAGCGCAACCAATACCTGGGCACGATCACGGCCACGATTGCGTTCCTGCAGGGCCGCGATACGACGCTCGCGCATCGGATCGCCGGCCGCCATTACCTGCCGGAAGGACCGCGCTTTTCATCGCTGGACGTGTACATCGATGAAGATGGCGGCGATCCCCTGGGCTGGGCGTTCGGGGCGCTGGGCCTGCATGACCGCGCCAAGCACCTGGCGACGCTGTACCTGAACGACCTGTCGGACGTGCTGCGCGATGCGGTCGATCCGCGCTTTGAATTCGTGCGCTATGCCGAGTCGCTGGCCGCGAGCCAGCCAACCTTTGATCCGCTGGCCGAGGCGCTCGCCGCCCCGCCCAACCTGGTTGACGACACGCTGCGTAAACTGACGCTGGCCGCCATCGAACGCCATCAGCCAACGGTGGTGCTGCTGTCGGTGCCCTTCCCGGGCTCGGTCTATGCCGCGTTCCGGATCGCGCAGACGATCAAGGCCGCGCACCCGCACATCGTGACCGTGCTGGGCGGCGGCTTCGTCAACACCGAGCTGCGTGAGCTGTCCGATCCGCGCGTGTTCGACCACGTGGACTACGTGACGCTGGATGCGGGCGAACGGCCGCTGCTTGCGCTGCTGGCCTACATCCAGGGCGAACGGTCGCGCCAGCGCCTGGTGCGCACCTTCCTGCGCGATGCCGAGACGGGCTTGGTCCGCTACGTGAATATGGTCGAGCCCGACGTCGCCTTTGCCGAAGTCGGCACGCCGACCTGGGACGGCCTGCCGCTGGACCGCTATCTGTCGCTGCTGGACATGCTCAATCCCATGCATCGCATGTGGAGCGATGGCCGCTGGAACAAGCTGACCGTGGCGCATGGCTGCTACTGGAAGAAGTGCAGCTTCTGTGACGTGAGCCTCGATTACATCGGCCGCTACGAAGGCGCTTCGGCGATCGTGCTGGCCGATCGGGTCGATGCCATCGTCAAGGAAACCGGGCAGACGGGCTTTCACTTCGTCGACGAGGCCGCGCCCCCCAAGGCGTTGAAGGCCCTGGCCACGGAACTGATCGCGCGCAACACGGGTATTTCGTGGTGGGGCAACATCCGCTTCGAAAAGACGTTCACGCCGGACCTGTGCGAGCTGCTGGCCGACAGCGGCTGCATTGCCGTGTCGGGGGGACTGGAAGTTGCGTCCGACCGCCTGTTGTCCTTGATGAAAAAAGGCGTGTCGGTGGATCAGGTGGCGCGGGTCACCCGCGCGTTCACGGACGCGGGTATCTTGGTGCACGCCTACCTGATGTACGGCTTTCCGACGCAGACGGTGCAGGACACCGTGGACGCGCTGGAATACGTGCGCCAGCTATTCGCCAACGGCTGCATCCAGAGCGGCTTTTTCCACCGTTTTACCTGTACGGTGCATTCGCCGGTCGGGCAGAACCCGGAAGAGTACGGCGTGACGCTGCGTCCGCTGCCGCCGGTCAGCTTTGCCAAGAACGACATCGGCTTCGACGACCCGACGGGGGTGGACCACGATGCGCTGGGCGTGGCCCTGCGCAAGGCCATCTACAACTTCATGCACGGGATCGGGCTGGAAGAGGACGTACGCAGCTGGTTCCCGTTCAAGGTGCCAAAAACGACGGTCTCGCGGCATCGGATCGAGCGGGCGCTGGGGCAGCCGGCATAACCAGGAACTCACAAAGCGCAACGATTCGGACCGGCATGACGCTCAAGTATCGGGCGTTTGTGTCGTTAGCTTGGCACCCTGCGTGTTGGATGCAGGCTTGCCCCGAGTCACCATGCCCAGCACCACCCTTCCGTTTGCTTCTGCCTTGCTCCTGGCAACGCTTGCGGCGGGCTCCTGTAGCATTTTGTTTCCAATGACTGCCACCGCGTCGATGGCAGGAAATGGGCCCGCTGGCGACACCCTGACGCTCGACACCATCACGCCCGACACCGACAGCGCCGCGCTGATCGACCTGCCCCTGGAACAGTTGCTGGAAGTGGCCGTTGTCCGCACCGCGTCACGGTTGCCGCAGCCGATTTCGGATGCCCCGTCGGCAGTGGTGGTGCTGACGTCCAGGGAAATCCGGGAATACGGCTGGCGGACGCTGGCCGACGCGCTGGCCACCCTGCCCGGCCTGTATGTCACCAGCGACCGCAATTACTCCTACCTGGGCGCGCGGGGCTTTTCCCGGCCCGGGGACTACGACAGCCGCTTCCTGCTCATGATCGACGGCTATCGCACCAATGATTCGGTGTACGACCAGGCCGCGATCGGCACCGAAGCGCTGCTCGACATGGATCTGGTGGACCGGATCGAATACGTGCCGGGTCCGGGCGCCGCGGTGTATGGGTCGAATGCGTTCTTCGGGGTGATCAACGTGATTACCCGGAATGGGCGGGACCTGGCCGGTCCGCAGGCGGCGGTGGCGGTGGGCAGCTACGGCGAGCGCAAGGCCCGCTTCAGCTACGGGTGGAACGACAATGAAGGCCGCGACCTGCTGGTGTCGGTCACCGACGCCAATCGGCGTGGACAGGACCTGTACTACCCGGAGTTCGACACGGCCGCGCAGAATGGCGGCGTGGCGCGGCGGCTGGACTACGACCGGTCGCGCAATTTTTTCCTGAAGGCAAGCAGCGGTGACCTGACCGTGTCGGCCGCCCATAGCGAGCGAACCAAGGGCGTGCCCACTGCCTCGTTCGGCTCCGTGTTCAACGCGCCCAACCAGACCCGCGACAACCAGACATTCGTGAACGCCAGTTATCAACGACGGCTGAGCGACGACGTTGCACTGGGCGGCCAGGCGTACTGGGGCCGATACGACTACGAAGGCGTCGGCACCTACCCGGGCGAGCCCCCGACCCGCAATGTCGATGGCGACCGGGCGATCTGGTGGGGCGGCGATCTGCACGCCACCTTCACGCAGCTTGCGCGCCAGAAGATCGTGATCGGCATGGACGTCCGCCGCGACGCCCGCCGCGATCAATACAACTTCGACATCCAGCCCTACACGCAGTACATGGATGACAAGCGGACCGGCGACCGCCGCGGGGTCTACTTCGAAGACGAGATCCGCCTGCCCGCCGGCTTCCTGCTGAACCTGGGCGCCCGCTACGACAACGACAACGTGACGGGCGGCCACTTCAATCCGCGCATTGCGCTGAACTACGCCATCACGCCCCGCAGCACCGCCAAGCTGATCTACGGCACGGCCTATCGCGCGCCGAACGCCTACGAACTGTATTACTCGGTACCCGGCGAGGCAGGCCAGCTGCCCAACCCCGACCTGCGGGCTGAACGGATTTCGACGCGCGAATTGGTTCTTGACCACGCCTATGCCAGGACGGGCCGCGCCACCCTGTCCGTCTTCCACTACGCCGTGCGAGACCTGATTTCGCTCACGACCGACCCCGATTCAGGCTCGCTGATCTATCAGAACCTGGACCGGATCAAGACGATCGGCGCGGAACTGTCCATCGTGCACACCTTCACGCGCGGCGCGCGCCTGCGTGCCAGCTACGCGTGGCAGCGGGCTCAGGACGCCACCACGGGCGAACGGCTCGACAATTCGCCGTCGCAACTGGTCAAAGTCAACCTGACCACGCCAGTGCTGCGCGAAGACATACGCCTGGGCAGCGAAATGCAGTGCACGTCGGGCCGCCTGACCGCCAACGCGGCCACCGGCGGCGCCTGCATCGCGAACCTGACGCTGTCCTCCACCCGCCTGATCCCCCGGGCCGCGGTGTCCTTGAGCCTGTACAACGCTTTCGACAAGAAATATGCCGATCCCGCCGGACCGGCATTCGTGCAGGAAGCCTTGCAGCGGCAGAGCCGCAGCCTGCGCGCCAAGCTGGCTTACGAGTTTTGAAAGCGCTTCGCCACATGCCGATCCGCATCGCTGTTCTGATGGGCAGTGTGCTGATGATTTTGTCGACCAGCAGCTTCGGTCAGGCCGATGATGTCGCGTTGAAGGCGGCGTTCATCTACAACTTTGCGCTGTTCACGACCTGGCAGGGCGGGCCGCAGACACCGGATTTTCGGGTCTGCACGGCGGCCGACGGCGAGTTGTGGAATAGCCTGCAGCGCTTGCGGGGCAAGCTGGTGGGCACGCGGCCGTGGGCCGTCTACCCGATGGCCCCTGCAGAAACGCCGCAGCAATGCGACGTGCTGGTGCTGAGCGGGTCCCTGCCGACCCCGTCGTACCCGGCGACCCTGATCGTTCGCGACGGCGATCGATCACCCAATGACGGCGCGTCCATTGCGCTGGTCACCGAAGCCAATCATGTCCGCTTCGACATCGATACCCGCGCCGCGCGGCGCAGTGGGCTGACCTTCAGCTCGAAACTGCTGTCGCTGGCCAGGAGTGTGCAGTGACGGCCGCGGTCAAGACGGACAAGACCCCCATCACGGCGTCGTTCCGGGTGGCGCAGCTGGCCGCCACGGCCATCAGCCTGATGGTCGCTGGCTGCATCCTGACCGGATTCCAGTTCGCCTCGCTGCAGCAGTCGCTGACGGACGACCTGAAGGTGCAGGCGTCGCTGGTGGCGGACAACGTGGCGGCATCGATGATGTTCCTGGACCGGCGCGCCGCCGCCCAGACCCTCGACCTGCTGCAGCCACCGCCCTACCTGCTGTCCGTGACGGTCTACGACCTGGAAGACAAGGTGTTTGCCGAGTTTCATCGTCCGGGCGCCACAACCGACGATGCCATGCGCCCGGCATTGCGCCGCGATGGGGTCGACACCTCGCTGACACGGATCGCGGTGGCCCGCCCGGTGGCGTACCGCCGCGAAGCACTCGGGCGGGTGGTGGTCGTGGCGAGCACGTCGCGGGTCGGCGTCGGCCTGCTGCGCTACGTGGGGCTGTTTGCCATGGCGACCCTTGGCGCCTTGTCGGCCGCCGCGCTCGTCATGGCCAAGACCCGGGCGCGCGTCGAAAAAGCCGAAGCCCGGATGGACTACCTGGCCCACACCGACCCGGTGACCGAGCTCGGCAACCGCCGTGTCGTGTATGACACTATCGCGGCGCGCATCGCGACACGCACGGACGTGCGCGGCGATCCACGCGGTCCGGCCGGCGCGCGATTCGCCTTGCTGTTGATCGATCTGGACAACTTCAAGGCGGTCAACGATACGGCGGGCCATAGCGTGGGCGACGCCCTGCTGCGCAAGGTGGGGCAGGTGCTGCGCCATGTGGTGCGGCCCGATGACGTCGTGGGACGTATCGGGGGCGACGAATTTGCCGTCGTGGCGTCGCCGATCGCCGATGTGGCCGAGGCGCTCTCGATTGCCGAACGCATCACCTCGGCGTTGGGGCGGCCGTTTCATGTCGATGGCCAGGAAGTATTCGCCCGGGCAAGCGTGGGCCTGAGTCTCTTTCCCGACGACGCCCAGAACCAGTCGGACCTGGTCAGCAACGCCGACATTGCGCTGTACGACGCCAAGTCGCTGGGGAAAAACACCTTCGTTGCCTTCAAGCGGGAGATGACGGTGGCGACGCAGCGCCGGGTCGCCATGGAACGCGATCTGCGCAAGGCGATCGACCGGGGCGAACTGGACGTCTACTACCAGCCGCAGTTCGACTGTGCAACGGGCGTGCTGGTCGGCGCCGAGGCCCTCGTGCGGTGGCTCCATCCGGAAAAGGGGTTCATTGCGCCAGCCGACTTTATTCCGGTTGCCGAAGAATGCGGGCTGATCAGCCATATCGGCCTGTGGGTCCTGGGCCGCGCCTGCCGGGACGCCACCCGCTGGCCGGGCCGGGACACCGCGCCATTGACGGTGGCGGTCAACGTGTCGGCCAGGCAGCTGCGTGATCCGGCGTTCATCGACCGGGTCAGCGAGGTGCTGCAATCGAGTGGTCTGCCGCCGGCGCAGCTGGAACTGGAACTGACCGAAAGCCTGCTGATGGAAGACGTGGACACGGCGGTTGCGTTCATGCACGCGATACGCGGCCTCGGCATCAAACTGTCCATCGATGACTTCGGCACCGGCTATTCCTCGCTGGCCTATCTGCAGACCTTTCCGATCAACAAATTGAAGATCGATCAGAGCTTCGTCCGGCAGCTCCCGTCCGAGCGCTTCGAGATCGCGAACGCCATCATTTCGCTGGCGCATGGCTTCGGGCTCAGGGTCATTGCGGAAGGCGTGGAGTCTCCCGAGCAGCTGGCGTGGCTGCAGCATGCCGGCTGCGATGTCGTGCAGGGCTATCTGTTCGCCCGGCCGATGGACCGCGTGGCGCTGCAGTCCCTCATGACGCCGGTCCAATCGGCCGCGTGACGGTGCACAGGGCCTGCGGCGCATGACGCGCGCCGCCCTGCCCGCCTACTTCGCGCCGTAGCCCCCGCCCCCGGGCGTCTCGATCTCGAACGCGTCACCCGCGGCCAGTTCCGCCTTGTCGGCATGCGCAAGCATCCTGATGCTGCCGTCGGCCCGCAGCACCCGCGCCACGCCCGGCGCACCCGGCCCGCCGCCCGCGCCGCCGGGCGCCGGATGGATCCAGCCATTGGCCAGCAAGGATACGGTCATGGGTTCCAGAAAGCGCAGGGTGCGGATCCCGCCATTGCCGCCCGTCCACGTGCCGGGCCCGCCCGATGCCGGACGGATCTGGAACCGTTCGAGCCGCACCGGAAATCGCAGTTCCAGCACTTCCGGGTCGGTCAGGCGCGAGTTCGTCATATTGGTCTGCACGACCGACGTTCCATTGAAGCCGCCGGTCAACGCGCCGTCGGCATCGAACCGCCCCCCCGCGCCGGATCCGCCCGACACCGTCTCGTAGTACTGATGTTGCGCGTTGCCGAACGTGACGTTGCTCATGGTCGGCTGACTGCCCGCCATGACGCCCAGCGCGCCATACAAGGCGTTGGTGACGCAGGTCGACGTCTCGACATTGCCCGCCACCACGGCCGCCGGGTAGGTGGGGTTGAGCATGGACCCTTCCGGCACGATCAACGTCAGGGGCTTCAGGCCGCCTTCGTTCATCGGGATGTCGTCATCGACCAGCGTGCGGAACACATACAGCACCGCGGCCGTGGTGACGGCGCGGGGCGCGTTGAAGTTGTTCGGCAACTGCTTCGAGCTGCCGCTGAAGTCCAGCGTGGCGCTGCGGGTGGCGCGGTCCACGGTCAGGCGCACGTCAATCTTTGCACCGTTGTCGAGCGGCACCGTGAAGTGGCCGTCGGTCAGGCGTTCGATCGCGCGGCGCACCGATTCCTCGGCGTTGTCCTGCACGTGCTTCATGTAGGCGTGCACCACGTCCAGGCCAAAGGTGGCGACCATGTTCAACAGCTCTTCACGGCCCTTCTCGTTGGCGGCAACCTGGGCATGCAGATCGGCCACGTTCTGGTCGATATTGCGTGCTGGGTACCGGGCGCCTGCCAGCACCTCGCGCAGTTCGGCTTCACGCAAGCGGCCTTGTTCGACCAGCTGGAAGTTGGTGATCAGCACGCCTTCTTCGTCGATGGTGCGCGAATCGGGCGGCATGGACCCGGGCGTGGTGCCCCCGATGTCGGCATGGTGGCCACGACATCCCACATAGAACAGGATCTCGGCGCCCGCCGCGTCGAAGACCGGGGTCACCACCGTCACGTCCGGCAAGTGCGTGCCACCCGCGTAGGGATTGTTCAGCACATACACATCGCCCGGACGCAGGCGTCCGGCGTTGGCCTGCATGACCTCACGGATGCTGGCGCCCATCGATCCCAGGTGCACCGGAATGTGCGGCGCATTGGCGACCAGGCCGCCTTGCGGATCGAAAATCGCGCAGGAGAAGTCCAGGCGTTCCTTGATGTTGACGGAGTGCGCCGTGTTCTGCAGCCGATGGCCCATCTGCTCGGCGATCGACATGAACAGATTGTTGAAGATCTCAAGCATCACCGGATCGGCATCCGTGCCGATGGCCAGCGTATGCGGCCGGGGTACGGCGCGGTCGAGCACGATGTCGCCGCGCGCCGTGGCAGTGGCCTGCCAGCCCGCGTCGACGACCGTGGTGGCATTCGCGTCCGATAGCACGGCGGGGCCCGCCACCACGTCGCCGGGGCGCAGGTCCGCGCCGCGGAACAGGGGCGCATCGGTCCAGCCATCGTCTGCATGGAAGCGCACGGTATCGGCCGGAACCAGGGGCTCGTCGCCGGTGCGGGGGGACAGCGTCTGCGACGCGGTGCCGGATTCTTCCGGTCCGGTCGCTTCCGCCACCGCGGATTCAATCACCAGCGCCCGCCCGGGCATCAGGAAGGCAAACCGCTGGCGGTAGGCGGCCTCAAACGCCGCCTGCATGGCCGCCGGATCCTGCCACGCGACCGGCAACGCCGTGTCGGTGCCTTCGTAGCGCAGATACAGCCGGCGGGTCGCAACGATGCCGGCGTGGTCCACGGCTTGCGCGACCAGTTCGGCCGTGGCCGCCGCCACCAAGGCGTCCAGCGTGTCCGACGCCTGCGCGAGTCCGGCCGCGTCCAGACGCAATTCCACCGACCGTTCACGAATCACGGTCGGCACGGCCAGACCCATGCCATAGGCGGACAGCACCCCCGCCAGCGGATGCACCAGCACGCGCGGAATGGCCAGCGCATCGGCCACGCGGCAGGCGTGCTGGCCCCCCGCGCCACCGAAGGTCACCAGCGTGTAGCGCGTGACGTCGTAGCCGCGCTGCACCGAGATTTTCTTGATCGCGTTGGCCATATTGGCAACGGCAATATCAAGGTAACCCTGGGCCAGCTGCTCGGGCGTGGTCGCCTGACCGGTTGCATCTGCCACTTGTTTCGCCAGGTCGGCAAAGCGCGTGCGAACGATGTCGGCATCGAGCGGCTGATCACCGTTCGGCCCGAACACACTCGGAAAGCTGGCGGGCTGAATGCGACCCAGCATGACGTTTGCATCGGTCACCGTCAGCGGTCCGCCGCGGCGATAGCTGGCCGGGCCCGGATTGGCGCCCGCGGATTCCGGTCCGACACGCAAGCGCGCGCCATCGAATTGCAGAATCGAACCGCCGCCTGCGGCAACGGTATGGATGCTCATCATCGGCGCGCGCAAGCGCACGCCCGCCACCAGCGTATCGAACACACGTTCGAATTCGCCGGCATAGTGCGAGACATCGGTGGACGTGCCCCCCATGTCGAAGCCGATCACGCGGTCGAAGCCGGCGGTGCGCGCCACGCCCGCCATACCGACGATGCCGCCGGCCGGACCCGACAGGACCGAGTCCTTGCCCTGGAACGCACGCGCATCGGTCAGGCCGCCGTTGGACTGCATGAACTGCAGCCGCACCCCCGGCAGCGCCGAGGCGACGCGATCCACATAGCTGCGCAGCACGGGCGACAAGTAGGCGTCGACCACGGTCGTATCACCGCGCGCCACCAGGCGGATCAGCGGCGACACTTCATGCGACACCGATACCTGCGTGAAGCCCACGGCGCGCGCCAGCTCGGCCAGCCGCGCTTCGTGCGCGGTGTGCCGATAGCCATGCATCAGCACGATTGCGATCGACGTCAGGCCGTCGGCGAACGCGGCGCGCAAGCCGGCTTCGGCCGCCACCTCGTCCAGCGGGGTCAGCACCTCGCCGTCGGACGTGACCCGTTCATCGACTTCCAGCACCCGTTCGTGCAGCAGTTCGGGCAGCACGATCTCGCGATCGAACAGGCGCGGCCGGTTCTGGTAAGCAATACGCAGGGCATCATGAAAGCCGCGCGTGATGGCGAGCAGGACCCGGTCGCCCTTGCGTTCCAGCAGGGCATTGGTCGCAACGGTCGTGCCCATCTTGACCACGTCGATGCGGTGCGACGGTGTCGGCTCACCGTCCTTGACGCCCAGCAATTGGCGAATGCCCGCCACGGCGGCATCGGGGTAGCGCTCGGGGTTTTCGGACAGCAGCTTGACGGTGGCCAGCGTGCCATCGGGCCGGCGTCCGACCACATCGGTGAACGTGCCGCCGCGATCGACCCAGAAAGCCCAGGTGCCAGCGTCCGCGCTCGCGCCGCCGTGAGCTGGCGAGCGTTCAATATCGAGCGCGCTCATAACGACGACGCCGCGCGGGCGGCCTGGTCGTACAGGCCCGACAGGGTGCGCAGTTGCGCGGCGATATCGGACAGCATGTCGCCATCCGACAGTTCGCCCGTCACGCTGGGCATCAGGCAGCGGCCGCGCACTTCGCGAAAGCGCCCGATCAGCGCGCGTCCGGCTTCGGTCGTGCCGTAGTGCACTTCCTTGCCGATCTTTTCCCCATTGACCAATTCCATCGCCAGCATTTTCCTCAGCGAATAGTTGATGACATGCGTGTCTTCGTAATTGAGCGTGAAGCAGATGTCCGCCAGCTTCTTGCGCCGGTCCCGATGGTGCACGTGATGCAGCACCAGGATGTCGGTCACCCCCAGATCCGCTTCGCCCGCGGCATGCATGCACCGGGCCACCCAGCGCGTAAAGGCGTTGTGCGACACGATCAGGCCAAACTCCAGTTCGGACAGGCCCGCGTGCGAGCCTTCCGCCAGGTGCGAGGACGAAAGGATGCGCAGGCGATCGGCGGCATCGGGCGCCGACGCGTCAGGAGGGGTAGCGGGCGTGGCGCGCTTGCGCCGGCTGGGGGAAGCAGTCATCAGGTCGGATCCAGGTCTAGCCGTTCCTTGCTCGGTGCGATTTCCGAGACGAGGTCGCGAACGCGCGCCTTGTTGGGCAACGGCGCCACATCGTACTGCGCGCCATCTTCCAGCCGCGCGACGCAGGCATACACCACCTCGCCATCGACATGCATCATGCATTCCTTGCAGGCATTGGCGTTGATACAGGAGTAGCGAAAGGCCAGCGTTTCATCCAGGTGTTCACGGATCCAGCGCAGGCCATCGAGCACCGACGCCGCGGCGCCAGCCGGCAGCGTGTAATCGTCGATGCGGGTGGCGCCGTCCCCCACACCGCGCGCGATGTGGAGCACGACAGGCTGGCCGGCCTGGCCGGTCTTGAGGGTCGAAGTCATGCGTGGGCCTCCACGGCCGTGTCGATAGAAGAAGCAGGCAGGCGTTCAACGGCTTGCACCGCCAGCGTCCAGTGGCCGTCCTGCCAGGCCAGGGTCTGGTTGACGGTCCACTCGTCCAGCATGCCCGGATGGTCGTCCCGCTGGTGGGCGCCGCGGCTTTCGGTTCGCGCCGTGGCGGCGATCACCACCGCCTCGGCCACCATCAACATGTTGCGCAGGTCCAGGCCGTCGACCCGCACGGGGTCTTGCGGTCCGGTCCCGCCGGGCAAGGCATCGCCCAACCGGTCGCGCAAGGCCTTGATGGCGTCGGCCGCGCGATGCAGGCCCGCTTCGTTCCGGAATGGGCCGACATCGTTCTGCATCACATCCTGCAAGGCGACGATCATCTCGGCCACCGGCACGGCGCCTGTTGGCGACGCTGCCCTCAGCCAGTTCACGGTGGGCTCGGCCAGGGCAGTCAGCGCCGCCGCGTCGGGCACCGCGGCGACAGGCGCCTGCGCCGCCGCCGACCGGCCCGCCACCGCGCCAAAGGTCAATGCTTCGGTAATCGCGTTGCCCGACAGCCGGTTCGCACCGTTGGCGCCGCCCACGGCTTCGCCCGCGGCAAACAGGCCCGGCACGTCGGTCGCCATGGCCGCGTCCACCCGGATGCCCCCCATGTGATAGTGGGCTGTCGGGGCGACCTCGATCATGGTCTGCGTCAGGTCGATGCCGTTGGCGGCCAGCCGGTCGATGATCGGCCCGAAGGCCGCGCGCAGACTGGCTTCCGGCACATGGCGGAAGCTCAGGTAGGCGCCGCCTGCGGGGGTGCCCCGGCCGGCTTCGACTTCTTTCAGGATGGCGTAGGTCGCGGCATCGCGCGTGACGGTATAGCCGCCCGATTCGGCCTGGTGACCGTAGGATTCGACGAATTCTTCCCCCAGTCCGTTCAGCAGGCGGCCGCCCAGCTTGTAGCGGAACGGGTCCCACATGATCGGATCGAAGCCGACCAGGCGCGGCGCCAGATGGCCGATCGGAAAGAACTGCACGAATTCCATGTCGATCAGCCTGGCGCCGGCACGCAGCGCCAGGGCGTAGCCGTCACCACCCATATTGACCGACGCGCTGTTGCGGCGGTACAGGCGCGTGAGTCCGCCCGTGGCGATGATGGTCGCAGCCGCGCGGATCAGCACGGGCTGGCCGCTGGCCAGGTGCAGCGCGACGGCGCCCACGACCCTGCCGTCCTCCTTCAACAGGTCGACGATCAGCAAATCACCAATGCGGCGGATGCGTTTGTCCTTGGCCACCTGCGTGCGCAGCGTGGTCGCCACCGCGGGGCCGGTGTCCAGGAAGTCGACATACACGCAGCGCGGACGGTCGTGACCGGGCGCATGCGCCTGCGTCATGTGCCCGTCGGCACGGGCCCAGCCCACGCCCCAGTCGTCCATCTTCCGGATCGCCGCCACGCCTTCCTCGCACAGCAGGCGGGCGAGCGGCTCGCTACAGAGGCCGCGACCGGCGGCCAGCGTGTCGGCGTAATGAAAACGCCAGTCGTCAGGTTCCTGTTCGCCCAGGGCAACCGCCACCGTCATCTGCGCCATGATGGTCGCGCCACCCCGGCCGATCAGACTGCGGTCGGTCATCATCACCTGCTTGCCGGCGTCAGCAGCGGCGATCGCGGCGCTCATGCCGGCGCCGCCAGCGCCGACGATCAGGACATCCGTCTCAAGGACGGTCAACGGCGGTCGTTCCATCGACAACTCCAGCTTGACTGCGTGCGGTTCAGTTTCCAGGAGCCGAAACGTTAACGTTTCGTCGATAAAATGTAAACGTATTCCTGGTTATATGGTTACGCCGCCATGAGTTCATGACGCCTCGCCCTATGGTGCGAACCGACTAAGCATCTGCAAATCGCTTCGTTGTCCGGGCGCGGCCGCGGTCCCACCATCCACGGTACGCCGTCATATCCGACGGCCCGGAGAGCAGCATGGGATCTAGCGATTTTCTGAACGGTGACGCCGCTGGCATCACCGCATCCACCGAGCATACCGCCGACGTCCTGGTGATCGGCGGCGGCCCCGCCGGGGCCTGGGCCGCGATCAGCGCCGCTGCCCGCGGCGCACGCGTCGTGCTGGCCGACAAGGGCTACTGCGGCACATCGGGCGCCACCGCCCCGTCGGGCACCGGCCTGTGGCACGTGCCGCGCGACACTGCCGCGCGTGAAAAAGCCAAGGCCAGCCGGTTCACCATGGGCGGTTTCCTGGCCGAACATGCGTGGATGGATCGCGTGCTGGAACAGACCTGGCTGAATGTGGAGCAATTGACCGAATGGGGCTACCCCTTCCCGGTCGACGAACACGGCAGCCTGCGCCGCACGTCGCTGCAGGGACCGGAATACATGCGCCTGATGCGCAAGCAGGTCAAACAGGCCGGCGTGCGCATCCTGGATCACAGCCCGGTGCTCGAACTGCTGGTGGATGACCATGGCGCGATCAGCGGCGCGTCGGGCGTCAACCGCCAGACCGGCGACACCTGGCTTGCCCGCGTCGGCTCGGTCGTGATCGCATCCGGCGGCTGCGCCTTCCTGAGCCGCGCCCTGGGCTGCAACGTGCTGACCGGCGACGGCTACCTGATGGCCGCCGAAGCCGGCGCGCAGCTGTCGGGCATGGAGTTTTCGAACGCCTATGGATTGGGCCCGGCCTTCTCGTCGGTGACCAAATCGCTGTTCTACAACTGGGCCACGTTCTACGACAAGGACCGCCAGCCAATCGAAGGCGCCGGGTCGTCGCGCGGCCGCAGCGTGATTGCCCGCACCCTGCAGACCGCGCCGGTGTTTGCCTGCCTGGACCGTGCCGATGCGCAGATCCAGGCCTGGATGCGCACCGCCCAGCCCAACTTCTTTGTGTCCTTCGACCGGCTTGGCATCAACCCTTTCACCGACCACTTCCCGGTGTCCTTGCGGCTTGAAGGCACCGTGCGCGGCACCGGCGGCCTGCGCGTCGTCAATGACCAATGCGCCACCACCGTCAGCGGCCTGTATGCCGCAGGCGATGCCGCGACCCGGGAACTGATCTGCGGCGCCTTTACGGGCGGCGGCAGCCACAACGCGGCGTGGGCCATGTCATCGGGATTCTGGTCGGGCGCCGGCGCGGCAGACCACGCCCGCGATGCGCGGTCGTCCCACCGCCGGACGCTGTTGCGGGCCGGCGGCGCGGGACTGGCAGGCCGGGGCCTCCAGCCTTACGACAGCCAGGCGGTGATCGCAGCGGTGCAGGCCGAAGTGCTGCCCTACCAGCGCAACTGGTCGCGCGACGCGGACGCCCTGGACGACTCGCTGGGACGGCTCGACCGCCTGTGGGAACAGGTGCGCGACAGCGGCCCGGCCCGCACTCCCCAGGACGCCGTACGCGCCCGCGAAGCCGCCGCCATGCTGGCGACGTCGCGGTGGATGTATCGCAGCGCCCTGCAACGCACGGAAACGCGCGGCATGAGCCGCCGCAGCGATCACCCTGGTGTCGACCCCTTGCAGCAATACCGCCTGCTCAGCGGTGGACTGGACGAGGTCTGGACCACCACCGACCGCGTCGACAACCCGGCATCTTCCCTCACCCGTCACACGGAGGCCGTCCCGGCATGATCGAAATCGTCAGCAGCGAACGCTGCACCAGCTGCAATATCTGCGTGCATGCATGCCCGACCAATGTGTTCGAGATCGTCGACGGGGGCCCGCCCCGCATCGCGCGGCAGCAGGACTGCCAGACCTGCTTCATGTGCGAGCTGTACTGCCCGGTGGATGCCTTGTACGTGGCCCCGATCGCCGACAGTCCGTTGACCGTCGACGAGCACGCCGAGGCCACGCAAGCGCTGATGGGCAGCTACCGCAGCGCGATCGGCTGGGGCGCCAAACGCCGGCCGACCGCCGCGATCGACGCGAGCTACGAATTGCTCGAACGCGCGCACTGAAGGCTGCGCTCCGGCGACTGCAGCCCGCTTCCGCATCCCGCAACCCCATCGCCCCCCGCGCGCCATGCAGCGCGCGTTCCAACCTTATTGCAGGAATACCGAATGACCTTGTGGAAATCCCTTGTGGGCGTGGCCCTGTCCGCCCTGATCGTATCCGGCGCCCAGGCCCAGACCGCCCCCGCGGCGCAACCCGACACCATCCGCTTTGGCGGCTTCGGCCAGGGCTTTGGCCAACCCTACGGCCTGGCGCTGCTGGCCATTGCGCAAGGCAAGGGCTTCCTTGCCGATGAGTTCAAGGGCACGCCCACCAAACTGACGTTTGAATACTTCACCGGCACCGGCCCCGCGATCAACGAAGCAATCGCCAATCGCCGCCTGGATTTCGCGCAGTACGGGGCCTTGCCCAACATCGTCGGCAAGGCCGCAGGTTTGCCGACGCGCCTGGTTGCGTCGTATGGACCGACCACCGTCTTTGCGGCGGCCCGTGCCGACCTGCCCATCCACTCGTTCAAGGACCTGGCCGGCAAACGCGTCGCGGTCGCGAAGGGGACGGTGCTGCACTGGGCCTTCCTGAAAGGGCTGGAAGCCAACGGACTGACCTTGAACGACGTGACGCTGCTGGATCTGTCGACGGCCGACCAGCTGGCCGCGCTGGCGGCCGGCAGCATCGACGCCGCGGTGGGCACCAGCACCCTGCTGGCGCTGCGCGACAAGGGGGCGGTCAAGATTTTCTATTCGTCCAACGACGTGGGTCCCAAGGCCGCCGGATTCGGTGCGATCGCGGTGACGGAAGCGTTCGAAAAAGCCTACCCCGATGCCGTCCGCCGCGTGGCGCGCGGGCTGGTGCGCAGCGCGGCCTGGTTGGCCGAGGACAGCCACCGGGACGAGGCGCTGACGATCTGGTCAAAGTCGGGTGTGGCGCTCAGTTCCCTGAAGGCCGAGTTCGACGGCGTGGCGTTCAAGACCGTGTTCAACCCCCGCATCGACCCATTCCTGGTTGACCAGTACCGCGACGCCATTGCGTTCAGCAAGGCCCAGAAGCTGATCCGCGCCGACATCGATCTGAAGCAGTGGGTGGCGCCGTCGTATGTCGATGACGCCATCAACCAGTTGGGCGTGGCGGCGCTGTTCCCGGTGCGCCCGGCGGCGCCGTCCGCGGCATCCTACTGACTGCTTCCGGCCTGCCCACAAGGACCGCGCCATGCCTCCTGCCTCTCCCCTAGCCCTGTCCGATCTTGCAGCGCCGTCGCCGGGTCGCCCGCGATCGTCGTCCGTATCGGGACTGACACGATTACCGCGACTGCCTGGATTCCGCCGGCAGGCGGCGCTGCCGGCCTCGCGCCTGGCGCCCGCGCACCGGTCCAGCTTCGGATCGCGGCGCTCGCCCTTGCTGCTACCCCTGCTCCTTCCGGCGCTGCTGCTTGCACTGTGGCAGTTGGCCGCATCACAGGCGTGGCTGTCGGCACAGGTCCTGCCTGCGCCCGCATTTGTGTGGGACAGCTTTCTTGAACTCTGGCGCAATGGCGATATCGGCAGTGCACTGATCATCAGCCTGCATCGGATCGCCATCGGCTTCGGTGCAGGCGCGCTGGCAGGCCTGGCGGTCGGCATGGCGCTCGCCAGTTCCAACACGTTTCGCAGCTATGTCGAACCCTTGCTGAAGGCGCTGTTCGCGGTGCCATCGATCGGCTGGATTCCGATCCTGATCCTGATCTTTGGCGTTGACGAAGCCCTGAAGATATTGATCATCGCCAAGGCCGTGTTCGTGCCCTTCGTCATCAACACGCAGCAAGGCATCCGCGACATTCCGGTGGCCTATCGCGAGGCCGCTGCCGTGCTGCACCTGACGCGCTGGACACGGCTGACGCGGCTTACGCTGCCGGCCGCCCTGCCCGCGCTGTTCAGCGGCTTTCGCCTGGGCCTGAGCCATGCGTTCATCGCGCTGGTCGTGGTCGAGATGCTGGCGGCTACCGAAGGCATCGGCTATCTGATGGTCTGGGGACGCAAGCTGTTCCAGATCGATGTGGTGATCGTCGGCATGGTGCTGGTCGGGATACTGGGTGTGGCGCTGGACACCGTCTTGCGCCACGCGGAACGCCGCCTCAGCCGCTGGACGGTGCGGGCATGACCGGCCTGACCCAACGCAACGGCGATATCGTGCCAGCAGCGAGTGCTGCTGCGCCATCCGGCCTTGCACCCGCTTCCGCGTGGCGCGGCGCCGTGCTGCCCCTGGCGCTGCTGGCCGGCTGGATCCTGACGGTCGACACCGGCTGGTTGACCAACCCTTTGCTGGTTCCGTTGGCGCAGGTGCTTGCTGCGCCTTTCACCGATCCCGACGGCCGACAGATCTGGGGGGCGATCGGCTGGAGCCTGCTGCGCGTCGTGGCGGGCGTGTCCACCGGCGCCAGCATCGGCATCGCCCTGGGCATCAGCCTGAGCCTGTGGCGGCCGGCACAGCGCGCGGTGTCGCCCACCCTGCACGGCCTGCGGCAAATTGCGCTGTTCGCGTGGATCCCTTTGTTGACGAGCTGGTTCGGCAACGGTGAAACCGCCAAGATCGTTTTCATTTCGCTGTCGGCGTGCTTCCCCGCCTTCCTGAATACCGAACAGGGCGTGCGCACGATCTCGCCCGCCTTGCGCGAAGTTGCCGATCTGGCGCGGCTGTCGGCCTGGCAACGCGTGACCCGGCTGGTGCTGCCGGGCGCGGCGCCGTCGATCTTCATTGGCATCGAGATTGCGTTGCTGACGGCATGGATCGGCACGGTCGGCGCCGAATACGCGATCGGCGTGGGCGGCGGCATCGGCAGCTTCCTGGTCGCGGCGCGGGAAGGGTTCCGGATGGACCTCGTGCTGGTCGGCGTCGTGGCGCTGGCTGCGATCGGCTACGGCTTCAGCCGCCTTGCCCGCCGGCTTCGTTTCACCTTCGTTCCCTGGCAGACCCGTTCATGACCCCATCGATGTCTTCCAGCGGCCGCGATGCCGCCCTGGCCCTGCACCGCGTGGGCAAACATTACCCTGTCGCCGACGGCACGCTGTCTGTGCTCGACGGTGTGGACCTGGCGCTGGCCCCCGGCGAATTCCTGAGCGTGGTCGGCGCATCGGGCTGCGGCAAGTCCACCCTGCTGCGCCTGATCGTCGGACTCGACCGCGACTTCGAAGGGGACATCCTGATCAACGGCCGCCCGGTCGATGGCCCCGGACTGGAACGCGGCATGGTATTCCAGGACCACCGGCTGTTCCCCTGGCTGACGGTTGCAGCCAACATCGGCCTGGGCCTCGACAGCATGTCGCTCAGCCCGCGCGCGCGCCGTGCCCGCATCGACGACATGATCGGACTGGTGGGCCTTACCGGCTTTGCCGATGCCTTCCCGCATCAGTTGTCGGGCGGCATGGCCCAGCGCGCCGCCATTGCCCGCGCGCTGGTGTCGGAACCGCAGATGCTATTGATGGACGAGCCCTTCGGCGCACTCGATTCGCTGACGCGCATCTACCTGCAGGAAGAACTGCTGCGGATCTGGATGGAGCGGCAAGTGACGGTCATCGTGGTCACGCACGATGTGGACGAAGCGCTGTTCCTGAGCGACACCCTTCTGCTGATGGCGCCCCGGCCGGGCCGGGTGCAGGCGCGGATCGAGGTCGACCTGCCCCGCCCCCGTGACCGGTCCTTGCCGGAATTCGGTGCGCTCAAGCAGCAGATCCTGGCGCAACTGCGGCGCTAGGCAAGGGCCGATGCACCGGGTTGCCCAGGTTGCCCGGGTTGCCTAAGGTTGGGGGCCGTCAGCCCACCTGGTTGCGCCCGGAACTCTTGGCGCGATACAGCCCCGCATCGGCCCGGCTCAGGGCCGGTTCCAGGTTGGGTTCAGGCATCAGCCACTCTGACACGCCCACCGACACGGTCGGCGTACAGGTGGCGCCCGACGCCGGATCGGCCGTTCCCACCAGCGACGGCAGGTCCGCCGTTCCGGCTGAAATCGCCTGCTGCAGTTCGACGGCAATGCGGGCAGCGTCGGCAGCCGTCTTGCCCGGCAGCAACACGACGAACTCTTCACCACCATAACGAGCCACCAGGGCGTCGTCCTCCACGGCGGCCTGTAGCGCTCGCGCGATGGCACACAGCACGGCGTCGCCATAGGCATGGCCGTACGCGTCGTTGATGGACTTGAAGTGGTCCACGTCGATCATCAGCACGGCCAGCGGCAAGTCATCTTCGATCGCGCGCTGCCGCAGCCCCCGCGCCACGTCCATCAACCGCCGGCGGTTCGCAATGCCCAGCAGCGGGTCGAGGGTGGCCAGCCGTTCCAGCTCGACATTCGCGTCACGCAGCGCTTGCGTCCGGCGGTGCACCAGCGCTTCAAGGTTTTCCCGCGCTCGCACCCGGCCGGTCACATCGCTGAAGGTGAATACATAGCCCCCACTGGGGAGTTGATTGCCCGCCACTTCGATGTAGCGGCCGTCGGGCTGCTTGCGGTCGAGCTTGAAATTGCGGCCTTCGCGCATGGCCTCTTCGCGCACCGCAATGTGATCGCGCGGGTCGCCATCCCCGTATTCGCCCTTGGCCGCCAGATACACCTGAAGGTCATGAAAGGCGGCGCCCGGCCGTATCAGGTCCTGCGGCACGTCGAACAGATCGCGGTAGCGATCGTTGACGAACACCACTTCATGGTTGCGGTTGACCACCAACAGGGCCTGGTCGATACCCGACAGCGCCTCGAGCACCAGGACGGTGTCGGCATTGACGGACGAAGATACCAGTGTCTCGGAAGGCATCGGGGGGCGCCGCAGAAACGCCCGTCGGCGGTGCCGGGCGAGGTGGGAGAGCTGTCCGGCCGATCATATGCCACCCCGGCGTGGAGCGCGACCCCCCAGTGTCGTGGCCGCACGACGCCTGCCCATCGCCCTTCCCCGCCGGGTACACGGCTTGCTCAAGCGTAGTTCGCAAGCGGGAACGGCGCGCCGCGCCGTCGTGAACTTGCAGGAGCAACAAGAATGAGCACACTCAAGAAAGGCGACGAAGTGGAGTGGAAGACGCCGCAGGGCAAGACAACGGGCACCGTCACCAAGAAGGTGACGGGCGAAGCCAAGGCGGGCGGCCATACCGCCAAGGCCAGCGCCAGCGAGCCGCAATACGAGGTCAAGAGTGACAAGACGGGCAAGACCGCCATCCACAAGCCGGACGCGCTCAAGAAAAAATAAAGGCGGGCCGTTGGGAACAGCGCTTGCGAATCCGGAGGCTCTCGTCTTTTCAGGAGCGCTCCGATGCGGTTGCACCATCTCAATTGCATATCGACCTGCCCGGTCGGCGGTCATCTCATGGATGGACGCAGCCGCTGCCTGGTGTGCCGCGGCCATCTGGCCTGCCATTGCATCCTGGTCGAACCGCCCGACGGTGGCCTGATCCTGATCGATACCGGCCTGGGACTGCGCGACGTGCATGACCCCAAGAGCCGGCTCAGTGCCTATTTCCTGGCGCTGCTGAAACCGGAATTCCGCCAAGAAATGACGGCGCGGCGGCAGGTCGAACGGCTGGGGTTTCGTGCCGAAGACGTGCGCCACATCGTGCTGACGCACCTGGATTTCGACCATGCCGGGGGCCTCGACGACTTTCCGAACGCCGTGGTCCACCTCATACGCCGGGAAAAAGACGCCGCCGAGGCGCAAGCCACCTGGATGGACCGGCAACGATTCCGGCCGCAGCAGTGGTCGTCCCGCCCCCGGTGGCGGGTGTATGACCCGATGGAAGGCGAAGCCTGGTACGGCTTTGCACGGGCTCGCCCGCTTGATGGCCTGCCACCGGAAATTGCCCTGATCCCGCTGATCGGCCACACGCTGGGGCACGCCGGCGTGGCCGTCCAGCGCAGCGGCAAGTGGCTGCTGCAAGCGGGAGACGCCTATTTCTATCACGAAGAAATGCGCCTGCAGGATCCGCACTGCACCCCCGGCCTGCGGTTCTACCAGTGGATGCTGGAAAAGGAGCGGGCCGCGCGCTTCGACAATCAGCGCCGGCTGCGCGAGCTGGTGGCCGGCCACGCCGACGAGGTGGATGTCTGCTGCGGCCATGATCTGCACGAGTTCGAACGCCTGGCCGGGCGCATCGCGGCGGTTCCGGCCTCGGCCTTGCGTGCCTCCCGCTGAAGGCGGGCCCTCATGGTCGAGCAGACCCGACGCGGATCAGCAGGGCCGATGCGGGTCCCGAGGATGCCCCGCCGATGCCGCCCGAGCTGCCGCAGCCGCGCTCACGGTCGCCCTATCGGTCCGGCTGGACATCCGTCGGCATGCCCATCAGGCTGGCGATCGACGCCGACATGTCGAGCGGCGGCTGCCCCGCTGCGACCGGGCGGGCGATAGGCGGACTGGCCGCCTTGTTGCGCAGGGTCACCACCACGCCGGTGACCCGGTCGCTGCTGGTCACATAGGGCGACAGCAGCACCGTGAACCACCGGCCGGCCCGGTCGGACACCTGCCGTTCCTGCCTGCGCAGCGTGCGCATGACGGTAGCGGCGTCGTCGGCCAGCCCCGGGTAGTTCAAGCCGTACACCACATCGGTCAGCGGGCCGCAGGCTTCGAGCGCCGCCACATCGAACACGGTGCGGCATGCCGGGGTATAGAACCGGACCGACAGCTGGCGGTCAACGAACATGACCGCCGATTCACTGGCGTGCCGCAGATTACGCAGATGGTCACGCTCCGTGGCGGCCCGCTCCATTTCCTGTTCCAGCTCGGAAACGAGCGTGCTCAATTCCTGGTTGGCTGCCTGCAGCGCGGACTCCCGCGCTTTCAATTCTTCGGTCGCCGTGCGCAGCTCTTCGTTGATGATCTGCAGGGCTTCATTCGCCGCATGCAATGACGCCTGGCCGGCGCCCTGCGACGGGTCGCCCTGCCTGCGCAGCCCCGTGCGCACCGTATGCAGATGGGATTCGATGCGCCGCACGGGCGCTTCAGGCGGCAACGCGTCGGCCACGGGATCGACCTCGGCTTCGTCGAACAGCACCAGGATCAGGTCGGCGCCATTGTCGCTGTCGGTGAACGGCTTGGCGGCGATGCTGACCAGCAGATCGCGGCCGCCCCGGCGGAACGACACTTGGGGCGAATAGACCGGCTGCCGCGATAGCGTCGCCTCGTGCAGCGCCGCGCGCAGTGCGCCGCGCAAGGCCGGATCGATCACGGCCAACAGTTGGCGGGTCGGCTCGCCCACCGAGAAGGTCAGGAAGCGTCCGACCCGGTCGCACAGGTGCACCAGTTCGTATTCATGCCCGACGATCAGACTGGGCAAGGCGTCTCGTTGCAGCGCGCGCCGGTAGATCTCGCCGCTCGCGCTCGATTTGAACGCCGACTCGGTTACCCCTTGGCCGGCCGGCACGGGCACCTGTGCGTCCGCACCGGTCAGCCTCGCCCGGTACAGCCCGCGCTGGCGGTCCACCGACACGAACCACTCGTCCATGGCGTCGGACCCTTCGTTTTCACCCAGCAGCAGATACCCGCCCGGTACCAGCGAATAATGCAGCACCCGCAGCATGGCGCGCTGGATCGAGTGCGTGAGCAAGGACAAGCGATTGCGCCACGCCACCAGGTGCAGTCGGGATAGCGGCGGATCCTGCAACAGGTCATGCGCCGCGAACACGATCGTGCCGCGCAGCTTGCGATTGGCGACGGCATCGCCATTCGACACGGCAAAATGCCGTTCCGCCACGGCGCCTGCCATGTTGGCAATCCGGGACGCGGGGTAGCGTCCGGCCCGGGCCTGCACCAGCGCCGACGCGTCCGACTCGGTCGCGAACACCTGCACCGCCGCGGCCGCGCCAGGCTGGCTCACGGCATCGAGCAGCAGGATGCCGATCGCATAACTGTCCTCGCCCCGCCCGCAATCCACATTCCACGCCCGCAACACCGGATCGCCCCGCTGGCTTGCAAGATCAACCAGCCCCTGACAGGTTTCGGTGTCGAGCAACACAGAAGTCCGCGTATCGAACAGCGACGGGCCGCCACTGGCCAGTTCGGCCAGCAAGGCATGGGCTTCGGCAGGCCGGCCCTGCAGGTAATCGCGGTACGCGGGCAGGCCGGCCACGCAGGCGATCCGCAGGCGGCGCGTCACCCGCGGCATCAGGGCATCGCGCCGATATCGACGGAAATCATGACGTGCGTGATGGCAGAGCAGGGTCAGCACATCGCGCCAGGCCCATTCCTCTGCCTCGGCTTCCACCACACTGTCGGCCGTGTGCGGATCGGCCAGCACATGCCGGCCGCGCGGCGGCGCGTGGGCGTCAGACACCTGGCGGATCAGGCGGATGCGCGCCGCCAACTGGTCGGACGGCATGCAGATATCCGCTTCCGGACACGGCGCGATATCGCTGGCCGCCATCACGATGCCGCCCACTTGCCGCACCGAATGCCACCCCTGGGTTGCCACGTTTTGCCGGGCCATGAAACTGAGCGCGAACACACGCTCGCCATACGCATGCGCAAGCTGGATCAGCCCTGCGTCCACGACACTGGCAAAGGGGGTATCGGCAGGCGCGGCATCCGTGCCCACCATGCCCTCGATGACATCCACTGTCTGGTTGCCCGGAACGATATACAGATGCCCGGGACGGGGCTTGAGGCGCTCCGCCAGCACCTGTACCGGCAGGTCGGCCGCCTGCTGCAATGCGAGCAGGCAATCGAGCGTCCGGTCCGCCTCGGCGTCCAGCATCACGATGAACACCGCGTCGGTGCGCGGGTCCACTTGCCGGAAAAAGGACGCCAAGGCGTCGACCCGCGCCGCGGTGGCGGCAATGGCGATGACGGTGCGCCCAACGCCGGACGACAGAAGATCAGCGGCCGGAAGCGTCGGACGACGCGGCATCGTGGTGTGGTTCATGGGGGAACGGACTCGTTAACGTAGAAGGGGGGTGACGACGACAGCGCAGCGCGAGAACGGCGCACGCACGAAAAGGATCGGCCCCGATCAAATCTCACGCAAATCATACGTCCAACCTAGCCCCAGGCGATAGTTTTCCCGACCTGACCGTTTGGACCGGACCATGCAGCGCCTAAGGATTAGACCGTCCGGTGGCGTCGGCCACGGTTCAAACGCCGGATAATTGCCCATCCGCACGCACCAGCGTGCCGCACGGGAGACGCTGCGTGGTCGTCACGGAACTCATCGAAGAATTGCAGAAGTACCCGCCGCACTGGACGGTGCTGGTCGAGTATCCGTCACGCCAGGCCTCGCGGCCCCTGGCGGACATCAGCGAACTGGCGTCCGTGGTCACCGTCGGAGTCGCTGCCGAAACACGCATTGCGCTGCACTGTACGGTCGTCCTGAGCAGCCTGGAAGGCCTCCGGTAGCCGCCCTGGAAGTTGACAGCCATTCAACTTTGAGCTGGCTCAATAATTTTTTGGCACTGTCAGTTCGGCGCGACATACCAGGGCTGCGCACGCGGAAACCGGGCCAGGTACGCCGCCCAGTCGTCGTGGAAAGCCTGTGTCATGTAGGTCAGATAAAACGTTTCCGGATGACGTTCGTCGTAGCGGATCTCGACATAGTCGGTTTCGTCCCGCCACTGCGCCGCCCCATGCTGCGGGTCGCCCAGGTCGACCTTGACGGTCGCATGGCGGTAGGTAAAGGCATCGGCGGCGGCGCGCAGGTAATGGCGCGGCACACTCAGAAAGACGGCAGCCACCCGGCCCGGCGCGGCGTCGCACACGATCGCCATCTGCTTCAGGTCCGGCAGGTCGTCGAGCACCGGCTTTTCCGGATAGAAGGCCGATCCGCCCGTCACATCACTGGTCGCCCGCACCCACAAGTCCCAGGTCTGCCGCTTCTGGCGCTGCATCTGTTTGCAGGGGGTCGTGCCCAGCTCCACACCGAGCGGCGACGTCCAGTCCACGTCGGCATGCGCGGCGCCGGCAAGCATCAACGCTGCCAGAAAGAAAAGGCATCTTGCTGCCATGGAAAACGGATTCCTGTGGGGGTCGTGCCGGGACGGCAGCCGTGGCGGGCACGAATGGAAAGGCCGCGTATTGCTACGCGGCCGCTACAAGACTTGCAGGTTCAGCGCAGCACTTTGCGCGAAAGGACCGACGCCGATTCGTCGCTGTCCGAAGCATGGAACAACCGGTGGGCCCGGACTTCCACAGGCTCGGAGATCGCGAGCCCCTGGGCTGCGGCGCGCAGCAACTCTTCACTGGGTTTGGAGCAGAACACGCCAGCCTTTTCTCCGGCGCCCCATAGATCGGTGTCGAGCGGTTGCAGCCACGCCTTGTCTTCATTCAGTGCACACCCGTGCCATGCGCCATCGGGTGATTTCAGCGCCACTACAAAACACACCAGCTTCTTGCGATCAATTGGCATAGCTTGCTCCCTCGTCTAGAGACCACTGTGTCGGACCAGCATATGCAGTCAGTACAGCAGAATATAGGCGCGGGAGGAGCCGTGATCCAGCCCTGGATACCCAGGGAATTCACCAATGAACCTGCAGATTTTGCCGGTTTTCGGTCAGGTGCCGAGGTTGTAGCTGCTACGGACGTCCTGCAGGGCGATCCGGAAGTCATCGGCATATTTGCTCAGGCCCATGTAACCCGAGATGGACCAGTTGCATCCGGTCTGGTCGTCTTCGTGCCAGAAAGGCTCGTGCACCATGAGGGCTTCGTTGTGCTGACGCAGTTCCGGGCGCGCATTGACGGCGTCCTGGACCAGCATGCGGATGTCTTCGGCGGATGCAAGGCGTTTCGGTGTGGTCATGTCGTCTCCTGGAGCTAGAGGGTGATCCCTCGTTGGTGTTCGATGTCGTCGGCGATCCGCGAGGCTGCCGCGTCGAGCATGTCGTCTTCACAGGTGGCCGGCACGTCACGAAGCGTGAGGCCGGTGCCGCGGCAGACGCGTACGCCCGCGACCATTTCATAAACGCTGCAGTCGGCGCTCCAGGCGCCGGAGGGCTGCTGCGTGGGCTGGATTTCGATGTCGAGAATCCGTGAGCTGCGATTGGGGCTGTACTGGATGGTCTGCATGATGAGACTCCGCCAAGCGACGGTTCACTATACGCCCGACCCCTGGGGCCGATGCAAGCAGCTTCGATGTGCGACCGCACAATGCCGTCTCGTGCAATTGTCAAAGACGCTCTACAGGACCAGAGGGCTCCCTTTCCGGTAAACCCTACATTTTTGCGCCACGATGACACGTCATGCAGCGGGATAACGACGGGCACGCCGCCACGCAACGCCGCCGCACACGCAAAAACGGCCGCCTCCCGAAGGAGGCGGCCGTTCAAACCCTTGCAGTCCGCAGACCGCTCAGGCGATACGTGCGAGACGCGTCAGCTTACTTGCCCGATGCCGTCTTGCCCGTCTTGGCGCCGCCTTGGTTGGCGTCGCTGGTGTACGGGCCGCCTGGCGTGCCAGGACGGTCCGGATCCATCTTGTCCGAAGGACGGGTCACGTTGGCGGTCGTGCCCGACTTCATGGTGCGGTCCGAGCCGGTCTTGCCGGTGTTGGCGCCGCCCTGGACATAGTTGTCATTGACCAGGGGACCATTCGAGCCAGGTGCTGGCGAACGGGTCTTTGGCATCGTGCTGTCGGCGCTGCGGCCCACTGCGGCTGCGCCAGGTGCCTTCTGGGCACGGTCCGAACCGGTCTTGCCGGTCTTGGCGCCGCCTTGCTGGCCGTCACCGACGGCTGGGCCGCCTTGCGTCATCTTGGTATTGGCGCTGCCCGGTGCGGCAGTCGTGTCGGTTTGCGCGAAAGCAACCGTCGAGGCTGCGCCGATGATGGCGGCGAACATGGCTTTCTTGACGAAATTCGAATGTTTCATGGTATCTCCTACTTCGGTTGTCAGTACCAGGACCACAGCAATTGCCGTTCCTGCCCGCGTTTTCTCAGTCTTCCGGTTGCACTTGTTAGAACGTGCCGCCCGGTTCCCGAGGGACCCAGACTCATCCGCAAGCGGCGTGCCCGCACCCCGGCGGCCAAGTCAACAGGACGGCACGTGGCTTGCTGCATGGTTGCACCACGCGTGCAAACCAAGGAGCACACCATGCAGGCAGATACCCAGAACACCTCGGCCAACAACGATCCGGATTCGGCCACCCAGGGCACCCACGCGGAGCCCGTCATCAACAAGCGTCCGAACGACCCGAACTGGCTGGGTGTCGGATCGGAGTCCGATGGCGACGCGTCGCAGCAGACGCCTGCGCAAACCCACAAGAAAGACTGACGCGCCACCCACCCCAAGGAGAAGACGATGTCCAAAAAGAGCCCTTCAGAAGGCAATGCCACCGACGACGCCGGGACGGCGCGCGGTGCAACCCCGGGCAAGCCGAAAGACGGCGACGGCAAGGATGCGCGCACGATCGGCAACCATCCGACCGATCCGAACGCCCTGGGCGCCAAGGCCAACTTTCCGCCAGGCGTGAGCGCGGAAGAAGCCCACGACCCGGGCAATAACGTCGACAGCGGCCCCAAGGTGGAAAACCGCAGCTGAAGACGGAGGGATACGATGCACCGCGGTGCGCCTGCCTGGCGCACCGCCCCCGCGCACGCTACGCGCTGCCGGGCCGATTTCCCCCTTCCACGCACCGCTTCCATGCAGAAACGACCCTGATTTCTGGCATGCGACTTGCATGAACTGCGCAACGTCTCCCTTGCTGCGCAATGCCTGCCTCCCGTCCCTTTCCTCTATCAGAACTTTGGCGTGACCAGATCGGCCTGCTGCTCGAATCGACCGGCGACGGCATCTGCGGCATCGACATGGACGGCAAGTGCATCTACGCCAATCGCGCGGCGGCAGACATGCTGGGCTACGAACCCGCGCACATGCTGGGTCACAACATGCACGACCTCATGCATCACACGCATGCGGACGGCTCGCACTATTCGATCGACACCTGCCCGATCTTTCGGGCCTTCTGGCAAGGCATGCCCTGCCGCATCGACACCGAAGTCCTGTGGCGCAGTGATGGCACCAGCTTTCCGGCGGAATACTCGTCGCATCCGATCGTCGACCAGGGCGTGGTGCGCGGCGCGGTCGTCACGTTCATCGACATTTCGGTGCGCCGCCGCGAGCAGGATCTGCTGCAGCGAAGCAAGGACGAACTTGAACAACGGGTGACGGACCGGACCCGCGCGCTGTCCGATGCGCTGGCCCAGCTGCGGGAACTGTCGGCCCACCTGCACTCGGTGCGCGAAGACGAACGCACACGCATTGCCCGCGAGATCCACGACGAATTGGGCAGTCTGTTGATCGCGCTCAAGTTTGACGTGAACTGGCTGGACACCCGCCTGGTGGAACGGTCCGACCTGTCGGCCAAATGCCGAGCCATGAACCGGCTGATCGAAACCGCGGTCGAAAACGTCGGCCGCATCATCACGGACCTGCGGCCCAGCCTGCTCGATCACCAGGGCCTGTTCGCAGCGCTGGAGTGGCAATTGCGCGAGTTCGAGTCATCGTCCGACATCGTGTGCGACTGGCAGCTCGATGTCGACCCGGGCGTCGTCATGCCCGATGACACCCTGGCCACCGCCATCTTCCGCATCTTCCAGGAGATGCTGAGCAACATTGCGCGCCACGCCCGGGCCGACCGGGTCGCGATCCGGATCCGTGTGACCCGCGACCGGCTGCGGATCGTTGTGACCGACAACGGTGTGGGCGCGCTGCGCGACGCCTTCGAACGCTCCGATGCCTATGGCGTGATGGGCATGCGCGAACGCGCGCGGCATTTCGGCGGCGAAATCGGCATCGACAGCATCCCGGGTGAAGGCACCCGGCTGGCGCTCGACGTCCCCATTCCTTCCCTTGCCTGAGGCGCTGCCATGATCCGTCTGTTGATGTGCGATGACCACCAGATCATCCGGCAGGGACTGAAGCAGATCCTTGCCGACACGGCCGATATCGATGTCGCCGCCGAATGCGACAACGGGACGGAGGCGATCCGCCTGGCGCGCGAAGGCGCCTTTGACGTCGTCCTCCTCGACATCGCGATGCCGCAGCGGGACGGACTGGACGTGCTGATCCAGCTCAAACGCGAATTCCCGAAGCTGCCGGTGCTGATGCTCTCGACCTATCCCGATCGTCAGTACGCTGCGCGTTGCTTCAAGCTGGGCGCGGCAGGCTACCTGAACAAGAGCGCGGCGCCGCAGCAGCTGACCGACGCGATCCGCAAGGCGGCGGCGGGTGGCGTGGTGGTGAGCGCGTCCCAGGCCGAAACGATGGCCATGGACATGGCGCGCGCCGCGCACGACGTGCCGCACGAAGCGCTGTCGCACCGCGAATACCAGGTGTTCCAGCTGATCGCCAGCGGCGAAAGCGTCGGCCAGATTGCCGAGCGGCTGGCGCTGAGTCCGAACACCGTCAGCACCTATCGCAGCCGCATCATGGAAAAGACGGGCGCGCGCAATGACGTCGGCATCGCGCTGTACGCGGTGAAACACCAGTTGGTGGCCGTGTAGGGCTGGCACTACAAAAACTCGCCGGATTCCGCGATACCGGCGCTGCTCGACAGTCCGTAGGATGGGGACTCAGATCCTCCCCCACCCGGAGCAGCGCCCCATGTCCTACGACCCGTTCAATCCCGATCGCCCTCTGACTTCCGGCTGCGCCTGCGGCCGCCATGCCGACGCGGCCTCGCACGACAACGCGCTGGCGGTCGCCACGCTGAAGGCACGGGCGATCGACAACGAGGCCGAGATCAACGCCTTTGTCGAGGCGGCCATGGTGAAGGCGCTGTTCCCGCAGGACAGCGTGCGCCGCCGCTTCATCCGCGCCGTGGGTGCGGGCACGGCATTGAGCGTGATCCAGAGCGTGCTGCCATTGGATTCGATGATGGCGATGGCCCAGGAAAAGGCCGCGCCCGAAAAGAAGAACCTGAAGATCGGCTTCATTCCGATCACCTGCGCGACGCCGCTGATCATGGCCCACCCGCTGGGCTTCTACAAACAGCAGGGACTGGATGTCGAGGTCATCAAGACCGCGGGCTGGGCGCTGATCCGCGACAAGATGATCAACAAGGAATACGACGCGACGCACTTCCTGTCGCCCATGCCGCTGGCGATCTCGATGGGGGCCGGGTCCAACCCGACGCCGATGAGGGTGGCGACGATCCAGAACACCAATGGCCAGGCCATCACGCTGAGTCTCAAGCACAAGGACAAGCGCGACCCTGCCACGTGGAAAGGCTTCAAGTTCGCGGTGCCCTTCGAATACTCGATGCACAATTTCCTGCTGCGCTACTACGTCGCGGAACACGGCCTTGATCCCGACCGCGACATCCAGATCCGGGTGGTGCCGCCGGCGGAAATGGTGGCCAACCTGCGCGCGGGAAACATCGATGGTTTCCTGGGCCCGGACCCCTTCAATCAGCGCGCGGTGTTCGACGAAGTCGGCTTCATCCACGTGCTGACCAAAGACCTGTGGAACGGCCATCCGTGCTGCGCCTTCGGCACCTCGGAAGCCTTCATCCAGCAGAATCCCAACACCTTTGCCGCCTTGTTCCGCGCGGTGCTGACCGCATCGGCCATGGCGCGCGACGCCAAGAACCGCGAACTGATCGCCAAGGTGATTTCGCCGCAGGCCTACCTGAACCAGCCCGAGACCGTTGTGGCGCAGGTGTTGACCGGGCGCTTCGCCGACGGGCTCGGCAAGATCCAGACCGTGCCGGACCGCGCCGACTTCAACCCCGTGCCCTTGCAATCGATGGCCGTGTGGATGCTGACGCAGATGAAGCGCTGGGGCTATGTGAAGGGCGACGTGCAATACCGGCAACTGGCGGAACGTGTCTTCCTGCTGGCCGACGCAAAGAAACACATGAAGGAACTGGGCCAGCCGGCGCCTGATGCAGCCTATCCGCCCTTCACCATCATGGGCAAGACCTTCGATCCGGCCAGGCCCGACGCGTACCTGGACGGCTTTGCGATCCGGAAGACGGCGTGATGCGATCCCTGCGCTTCAAGGCCGCCCTGCTGTCGCTGCTGCTGCTTGGCGTCTTCCTGGGAATCTGGCATCTGGCGACCCTGCCAGGCGCCGCGGGGCCGGCAGGTCCGGCCATGACGGCGGATCAGATCGAGTACATGAAGATGATGGGCAAGTCGGTGGAAGCCCCGCGCAACTCCGGCTTTCCGACCCTGGGCGACATGGGCCGCACGATCGTCGAACAGCTTTCATCACCCTTCTACGACAACGGGCCCAACGACAAGGGCATCGGCATCCAGCTCGCGCATTCGTTGGGCCGCGTGGCGCTGGGCTTTCTGATCGCGGTCGCGGTGGCGCTGCCGCTGGGTTTCGTGATCGGCATGTCGCCGCTGATCTACCGCGCACTCGATCCCTTCATCCAGATCCTCAAGCCGATCTCGCCACTGGCCTGGATGCCGCTTGCGCTCTACACGATCAAGGACTCGTCCATCTCGGGCATTTTTGTGATCTTCATCTGCTCGGTCTGGCCCATGCTGGTGAACACCGCCTTTGGTGTGGCGGGCGTGCGGCGTGATTGGCTGAACGTTGCGCGCACGCTGGAAGTGCGGCCGCTGCGCCGCGCCTTCCAGGTGATCCTGCCCGCGGCCGCGCCCACCATCCTGACCGGCATGCGGATCTCGATGGGTATTGCGTGGCTCGTGATCGTCGCGGCAGAGATGCTGGTGGGCGGCACCGGCATCGGCTACTTCGTCTGGAACGAGTGGAACAACCTGTCGTTGACCAGCGTCATCTTCGCGATCCTGGTGATCGGCATCGTCGGCATGCTGCTCGATCGCATGTTCAGCATGCTGCAGAAATGGGTCACGTATACCGAATGAAAGACAGCCTGAGCGACCCGATGAGCCACCGTCCGCCCGCCTTCCTGAAGATCGAGAACCTGAGCAAGGTCTACGTCCCCGGCGCGCCGCCCGTTTTCGAAAACGTCAGCTTCGACATTGCCCAAGGCGAATTTGTCTGCATCATCGGACATTCCGGCTGCGGCAAGACGACCATCCTGAACGCGCTGGCGGGCCTGGAAACGCCTAGCGGCGGGCTGATCCTGATGGATGGGCGCGAGGTGCGTGGCCCCAGCCTGGATCGCGGCGTCGTCTTCCAGAGCCACGCACTGATGCCCTGGCTGACGGTGCGCAAGAACATTGCGTTTGCCGTGCGCTCGCGCTGGCCGGACTGGAATCGTGCGCAGATCGACGCGCATGTCGTCAAGCATGTCGCCATGGTCGGCCTGGACGCGGCCATCGACAAGAAACCGTCGGAACTGTCGGGCGGCATGAAACAACGGGTGGGCATCGCGCGCGCGTTTGCGATCGAACCCAAGATGCTGTTGCTGGACGAGCCCTTCGGCGCGCTGGACGCGCTGACGCGCGGCACGATCCAGGATCAGTTGCTAGGCATCGTGAAGGCGACGCGGCAGACCGTGTTCATGATCACCCATGACGTGGACGAAGCGATCCTGCTGGCCGACAAGATCATGCTGATGAGCAACGGCCCCTATGCCCGGGTGGCCGAGATCGTGCACAACACGATGCCGCGCGATCGCACGCGGGCCACTGTCCATCACGACCCGCAGTACTACCCGATACGGAATCACCTGATCGACTTTCTGGTGAACCGGTCGCGTACCTATCAAGCCGAAGCGCGTGGCGCATCGGCGCCTCCCCTGACGGTCATGCCGGGCCTTGCCGCCCTGCCCCCGACCGCCGCACTTACCTCCCACTGACACGGAGACACCATGTCCGCGATTTATGACCGCAGTGAAGTGACCCGGATGATCGTATCCGCCAAGGTCCGCAAGGGCTTGAAATGGGCCGACGTGGCCGAACAGGTTGGCCTGAGCAAGGAATGGACGACCGCGGCCTGCCTGGGCCAGATGACGCTGACGAAGGAACAGGCCGGCATTGTCGGCACGATCTTTGACCTGTCGGATGAAGCGATCGCCTGGCTGCAGATCGTGCCGTACAAGGGCTCCCTGCCGACCGCCGTGCCGACCGACCCGCTCATTTACCGCTGGTACGAGATCGTGAGCGTGTACGGCACCACGATCAAGGAACTGGTCCACGAAGAGTTTGGCGACGGCATCATGAGCGCGATCGACTTTTCGATGGACATCGACCGGCAGGCCGATCCCAAGGGCGATCGTGTCAAGGTCGTCCTGTCCGGCAAATTCCTGCCGTACAAGACGTACTGATCCCCGTACTGACCCCCGTACTGAACCCGCCCGGAATCAGAAGATGTGCGGCGTGGGCTCGTTCAGGGAACTGCCCTCGCGCGGGGTGATGTCTTCCAGCGTGATGTCCAGATACGGGTCCTTGTCCAGATCCAGGGCGATCTGGGGTGTGCAATCGGCCAGCGCGGTGAACAGGTCGTCCAGGTAAGCAAAGGCCAGTTTGGCCGCCACGTCGTTCAGCATCTTTTCGGTGGTGGCGAAGTTCGCGCCAGCCAGATCGCCCACATCCAGGCGATAGCTGACCAGGCCGTCGTGTTCGGTCACGGTGCCCAGGTCGATGGTCTTGCTTTTGGTGTTTCTTGCAAGCACATGGCCTTGGCTTACATACAGCCGGTAGTGATGCACGGGGTGCGGCGGGTTGGCGGTGGTGTCGTTGGGCATGGCGCTGGCCTCCAGGAATGCAGGTGTGGGCTTGATGCGGAGCGGCGCGCGGGTGGCGCGGCTGCTCTGCGGCACGGCTCTTGCAGCAATATGTGCGCCCGAGGCAGGATATGCCTTTCGGAACGATGGCCAGGTGCAGTCCAGACCCGATGCCCGGCCCCTGCACGCCCACGCTCGCCCCCTGATGCCCCATGCCCGGAGCCCGACCATGACGCAAGACGCCCAAGCCCCCGAGGACGCGCGCAAACCCAGCGACGACGATGCCAGCATCGGCCGCAAGCTCTACAAGATGTTCGACACGTTTGCCGGCAAGGTGACCCGGTCGGCGGGATCGCCCATCGCCTTCACGATGGCGCTGCTGGTCGTGCTGGTGTGGGCGATCAGCGGTCCGCTGTTCGGCTTTTCCGAAGTGTGGCAGTTGGTCATCAACACAGGCACCACCATCGTCACCTTCCTGATGGTGTTCCTGATCCAGCAGAGCCAGAACAAGGACAGCGAAGCGGTGCACCTGAAGCTGAACGAGTTGATCGCCAGCCACAGCAAGGCGAGCAATCGCCTGATCTGCATCGAAGATCTGGACGAAAAGGAACTGCAGAAGCTGACGGAGTTCTATCGCCGTCTGGGCGATCTGGCTGAAGACGATGCGCCCGTGTCCGAGACGCACTCGCTGTCGCAGGCGCAGTCCGTGACTGATGCCAAGCGCGATCTGCGCAAGGAAGCCGCTGGCACCTAGCCGATGGCCATCGAACGCCAGCCGACCGACGGGGCCTGCTGATCGGGCGATCAGTCCTGTTTGAGCGCGATCAGAATCAGGTCGCGCATGCGTTCGAACCCGCCCACATATTCCGGGCTTTCCGACCGGGCCAGCAGACCCGAATAGCCTTGCTCGAGCCTTGATTCGATCAACAGCGGCAGCCCCGGCGTGGCGCGCGCCGCGTGCAGGGTGGAGAGCAAGGCGGCGGTCAAGGCATCGGTCTGGCCGCTCTGCTCTGCCAGTGACGCGGTCAACGACGCAATTTGCCGGCTCTGGTGGGCAATGGCCTCGACCAGCACCGCGATCTGCTTTTGTGTTTCCATGACGTGAAGTGCCTATGACGTAATTGGCGGCATGCTAGCACGCGCGTGCGCAGGCACCGGACGCAACAACGGCCACACGAAGTGGCCGTTGCTCTTACTGGTGCTGCGCTGGATCAGCGGCCGCCACCACCCGCGCCGCCGGCACCGCCAGCGCCACCGGCGCCACCCATGCCACCACCCGCGCCACCCATGCCGCCGCCCGACGAACCACCCATGCCGCCGCCGGTCGAACCGCCCATGGTGCCGCCGCCGGTCGACCCGCCGCCCATGCCGCCGCTACCCGGCGTTCCGCCCATCGACCCGCCGCCCATCGAGCCGGTGTTGCCGCTCATGGAACCGCCGGTGCCGCTCGCGCCACTGCCCGTGCCGCCGTTCATGCCGCCCGTGGTGGGGCCGCTGCCGGTCGCGCCGCCGCTCATGGAGCCGCCGCTGCCGTTCATGGTGCCCGTGCCGCCGGTGGTGCCCGAGCCGCTACGGTTGTTCATCGTGCCGGTACCGGTGCCTGAGCGCGAGCCCGTGCCGGCATTGCCCGATGCATTGGAGTTGCCACCCGAACGCATCCCCGGCGACGTCGTGGTCGAACCCGGGGTCATCGTGGAACCGGCGCCCGAGCCCGACATGGAGCCCGACGTACCGCCGGTCTGCGCCACGGCGATCGTGCTCGTGGCGGCCAGGATGGAAGCGATCAGAATGGAACGGGTATATCGAATCATGGTTGTCTCCTGATACTGCGTTTGAGAGCTTCCTGACCCGCAATAGGCGTGCCTGCGGCGCGCGCTTATGAGCTTATGCCCAGCACAGGCGCGGCCTTCGCCCGGCACGAAAAAAGGGGCGGCGGGGCAACACGGTCGAGCAAACCGGTAAAGCTTGCCCGTCGTCTTGCACCCGCCGCCCCCGATGCAGGGCTAGCTGCTGTCCGCTTACGCTGTCACATGGAAACCGATGCGGCCCAGCGATTGCATTTCCAGTTCGATCCAGTCGCCCGCCACCAGCGCTTCAGCCGCACTGGCGCCCCCCGCCATCACGATCGACCCGGCCGGCAGGGTTTCGCCTGCCTCGGCCACCAGCCGCGCCGCCGCCACCAGTGAACGGATGGGATGGCCCAGGATCGCCGCCGTGGTCCCGATCTGGGTCGGCTTGCCGTTACGCGACATGATCAGACCCAGGTTCGAAAAGTCGATGTCCGGACGATGCCAGGTGCCCAGCACGATGCCGGACGACGACGCGTTGTCGGCCACCACGTCTTCCAGCGAAAACTTGAAGGCCTTGTAGCGGGAGTCGATGATTTCCATCGCAGGCGCGATGGCTTCGACGGCGCCCAGCGCTTCGATGGCGGACACCGTGCCCGACAGCGGTTTCTTGAGCAGGAAGGCGATTTCCGGTTCAACGCGGGGATGCACGCGCGTCGACAGCTTGAGCTCGCCGCCCTCGTCCACGCGCATGTCGTGGGTCAGGCGACCCCAGATCATGTCGTGCACGCCCATCTGGACCATCTTGGCGCGGCTGGTGAAACCCATCTTCATGCCTATACGGTACGCACCGCGATCCACGCGGCGCTGGATCAGCATCTTCTGGACATCGTAGGCTTCGGCCAGGGTCATGGGGCGGCGTTCGGCGAACTGCTCGGCCTCGTGGGGAGTGGATGCCGCGACGTCCAGCTCGCGTGCGATCTCTTCCAGGGTCATTGACGATCCGCTCATGCCTTCTGCTCCTGTGCGCCAAATACGGCCCGTACGCTGCCCAGTCCGGCGATACGCGCCTCGAACCGGTCCGCGCCCGTCACGGCCACCATGGGGCCCAGGGCACCCGTCATCAGAATGTCGCCCGCCTTCAGGGGCTGGCCGCAATCGACCATCTTGCGTGCGAGCCACAGTGCGGCGTTCAGCGGGTGGCCCAGGCACGCGGCGCCAGCGCCGATCGACACCTGGTCGCCGTTGCGTTCCATGACCATGCCGCACAGACGCGCATCGAAGTCATTGAGCTTGACCGGCCGGTTGCCCAGCACGAACAGGCCCGACGAGGCATTGTCGGCAATGGTGTCGACGATGCCGATCTTCCAGTTGGCGACCCGGCTGTCGACGATTTCAATGGCAGGCAAGGCATACGCCACCGCCGAGATCAGCTCGGCCATGGTGGCCTGCGCCACATCCAGGTCACGTTCCATGACCAGCGCGATTTCGGCTTCGACCTTGGGCTGGAGCAGCGTGCCGGCAGGCACCTCTTCGCCATCGCACACCGACATGTCGGCGAACAGCATGCCGTAGTCGGGCTGGTCCACGCCGAGCTGGGCCTGGACCGATTTGGACGTCAGCCCGATCTTGCGGCCGACCAGGCGGCGGCCTTGCGCCAGCCAGTGATCGGTATTGGCCTGCTGCACGGCATAGGCCGCGGCAAGGTCGTTGTCCGGCAATGCCGTCCGTAGCGGGTCGATGGCAACGCGGGTGTCCAGGGCCGTGCGCAGGCGCTGCGCAAGATCCGAGATCAACGCGGCGTCGGGAGTAGGTGTCTGCCCCATGCGTGTCCTCGTGGTTTTATGACGTATACGTACGAATATACGAGTTTTTACTTGCGGAAAGCAAGCGCCATGACAGCATAGCCGGGACGCCGCGTCCAGCCGCCGCGTGCGTCAGACCTGGACGCCCGCCACGATTTTGAGGCACTTCATGAAGAGGGCGCGGTATTCGTCGGGCAGCACACCGATGATGGCTTCTTCGACCAGCTTGTCGCGCGGAAGCACGCGCTGCAGCAGCGCGAACCCGGCATCGGTGATGTGCACAGCATAGGCCCGGCCGTCGCCCGCCGCCCGCATCCGCTTGAGATACCCCTTGCGCACCATGCGGTTGACCATGTCGGCCAGCGAGTTGCGATCGAGCGCAATATAGTCGCCCAGCTGGTTCTGCGTCGCGCCCGGATGCTTGCACACCGTGATCAGCAGCGCTTTCTGGCGCGGCGTGATGTCTTCGTCCTGGAAATGCTCCATGAACATGGCTTCAGCGCGAAAGTGCGCGCGGCGCAGCAGGTGCGACGCGACGTCGGTCAGTTCGAACGCGGCGATCAGCGTGTCGCGCTCCGCTTCGGTGGGTTCCGTGCCGGCGGCAGCGTCGATTTCGACAATTGGATGGCCAGTCGGCTGGGGATCCGGGGTGTCGAGCGGGTCGGAGTGGCGGGGCGTATCAGATGGCATGCGGAAGCGCTCATGAAGACATCTTTCGATCTTACCCGCTGCGGCGAAGCCGTGCTGCGGCGGCGCCACGCTGACGTTTTCGCTTCCCAAAAGTACAAAGTGGCGGTAGATTAGTACGTATACGTCATTTGAGGACACACCCATGTCGGTCAGACACCTGCGCAATTTCATCGGCGGCCGCTTTCACGACGGCATCCGTACCTTCGCCAAGCACAATCCCGCCGACGGCGCACTGATCGCCCAGGTGCATGAAGCCAGCCGTGACCAGGTCGACGCCGCCGTGGCTGCCGCCCGCGCCGCGCTGCCCGGCTGGGCCGCCTTGCCAGTGGGCGAGCGCACCGCGTACCTGTATGCATTGGCTGACGGCATCGAACGCCGGTTCGACGAATTCCTGCAGGCCGAGATTGCCGACACTGGCAAGCCGGTGGGCTGGGCCAGCCAGATCGACATTCCGCGCGGCGCCGCCAACTTCCGGTCCTTTGCCGAAATCGCCCGCACGCTGGACATGGAAAGTTTCATGACCGACACGCCCGACGGCCGCCAGGCGCTCAACTACGCCTACCGCAAGCCGCTTGGCGTCGTGGGCGTGATCTCGCCGTGGAACCTGCCGCTGCTGCTGTTCACCTGGAAGGTCGCGCCGGCGCTGGCGTTCGGCAACACGGTGGTCGCCAAGCCGTCCGAAGTCACGCCCACCACCGCCACCCTGCTGGCTGAAGTGGCCGAAGAAATCGGCCTGCCCCCCGGCGTTTTCAACGTCGTGCACGGGTTCGGTCCGAACTCGGCGGGCGAATTCATCACGACCCATCCGGATATCGACGGCATCACCTTCACGGGCGAGACGGCCACCGGCAGCACCATCATGAAAGCCGTGGCGCCGGGCGTCAAACCGGTGTCGTTCGAACTGGGCGGCAAGAACGCGGCCCTGGTGTTCGACGACGCCGATTTCGATGCCGCCGTCGCAGGCGTGGCGCGATCGGTGTTCGCCAATTGCGGCCAGGTCTGCCTGTGCACGGAACGGGTCTACGTCCACCGGCCGATCTTCGACAAATTCGTGAGCGCGCTCAAGATCGAAGCCGAAAAACTGGTGCTGGGCTGGCCCATGGATCCGGCAACGACCATGGGTCCGCTGGTCTCGCACGAACATCGCAGCAAGGTGCAGTCGTACCTGAAGCTGGCCGTGGAAGAAGGCGCCACCGTGGTCACCGGGGGCGGCGTGCCGACCTTTGGCGATGCGCGCGACGAAGGCGCCTACATCCAGCCGACCATCTGGACCGGCCTGCCCGAGACGGCACGCTGCATCAAGGAAGAAGTGTTCGGCCCGGTCTGCCACATTGCGCCTTTCGACACGGAAGAAGACGCGATCCGCATGGCCAACGACACCCGCTACGGCCTGGCCGCGGCGGTCTGGACCACCAACCTGACGCGCGGCCACCGCGTGGCGCAGGCCATGAACGTGGGCCTGGCCTGGGTCAATTGCTGGTTCCTGCGCGACCTGCGCACGCCCTTTGGCGGCAGCGGCCTGTCGGGCATCGGGCGGGAAGGCGGACGACACTCGCTACACTTCTACACCGAGCCCACCAACGTGTGCGTGAAGCTGTAATGCCGCGCGGGTGACTGTCCAGCCTGGCCTTGCCGACAATGGCGAGCCATCCCGAACGGCGTCCGCCATGTCGAACTTCCGCATTACCCCGAACGCGCTCGGGCACAAGTTCAAGCTGCATCAGTTGCAGATCTTTGAACGGGTGCTCGAGCGCCGGTCGCTGTCGCGGGCCGCGAATGAACTGAACCTGACGCAGCCCAGCGTGACCAAGGCGATTTTCGAGCTGGAAAAGTTCGTGGGGGCGACGCTGTTCGAACGGTCCAACCGGGGGGTGGTTCCGACCGAACTTGCGCACATGCTGGGCCGCCGCGTCAAGACGTTGATGGCCGAACTGCGCTACATGACCGACGAGCTCAACGCCGTGTTGAGCGGTGAAAGCGGCCATGTGATCGTCGGCACGCTGATCGCGGCCTCGGCCAAGCTGCTGCCGGAGGCCATCGCGCTGCTGATGCAGGAACACCCCGGCATCCTGGTCACGATTACCGAAGGCCCGTCTTCCCATCTGTTTCCTGCCCTGGCCACCGGCGACCTGGATGTGGTCGTGGGTCGCCTGCCCGAACGCGATATCGCGCTTGGCTACTCCTTCCCGCTGGTCCACCACGCGCTCTACGAAGAAAAACTCTGCGCCGTGGTGGGCGCGCAGCACCCGCTGGCCGGCGCAAGGGCAGTGGATCTGCCGGCCCTGGACCTGGCGGCGCTGATCGATCATCCGTGGATCCTGCCGTCGTCGGATTCGCCGCTGCGCACCGCTGTGGAGCAGACCTTTTACCGGACCGGGCTGGGACTGCCCACCCGGCACATCGAATCCTTGTCGTTGCTGACCAATGTCGGCATTCTGCTGCGCACCGACGCGATCGCCCTGATGCCGCACGATGCCGCCGACCAGTTCCTGCAGCAGGGCATGCTCAAACGGCTTCCCATCGACACTTTCGGCCAGTTCGGCAAGGTCGGTTATTCGGTGCGCGCCCACCGCCAGCTGACGCCGGCCAGCCAACACCTGATCGAATACCTGCATCGCATCGCGGACGCCCGCAACGGTTCCGCCACCTAGCGTCACCTTGGTGCCTGACGCACCGTCTGGCACCATAGCCAAAATGAATATCCCGGACGCCAAGTTCTATTTTGACGAGAGCCTGCGCGCGCCTAGACTAAGCACTCACAGCGGAGACACGCATATGACCGGATACGGCCCCCCCATGAACTTCCTGCGGTGGATCGACGACCACGACCACCTTCTGAAACCGCCCGTGGGCAATCAGCAGATCTGGAAGGACACCGACTTCATCGTGACCGTGGTGGGCGGACCCAACCACCGCACCGACTTCCACGACGATCCGCTCGAAGAATTCTTCTATCAGATCAAGGGCAATGCCTGGCTCAAGCTGTGGGTCGATGGCAAGGAAGAACGCGTCGACCTGAAAGAAGGCGACATCTTTTTGCTTCCGCCGCATGTGCGCCATTCGCCGCAGCGGCCGGAAACGGGCAGCGCCTGTCTGGTGATGGAACGCCAGCGTCCGGAAGGCCTGCTTGATGGGTTCGAGTGGTATTGCCTGAACTGCGGCAGCCTGGTGCACCGCGTGGAAGTGCAGCTCAAGAACATCGTGGCCGACCTGCCACCCTTGTTCGACGCCTTCTACGCCAGCGAATCCAACCGCACGTGCGGCGAGTGCGGCAGCGTGCATCCGGGCAAGCACGTTCCGCACGCGCAATGACGGGTATCGATCCGGCGGTCATCGATCCGGCGGTCATTGATCCCGCGGTCATTGATTTTGGCGGCGTGCAGTTGGTCCGCCTGGTCGAGGCCGAAGGGCCGCTGCTGCGGCCGGCCGAAATCTTTCCGGACTCGACGCCGCAGGATATCCAGGCCAACCTGGACTGGCTGGTGCCCCGTTTCTACGACCCCGACACCGACCGGCTGGTGATCAGCATCCAGTCCTTCCTGCTGCGCAGCGGGGGCAAGAACATCCTGGTCGACACCTGCGTGGGCGACTGCAAGCCGCGGGTGCGCGCCGATTTCGACCGGCAGCAGTGGGGCTGGCTCGACAGGCTCAAGGCCACGGGCCTGGGTGTCGAAGACATCAACATCGTGCTGTCCACCCACCTGCATGTGGACCACGTCGGCTGGCATACCACGCTGGTCGATGGCGTCTGGACGCCCACCTTCCCCAACGCACGCTATCTGTTCACCCATCCGGAATGGGACTACTGGAAGGCCAATGAAGGCCATCCGGGCCTGCTGCGCACCGGCGACTACATCGGCGATTCGGTCTGGCCTATCTTTCATGCGGGCCTTGCCGACCTGGTGCCGATGGATCATCGCATCGACGACCTGCTGCAACTGGTCCCCCTGCCCGGCCACACGCCGGGGCATGTCGGCGTGGCGATCCAGGGCGCCCGGCAGCACGGCCTGATCAGCGGCGATGCCTTCCACCATCCGCTGCAGTGCTGCTATCCCGGCTGGAGCACCCGTTTCTGTGCCGACCCCGTGCAAGCCCGCGCATCGCGCGAAGCCTTGCTGGCGCGATGCGCGCACGATCACACACTGGTGCTGCCCGCCCACTTTCCCGCGCCGACCGCCGGACGCGTCGTGGCCGCACCGGAGGGCAGCGGCCATGCGTACCGGTTCGAGTTCGACGCTGGCGGCATCGATCGCGCAGTGCTCGACAACGGCGACAAAACCGAATAACGTTCTTTTTTCAGCGAGTGCGACATGCCTGAGACTTTCCGCCTTTCCCGCGCCCTGGCCGGCGCCTGTGTCTGCCTCGGGCTGAACGCCGCGCTGGTCGCCACGGCGCAGGCCGACGTCAAGATCGGGTTTCTTGGCACCCTGTCGGGTCCGGGCGGCACGCTGGGCCAGGACCAGTACGACGGCTTCATGCTCGGCATCACGAAAGCCGGCGGCAAGCTGGGCGGGCAAGCCGTGCAGGTCATCAAGGAAGACGATCAGCTCAAGCCAGAAGTCGGACGCCAGGCCGTCAAGAAGCTGATCGAACGCGACAAGGTCGACGTCGTGACCGGCATGAGCTTTTCGAACGTGCTGATGGCGGTCGTGCGCGACGTGGTGAACAGCGGCACCGTGTTGATCAGCAGCAATGCCGGGCCCAGCCAGCTCGCGGGCGACCAGTGCTCGCCGCTGTACTTTTCGACGTCATGGCAGAACGACCAGCAGCACGAAGCCATGGGCAAGTACGCGCAAGACAAGGGCTATCGCCGCATCGCGATCATGGCGCCCAATTACCAGGCCGGCAAGGAAGCGCTGATCGGGTTCAAGCGCTACTTCAAGGGCGAGATCCTAAGCGAGACCTACACGCAGGTGAACCAGCCGGATTACTCGGTCGAAATCACCCAGCTGCAGACGCAAAAGCCCGACGCCGTCTTCATCTTCTACCCCGGCGGCATGGGCGTGAATTTCGTCAAGCAATATCAGCAAGCGGGCATGCTGGGGAAAACCCCACTGCTGTCGGGATCGACGGTGGACGGCACCACCTTGCCGGCGTTGAAAGACATCGCGCTGGGCGTCATGTCGGCCGGACCGTGGTCGCCCGACCTGCCAAATGCCGCCAACAAAACCTTCGTGGCCGATTTCCAGAAGGCGTACAACCGCATCCCTTCTGCGTATGCGGCCTATGGCTATGACGCGGCGCTGGCGCTCGACGCCGCCTTGAAGACGACGGGCGGCAAGGCCGACGGCAAGACGCTGTCGGCGGCGCTGGCCAAGACCACCTTCCCATCGGTGCGTGGCGGTTTCCGTTTCAACAACAACCATTTCCCCGTGTCCAACTATTACGCGTTCGAGGTGGTGCGCGACGCGAGCGGGACGGTTAATCTTGCCACTCGCTCGACCGTCTTCCCGGACCACCAGGATCCCTACCACGCGTCCTGCCCCCTTCCCTGACCCGATTTTCGCCGCACCCCATCGTCCGGGCACGTCCCGGACGCCACTACCCGGAGCACGCATGAAAACCGTAAAACTGATCGCCATCGCCTCATTGATGCAGGCTTCGCTTGCCGCTGCCGCCCTGGCCGCACCCGTCAAGATCGGCTTCATCTCGACCTTCTCGGGCCCCGGCTCGGTGCTGGGCCAGGACCAGTACGACGGGTTCATGCTGGCGGTGGAACAGGGCAAGGGCAAGCTAGGCGATACCGACATCGAAATCGTCAAGGAAGACGACCAGATGAAGCCGGAAGTCGGCGTGCAGATCGCGCGTCAGATGCTGCAGCGGGACAAGGTGTCGATCGTGACCGGCGTCATCTACTCCAACGTCATGATGGCCATCCATCGCCCGATCACCAGCGGCGAAGTCTTCTTTGTCGGCTCGAACGCCGGCCCGACGCCGGTCACCGGCAAGGGCTGCTCGCCGTATTTCTTTTCGACCTCGTGGAACAACGACCAGCTGCACGAAGCGGGCGGCGAGCTCACCAACAAGATGGGCTTCAAGAACGTCTACCTGATGGCGGCCAACTACCAGGCCGGCAAGGACGCACTGGAAGGTTTCAAGCGCACCTACAAGGGCAAGGTCATCGGCGAGACCTACACGCAGGTCAACCAGCCCGACTACTCGGTCGAGATCGCCAACCTGGCCGCGGCCAAGCCCGACGCGATCTATGTGTTCTATCCCGGCGGCATGGGCGTGAACTTCACCAAGCAATACCAGCAGGCCGGCCTCTCGGCCAAGATCCCGATGCTGTCCAGCTCGACGATCGACGGGTCGACCCTGCCCGCGTTGCAGGAAGCGGCCCTGGGCGCCGTGACCAGCTCGTCGTATTCACCCGACCTGGACAACCCGGCCAACAAGCAGTTTGCCGAGGCCTATCGCAAAAAGTACAACCGCGAACCGTCGCTGTATGCCGCGCAGTCGTATGACGCCGCCCGCCTGCTGGCCTCGGCACTGAAAAAGACCAAGGGCAACGTGGCCGACAAGGAAGCCTTCCGCGCCGCCCTGAAAGCCGCCGACTTCCAGTCGGTGCGTGGCTACTTTGCGTACAACACCAACCAGTTCCCGATCGCGCCGTTCTATCGCGTCGACGTGGTCAAGGGCGCCGACGGCAAGGTGGCGTTCGCCACCAAGGGCACGACTTTCGAGCGCAGCAAGGACTCGTACGCCAGCCAATGCGAGATGAAGTAAACGATGGGGACCGCGCCTTACGCTCACTACTCCCCTGAAGATCTCGACCGGCAATACAACGCGAGGGCCACTGTCGATGACCTCGCGCCCATCCTTGCGCGTTATGCCGAGGAAAGCCGGGCCGCGCGCGACACACTGACGTGCCACACGGGCGTGGCCTACGGGCCGCATCCGGACGAGACGCTGGATATCTTTCCGGCCAGGCAGCCGGGCAGTCCGGTCCTGATCTTCGTGCATGGCGGCTACTGGCGCGCGCTGTCGAAAGACGAGTCGTCTTTCATGGCGCCCGCCTTTGTCGAGGCCGGGGCGACAGTTGTCGCCGTCAACTATTCGCTGGCGCCGGGGGCATCGCTGGACGAGATCGTGCGGCAGTGCCGCGCGGCGCTCGCCTGGGTCGCGCACAAGATCCATCGTTACCACGGTGATCCTGCACGCATCCATATCGCCGGCAGTTCGGCGGGCGGCCACCTGGTGGGCATGCTGCTGGCCGACGGGTGGCACGCCGACTTCGGCATCGCGCCGGACACGGTCAAAAGCGCGACGCCGGTCAGCGGCCTGTTCGATCTGGAACCGCTGATCAACACGCACGTCAACGCGTGGATGCATCTGGACGCCGAGTCGGCGGCGCGGCTCAGTCCCCTGCAGCACTTGCCCACGCAGGGGTGTCCGCTGATCGTGTCGTACGGCGAAACCGAGACCGCCGAATTCGCGCGCCAGAGCCGGCAATACCTGGACGCCTGGCACCACCGCGGCTTTGCGGGTCAGTACATCGACATGCCCGGCACCAACCACTTCGACGTCATCCTGCACCTGGCCGACCCGGCCTCGCCCCTGACCCTGGCGGTGTTTGCCGCCATGGGCATCGGCCCGGCGTCCGCACCTTCTGCCGAGAGACCCACCTGACATGTCCGCGACCCTCTTTTTTGCCCAGGCGCTGAACGGCATCCAGCTCGGCGTCCTGCTGTTCCTGCTCGCCGCCGGCCTGACCCTGGTGTTCGGCATCATGAACTTCGTGAACCTGGCGCACGGCTCGCTGTACATGATGGGCGCCTTCATCGCCGCTACCCTCTACAACCACACCGGGTCCTTCCTGCTGTCGGCGGTGGGCGTGGTGGTGGCCATGATCGCGATCGGCTTCCTGCTCGATCGCATTGCCCTGTCCAGGCTGTACGACCGCGATCACCTGGACCAGGTGCTGGCCACGTTCGGCATGATCCTGTTCTTCAATGAACTGACGCGCATCATCTGGGGACCGTCGCCCTACAACATGCAGGTGCCGCCGATGCTGGAAGGCACCATCGACCTGTTCGGCATCGCCTATCCGCTGTACCGCTTCATGATCATCGTGGTCGGACTGGTCGTGGCCCTGGGCTGCTATCTGCTGATCCACAAGACGCGGGTCGGCATGCTGATCCGCGCCGGATCGTCCAACCGCATGATGGTGGGCGCGCTGGGCGTGAACATCCGCATGCTGAACACCTTGCTGTTCGCGCTGGGCGCGGCGCTGGCCGGCATTGCCGGACTGATGGCCGGTCCCATTTTGTCGGTGCAGACCGGCATGGGCGAACCGGTGCTGATCCTGACGATGGTGGTGATCGTGATCGGCGGCATCGGGTCGGTGCGCGGCGCCTTCCTGGCCGCCCTGATCGTCGGCGTCGTCGACACGCTGGGCCGTTCCATGCTGCCGTGGATCCTGCGCGAAGTGCTGTCGCCCTCGGCCGCCAACGCCGCCGGTCCGGCCATTGCGTCCATGCTCATCTACGTGATGATGGCGCTCATTCTTGCCCTGCGACCGCAAGGCCTGTTCCCCGTACGTCACGGCTAGGAGCCGATGTGAAGATGACTCCCCGCACGATAGCCACCGTGCTGATCCTGCTGTTCCTGGGCTGCGTGCCCATCTACGCGCAGATCGCCGGTGAACCGTTCTACCTTGCCCTGTTCGGGCGCGTGCTGGTCTATGCGATTGCCGCCGTGTCGCTCAATCTGCTGCTGGGGTATGGCGGCCTGGTCAGTTTCGGCCATGCCCTGTTCCTGGGGCTGGGCGCGTATTCGGTCGGCATCCTGAGCCACCACGGCATCGACAACGGCTGGCTGCACCTGCTGGCCGCCGTCGTCGTCTGCGGCATCGTGGGCCTGATCAGCGGCGCGGTGGTGCTGCGCACGACCGGCATCGCCTTCATCATGATCACGCTGGCCTTCGCCCAGATGTTCTATTTCCTGACCGTCAGCCTGAACGAATACGGCGGCGACGACGGCATGTCGATCTTCCAGGGCAGCAACTTTGGTGTGTTGAAGCTGGACGATCCGCTCAGTCTGTACTACACCAGCTTCGTGCTGCTGCTGGTGCTGCTGTTTGCCATGCACAAGCTGATCGGCTCGCGCTTCGGCATGGTGATCCGCGGCACGCAAACCAACGAACGCCGCATGAAGGCCATGGGCTTTGCGCCCCTGCCCTACAAGCTGACGGCCTATGTGCTGTCGGCCATCGTGTGCGGCCTGGCCGGCGTGCTGATCGCCAACCTGACCCTGTACATCTCGCCGTCCTACCTGGCGTGGACCACGTCGGGCGAACTGGTGGTGATGGTGGTGCTGGGCGGCCTTGGCACCCTGATGGGACCGGTGGCCGGATCGGTTGCCTTCCTGATCATGGAAGAAGTGCTGAAGGCCTGGACCGAACACTGGATGCTGGTGCTCGGCCTGATCATCGTCGTCATCGTCATGGTGTCGCGCCGCGGCATCATCGGCAATCTGCCAGGAGGCTCGCGATGACATTGCTTCGTGCAGATCATCTGATCAAAAGATACGGCGGCCTGACCGTGACCGACGACGTGTCGATGACGGTCAACGCCGGCGAAATCCACGCCGTCATCGGCCCGAACGGCGCCGGCAAGACCACGCTGATCGGGCAACTGAGCGGCGAGATCAAGTCCAACTCCGGCACGATTTCGTTTGACGGCAACGACATCACCGCCCTGCCGATCGAACAGCGCGTGCGCCGCGGACTGGCCCGGTCCTACCAGATCACGTCGGTCTTTCCCGACTTCACGGCGCTACAGAACGTGGCCCTGGCCGTGCAGGCGCAGCGCGGGCACAGCTTCCGTTTCTGGGAGCCGACCACGGTGGCCCGCGAACTGAACGACCCCGCGCACCAGGCGCTGGAGCTGGTCGGCCTGGCGTCCCGCGCCGGCACCCGTGTCGGCGACATGGCGCACGGCGAACACCGGCAGCTGGAACTGGCCATGGCGCTGGCCTGCGAGCCGCGCATGCTGCTGCTGGACGAGCCCATGGCCGGCATGAGCCAGCGCGAATCCGAAACCATGACCGAACTGCTGCTGCGCCTGCGCGGCAAGTACGCCATGCTGCTGGTCGAACACGACATGGAAGCCGTGTTCGCGCTGTCGGACTGCATTACCGTGCTGGTGTACGGCAAGAAGATCGCCAGCGGCACCCCCGACGAGATCCGCCGCAACGAAGACGTCAAGACCGCCTATCTGGGCGAAGAAGACGACGACCTTGCGGCCCACCCTGCCGCCCAGGAGGCCTGAGATGGCACTGCTCGAAGTCGACGACATTGCCGCCAGCTACGGCAACAGCCAGGTCCTGTTCCACATGGGCCTGAAGATCGAAGAAGGCGAATTCGTCACCCTGCTGGGCCGCAACGGCATGGGCAAGACGACCACCGTCAAGACCATCATGGGTCTGATGTCGCCCTCGCGCGGCACCATCCGGTTCGACGGCAAGCCCATCCACAAGGAACCGTCGTACCGCGTCGCGCGCTTCGGCGTCGGTTTGGTGCCTGAAGGCCGCCACATCTTCCCAAATCTGTCGGTGCACGAGAACCTGGTCGCCACCGCGCACAACGGGCTCAAGCAGGCCAACCCGTGGACAGTGGAACGGGTGTATCAGCTCTTCCCGCGCCTGCAGGAACGCCAGAAGAACCTGGGCGCGCACCTGTCGGGCGGCGAACAGCAGATGCTGGCGATTTCGCGCGCGCTGCTGACCAATCCCAAGCTGATCATTCTGGATGAAGCGACCGAAGGCCTGGCGCCCTTGATTCGCGCCGAAATCTGGTCGTGCCTGCAGACGCTCAAGAACGAAGGCCTGGCGATTCTGTGCATCGACAAGAACCTGGGCCCGCTACTGCGGACGGCGGATCGGCATTACATCATCGAGAAGGGCCAGATCGCATGGAACGGCACGTCGGACGCATTCCGGCGGGATGCGGAGTCGCTGCGGGGGTATTTGAGCGCGGCGTGATGGGGCGCAGGGAAAAGTGGGCTCGGTCGAAACGAATGGGAGAAGCTTGGCGTTTCGTTTATTTCGTTTAAACTGAGTGCCTGTCCATATTTTTGATGGGGGTCGCTCATGCTGCCCACCGCCCTATCCGAACCGGCCCTGCCGGTTGAACACGAAGTGCGTGCCGCCGTCCTCGGTCAACGCGCGTTGGCTGCATTTCTGACGACGCACGCCGACACGCAACGCATCCAGATATTTGACGACAACAACACGGCGCATGCGGTTGAACTGCCGACGTCCGCTTTGCGTTTGTTGATGGATGTCTTGTCGGAACTGGCTGACGGGAACGCGGTGCGCGTCGTACCGATTCATGCAGAACTTACGACCCAGGAAGCTGCTGACATGATCAACGTGTCGCGGCCACACCTGGTCAAGCTGCTGGAGGAAGGCGTGCTGCCATTCCACAAAACCGGCAAGCATCGGCGCGTCCGGTTTGCCGACGTAATGGCGTTCAAGGCCGAGCGAGATCGGTCAAGCGAAAAGGCCATGGCTGCCTTGGCGGCGCAGGCGCAGGAACTTCAACTGGGATACGAATGAGGTCGTCGCCGTTCACGGCAGTGTACGACGCATGTGTTCTGTACCCAGCGCCCCTGCGGGACCTGTTGATGTGGCTGGGTCTTTCAGGGCACTCTCGCGCGCGCTGGAGCACGCAGATCCATGAAGAGTGGAAGCGGAACCTGCTACGCAAACGTCCGGAACTCAACGGCGATCACTTGGATCGCACGATCGCACTGATGGAACAGGCCATTCCCGACGCACGTGTCAGCGGCCATGAACCCTTGATTGCCGGCTTGAGCCTACCCGACGATGATGATCGCCACGTGTTGGCTGCTGCGATAAGGTGCGGCGCCAGCGTCATCGTGACTTTCAACTTGAAGGATTTTCCAGCCAAGGCGTTGGCGCCCTTTGGCGTCGAAGCGCAACATCCCGACGAATTTATTGAAAACGTGTTTGACCTGGACCCTGCGGCCGTTGTGACCGCAGCGCAGCGTCAACGCAGGCAGCTGAAGAGCCCGGCGCTGGATGTCGATCGTTATCTCGACGTCATCAGACGCCAAGGCCTTGCTCAGACCAGTCGCCTGCTCGGAAGCTTCCGTGCGATTTTGTGATCCGTAGCGGACGCGCTTCTCCTGAGCGTCCGCCGCCCTTCACCTCAAACCGTCGCCGCTTCGCTGTTGGCCGAGTCGTGGAACTGCATCCGGTACAAGGATGCGTACAGGCCGTTCTTCTCCATCAATTGCGCGTGCGCGCCCTCTTCCACGATCCGTCCCTGATCCAGCACCACGATCCGATCGGCATTCTGTACGGTGGACAGGCGGTGGGCGATGACCAGCGTGGTGCGGCCCTTCATCAGCCGTTCCAATGACGCTTGCACCTGCCGTTCGGACTCGTTGTCCAGCGCGGACGTGGCTTCGTCCAGGATCAGGATCGGTGCGTTCTTGATCAGCGCGCGGGCAATCGCCAGGCGCTGACGTTGCCCGCCCGACAGGTGCGCGGCGTTTTCGCCCACGCGGCTGTGGATGCCGTTGGGCAGGGAATCGACCCATTCGATCAGGTTGGCATCGGCCAGGGCGCTACGGATGGCCTCGTCGGACGGCTTGCCGTTCACCCCGTAGCCGACATTGGCGGCGATGGTGTCGTCGAACAGCACGACATCCTGGCTGACCAGCGAGATATGCGACCGCAGGCTTTCCAGCGTCAGTTCTTCAATGTTCTCGCCATCGACGCAGATCGTGCCCGCCGACGGCAGCGTGAAGCGCGGCAGCATCGACATCAGCGTCGTCTTGCCACTACCCGACCGGCCAATGAAGGCCACGGTCTGCCCCGGGGTGATCTCGCACGACACCTGGTTCAGCGTCAGCCGGTCCGCATTGGGAAACTGGTGCGACACGTCCTTGAAAACGATGTGGCCGCGCACAGGCTCGGGCAAGGTACGGGTGCCCTTGTCCACTTCGATATCCTGGTCCACCAACGCAAACACGCTTTCGGCCGACACCAGCATGCGCTGCATCGGGCTGGTGACGTTAGCCAGCCGCTTGAGCGGATCCAGCATCTGGATCATGGCCGTCACGAAGGCGGCAAAGCCCCCCACCGTAATCTGGTTGGACCCGGACTGATTCAGCGCGGTGGCCACGACGATGGCGAGCGCGACGGCGGCAATGGTCTGCGTGATGGGCGACGCGGCGGCCGACGCCACGGTGTTGCGCATTGCAAAGCGGCGCAGGCGATTGTTGATTTCCCAGAACCGGCTGTTTTCCTGCTCGTAGCCACCGAACAGCTTGATCACGCGTTGGCCGTCGATGCCTTCGCTGACCACGCGCGTCAGTTCGCCATTCATGACGATGGTCTCGCGGTTGATGCGGCGCACCCGCTGCGAAATCCTGCGCATGATGAACGCCGACAGCGGGAAGGCCACCAGGGCGATCAGGGTCATCTGCCAGGACAGATAGAGCAGCACGCCGACCAGGAACACCACGATCAGCGATTCACGGACCAGGGTCGTGATGACGTCGGTGGCCAGTTGCATGACATTGGTGGCGTCGACGACGAAGCGGTTCAGCAGCACCGACGAGCCCATGCTCTTGAAGTAGGTGTCGGGCAGCCGCAGCAGCCGGTCGAACATTTCCTTGCGCAGGTCCGCCAGCACGCTGTTCGCCACCCACGCCAGCAGGTATTCGCTGGCGAAGGACAGCACCCCGCGGATCAGGAAGATGCCGATGATGATGGCCGGCACCGTATAGACGTAATGCGGCTTGGCGCCACTGAAGCCGCCGTCCAGCATCGGTTTCATCAGCACGGCCAGCAAGGGCTGGGACGCGGCGACGCCGACGAGGCACAGGAGGCCCATGGCCAGACGCGGCCAATAACGGAGGACGCGCCCGTAGATCTGGCGCCAGAGATAGGATTTGACAGGTTGGGAAGTCACTGCTTGCTCATGAACGCGTCGTGGCTGACGTGGCCATGCCTGGGGCATGACCGCCTGACGCTTACAATCGGGGTCCGAACGATTGTACGCGGGTAGGCCGGCCAGGGCCGTTTGCCCATTTTGCCGACGCGACACCCCACCACTTTTTCCGCCATGACCGATTACCTGTATTTACGGCTGCCCAATTGGGTGGGCGATGCCTGCATGTGCCTGCCCGCGATCAAGCGGCTGCAGGCGGCCGGCCTGCCGCTGGTCCTGTGCGGCCAGCCCTGGGCTGAAGACCTGTTTGCCGGCCTGGCGCCGGCGGGCTACGTGCCTGTCGGCAAAGGCTGGCGCGCCGACCGGGCCGCCATCCGGTCCCGTTACCCGGCCGGACGCGGCGCACGGGGCGTGGTGTTCACCAATTCCCTGTCAAGCGCCGCGGCCCTCCGCCTGGCCGGCATCCGGACCGCGGGCTATCGCGGCGATGGCCGCAGCCTGCTGCTGACGTGGCCATTCAACAAACGCGAAGGCCGCCACGAAGTCGAGATCTTCCACGACCTGGCGCGCCTGGCGTTATGGCGCTGGAACGTGGCGGGTTCGGTGCCCGAAGAGCCCGACGCCACGCTGGGCCTGCCCCTGACCGAGGGTCACGGTGCCGCCGCCGACGCGGCGCTGGCCGCGGCCGGCATCAGCGGGCCGTTCGTGCTGCTGTCCCCCACCGCCACCGGGCTCCACCATGGCAAGGCCAAGGCCTGGCCGGAATTCGCCGCCCTGGCGGCGTCCCTGCAGCGCGAGGGCTGGACCTGCGTGACCTGCCCGCCCGCGCATGAAGTCGAGCAGGCCCGCGCGGCCGTGCCGACAGCAACCATTCTGCCGTCACTGCCGCTGGGCGCGTTTGCGTCCCTGACGGCCAAGGCCGCCCTGGTCGTCTGCAATGACTCGGGCACATCGCATGTGGCCGCGGCAGCCGGCGCCCGCCAGATCACCCTGTTTGGCGTGACACGGAGGGAGCGCACCGGACCGTGGTCGAAAAAGGCCGTGTGTCTGGGATCCGACACCGCCTGGCCGACGCTGGACGAGGTCGAAAGGTCGGCGCGGTTTGCGCTGGTGGGCAGCAGTATTGCGGCGCTGCCCTGAGCATAGGCAAGCTTGATTCCGCTCGATCTTGAGCGTTGCCAACATTGAGCAGCACCTGCCCTGCGTACTTTGACCTAGCCTGCCTAGGTCATGCGCAGCAGGGGCAATCACCTGCTAATCTCTGCGCCGCCCTCTGTTATTTACGACCACAGGATTACCCCCGATGACGCCTGCCCTGCCCCCCCACCGCCTGTATTGGCTGCTGTCCGTGAGCCTGTTCCTGCTCCCGGCAACACTTGTGGGCGTCAAGGGTGGCTACGGCATCGCCGCCGTCATTCCGCTGCTGATCTCGCTGGCCTGCCTGGTGCCGCTGATCCGCAGCCGTGCCGTCAAATGGGGCGAGGTCCGCCGCGACACCGCGCCGATCTGGGTGCCCTTCCTGTGCTTCTTCCTGGCCTTCCTGCTGTCGGTCGTCATGACCGGCGACTCGCTGCGCGGCCTGGACTATCCGAACCGGTGGCTGCTGCTGATGCCCATCGTGTTCGTGCTGGTAGCCGCGCGCCGCCACGTCGACTTCAAATACTTCTGGCTGGGCATCGCCGTCGGGTCGATCCTGACCGGCATCGTGTCCACCTACCAGGTCTTCAGCCTGGGCTACGGCCGGTCGCAAGGCTTCACCGCCGCGAACCCCTACGGCAACCTCAGCATCCTGCTCGGCCTGCTGTGCGGCGTCGGCGCCCTGTACGCCAAGTCGCGCAAGGTCGGCATCATCCTGGCCCTGGCCGGCTGGGGCGGCATGTGGGCCTCGCTGCTGTCCGTGACCCGCGGCGGCTGGCCGCTGCTGGTGCCCTTCGTCATCCTGCTGCTGTTGCACCTGGCCCGCCTGCCCCGCAAGACCGCCGTCATGCTGCTGGTCGCCCACATCGTGCTGGTGACCCTGGCCTTCCCGACCGCATCGCGCGTGATCTCCAACCGCATCGACGATGCATCCCGCGACCTGTCCATTGCCGATCCGCAAAAGAAGTCCGAAAGCTCCGTCGGCGCCCGCCTGGCCATGTGGAAAATCAGCTTCCAGATCTGGCAGGAACACCCCGCTTTCGGTATCGGCCCGACCCGCTACAAGGACGAGCTGCATCGCAAGAACACCGAGCAGTTCAAGTCCAGCGACATCTATACCCAGAACGTGGCGCACCACGAATGGCTGGATGCCATGGCGCGGGCCGGCACGGTCGGTGGCCTGGCCTTGGCGCTGGTGTACGTGCTGCCGCTGGCGGGATTGCTGCGCCGCCGGCACACGCGCCCGGCCCTGCGGTCGCTCGGCGGCGCAGGGGTTGTGGCGATCGTCGGGTCGTTCGGGCTGTATGGCTTGACCAATACGACGTTCACCAATCATCCGTCCTTGCTGTTCTTCATCGTCGCGCTGTCGGTGGTGTGGGCGCAATATCTGCAGGAAACGGACGCGGATCCCGCAACGCAGTCGTGGCCCCTGCTGCGGCGGCGGGGGTGACCTTGGCGGGGTTTACGCATACGATGGGGTGAGTTTCCGACAAGGAGAACCCCCATGGTCAGCAAGAACACCATCTGCCTCTGGTACGACCACGACGCGCTGGAAGCGGCCAGCTTCTACGCAGAAACATTTCCCGACAGCGCAATCAAGGCGGTGCACACCGCGCCGGGAGATTACCCGTCAGGCAAGGAAGGCGATGTGCTGACCGTGGAATTCACGGTCATGGGCATCCCCTGCCTGGGGCTGAACGGCGGATCCACCTTTCATCACAGCGAAGCGTTTTCCTTCCAGGTCGCGACCGACGACCAGGCGGAAACCGATAGGCTGTGGAATGCGATCGTGAGCAACGGCGGTCAGGAAAGCGCCTGCGGGTGGTGCAAGGACAAGTGGGGCCTGTCGTGGCAGATCACGCCGCGAGCGTTGACCGACGCGATCGCGGACCCGGATCAGGCAGCGGCCAAGCGCGCGTTCGAAGCCATGATGACGATGGGCAAGATCGACATCGCGACGATCGAGGCCGCGCGGCGGGGGTGAGCGCCACCCACGTCACCAAGGTACCGAACCACCCTCGGTAAAGAACCCACCCGTCGGCCCCGTGCGATCCAGCATCGCGTACTGCGCAACCACTGCGGCCGCTTGTTCCACCGTACGCGGACCGCTGAAGCCATTCAGGTCCGTCGCGGTGTAGCCCGGGCTGACCGAATTGACCTTGAAACCTTCGCCTTTCAATTGCTTCGCCAGCAGCACGGTGAACGCGTTCAGTGCCGTCTTGGACGCGTTGTACGCGAAGGGCACGACCTTGTCATAAGGCGAGTCCGGAAAGCCATGCAGGCCCAACGATCCTAGTTCGCTGGACAGATTCACAATGGTCTTGGCGTCGCCCGCCCGCATCAGCGGCAGCATCGCCTGCGTCAGCCGCACGGGTCCATACACGTTGACTTCGAATGTCCGTTTCATGGCATCGATGGTGACGTCGGTGACCGGGTCCATGTCCACGCCAATACCTGCGTTGTTGATCAACACATCCAGCCGGCCTGCCTCCGAGGTCACCTGTGCCACCGTAGCTGCCACCGATGCATCGTCCGTCACGTCGAGTGAGATGACTCGGATATCGCTGTCACCCAAGCCAAGCTCGGCCTTGGCAGCCTCGCCGCGTCCCGCGTCCCGGCTACCCAGATACACCGTCCACCCTTGCGCCGCCAACACCCGCACGGTCTCCTTCCCGATCCCCTTGTTCGCGCCCGTCACCAGCGCCACTGTCTTGCCTGCGTTCATGTCCTGATTCTCAGATTGCCGTTCGTGATTGGATGCCTGTGTCCGCCGATGCGTGGTGCCCGGTTGGCAGCGCGTCGACACCAACTCATAATACGAACAATCCTTCACATTTCACATTCGCATTCCATGCCGCCAATCACACCCGTGCTCAAGCCCCGAAAGACGCCGGTCCAGGCGCGTTCGGTCGCCACTGTCGACGCCATCATGGAGGCAACGATTCAGGTTTTGGGCACTGACGGCATCAAGGATCTGACCACCACCAAGGTGGCCGACCGGGCGGGCGTGTCGGTTGGCAGTCTGTATCAATACTTCCCGAACAAGGAAAGCCTGCTGGCCGGTGTGCTGGAACGGTATCTGGACGGCGTGACCGACACGCTGGAGCGAACCTGCGCCGCGCTGCATGGCAAGCCCATCGCAGTGATGGGACGCACGCTGGCGATCGCGTATGTGGACTGCAAGCTGGCCCGGCCCGAACCCTCGCGCGCCCTGTATGCCGTGGCCACGGAACTGGGTAGCGCGACCATCGTGCGCAAGATGTGCCGGCGCGGAGACATCGCCATCCGCGCCATGCTCGAGACTGCGGCCGACGCGACCTTCGATGACCTGGATACGGTGACGACGGTGCTGCAGGGGGTGATGTCCGGGCCGCTACAACGCGTGCTGGGGTTTGGCAGCAAGTTGAAGGTCAAGCCGCTGCGTGAGCAGATGGCATTGGCGGCGGTGGCGTATCTGGAAGCGGCGGCAAGTCGGTAGACGCCTCTTGCCTGATGGCATGAAGAGATCACCGTGATAGCCATGCGCCTTTCTGACGCAGCCGCAAGCCTAGTGCGTTCGTAAACAATCCCGATCGTCGCACGTCTGCCGTTGGCAGGTGGCACCCTTGCTGCCTGATCCGCGCAGGTGTATCCTGTTTTATACAGAACGATGACGACAATATTTACGACTGCAGTGTTCGACTCTTGGTTTTCGCGACTACGCGACAAGAGGGCGTCACAGAGGATCCAGGCGCGCATTGACCGCGCCGAAAGTGGCAATCTCGGTGACTGTGTTCCAGTGGGCGAAGGCGTGTCTGAGATGCGTGTTCATTACGGCCCTGGATACCGAGTCTACTTTGTTCAACACCGAGCTGAAATCATCGTCCTATTGGCGGGCGGCAATAAGTCAACCCAAACCGAAGACATCAAGGCTGCGTTGCTGTTAGCGCGGCAAGTGCGGGAGCAATAAGCATGGATGCCCTGAAGCTGCGAAAGTGGGACAGCGCTGAATATTTGAAAACCGACGACGACATGGTTTCGTACCTGCAAGCTTGCATGGACGAAGCAGGTGACGATGCCGCATTCATCGCCAAAGCGCTCGGGAACATTGCGCGCGCAAAAGGAATGTCGCAACTCGCAAAAGATACTGGCTTAGGCCGAGAGAGCCTTTATAAAGCGCTGTCAGGTGACGGCAATCCGAGTTTCGCCACCATCCTCAAGGTGATGCACGCGTTGGGGATTAAGCTGAACGCGCAGGTCAGCCATGCGTGATCGATGATCGCAAGTGATTCCTTATCGCGCGTCGTCGATCAATAGTGAATGCGCGCCATGATCCCGCCGCTCGTATCGTCTGCACCTGGCAAGCTCACGTGTACGCCACATTCGATCCGCAGCGCCGACCACAGGCAGATCAACGCATCGAGCACATCGTCGCGGCCGTAGGCGGATGCCTGCCCGGATCGTTCAGCAATGGCCTGCCTTGCCGCCATACGATACGCATCGGGCAATAAGCCAAGCCGGATGTCATGTCCGGCCTGCGTGTGTTTGGATTCCGCGATGCCGACAAGGGGCTGACCAGAGAGCGCTGTGCGGCGCGATGCGAAGGCGACTTCCGGATGCACTTCGAACACCCGTGCCGCGTCCGCCGACGACGCGGCCAAGGCCGCATCGACTTCGGCGATCTTCTTCAATAAATAAAACGCTTGTTTCGAGATCCCGACGCCGGTCACTGCGCGATGGGTCGCCAAGGCCTGCGGATACGCATCGCCCGGCGGCAAATCGAGGCTGGACAAGGTCTGTCGCACAGGCGTGTGGAACACGGACTGCCCACGTCGCCCGCCCAGCAAGACCTTGGCCGCCGAATCGCAGGCACGATGTCCTGACTCTGACAGTCCGATCGGTATGTCGATCGCGATGATGGCAGGGGCAGGCGCCCAGGCCAGCAGGTCGGCAAACCGGGCATGCACCGCATGGTGAAGGCGGCCTGACGATGCGTCCTGCTTTGCCGCGAACCAGCCCGCGCGGCACGCGTCGACACCGACGCAGTCCCTTGACGGCGGCAGCGGCGCCTCAATCGCAACGGGCAGGTCAGGCATTGCTGTCCATGGCAAGCATGTCGCCAACGTACATCACCTGAGAGGCAGGCCGCGAACCCGCGTCAATGACCCGCTCGGTGGCCTGCACGTCACCCTCGCGCGTCAATATTCCAGCGCCACGTCCGCCGGGTTGCCGATCACCTTGCCCAACTGTTGCAGCAACACATCCGGCACCCGGACGCGCCAGTCTTCACTCAACCGGACCACGCACTTGGCTTCGCCCTGGTTATAGACAATCTCGACCGGTGTGCCGGGGTAGCCGTTCTGCGGCTCGGCCCGGTAGGGCGACAGCATGTCTTTCAACAGCTGCGTCTGCGCATTGCCGTTCAGACGAATCGACAAGGCGCGGGCCTTGGCTTCGCGCGCCATCTGCAGGTCCATGACCGATTCGGCCACGATCCGCGTGCCGCCGGAGTATTCGTCGTTGGTGACCTTGCCGGACACGATCAGCAACTGGTCTTCACGCAGGCGGCTGCGGTTGGCTTCGTACAGTTCGTTGAAGACCGACACTTCGACCTGCGCGCTGCCGTCGTCCAGCACGGCAAAGACCATCTTGCCGCGGCGGGTCATCATCACGCGGACGCCGACCAGAATGCCGGCCATCCATTGCAGGTCGCGGCTGGGCTGCAACTGCGCCAGCGTGCCGCGTACGAAGCGTTTGACCTCGTGGCGATACGCATCGAACAGGTGGCCGCTGAAGTAGTAGCCCAGCGCCGATTTTTCGTGGCCCAGGCGTTCACGTTCGTCCCAGGGTTCGACGCGGGCCAGTTCGCCCGACAGGTCGGCGTGGTCATCCCCGCCAAACAAGGAGACCTGGCTGGCGGCGCGCGCGGCCTGTTCGGCGCCTTCCATGGCGGTGCCGACCGTGGCAAGCAAGGCGGCTCGGCTGTCGGAAAACGCGTCGAACGCGCCGGCCTTGATCATGGCTTCGATCGTGCGGCGGTTGACGGCGTTCTTGTTCACGCGGCGGCAAAAGTCGAACAGGTCCTTGAAGGGACCGCCTTCGGTCCGCGCACGGATGATGTCTTCAACCGCGCCCTGCCCCGTGCCCTTCACGGCACCCAGGCCATATCGGATGGTGCGGGGCGGCTTGCCCTTGGCGGCATGTTCGTCCTGCACCGGTTCGAACCGGTAGCCGGACATGTTGACGTCGGGCGGCAGGATCGCAACCTTGTTGGCGATCGTGTCGGCCCAGAAGATCTGCATCTTGTCGGTATCGTCCATGTCGGACGACATCGTCGCGGCCATGAACTCGGCCGGGTGATGCGCTTTGAGCCAGGCCGTCTGGTACGTGATCAGTGCGTAGGCGGCGGTGTGCGACTTGTTGAAGCCGTATTCCGCGAACTTTTCCATCAGGTTGAACAGCGTGACCGCAAGGTCGGGGTCATAACCCTTTTCGGACGCGCCCTGCTGGAAAATCTCGCGATGCTTGGCCATTTCCTCGGCCTTTTTCTTGCCCATCGCGCGGCGCAGCAAGTCGGCGCCACCCAGCGTGTAGCCGCCGATCAGCTGCGAGATCAGCATCACCTGCTCCTGATACACGATCACGCCGTACGTGCTTTTCAGCGTGGCTTCGAGGTCAGGATGGAAATATTCGGCCTTGGCGCGGCCGTGCTTGCGGTTGACGAAGTCATCGACCATGCCCGAGCCGAGCGGGCCCGGACGGAACAGCGCCAGCACGGCAATGATGTCTTCAAAGTTGCTGGGGCGCAGCTTCTTGAGCAGTTCTTTCATGCCGCGCGATTCGACCTGGAACACCGACGTGGTGTTGCCGTCGCTCAGCAGCTTGTAGGCGCCCAGATCGTCCAGCGGCAAGGCCATGACGTCGAAGTCGCGTTTGCTCGGATTGAACTCGCGCACGTACCGCACGGCCCAGTCCAGGATCGTCAGGTTGCGCAGGCCCAAGAAGTCGAACTTGACCAGGCCCACGGCTTCCACGTCGTCCTTGTCGTACTGCGACATGGCCGTCTGGCTCTGACCGGGCTGGCAATACAGCGGGCAGAAATCGGTCAGTTTGCCCGGGGCGATCAGCACCCCCCCGGCGTGCATGCCGATGTTCCGCGTCAGGCCTTCCAGCGGCCGCGCCAGATCGATCAGCGCGCGCGCTTCTTCGTCGTTGTCGTACCGTTCCTTGAAGGCCGGCTCTTCGTTCAGTGCACGTTCCAGATCCCAGGGGTCGGCGGGCGAATGCGGAATGATCTTGGACAGGCCATCGCAGAACATGTACGGCAGGTCCAGCACGCGGCCCGCATCGCGGATCACGGCCTTGGCGCCCAGGGTACCGAAGGTGGCGATCTGGCTCACGGCTTCGCGGCCGTACTTGACCTTGACGTATTCGATGACCTTGTCGCGATTGTCCTGGCAGAAGTCGATATCGAAGTCGGGCATGGAGACGCGTTCGGGATTCAGGAATCGTTCGAACAGCAAGTCATAGCGCAGCGGATCGATGTCGGTAATGCCCAAGCTGAATGCCACCAGCGACCCGGCGCCCGACCCCCGGCCCGGTCCCACCGGCACGCCGTTGCTTTTGCCCCAGTTGATGAAGTCCTGCACGATCAGGAAGTAGCCCGGAAAGCCCATGCCGATGATGGTCTTGCACTCGCGATCCAGCCGCGCTTCGTATTCCTCGCGGTGCGCTTCACGGTCGGATTCGTCGGGAAACAGCGTCAGCATGCGCTTTTCCAGGCCTTCCTTGGACAGCTGCACCAGGTATTCGTCCAGCGTCACGCCATCGGGCGTCGGGAAATTCGGCAGCTTGGGATTGCCCAGTTCCAGCGTCAGATTGCACCGCTGCGCAATGTGCGCCGTATTGACCAGCGCGGACGGGACGTCGGCGAACTTCGCCATCATCTCTTCTGTCGACTGCAGATACTGGTCTTCAGTAAAACGGCGCTGCCGGCGCGGATTGGCCAGCAGTTCCCCTTCCGCAATGCAGACCCGGGCCTCGTGCGCGCGGTAATCCTCGCGCGTCAGGAACTGCACCGGATGCGTGGCCACGACGGGCAAGTGGCATTCGGCCGCCAGACGCATCGCCGCCTGCACGTAGGTTTCGTCCCCTTCGCGCCCGGCGCGCTGCAGCTCGATGTAGAACGATCCCGGGAACACGTCGGCCCACTTGCGCGCCAGTTCGGCCGCCGCGGGCAGATTGCCCTGCTCGATGGCCTGGCCAATGTCGCCAAACCGGCCGCCCGACAGCGCGATCAGGCCGTCGCTCAGGGTGTCCAGCCATTCGGGCCGCAGTTCACCGCGCCCCTTGTTCTGATTGGTCAGAAAAGCCTGCGACAGCAGTTCGCACAGATTCAGATAGCCCTGGTGATTGCGCACCAGCAGCAGCATCCGGAACGGCTTGTCGCGATCCGCGTCGTTGGTCACCCACACGTCGCAGCCCGCCACCGGCTTGACGCCCTTGGAGCGGGCGGACCGGTAGAACTTGATCAGCCCGAACATGTTGGACAGGTCGGTCAGGGCAACCGCGGGCTGCTCCATCGCAGCGACCTGCTTGACGAGTTCGGAGATACGCACCACGCCGTCGACAACCGAAAACTCGGAATGGACGCGCAAGTGGACAAAGGGGGAGGCGGAAACTGAAGGCATCCCCCATTTTAGCTGCCAGCGGGGGAAAGCGGCAGCGCCAAGGCCGCCGCTGTAACAGTTGAGTGGGACGAAACGGTCCTGGCTCGGGTGGTGCGGGTGGAGCGGCTGCAATGGACTTGGCGGTTTACAGTAACGGCACGCCCCGCCTCCTGATCACTGCCACCTACGACACCTGCCGTGCTGCCCAAAGTCTTTCTGTACGTCGACGCCATCGCGCGCGCCGGCTCGATCCGCAAAGCGGCTGAAACCGTTCATGTCGCTGCGTCCGCCCTCAATCGCCAACTGCGCGAACTGGAAACCGATATGGGCGTCGAGCTGTTTGAACGGCTGCCGCGCGGGATGCGGCCTACCGGTGCGGGCGAAATGCTGCTGGCCCACATTCGCCAGCAGAAGCGCGACTTTGAACAACTGAACGCACGGATCGGCGAATTGCGCGGCATGCGCCGCGCCCAGATCCGGATTACGGCCCACGAAACCGGCACGCGGGATTTGCTGGTCCTGTACCAGGTCATCGAATGGGCCGAGCGCACCTGGTTCGCGTGGAGCATGCCGAAGAAGGTGGAGTAAGGCCCCCTACGCCACCATCAGATCATCCAGCATCCGGTAATCCGGCAACCGCGTATCGATCGCCGTGCCGGCGCGCAACACCACGCGGTCTGCCTGGAAGCGCGACAGCAATTCCGAGTAGTCGCGCGCGCGGAGCACGATCAGGTCGGCGGCGTCGCCGGACCGCAGGCGACCGCGGCCGGTCAGGCCCATGATGTCGGCCGGGTTGCACGTGGCAGTGGTGATCCAGTCGGAAATCGGGTGGTCCAGTTGCCCTATCTTCACCGCCTGGGTGAAGGTGTCGAGCATGTCGTGGTCGCCATAGGCGTGGAAGGGGTCGCGGCAGTTGTCGCCGCCGACGGCCACACGCAGGCCGCGGGCGCGCATTTCGTGCAGCAGGGTCACGCCGCGCCAGCGGGGGGTGACGCCATGCGTGCGCGATTGCAGGTACATGTTGACGGTGGGCAGGCTGACGATGTCGATGCGGGCGGCGGCGCAGGCGGCCAGGGTCTGTTCGATGATGCTGTCTTCTTGCAGCGCCAGGGAGCAGCAATGGCCGCACAGGATGCGGCCGGGGAACCCGACTTCGATCGCGAGCTGGGCGACGCGCAGCAAGGTGCGCGCGTCGATGTCGCCCGATTCGTCCACGTGCAGGTCCAGGTTCAGGCCACGTTCGGTCGCCAGCGCGAACATGTTTTTCATGGCCACGTCGAACTCCGGCTGACCCGGCGCGTTCGGCAGGCTGCGAAAGCGGGTGACGCAGCCGAGGTTGCCGCCCGCGTCGGCCACGATGTCGGCCAGGCGACGGCCTTCATCGGTCAGGAAGATGTCGATGGGGGCGATCGACGAGGCCTGCAGGTCGATGCGGCCGGCCCATTGCGCACGCATCTCCTTGAACACCGGGAAGGAAATGGCAGCCTGGGGCTCGAGTGAATCCAGGTGGGTGCGAATGGACACCACGCCCTTGGCATAGGCGGTCATCAAGCCAAATTCCATGCGCCGGCGCACGTCTTCGGCATGCCAGTTGGCGTTGCGGTCTTCGCTGGTGGCTTTGGACGCGCCCGGTACGTCACCGGTTGGATTGGGCTTGCGCGGCCAGATGTGGCCCTTGTCCAGATGGGTGTGGCAGTCGATCAGGCCGGGCAGGATCATCGAGTGATCAAGGTCGGGGCCCAGGTCGGCGGCCATGGCGCCGGCAGGCTGGATGTCGGCGATGCGGCCGTGGTCGATCAGCAGGTCGACGTTGGACAAGTTGGCTTCGTGGGTCGTTGCCGGCAGGTCGGATCGTCCGGTCAGACAGGTCGGCACGCGAACATGACGCAAGGCATAGCGCGGTGCATCGGGAACGGTGAAGAAGGTCGGCGACAGGGGCGGGTTCGACAGCAATCGGTTCTCCTGGGGATAGCGCACGGCAATGCGAGCTGGGCAACAGCTGCGCGACGTCCTTGCACGGTACGCCCGGGTCTGTTGCTTTGCTTCGGTGCAGCAATGGATGGGTCAAGAGTAACCGGAGAACAAAAAGGCCGGCAGGGTGCCGGCCTCGGTGCTGTCCATTCCGGCGTAGGCGCGCCCCGCGTCGCCGGGTGATCAGCCGATCATTCGGGCTCGATCCCCGCGGCCTTGATCACCTTGGTCCACTTTTCCAGTTCCGACTTGCCGAACGTCGCCAGTTCCGGCGCGGTGCTGTACGAGACTTCCAGGCCCAATCCCACCAGGCGTTCCCGCACGGCGGCGTCGTTCATGACGGTTTTCAGCGCGGCGCTCAGGCGGTCAACGATCGGTGCGGGCGTATTGGCCGGCACGTAGACGCCATACCAGGCAAGCAGTTCGAAGCCCGGGAAACGGTTGGCGATGGGCGGAACGTCGGGCAGCGATGGCCACGGCTTGAGCGAGCTGATGCCCAGCGCGCGGACCTTTCCGGCCTTGACCTGCTGGGTCCCGGTCACGACTTCGGTAAACATCATGGCGACATGGCCGGCGATCACGTCATTCAGACCCAACGGAATGCTTTTGTACGGTACGTGCAGCATTTCGATCTTGGCGGCGCTGGTCAGCATGGCGGCGGGCACCAGGGTGCCGGCGCTGCCCGAGGCGTAGGTCAGTTTGCCGGGCTGCTGCTTGGCCAGCGCAATCAGGTCGTCCAGCGTCTTGACGGGCAATGCCGGATTCGACACCAGCAGGGCGGGCGTGTAGGCCACGCGGCCAACCGGCGCAAAGTCCTTGATCGGGTCGTACCCAGGCTTTTTCATCAGTGCCGGGTTGGCGGCTTGCGTGGTCTGCGTCGTGAAGAAGACGGTGTAGCCGTCGGGCGCGGCGCGGGCCGCACCTTGCGCGGCGATCGCGCCTTGCGCGCCGGCGCGGTTTTCGATGACGAGCGTCTGCCCGAGTTCACGGCCCAGCGCTTCGCTGACGATGCGGGCGGTGGTGTCGACGCCGCTGCCCGGGCCGAATGGCACGAGCACGGTGATGGGTTTGGACGGGTAGGCGTCCGCCGCGTGAGCGGCGGGGATGGCACCCATGAACGTCGCGGCGATCGCGGCGGCCAGGGTGGCGACCAGGGCTTTCTTGTTATGCGTCATACGTGTCTCCGGAAGATCGGGGTGTTCGAAATCTTGGTGTGCGAAACAGGGTGTCAGGGTGGCGATGTCGGGGCTTGATCCGTCGTGCGATCGGTCGTGTGATCGGTCGTGTGATCCGTCGCGTGATGCTCCAGCCAGCCGGCGACGCGTTCGAAGATGGCGTCGCTGTTTCTGTCCATCATCAGGAAATGGGAATTGCCGTGGATGCCCTCCAGCGGCAGGTCCAGCACGTCGGAACGCGCGCCGGTTGCACGCAGCGCACTGCCGAATGCATCGACCGTGGCGTGATACCGCTGCCAGACCGGATGACTGCGGATCGTGTCGCCCCACACGGTCAGGTGCGGTGGGCGCGGCGTGGTCAGGCCGGTATCGAAAGCGGGTGCGCCGGACGGTTCCAGCGCCACGACCGCCTGGACGCGCGCGGGCTGGCGCTGCGCAGCGAGCATGGCAAAGCCGCCGCCCTGGCTGTGGCCCACCACGATGCAGGGGCCGATGCGTTCGATCAGCGCGTCGTAGGCGGCGCTGGTGATCGCCTCGTGGCCGGCCCAGCGGGGCACCCACTGCTTGGCGAACTGATCAAAGTACGGCAAGGGAAATTGCTGTTCCGGGAAGGCAGTGCGCGCGGCGGCGTCGGTGGCGTACCCCTTCGCCGGCCCCAGGCGGAACATGTCCCAGGCTTCATCCAGCGTGCGAAAGATCGGCTCCGATGCGTAGATCTCTGGGTATTTGGACCACGACGAACGACCGCGCTCCACCGCGTCCGACACGACCACGTCATACCCGGCCTGCAGGAAACGCCACAGCCAGCCGGGACGGCCATCGGGCGTCGTCTCCCAGTTCGTGCCGGTCATGCCGCCGCCGTGCCACAGCAGGACAGGAAACGGGTGTCGTGGTTGGACCAGGCGATAGGCCTGGCAATACATCTGCCCGGTCATGTGATCGCCGTTAGGATCCACCGGGCGCGCCGCGGCGCCCTGCGCCAGCACCCGTTGCTCCACCGGCAGGCCAGCCAGCGTCCGTACGCTGCCAGCGACATGGAAACTGTCGATGCCACGCAAGGTGACGGACGGCCCGGCCAGCGCGTCAGTTGCGGGCATGCAGCGCCGCCTGGTCTTCGGAAAAACAGCGGATGCGCGGCACGGTCTTGAACGTGTCGTGGATCACAACTTCAAGATCCGACATGAATTGCTGCACGACGTCCGCATCGCGGTAGGTATTGCCGCGAAAGTTGACCTCGACATAGATCGGTTCGCCCCGCAGCGCATGGGCAGGGACCACCATCACCTGGATCTGGTGAGGCGATGCGCGCAACACGTCCAGGCAGACCTGGCCAACGGCGCTGCCGAACGCATCGAATTCACTGGGCGCGAGCGACAGCAGGGAAGGAAGCACGAAGGCTTTGACGACAGGCATGGCGACACCAGAAGACATGAGAGTCCGCATCATGCAGCGCCGCCACCATGAAATCCAGTGCAAACTATTCCGCTATTATTGCGTCATGCACACCAATTGCGATCTTCCTGACCTGCGCGCGTTTTGCCAGCTGGTGGCGGCCGGCAGCTTCAACAAGACGGCCGACCTGCTGGCCATATCGCCGTCGGCACTCAGCCGGCGGATCGGCAAGCTGGAAGACGCCATTGGCGGAAGGCTGGTCGAACGCACCACCCGCACCATGATCCTGACGCCGCTGGGCGTGACGCTGCACGCGCGGCTGCTGCCCTTGCTGGCCAGCCTGGACGATTGCCTGTCGCAAGCGCAGCGGACTGCCCGCGGCGACATGGGCCAGGTCACGGTCGCCTGCCTGACGACCGTTGCCTTTTCCTTGTTCCCGGATGCCCTGAGCCGCTTTCGTGTGCGCCACCCGGACGTGCGCGTGGACTTGCGCGACGACACCGGCGCCCGCGTGCGCGACGCCGTCATCGACCGCAATGCCGAATTCGGCGTGACGATCCTGTGGGAAGACGAGCCCGACCTGCACTGCACCTACCTGGGCGACGACCCCTACGTGCTGGGCTGCCCGGCCGGCCACCCGCTGGCGCAGCGGGCACGCCTGTCATGGCAGGAACTGTCGGCGCATCGCATCCTGGCGCTGCGCCCCAGCAGCGCCAACCGCCAGCAGGTCGACGCCGCCCTGGCCAAAGCAGGCGTGCCCGCGCCGTGGTTCGACGAAGTCGAACACTTGTCATCGATGATCGGATTCCTGGAACACGGCAATGCCCTGGCCGTGCTGCCGCGCATGGCGCTGATGGCGACCAAGAAGGTCACCCCCGTGCCGCTGGACACCCCGACCATCGCCCGCAAGCTGTACCTGGTCAGGCGGCGGGACGTCACATTGAGCGTGGCGGCGCAGGCCTTGTGGGATGACCTGCATGCGGTGATCCAGGCCGTGCCCGCGGCGGCGGTGGGTGGGCGAGTTGGGCGGAGCAGGCGGACGGGGCGGCCGCGCAAATAAAGGGGTGGACGCCACGCGCTGGCGTCGATAACGGGGCGTTAGCGCAAGCGCCGCCTGGCTCAGGCAGTTCGGATTTCGTCCAGCAGTTCGGGATGCCGGTCCAGCACTTTCAGCAGCTTGATCAGGGCCATTGGAGGCTTCGTCCTGCCTGTTTCGTAGCGCGAAAAAGCGTTTACGCCGCCCCCGAAGATCTCAGCTGCTTCGCGTTGATCGAGCGCCAGCTTCTTGCGGACTTCGGCGATATAGCGTGGATCGACAATGGACGCGTTGACCTGGCGATTGAAACCCAACATCAGTTCGCTCACGCGGCTTGCCTCGACGGGATCCAACACCTGTTCACGACACACCGGGCAGCGTTCGCCGGTCACTTGGTGGATGACCGTCGCGGCGCCCCGATACACGTACGGCAGATCGCTGGTTTCAGCGACCAGGTCTGCCGCACCACACGCGGGACACTTCATGATCAAAGCTCCTTGAACGACACGATCACGACGTCGGAGGACACCGTGATTTTCAGGTACACAAGACCCGCTGCAGTGGCTGGCCTATACACGTCTTGCCAGATCCGATGGTCGCCGTGGGTAGTCATGCTTTTGTAGAAATCCTGCGATGTGAGGGCCAACACAACGCCGACAACATCGCTGAAAGACAAGCCCAATCGCGCAGCGCCGGCGATGGCTGAACTGGTTGGACGAACGTGCCCTGCCAGGACCAATCTTTTTACTGCAGGCAACTTTGAATGCGGAACAAGCTTTTCCACAAGACTATAACCTAATTGGTTAATGGAACGCGCAGGGTGCGAGCGACGTCACGAAGGTGACGCGTCCTGTTGACCAAGATAGATGAAGCGTTGCGGCTGCGCTTGGCATCGCAGGACAGAAGTGTCCTATCCCCTGCTTTGATCTGGCAGCCGCGAAACGTAAACGCCGGCAATCGCCGGCGTCTTTTGCGTCTGCTTCCTGTTCAGCTTTACCGCACCGCGTCCTCCGGCACGTCCACGTTGTAGTTCAGCGCGAGCCGGCCGCCGTCGGCATAGATGGTCTGGCCTGTGACGTAGCTGGAGTCCTCGCTGGCAAGGAACAGCGCCACGCCGGCGACTTCGTCGGGGCGGCCGAGTCGGGTCATGGGGATGCGCGACAGGACCTTGCGCAAGTTGTCGGGGTTGTTGCTGATGGTGGCCATGATGTCGGTGTCGATGCTGCCGGGCCCGAGGGCGTTCACGCGCACGCCATGCGGCGCCATGGCCAGCGCCATGGACTTGGTCATCTGGCGAACCGCGCCTTTGCTGGCGCCGTAGGCAAGCTGGTTGGACATCGCGAGTTCGGCGGTCATGGACGACAGCATGATGAGGCTGCCGCCCTGCCCTTGCCGCACCATGGCGCGGGCGGCGCGTTGGGCGGTCAGGAAGGCGCCGCGCACGTTCACATTCAGGACGAAGTCGAGGTCGGCCAGTTCCAGATCCAGAAATTCTGCCGCGCGGATGACGCCGGCGTTGCACACGCAGATGTCCAGGCCGCCGAACTCGGATTCGCACAGGGCCACCATGCGGTCGACGTCGTCGGGCACGGTCACGTCGCCGACCAATGCGCGAACTTCGCCTTGCGTCGCATTGACCGATTCGGTCAGGCGGTCGGCGTTGCGGTCGACCATCACGACGTTGGCCCCTTCGGCCGCGAAGCGCCGGGCGATGGCCAGGCCGATGCCGCCGGCTGCGCCTGTGACCAGCGCGGTCTTGGTTTCCAGCCTCATGCCGTCGCTCCAAAGGTGGCGATCGGCAACGACGTCGTTGCTGGATGCATCGTTGCTGTCGTCATCGATCCAGTTGCTGCTGTCATCGATTCAGTTGCTGCCGTCATCGTTGCTGCCGTCATCGTTGCTGTCGTCATCGACTCAGACTCCCACGTACCGTTCGATCAGTTCCGGCCGCGCCGCCAGTTCCGCCGACGTGCCACGCCACACGGTCGTGCCTTTGTCCAGAATGAAGTTGCTGTCGGACAGGCGCATCAGCGCCTTGGTGTTCTTGTCGACCACGATCATGGTCAGGCCTTCGTTTTTCAGCCGCGCCAGCACGCTCCAGATCTCGGCGCGGACAATGGGCGCCAGGCCTTCGGTGGCTTCGTCCAGCACCAGCAGTTTGGGGTTGGTCATGAGCGCGCGGCCGATCGCCAGCATCTGCTGTTCGCCACCCGACAGTTGCGTGCCCAGGTTGGACCGGCGCTCCTTCAACCGCGGGAAGAGTTCGTAGATTTTTTCCAGCGTCCATTGCGATGCGCTGCCGTCGTGCTTGGCGGTGGCGATCAGGTTTTCTTCAATGGTCAGCGTCGGAAAGATCTGGCGGCCTTCGGGCACCAGCGAGATGCCCAGGCGGCCGACGCGGTACGGCGCCATGCCGTTCAAGGGCTGGTCGTTGAAGCGGATGGTGCCGGCCGACGGACGCAGCAAGCCGAACAGGCAGTTGATGACAGTGGTGCGGCCCATGCCGTTGCGGCCGATCAGCCCGACGACGTCGCCGCGGCCGACTTCCAGGTCCACGTCGAACAGGGCCTGGCAACTGTCGTACTTGGCGGCAAGGTGTTGGATGGAAAGCATGCGGTCTCCTTGCGTCAGGCGTCTTCGTCGTCGCCAAGATAGGCGCGGCGCACGTCGGGATGGTTGCGGATCTCATCGATGCCGCCGGTGGCGACGATCTTGCCGTACACCAGCACGCTGATGCGGTCAGCCAGCGAGAACACCGCATGCATGTCGTGTTCGACCAGCAGGATCGTGTATTGCCCCTTCAAGGACCGCAGCAGTTCGATCGCCCCTGCCCCTTCGGCTGCGCTCATGCCGGCCATCGGTTCGTCCAGCAGCAGGATGTTCGGCTCGGCCGCAAGCGCCATGGCGATTTCGAGCTGACGCCGTTGGCCATAGGCCAGATTGGCCACCACCGTGTGTTCCACGTCACCCAGCCGGCAACGTTCAATGATGGCGCGTGCCTTGCCGACCAGTTCGGCATCGCCCGACATGGGCTTCCAGATGGCGAAGCGCACACCGCGCTTGCGCATGGCGGCGATGCAGACGTTTTCACTGACCGTGAAGCTGTCGAAGATCGACGTGATCTGGTAGGACCGCAGCAGGCCCAGGCTGACGCGCTGCTGGATCGGCTTGCCCGTCACGTCGCTGCTGCCGATGCGGATCTGGCCGCCGTCGGATCGCAGTTCACCCGTCAGCAGGTTGATAAGCGTGGTCTTGCCGGCACCGTTCGGCCCGATGATGGCGTGCAGTTCGCCCGGTGCAATGTCGAGCGACACCCCGTCGGTCGCCTTGAGCCCGCCAAAACGTTTGGTCAGGTCCGTGGTCTGCAGTCCGAGCGCGCTCATGGTGTGTCTCCGGCAATCGGCGCCACCCCGGGTGCACCGATCGGGGAACCCAAAGGCGCATTGGCCGACGCCCCCACCGACGCCGCCGACACCGTGGCGGCGGGTTGACGGCCGGACACATCGGGCCGCTTGAAGCGCTTGACCCACGAGAACCCGTCTTTGCCGAGCAAGGCGATCAGCACGATGATCGGGCCCATCAACAGCATCCAGTGCTGGGTGATGCCCTTGAAGATTTCTTCGAGCACCAGGAAGACCACCGTGCCCACGATCGGCCCCGTGACCAGGCCAATGCCGCCGATCACGATCATGACGATCAGATCGCCCGACATCTGCCAGGACATGTAGCTGGGCGATGCGAACGCAGTCAGGTTGGCCAGCAGGAAGCCCGAGATCCCGGTGATGACGCCAGAAAACACATACGCCAGCAACTGTACGCGGAACACCGAGTAGCCAAAGGCGTTCACCCGGCGCGGGTTGATGTGCGTGGCGCGCAAGATCATCCCGAAGGGCGAACGCTTGAAGCGCGCCATGACGATCGTTGTGACCAGCAGGACGGCCCAGGCCGCCCAGTAGACCTCGGTGCTGCCGCTGAGTTCGAAGCCGCTGAAGTTGCTGGGGGCGTTGATGTTCAAGCCGTCGTCGCCCCCGAAGGTCGTCATGCTGACCATCAGGAAATAGAACATCTGGGCAAACGCCAGGGTGATCATGATGAAGCCGATGCCCGATGTGCGCAGGCACACGCTGCCGACCACCAGCGCCACCGCGGCGCAGACCAGCACGCACACGCCCAGTTGCGCCCAGCCGCTGGTCACGTCATAGAAGCCGAGAATGCCGACCGCATAGCACCCCAGGCCGATGAACAGCGCGTGGCCGAAGCTGACGAGTCCGGCAAAGCCGAGCACGACGTTTAGTGCGCTGGCGGCGAGGGCATACACCAGGACCCGCGCAAAGAAGGTGACGTAGAAAGGTTCGCCGATGGCGTTGGCCACGAAGGGCACGGCGGCGAGCAGAAGAAAGAGCACCGGTATCACCCAGGCCCCGAACTTGGATCGAGTCATCGAAAGCGTCCTTGCAAGGGATCAGCGGCGAGCGGCTGAAATGAGGCCATTGGGACGGAAGGCGAGCACCAGCGCCATCAGCACGTAGATCAGCATGGACGCCAGCGCGGGCCCTACCGCGTTGGCGGCCGAGGGCAGCATGAGCTTGCCGAGCAAGCTAGGCAGGTAGGCGCGGCCCAGCGTGTCGATGATCGCGATCACCATGGCAGCCACCAGGGCGCCGCGTATCGAGCCGATACCGCCGACCACGATCACCACCAGCGCCAGGATCAGCACCGGTTCGCCCATGCCGGATTGCACCGACAGGATGGGACCGGCCAGCGCACCGGCCAACCCGGCCAGGCCCGCGCCCAGCATGAACAGCGACTTCTTGAGCAGGTCCACATTGGCGCCCAGCACGCTTACCATCGATGCATTGCTGGCCCCCGCCCGCACCAGCATGCCGAAACGGGTCTTCTGGATCAGGAACCACGCCCCCAGCGCCACCAGCACGCCCACCGCGATGATCAGGATCCGGTACACCGGGTACGGCGCGCCGAACACCGAAATGGCGCCGCCCAGGCTTTCCGGTATCGCCGCGTAGTACGGCCGATTGCCGAAGGTGACGATGGCCAGTTCGTTGAAGAACATCATCAGGCCGAACGTGGCCAGCACCTGGTACAGGTGGTCATAGCGGTACAGCGGCCGCGCCACCAGGTGTTCCAGCAGCAGACCGACCAAGCCGCTGGAAATGATGGCCGCCGCAATGGCGAACGTGAAGGATCCGCTGGCGTTGAAACTGGCGGCGCCGACGAAAGCGCCCACCATGTACAACGATCCATGCGCAAGATTGATGAAGTTCATGATGCCGAAGATCAGGGTCAGACCTGACGACAGCAGGAACAGCAGCACGCCGAGTTGCACCCCGTTGAGCAACTGCGACAGAAACAGCGAACTGATCATGGCTGGCTTCCGTGAGTGTTAGAAATGCGGCGCAAGGATGCGATGCCCCCGCGCCGGCCCCATCAAGGCTTGCACTCGTTGACGTAGGCGTCCTGGTGGTCGGTAAAGACTTGCGCCAGTTGCTTGACCGCAAAGCTGTCGCCCTGCGGCACGATCTCGAACGCGTAGTAGTTCTGCACCGGCATGTTGTTGGTATTGAAGCGGAACTTGCCCCGCACTGTCGGGAAGCTGCCCCCCACCGACTTGACCGCGTCGGCAAACGCTTTTTTGTCGGACACCTTGCCGTTGAGCTTGCGCACGGCGGCATCGAGCAGATAGGCCGCGTCGTAGCCGTTCACCGCGTATTCGGACGGCGTGCGCTGATACTTGGCCTTGAAGCCGTCGACGAATTTCTTGTTCTGCGGGTTGTCGAGCACCGTTGCCCAAGGCGAGCCGTAGATGGCGCCGATGGCCGAGTTCTTCATGGCGGCCAGCGTGTTGGCTTCGATCAGGCTGTCGGAAAAGAACGGCAGCTTGCCCATCAGGCCAGCCTGGCTCAGTTGCCGCACGACGTTGACGCCGATGGCGCCGGTGTAGAAGGCGAACAGCGCATCGGGCTTGGCCGTCTGCAGCTGGGAAATCTCGGCCGAATAGTCCAGCTGGCCAAGCGGCGTATAGACCTCGTTGGCTACCGGGCCGCCGTAGTAACGTTTGAAGCCTGCCAGCTTGTCCTTGCCCGCCTGGTAGTTCGATGACATCAGGTAGACGTTCTTGTAGCCCTTGTCTTTGACGTACTGGCCCATGGCTTCGGACATGCCGTCGTTCTGCCAGCCCATCACGAACAGGTTGGGCATGCACAGCTTGCCCGCGATCGGCGCCGGACCGGCCACCGTCGAAATCGCCACCACGCCCGATTCCTTGATGCGGCGCGTCTGCGCCATCAGGATGTTGGAATAGCCCAGTCCCACCACCGCGTCGACCTTGTCGCGTTCCAGGAATTTTTGAAGGATCTGCGAGCCAACGTCCGGCTTGAGCTGGTCGTCTTCGTTGACGACGCTGACCTTCTGGTCACCGAACTTGCCGCCCAGTTGTTCGACCGCAAGCATGAAGCCGTCGTACTGGTCCTGCCCCTGCGCGGCCTGCGGGCCGGACAGGACGGCGGAAAAACCGATCTTGATGTCAGCCTGCGCCGATCCTGCGGCCAGCAGCAAGCCGGCCATCACCAAAGCCTTGGTGGTGGGTGTCATGGTGTGTCTCCGTCGATGTTGTTATGTTTTTTGCGGGTCCGCTTCAGCGGCCCAAATCTTGCCGGCCCGCGGTAGCGGCCCAAATCATTGCGCGGCGTCAGCCCGACCGCCGCGCGGTCATCAGAGCTTGATGCAGACGTTGCGCAGTTCGGTATAGAACTCCAGCGAATGCACGCCGCCTTCGCGGCCGATACCCGACTGCTTGGCGCCGCCGAACGACGTGCGCAGGTCGCGCAGGAACCAGGAGTTCACCCAGCAGATGCCGACTTCGAGCGCGCGGCCCATGCGGTGCGCCACGCTGACGTCCTGCGTCCACACGGTGGCGGCCAGGCCATAGGGCGTGGCGTTGGCCATGTTGACTGCTTCTTCTTCGGTGTCGAAGGGAGTGATGTGGCAGCAAGGACCAAAGATTTCTTCGCGGATCACCGATGCGGTCTGCGGCAGGCCGGTCCAGATGGTGGGCTGGACCCAGGCGCCTTCGGACATGCGGCCCGGCATGGTCGGCACGCCGCCGCCGGTCACGATCGTGGCGCCTTCGGCACGCGCTTTCTCGTAGTAGCTGAGCACCTTGCGGCGATGTTCTTGCGACACCAGCGGTCCGAAGTTGGTGCTGTGATCGTTGGGGTCGCCCAGCTTGAAGCCTTCGGCCCGCTGCTTGAGCGCCGCCACGAACTTCTCAAAGATCGGACGCTGCACGTAGACCCGTTCCGTACCCAGGCAGACCTGGCCGCTGTTTTCGAATGTGGAGCGGGCAATCCCCGCCACTGCCTTGTCGAAGTCGCAATCGGCAAACACGATGCCCGCGTTCTTGCCGCCGAGTTCAAACGACACCGGCCGCACGCCCGAGGCGGCGGCGCGCATGATCGCTTCGCCCGTGCGGGTTTCGCCAGTGAAGGTGATGCCATCGACACCGGGATGCGTGGTCAGGAATTCGCCTGCCGAATCGGGCCCGAAGCCATGCACGACGTTATAGACACCGGCGGGCACGCCCACGTCGTTCATGACCTTGCCGAGCAGCGTGGCGGTGGCCGGTGTTTCTTCCGACGGTTTGACCACGACGGTATTGCCGGTGGCCAGCGCGGGACCGACCTTCCAGGTCATCAGCAGCAGCGGCAGGTTCCAGGGGCAGACGACGCCGATCACGCCACGCGGTGCACGCACGGCATAGTTGATGGCGTGGCCGCCATCAGGCGTGTCCATGCCGAAGCTTTCGGTCGGCACGTTGCGGATCAGGTCGGCAAAGACCTTGAAGTTGGCGGCGCCGCGGGGGATGTCCACGTGGCTGGCCAGCCCATGCGGCTTGCCCGTGTCGGCCATTTCGGCCGCCAGGAACTCGTCGAAGTTGGCGTTGATGCCGTCGGCAATGGCATGCAGCAGTTCGACCCGGTCTTCGACCTTGAGCTTGCCCCACGGGCCCTTCAGCGCAGCGCGTGCAGCGTCGACCGCCGCCCCGACTTCCGCCTTGCCGGCTTCATGCACCATGCCGATCAGGCTGTTGTCGACGGGATTGCGGTTTTCGAATGTCTTGCCTGTCGACACCCACTCGCCGTTGATGAAGTTCCTGAAATCGCTCATTGCCTTGCTCACTCCAAAAATTAAAGGACCTCTGCAAATTCCGGATCACCGGCGCACAGGTATTCCCACATTCGTTCAAAGATCCGGCCGGCGCGCGTGGCCCGCTGCGCGCACTGGTCCGGCGTCAATCCGGGCGCGTCCGCCAGGCCGGCGGCGCGCAGCTGCAATTCGATCCGCGCGGCATCTTCCAGGTACCAGGTCAGCACCACGGCTTCCTCGATAGAAGCCGCCGCGATCACCGTGCCATTGCCTTGCATCACCACTGCCGGGCCTGTCCCCAAGGTGTCTGCCACGCCGGCCGCCTGGGCTTCGGTGCGGATCAGTTGCGGGTCTTGCCACAGCGGCACACCAGGCGAAAAGTACGAGCCCATGCCGTGCCGCGGTGACGGGGTGAGGCCCGCTGCCGACAGCGTCATGACGTCGCGCGGCATGCTGCGGATCACGGACTGCACATCGGGCCGGCGCTGGTAGATCTGCTGATGGATGCGCACTTCGCCCAGCACGCCATCGGGCAATTCCCCGTTGACCGGCACGACCACGCCATCTTCGGTCGGGTCGATCTGGCCCATGGGGCGAGCCGCGCACACCAGGAATGCGTCCGCGTCCAGCCGCAGGCTGCAATGCCCGTAGGCATGCACCAGCCCCGCGCGGGACAGCGCCCGGGCTGCAGCGCGCACCAGGCTTTGCTGGCGCGCGGTCGGCACGGCGCCCGCTTCGGGGCTGACCGCATCGGCTTGAAAGTCGGTCATGTCTTGAATTCCGGAATATCGGGGCGCGCGCCCCACATGCAGAACGACGACGGCACCATGGGGAAGTCGCGCGGACGGTAGGTCTTTTCGTCTTCTTCAGTGATCATGCGCACGCCGGTGGAGTACTCGTAGATCATGCTGTCCGGCCCTTCGAAGTACAGGAACATGGCGCCCGAGGTCGGGTGCCGGCCGGGGCCGAAGCGGATCGGGATGTTGCGTTCGCGCAGGATGTAATACGCGCGCATCACGTCGTCGATGCTTTCAACCTGGTGATTGATGTGCTGCACGCCCGGGAAACTGGACGGAAACAGCGCGATCTTGTGATGCACGTCGTCGATCCGCAGCAAAGCCGCTTCGCCGATGCGATCGCTGACCTTCGCGCCAAGCAGCGTCGTCCAGAAGGCTTCATCACGGCGGCCGTCCAGCGTGCGCAGGCCGATGTGGCTGAAGCCGGTGATGCCGGCATCGCGCGAGCCGAAGAAGCGGCGGCCGCTGTGGTGCGGCGCGAAGACCAGTTCGATGCGATTGCCCGACAGATCGTTGAACCGGATGAAGTCGCGCGCATGGCGCTGTTCGGCTTCTTCGGCCGTGCCGCGCACGGCGCGCACGCCGGCGTTTTCCAGCGTCTGGAGGGCGTCGTCCAGTTCCCGGGCAGTGTCGACTTCAAAGGCCGCGGTGTGGTCGCGCGCATCGCCTTCGAAATACACCAGGGTATGGTCCCGGCTGTCGGACCGCAGGTACACCGTCTTGTTCGACCGTTCCGCGACTTCCAGCCCAAGGACGTCGGTGGCATATTTGACCGAGGCATCCAGGTCGGGGGTACCGAGCCGGACGTAGCGGATGTCATGTAGATGAATCACTGCCTGTCTCCTGCGCTTTTTTATAAGATAGACGCCGGGAATATCGAAGTCAAAGCGTTTTATCGAGATTTTCTGGTTTTCCCTAGATTCGTTCCGATCGCCTCAAAGTCCTCTACACTTCGGCTTGTCGACCTTGCCTTGCGATGCTCACGCGTCGTCCCGCTCCATGCCGGAAATCTCCGCCGCCCTGCCCCCTCTGGCCCACGCCGCCGCCCCCACCACCCTGGTCGGGTCGGCGTACGCCAGCCTGCGCCGCGACATCATTGAAGGTCGCCTGCCGCCCGGCTCGCGCCTGCGGGTGGAACACCTGAAAGATTCGTATGGAGTGGGCGCCGGCACGCTGCGCGAGGCGCTGGCGCTGCTGGTATCGGATGCCTTGGTGATCGTGCACGGACAGCGGGGCTTTCACGTCACGCCGATTTCGCTGGAAGACTTCCTGGACATCACCCGCAACCGGATGCTGATGGAAAGCGAAGCACTGCGGCAGTCGATCGCCGTGGGCGACGATGTCTGGGAAAGCCGGGTGATCGCGGCGTTTCACCGCCTGCGACGGGCGGAGGAACGGCTGGCGGTGGACCGGCCGGGCCGCTTCAATGAATGGGAAGAGCGCAACCGCGAATTCCACCAGGCGCTGATCAGCGCCTGCGACTCACGGTGGATGCATCATTTCCTGGGGATCCTGTACCAGCAGGCCGAGCGCTACCGGCGCCTGACCATCGTGCGCGACCCCATTCCGCGCGACCTGCACGACGAGCATCAAGGCATCCTGGATGCCACGCTGGCGCGTGATGCGGAGCTGGCGTCGCGCCTGTTGCGCGACCATATCGGCACGACCTACGAAGCCGTCAAACATCTGCCCGCGCATCTGTTCGACGGGTCGACGCCGGCGTCGCTCGTGCCTGCCACGCTGCATGAAACGCCAGCCGGATACGGCGACACGCCCGGCCAGGCTGGCGCGCAGGCCCCCACCGCTGCCGGTTCCGCCCACCCCATCGATGCGGATCTGACCGAAGACCGTTAACGCGCCGTGGCGTCCAGGGCCTCCACCAGTTCGTCCACCTTCGCCTCGGCGCGCGCGATGGATTGCGCCAGCCTGTCGTCGCCGAACTCGTCGTATTCGATCGCCGCGCCCACCATGTCCGTGATGCCCAGATAGGCAAAGGCTGTGCGCACCGACGCTTCGACGTGGTTGCGGTCCGCCAGGCGTTCAGTGGGTCCGTACCCGAAGTCCCCCCGCGAGGAAAGCAGCACCAGCCGCTTGCCGGCGTCCGCCAGCAAGGGCCAGTAGGGATCGCCATGACGACTGCGATCGAACCCGAAGGTGCGGCCGACGCGGACGATATTGTCGATGTAGGCCTTGAACGAGGCGGGTGGCCCGAAGTTGTACATCGGCACGCCCGCGACAATGACGTCCGCGTGCAGCAACTCGTCGACCAGCGCATCGCTGCACCGCAATTCGTCGTGCATCCACGGCTCACGCACGTGCTCGGGCGTGAAGGCTGCCTGTATCCATCGGCCGGACACGGGCGGCGGTGGCGACGCGCCAACATCGCGGTAAACCACCCGGGAGTCCGGATGCCGCTGGGTCCATGCATGAACAAAACGTTCGGTCAGGCGCCGAGTGTGGGAGCCGTGCCGGGTCGTGCCCGAGGCACCGGAACGGGCGCTGGAATCAATGTGCAGCAGGGTCGTCATCGTGGAACATCCTTTGAATGAAGTCAGGTCAGTGGCTTCAGTCTCGGCCGTTCCCGGATGCTGGACAAACGATCAATGGTCAGCCGACGCATGACATGGGATCATCTGTCCATGCCTACCCCCCTGCCCTCGCTCACGTCCTTGCGCGCGTTCGAAGCCGCCGCCCGCCTGCTCAGTTTCAAGAAGGCCGCCGAGGAATTGTCGGTGACGGCGACGGCCATCAGCCATCGCATTCGTGTGCTCGAATCGTTCGTGGACCGTCCGCTGTTCGTGCGCCAGGTGCGCGCTGTCGCGTTGACGCCCGATGGCGCAACCCTGTATGCCGCCGTCAGTGGCGCATTCCAGGGCATGGCGGCGGCGATCGAGCAATTGCGTCACCCGCACAGGGATACCGTGACGCTATCGACGACCCCGGCCTTCGCCGCGAAGTGGCTGCTGCCCAAGCTGGCGGCATTTCAGGCGGCGCATCCGTCGATCGACCTGCACGTGCATGCGTCGAACGCGCCGGCCAACCTGAATGGCGGCGCGGCCGACCTGGCGATCCGTTATGGCGTCGGCCCGTTTCCGGGCGCCACTGCCACCCTCCTGCTGCGAGACCGCTTTGCGCCAGTCGCCAGCCCGTCCCTGATGCCGGCATCCGACCAGGATCCTGCAACATGGCCCCTGGTGCACTTCGACTGGCACCGGCCGACGCCCGCCGAACTGAGCTGGCCGGCCTGGTCCCGCGCGGCAGGCATCGCATTCGCTGACCCAGCGGCAGGGCCGAGGTACTCGGAGGAAAGCCATGCGATCCAGGCCGCCATCGCGGGCCAGGGTGTCGCCTTGCTCAGCGTCTTGCTGGTACAGGATGAGTTGAAGCTGGGTTTGCTGCGCGTGGTGTCCGAACCATTGCTGGACGCGATGGCCTATCACGTGCTTGCACCGGACCGGCGGCCCGTCAGCGACGCAGTACAGGCAACTCGGGACTGGCTGATTCAGGTCTCGCACGCTGACTAGGGCGCAGCCCAGAGGCATGGAAGAGGCATCCCGGCAGACGAAAAAAAACCGCGCCCTGCAAAAGGAACGCGGTCTTCATCCAGCGGGGAACGCGGTTTTAATCCAGCGCTGGCAGCTTACAGATCCAGAACCAGGCTCTTGCCCTTGCACCCCGACACGCAGACCATCATGGTCTTGTTCGATGCACGTTCGCGTTCGGTCAGCACCGAATCCCGATGCTCGGGTTCGCCTTCGATGACCGAGGTTTCGCATGCGCCGCACACGCCTTCGCGGCAGCTGTAGTCACAGTCCACGCCCGCATCCAGCAGCGCGTCCAGCAGCGACTTGCCGGCCGGAATGTCGAGCGTCTTCTTGCTGCGCTTGAGCTCGACCCGGTAGGCCGAGTCCTGCGCCGCTTCCACTTCGCCCGCCGCCGCAAACCGCTCGACGTGGACGTTGGGGAAGTTCAGTTCCGCGCAGGCGGCTTCGAACGCGTTCAGCATGGGCGTCGGGCCGCAGCAGTAGAAGTGCGTGTCAGCCGAATGCTGCGCCAGGAAACCTTTCAGATCTGGCGGGCCTCCCTTGTCTTCGTCGAAGTGCGTGGTGACCATGGCTTCATGGCCCAGCAGCTCTTCGGAAAAGGCCGCTTCGGCCTTGGACCGCGCACAGTAGAGCATCTCGACCGGCTTGCCCAGGTCGCGCAGGCGGTTGAACATGCAGTAGATCGGCGTGACGCCGATACCGCCCGCGACCAGCACCGACTTGGGTGCGATCTCGTCCAGCTTGAAGTTGTTGCGCGGCAGCGAGATCTTGATGATCGTGCCAACGCGCAGGTTTTCGTGGACGAACTTCGATCCACCGCGGCTGTTCTTGTCGTTCAGCACGCCCACCACATAGCGGTTCCGCTCGTTCGGCGAATTCCACAACGAATAGCTGCGGACCAGACCGTTGTCCAGATGCAGGTCGATGTGCGAACCGGCTTCGAACGGAGGCAGTTCGCCGCCTTCGGCAGCACGAAACTCGATGCTGATGATGCCTTTGGCTTCGTGGCGGATGGTGTGGATCAGGACCGGAATGAGTGAGCTGGTATTCATGGACGGATATCTGGAAGCGTTAGGCGCTCGCGCGCAGGGCGTAATCGAGGCTGGCAAATGCGTCGATTTCCACGGTCAGGCTGGGAAAAACGAGTGCGTTGACCCCGACCAAGGTAGAACAAGGATACGGCACCTGGAAAAATTCTTTCCGGGCGCGTCCGACTTCGTCCTTGTCCTTGATGTCGGTGACGTAAATGACCAGTTTATAAATATTTTCGACCGTACCGCCAGCGGCTTCGACCAACGCCCGTATTTTGTTCAGGATCACCACCGTCTGCTCGTAGGTGCCGAGCGGGGCGTCGACCGTCGATTCGGGGTTCGCGGTGACGCCGGACAACGAGATCTCGTTGCCCCGCACCAGACAGTTGGACCACGTCATCGTGTCGCGCTCGGGGAGCGACGGCGCGATGACGCGGCGGACCGGTGCGGGGGTGCTCATGCCGCCTTGTCTTGCAGCTGCTCGAGCTGGGCCGACGCCAGCTTGCGCATGTGACGGCGCAGACGCACGATGCCGATGTCATGCTGATACAGGTTCTCGCGCGTGTTCGCGTCGGGTTCCATTTCTTCCAGCATCACGCGGTCCTGTTCCAGCACGGCCCAGTGGCGCGCTTCCAGACGGTTCTGGTACAGGAAACGCCACGCATCGCGCTGCCAGCCCTGCACGCGGCGGACGCGCCAGTGGAACACGGCCGACAGCTTTTCGTTGATCGGCGTGTAGATACCGACGATGCCGAAGCTGCCGCCAGGGCCGCCGGACTTCGGATACGGGATCTCGAGCAGCATGTAATGGATGCCGGTATCGGCCCATTCCGTCCAGTCGAAGTTCATGTTGCGCTGGCCCTTCTTTTCGAAGATGAAGCCAGTCGGCGTATCCCGCACGCCGAATTCCGCCACCGTCGAGCCTTCGGCCATCGAGTGCGACTGCTTGTGCAGGTAGGTCCCGTGCATCGGGTCCATCACGTTGTCGATCACGTAGCGGTAGTCGCCCTTCCATTCGGTGTAGCAAAGGAAGTTGGACCACGTGGCGTCGTCGGTCAGCTGTTCCGGCAGGTTCAGCGGCGGCGGGGTGTCGATCTGTTCGCTGCTGTTGTACAGGAAGATCGCGCCGGCCACTTCCTTCAGGTGGAAGTAACGCGCCGCGCGCTTGCCTTCCAGGCTGCAGCCCGGGCTGCCTGGCACGCTGGTGACCACGCCGTCCTTGCGGATCTGGACGCCGTGGTAGCCGCAGGCGATGCGGTCGCCCATCGGGATGCCTTGCGACAGCGGCGCGCCGCGGTGCGGGCAGTGGTCTTCCAGTGCGTACGGGGTGCCGTCGGCATCGCGCCAGATGGCGAATTTCTGGCCCAGGCGGCGCAGCGAAATCGGCTTGTCGGTCACGAAGTCCGACGGGCAGATGGGGTACCAGAGGTCTTTCAGGCCGACGGCCAACAGGTCATCAGGGGTTTGGTATTTGGTGCTCATTGCCATGCTCCTGCGTTAGTTGGCGAGCCGCGCCAGCTCTTTGGAAAGAATCTCTTCGGTCCACGGACGCGCGTCCATGCCCGGAGGGCCGTAGTTGTTCAGGTATTCGACCAGGCCGGACAATTCATGCACGCCGCTGCTGAATGCGCGTTCGAGCGAGTCGCCAAGCAGGTTCTCGTAGGCCGTCGGCTCGCGTTTGCGGGCCTGATGGGGTTCCAGATAACGATCTTGCATCATTTACCTCCATTTCTCACCCGCTCGCGAATGCGTTCGCGAACCGGGACAAAGTCATACGTTGGAAAACATTCGGTGCGGAACACGCCCCAGGCCGACCGTTCGAGTTCAACGTTCACCAGCGGCAGCAGGTGCGCGGGCACGTCGAGCGTCACGATCTGGCCGAAGCCCATCGCCACCGTCCACGAGACCACTTTCACGCCCTCGGGCGGAAAGCGTTCCCACCAGTCGGCGTCTTTCAGCTTGGTCTGGACGGCGTCGAGGTTGTTCGACTGATCGTGCTTGAGCAGCACGGTCAGCAGAATGTTCGGCGACGGCGCGGCGGCGGGTTGGCTGGCGGGCTGGCCGGATTCAGGCGTGCTCATCATTGGGCTCGGGTCGGACATCAACGCTTGTCGGTCAGGAACTTGCCGTCCGGACCCTTGGTGCCGACCTGGCGGCGCGTATGGCCGTCCAGACCGCCGTCGATCGCCCATTCGGCGAAAACGGTCGGCCCCGGTTCGAATTCACGCGCTTCCCATTCGGCATCCAGGTAGTCGTCATCGGCGTAGTACTCGATCAGGCCGCCGGCCGGCGACTTGAAGTACCAGAAATAGGCCGACGAAATCGGGTGACGGCCCGGGCCCAACTGCGTTTCCCAGCCCAGGCGCGACATGGCCATGCCGCCGCCGAACACTTCGTGGATGTCGCGCACGGCGAACGCCACGTGGTTCAGGCCCGGCTTGCCGTGCGGCGGCTGCAGCAGGAAGATGTCGTGGTGACCGCCTTCCGGTGCGCAGCGCAGGAACGCGCCCTTGTTCGGATAACGGTCGGACGCCACGAAACCGAAGTTGTCGGTATAGAACTTTTCGACGGCGTTCACATCCTTCACGAAGAAGACGACGTGGCCCACTTCGATCGGGGTGGCGCGCTCATAGATCGGGCTGCGCTGGTTGCGGCGCGACTTGTCGGTCCAGGTATTCATGCCCGCGACTTCCATTTCGACGTCGATCTTGCGCGTCTTCTGGAAGCGGACGGCCAGGCCGTTGGGGTCCGTGCAGCCGATGCGGCCGGCGTTGTCGTTCACATAACCCGGCAGATTCTTCACGATATCGGTAAAGCGTGCGATGACGTCATCGCTCGACACGCCCCACACCACTTCGCGCAGGGTCGGGCCGTCTTCGATCCCGGCCGGCAGGCCAGGAAAGTCGGTCGTCTTGGCGATCACGCGGCAACGGTTCATGGTTTCGAACACCAGCGACTTGTCGGTCTCCTGGACCAGGGTCATGCCCCAGTCGGCGAAGAACTTCTTGCAGGTCGCCAGATCGTCCACGCCGTAGGTGATCTCGTCAATGCCCAGTACATCCATGTTGCTCTCCTGATGCGCCATCTCAGTTTGCCCAGCCCAGCGGCTGTTCGTTGGTGCCCCAATACATGGCCTTCTGTTCCATGTATTGCAAGATACCCAGGCGGCCTTTTTCGCGGCCCAGGCCGCTGTCACGCCACCCGCCGAACGGGGTCGAGATGGAAAACTGCTTGTAGGTGTTGATCCAGACGGTGCCGGCCTGGACTTCGCGGCCAATCTTCCAGGCCTTCTTGAAGTCACGCGTCCAGATGCCGGCCGCCAGCGCGTACACGCTGTCGTTGGCCTGCTCGATCAGGTCGCGTTCGTTGCTGAAAGGCATGGCAACCAGCACCGGGCCGAAGATCTCTTCCTGGCACGTGCGGTTCTGGTTATTCAGGCCTTCGATGATGGTAGGACGATAGAAGTAGCCGTTTTCGTGCCCGGCCACGCTCGGACGCTCGCCACCCGTGCGGATCTGGCCGCCTTCGCTCACGCCCAGCGCCACGTATTGTTCGATCGATTCGCGGTGCTTGCCGGTGATCAGCGGACCCATCTGGGTCTTTTCGTCGGCCGGATCGCCCACGCGCAGACGGGCGGCGCCGGCCGCCAGGCGTTCCAGCACTTCGTCATAGATGCTGGCGTCGACGAACAGGCGCGACCCGGCAATGCACGATTCGCCCGACGAACTGAAGATGCCGTACAGGATGCCATTCACGGCGTGGTCCAGGTCGGCGTCGGCAAACACCATGGTGGGCGACTTGCCGCCCAGTTCCATCGACACCGGCATCATCTTGTCGGCCGCGATGTGCGCAATGTGCTTTCCGGTCGTGGTGCCACCGGTAAACGACACACGCTTGACGAGCGGGTGCTTGGTGATCGCGTCACCCAGCACCGAGCCCTTGCCCGGCAACACGCTGATCAGGCCCTTGGGCACGCCGGCGGCTTCGCAAATCTTGGCCAGTTCCAGCGCGGCCAGCGGCGTGATTTCGGCAGGCTTGACGACCACTGCGCACCCGGCGGCCAGCGCCGGCGCCATTTTTTGCGCTTCGCTGGCGATCGGCGAATTCCAGGGCGTGATGGCTGCAACGACACCCATCGGTTCGTACACGCTCATGGTGACGAAATCGCCGCGCGATGGCGTGATGGTTTCTTCCAGGGTCTCGCAGGCCGCGGCAAAGAACTGGAACGTGCCGGCGGCGCTGGCCACCAGGCCGCGCGTTTCGCTGATCGGCTTGCCGTTGTCCAGGCGCTGCATCTGCGCCAGTTCTTCGGACCGTTCGCGGATCAGTTGCGCGACGCGATACAGAACAGCGGCACGTTCGTGCGGCTTCTTCTGGGCCCAGCCGCTTTCGCGGAAGGCCTTGTGCGCGCCCTGGATCGCTTCTTCGACGTCGTCCAGGCTGGCGGCGTTCAGCCACGCATGCGGCTCGCCGGTGGCCGGGTACAGGGTGGCGTAGCGGTCACCGCCGCCCAGCCGCCACTCGCCGGCGATACAAATCGGAAGACTCTTCTCGTTGCTCATGGCTTACGCCTTTGCCTTGTCGGCAGGAACTTTGGACGGCGGACCGGCGAACGTGGCCTTGAAGCCACCCACCGACAGCATGTCGATTTCGATCAGGAACGGGCCTTCGGTCGTGAAGCCCTTTTCCAGCGCGGCGTCCAGATCGGCCAGGTCGCTGACGCGGGTGTGTGGCAGGTTGATCGACTGCGACAGCAATGCGTAGTCAGGGGTGTGCAGCTGCACATAGTGCTTGCGGCCACCGTACACGGCGTCCTGGATGTTCTTGATCACGCCGTAGGCCTGGTCGTTCATCAGGATCATGACCACGTCGGCATCTTCCTGCACCGCGGTGGCGAGTTCGCCCAGGTTCAGGATGAAGCCGCCGTCACCGGCCAGCATGACCGTCTTGTTGCCCGAGGTGACCGCCGAGCCGATGGCTGCGCCGATACCCATGGCCAGGCCCTGGCCAATGCCGCCGCCCAGGGCGTGCACGCCGGACTTGGAATCCGCCAGGTTAGGCAGGCGGTTGCCCCACATGCTGTTCGACAGGGTCACGTCGCGCACCCAGTTGAAATCCGTGCCCTCGCAGTCGGCGTCGATGCGGGCCTGCAGCTTCTGGATCAGCGTGGCGTAGGGGCCGACGTCGTCCATCAGTTGCTTGAGCGAATCCTGGCGTGCGCGCTGCACGTCGTCGGCCAGCTTGGCGTCAACCTTCAGCTTGCCTTCCAGGCGGTCGGCCAGGCCTTTCAATGCCAGGGTCGAATCACCCGTCACGAAGTAATCGCTGCGATAGCCGCGGCCGTCAGCCTGCGGATCCGCGTCAATGCGGTACAGGGTCTTGGGCAGCCTCAGGGCGTACTTGAGCGTTTCGTTGCTGCGCAGGCGCGAGCCCACCACCAGCATGGCGTCGGCGGTCTGGTACAGCGCTTCGACCGGCTTGGACGCCGTGAACGAACCGATGATCGCCGGATCGTTTTCCGGCAGGACGCCGCGGCCCTGCGTACTGGTCACGACGCCGAAGCCCAGGCGGGCCAGACGGCGCACCTGTTCACCGGCCTGGCGTGCACCACCGCCCAGCCACAGCAGCGGACGGGTAGCCTTGGACAGGCGGTCGGCCAGTTCGTCCAGCGCGGCTTCGGAGGGCACGGCGCTGACGATAGGCAGCGGGTTCAGGTCGGCAGGCATGTCGATCAGGGCCTGCTGCACGTCAATCGGGATTTCGATGCTGACGGGGCCGGTCGGCGCGGTCATGGCGATCTGCACGGCGCGTTTCAGGACACCGATCGCGGTTTCGGGCGTGCGGATGCGGAAAGCGGCCTTGGACACGGCGTTCAGCATGTCGAGCTGGTTGTGCGCTTCGTGGATGAAGCCCAGGTTCTGGTCCAGGTACGGGCTGTCGATCTGACCGGTCAGGTGCAGCAGCGGCGTGCCGGCGGTCAGGGCTTCGACCATGGCGCCCGACGCATTGCCGGCGGCGGTGCCGGTGCTGGTGACCGTGACGCCCAGGCCACCGACCGTGCGCGCATAGGCATCGGCCATGTTGGTCGCGCCGGCTTCGCCGCGCGCCATCACGAAACGGATGTTGCCGCGTTCGCCAAAGGCATCCAGGATCGGCATGTTGTGGATCGAGATGACACCGAAGGCCGCCTTGACACCACAGTTTTCGAGAAAGGCGGCAATGGCTGCGCCCACGGTAATTTTATTGGTATCAGGCATGACGGCAGACCCCTCCGGAAACATCGATATGGCTGCCCGTCGTATAGGACGACAAGGGCGTGGCTAGGAAAAAGATGGCGCGTGCAGGTTCTTCGGGGCGGCCGAGGCGGCCCAGGGGAATCTGCTTTTCGTTGGCGATGCCGGCGGTCCACGCTTCCCACGACAAAGACTTGTCGGAGCGGTTCTCGTAGCGGCGGCGCCATTGGCCCGACTCGACCAGGCCGAGCAGGATGCCATTGACGCGAATGTGTTTGGCGCTCAATTCAAATGCCAGCGAGCGCACCAGGTTGTGGATGCCGGCGCGGGCAGCCGACGTGGCGACCATGTGGGGCTCGGGCTGGATTGCCAGCAGCGAGTTCACGCACACGATGGCGGCGTTGTCGGACTGTTCGAGTTGAGGAATGAAGGCGCGCGTCGGGTTGATGACCGAGAAGAACTTGAGCTGCATTTCTTCGAGCCAGGCGGCGTTTTCGGTGTTTTCAAACGTCGACACACGGCCCTGACCAGCGTTGTTCACCAGAATGCTGGCCTTGCCCAGGTTCTGCTCGACCGCGGCGGCAAACGCCTGCACCTGTTCGGGCACCAGCACGTCGCACCGATCGGCAAAGATCGTGGCGCCGGGATACTTGGTCAGCAGGCCTTCGCGCGCACTGCGCAGCTTGGCTTCATCGCGACCACAGAAGGCCACGGCGGCGCCGGCTTCCAGCAGCAGGTCGACGGTGGCAAGGCCGATCCCGGAAGTGCCACCGGTCACGACGGCAACGGTGCCTTGGAGGTTGTACATGGTCATTGAGCGGTCGTTCCGTTGAAAGAAGAGGAAATGCGGGACGAAGAAGAAGTCATGTCAGCGCCGGCGTCGGCAGCAAGCCGCGCCGACAGGTCGCCGGCAGCGCGGTGCGCGCGCTGGACCAGCACCCGCAACGCGTCGGCATCGATCCGCGTCTGGGGGATGGTCACCCCCAGGGCGGCAACTATCTGGCCGTTGCCATCACGAACGGCGGCGGCGACCGTGGAAATCCCGGGTTCGAAAAAACCTTCCGAATACACATGACCGCGTGCGCGGTCCAGTTCGAGCATGGCCGCCAGCGCGTCGACCGACGTTGGCGTGGACGGGGAATGGGCCGGCAGCGGATGCACCGGGAACAGTTGCCGCAAGGCGTCGATGTCCATGTCCTGCAGCAGTACGCGGCCCAGCGCCGTGGCATGAGCAGGAAGGCGGGTGCCGACGTTGACGGAGCTGGCCAGGGGCCGCTCGGACGCTACCTTGGCAACATAGACGATGTGCGCGCCATCGCGCACCACCAGATGACAGGAATAGTCGCACTCGTCGCGCAGTGCTTCAAGCACCGGCAGGCCGTGCTGGGTCAATGCAAGCGACGACAGGTATTCGAATCCCAGGCGCAGCACCGACATGCCCAGGCCAAATTCACGGCGGCTGTCGGTGCGGGCGACAAAACCCAGATGCTCAAGCGTAGACAAGAGCCGGAACACGGTAGTTCGCGGAACCTGCAGGCGCCGCGCCAGTTCCGGCGCGGTCAGGTTCAATTCGCCCTTGCCCACTTCGCACAAGACGCGCAGACCCCGTTCCAGGCCTGGAACCAGATACTTGTCCTGCGCGTCGGGGCGGGGCATCGTCATGAGGGGTCAGCGGTGCAATTGTTGAGTCGGTGGCCGGGCGTACTTTTGTTTCGTATGTGAACCATCGGCCCATATATGGAACACGAAACAGATAGTAGCGTGCAAGGTGCCCCACTGCGACTAGGGTAAACCCTTGCACACCAGATTGCATGGCACGTATCGCTTTCGTGTTGATGCAACAACACAAAAACCGGCCGCTTTCCCAGGAGGATGGTCGTACGAACAATAAAAAACGGCGGCCATGAGGGCCGCCGTCTGGCACCGAGCTATGCAGGTTTGGACTGTGTCGGCCCGCCCTGCCCGTCCACCGGGTGATCAGGGCAGATCGAACACCAGCACTTCCGCCCCCGTCCCCTTGGCAATCGAGACTTCCGCCTCGTCTTCCAGCGCCAGCGCATCCCCTGCATTCAAGGCCTTGCCGTTGACGGTGGCCTGACCTTGCGCAACATGTACCCAGGCCTTGCGGCCGGCGCCCAGGGGCAAGGTCGCGCTTTCCTGCCCGTCGAACAGACCGACGAACAGGCGGGCGTCCTGCCGGATGCCGACCGAGCCGTCTGCCGCGTCGGGCGAGGCCACCAGGCGCAGGCGGCCCCGCTTTTCTTCGGCCGGGAAGTTCTTTTCTTCATAGGCGGGCTGGCCGTCGACTTCGTTCGGTTCGATCCAGATCTGCAGCAGGTGGGTCGCGTTGGCGGCATCGGGATTGAATTCCGAATGCTGCACACCCGTGCCGGCGCTCATGCGCTGCACGTCACCCGGACGGATGGTCGACCCGTTGCCCATGCTGTCCTTGTGCGCTACCGCGCCGTCCAGCACATAGGTAATGATTTCCATATTGCGGTGACCGTGGGTGCCAAAGCCCCGGCCGGCGGCAATGAAGTCGTCGTTGATCACGCGCAGCGGCCCGAAGCCCATGTGCGCCGGATCGTAATAGCCGGCGAACGAAAAGGTGTGGGCGCTCTTGAGCCAGCCGTGGTTGGCCTGACCGCGTTCTTCACTGCGACGAAGGGTAATCATGAGAAATGCTCCAGTTGCTGCACCACGAAGATTGCCGTGGCGCGCTTGACGATGGATCCATTGTGGGCGCGTGAGCCCGCTGCCGGTGCCGTATGATTTGACGGAACCATTCAATAAATTTGAACGAGTGCCTATGCAGTCCTTGACCCCCGAATCCCTGCAGATGATCGACGCGATCGCGCGCCACGGCAGTTTTGCCAAGGCGGCGCGCGAGCTGGGCAAGGTGCCATCCGCCGTGACCTATTCGGTGCGCCGCCTGGAAGACGACCTGGACGTGCTGCTGTTCGACCGGTCGGGCCACCGCGCGCAGCTGACCCGCGCCGGGACCGAATTGCTGCGGGAAGGCCGGCATCTGCTCAATGCCTTCGACGCCCTTGCCCACCGGGTCAAACGGATCGCGACCGGATGGGAAGTCGAGCTGCGCATCGCGGTCAATGCCATTCTGTGCGAAGACCCGCTGTTCGACCTGGTGGAAGACTTTCATGCGCTGGGCACCGGCACCCGGCTGCGCTTCTCGACCGAGGTGCTCCAAGGCAATTGGGACGCCCTGCTCAGCGGACGGGCGGACCTGGCAATAGGCACCGACGCCGATGGCGCCCCGGCTGAAGGTTTTCATTCGCGGGTGATCGGCCAGATGCCGTTCGTGTTCTGCATGGCGCCGCACCATCCGCTGGCCAGCATGGAAGACCCGCTGGACCCGGCCGTGATCGAACGGCATACGGCCGTGGCCGTCGCCGACACATCGCGCCGCCTGCCGGTCATGTCCAAGGGCCTGCTGTCGGTGCAGCACACCCTGACCGTCTCGACCCTGCAGGCCAAGCTGCAGGCACAGCTGCGCGGCCTGGGATGCGGCTACCTGCCCGAGCCGATGGCGGCGCCCTACCTGTCGCAAGGCCGGCTGGTGGCGCGCCAGGTCGACGGTGTGCCGCTGAACGAACGGGTGCTGTACGCCTGGCGCGCGCCGGCGGAAGGCCTGGCCCTGCAGTGGTTCCTGCAACGGCTGGAATCGCCCCGCTTGCGGGCGGCCCTGTTGACGCCGCTGCATGCGCAGGCGCCGGCCGGCAAGGTGCTGCCATGAGCCGCCGACCCTACATCGGTCGGTTCGCGCCCAGCCCCAGCGGCCCCTTGCACCAGGGGTCCCTGGTGGCCGCCCTGGCCAGTTACCTGGACGCGCGCGCGCACGGCGGCCAGTGGCTGCTGCGGATGGAAGACCTGGATACGCCCCGGGTCGTGCCCGGGGCGGCCGACCGCATCTGCCAGCAATTGCAAGGCTTCGGCCTGCACTGGGATGGCCCCATCCTGGTCCAGTCGGCCCGCAACGCCGTCTACCGCGAGGCGTTCGACCGCCTGACACACGCCGGCCACATCTACGGCTGCGGCTGCACGCGCAAGGAAATCGCCGATTCGGTATTGCGGCGCGACGGCCGCCTGCCCGACGGCGAAATCCCCTACCCCGGCACCTGCGCCCAGGGCCTGCCGCCGGGCCGCCATGCCCGGGCCTGGCGCGTGCGCGTACCACCGGGTGTCATCCACTTCGAGGACCGCTGGGTCGGCCCCCAGCAGCAAGACGTGGCCGCCGACGTGGGCGACTTTGTCCTGCTGCGGGCGGACGGCTTGTGGGCCTATCAATTGGCCGTGGTGGTGGACGACGCGGCGCAGCACGTGACCGACGTGGTGCGCGGCGCGGACTTGCTGGCGTCAACGCCCCGCCAGCGCGTACTGCAGCGGCTGCTGGGCCTGCCCGAGCCGCGCATGATGCATGTGCCCGTCGTGACCAACGCCGATGGGCAAAAGCTGTCCAAGCAAACGGGCGCGACCGCACTGGACCCGGCCCGTGCGCTCGACGGCTTGCGTGAAGCCGGACACCACCTGGAACTGGGAGACATCGTCCGCACGGAGGTGGCGGGATGGCTGACGGAAGCCACCCGGGTGTGGGCCGCCCGATGGGTCGACGGCGCCTGAAGCACGGAGGGTGAGACTGGGCACCGATGTTGCTGCAGGTCAGGCACCAACGCGCCGTCGTCTGGGCATGCATGGGGCATGTCTTTCACGGCGCCCGCAGCAAGGAGGCTCCCATGCTTCGTTATCCCTTTTCCCGTGTTCAGGCGCGCCGGTCCCCCGACGTGGACGTCACATCGATTGGTTCGTCGGCCGGCGCGGCCCAACTGGAAGTCGTCGCCACCTTCGAGCATCAGGTCACCGGTATTACCGTCACGCCCGACAACCGGTTCTTCGTTAACTTCCCGCGCTGGACCGAAGACGCGCCCGTGTCGGTTGCCGAGCTGCTGCCCGACGGTTCGCTGCGTCCCTATCCCGACGAGGAATGGAACAGCTGGCGCAATGCCAGGCGCGACGACATGACGCCAAACGATCACTGGGTCTGCGTGCAGTCGGTCGTGGCGGATCCGCATGGCGACAGCCTGTGGGTCATCGACCCTGGCGCGCCCGCGCAGGCGCAGGTGGTGCCCGATGCGCCCAAGCTGGTGAAGATCGACCTGGCGTCCGACCAGGTCGTGCAGAATATTGCGTTCGACGAGACCATCGCGCCGCAGGGCAGCTATCTGAATGACATCCGGCTGAGTCCGGACCGCAAGACGGCCTACCTGACCGACTCCGGCGCCCACGGCGCCATCGTGGTGGTCGACCTGGAGACCGGGACGGCGCGGCGCGTGCTTGATGGCCACCCCAGCACCCAGATCGACACCACGGTGCAGGTCAAGTCCGACGGCAAACCGCTGCTGATGACCGACGGCCGCGGCGTCGTGTTCTCGTCCGACGGCATTGCCCTGTCTCCCGATGGCGGGCATCTGTACTGGCAGGCCGTCAAGGGCAAGACCATTTACCGGGTCCCGACCCCGGCCTTGCTGGACCCGCAGGCCAGCGACGACGCCGTCGGCCAGCAGGTGGAAAAGGTGGTGGAACATGGTCCGGCCGACGGCCTGCATATCGATGCCCAGGGCCGGCTGTACATCACGGCCGTCGAAGACAATGCCGTATCCATCCTGGAAGACGGCGAAGTGCGCCCATGGGCCCAGGCACCCGATTTCCGCTGGCCCGACACCCTGGCCGAGGGACCGGACGGCACGATGTACGTGACCGACTCCCGCATCCCGGACATGAGCTGGTTCGACCCGGACCAGCCGATCGCGCTGCCCACGCGCTTGCTCAAGTTCCGCAAGCCGGCGTGATGCGCGGCGCCGGGGCAGTGATGCTCAGTCCGCGCCGATAATCGCCCGGATCCGGTCGGCCATCACGTCGACCGCGAACGGCTTGGTCAGCACCTGCATGCCGTGCGCCAGATGGCCGTTGCCGACCACGGAATTTTCCGCATAGCCGGTAATGAACAGCACCTTGAGCTCGGGCCGCGACACACGCGCCGCATCCGCCATCTGCCGGCCGTTCATGCCGCCCGGCAGGCCCACGTCGGAGATCAGCAGGTCGATCCGCGCGTCCGACTGCAGGATCCGCAACCCTGACGGGCCATCGTCGGCTTCGATGGCGGTGTAGCCCAGCTCATCCAGGATGTCGGCGACGAGCATGCGCACGGTCGGCTCGTCATCCACCACCAGCACGGTCTCGCCCTGCTCCGCCCGCGGCAACTCGGCAGGCGCGGGCAGGGGCTCGACCACTTCGCCTTCCCCCTGATGACGCGGCAGGTAGATGCACACGGTCGTGCCCTGCCCCACCTCCGAATAGATCCGCACCTGGCCGCCCGACTGGTGCGCAAAGCCATAGATCATGGACAGCCCGAGGCCCGTCCCGGCGCCGATCGGCTTGGTGGTAAAGAACGGTTCGAACACCCGCGCAATCACCTCGGGCGTCATGCCGGTGCCGGTATCCGTCACGCACAGCGACAGGTACTGCCCGTCCGGAATCGTGTGGTGATCGGCCGTCCATCGGTCCAGCCACTTGTTGGCGGTCTCGATGGTGATCCGTCCGCCATCGGGCATGGCGTCCCGCGCGTTGATGCACAGGTTCAGCAGTGCATTTTCCAGCTGGGACCCATCGACCAGGGCGGGCCACAGACCGGCCGCGCCAACGGTTTCCAGTTCGATCGACGGGCCGATGGTGCGGCGGATCAGTTCTTCCATGCCAAAGACCAGGCGATTCACGTCCGTCGGCTTCGGGTCCAGCGTCTGCCGGCGCGAAAAAGCCAGCAGCCGATGCGTCAAGGCCGCGGCGCGGCGCGCGGCGCCCTGGGCGGCCGCCATGTAGCGATCCACGTCGTTGAACCGGCCCTGGGCCAGGCGCACCTGCGTCAATTCCAGGCTGCCCGAAATGCCGGCCAGCAGGTTGTTGAAATCGTGCGCCAGCCCGCCGGTCAGTTGACCGACCGCTTCCATCTTCTGCGCCTGGCGCAGCGACGCCTCGGCCACCTTGAGCGCCTCGGCCCGTTCATAGTCCAGCGTCACATCGCGCCCGACCGCGTTGACCACACCCTGGTCCAGCCGGGTCGACCACGAAATCCACCGGTAGCTGCCATCTTTGTGCAGGTACCGGTTGTCGAAGCGCCGGTAAGGACGCCCCTCGCCCGACGCCCGGGTATCCGGATCGGCACGATGCCGGTCGTCGGGGTGGATGAAGTCGAAAATGTCCTGGCCGAGCAGTTCATCATCGCGCCATCCCAACACTTCGGTCCAGGCGGGATTGACGGCGGTAATGGTGCCGCTCGCCTCGCACCGCAGCATGATGTCCGACGACAATTCCCACAGGCTGTTGCGGTCGCGAGTGCGTTCGACGACCCGATGCTCCAGGGTTTCATTCAACGCCTGCAAGGCCAGTTCGATCTGCTTGCGTGTGGTGATGTCGCGGGACACGGACAGCAGCTTTTCAGGACGGCCCTCGGCGTCGAGGATGGGTGTGACCTGCACATCCCACCACTTGGGCGTGCCGGCCAGGGTGTCGGCCGCGCCCTGGAAACGAAAGCTCATGCCGTCGCGGGCGGCGGCGACCGCGGCGATCGCATCGTGATGCCCTTCGCCCTTCCAGAGATCGGGCCAGGGCTTGCCGCGTATCGTTTCGAATTCGCTGACCTCCATGACGCGCTGCCCGCCTTCGCTCATGAACACGATGCACGCGTCCAGATCCAGCACCTTGATGCAGTCATCGCTGCTGGCCAATACGCGGCGATTGAACTCCTCGCTATCGCGCAGCCGCGTTTCGGCCTGCCGCCGCTGCGTCACATCTTCAAAAACGCCGATCACGCGTTCGATCCTGCCGTCGGCCGCGGCGGAGACATCGCTCAGGCTGCGTACGAGACGGATCGGTGCGCCCGGCGCGCGCACGCGGTATTCGATATCCCGCTGTCCGACGACGCGTGACGCCATGCTCGTTTCCGCATCGACCGACGGCCGGTCCGCCGGCTCGATCCGGTCGATGATCTTTTGCGCATCCAGGCGTTCGTCGGGCGAAAACCCGAAGATATCGCGGGCCCGCTGATCAAACCGGGTTTCGCCGGTCAGAAAATTCCACTCGAACGCGCCGAGCCGGGCAATCGCCAGCGCCGCTTCCAGACGGCGTTCACTGTGCTGCAACAGCGTGTGGGTCCCCATGCGCACCACCGATGCCCACAGGCGTTCGGCCACCTGTTCCGCCAATGCCAGCTCGTCAGGAGACCAGATACGCCTTGCACTGGAATGCACGGCCAGCACGGCCATCAACCGGCCATCTTTGAACACCGGCACATTGACCAGCGCCGCGACGCCCACGCTTTCGAATGCGGGCAACGCTTCAGGCCCGCACGACCTGGGGTCGCTGTGGATGTCTGCGATGGCCACTGTGCGCCCTGCCCGAAGCTCGCGGATAAATGCCGGACCGAACGCGTCCACCGCAAACTGTCCGCGGATGGGCTCGAAGTGGCCGTCGTTCCAGTCCGACTTGACGTCGACGTGCTCGCCCGACGCATCGAATTCGCCATAGGCCACCTGGCCGACGCCCAGCCGCCGTCCCAGCAATTCTGCTGCCGCGCGGATGCAGGCGTCGGCATCGAACCGGTCACGCAGGCGTTCTTCCAGCGCCAGCAGGAAGGCCTTGGCATCGGCGTCGGCACGGATCTCGGCTTCGGCAACGACGCGGTCGGTCGTCTCGACACCCTGGTTGAACAGACCGACGATGCTGCCGTCTTCGCCGCGGATCGGGGCGGCGCTGAAGTCCCACCAGGTGGTTTCGGCCTTCCCCCGCCGCAGGATTGGCAAAGGAACGCGCGTCTGCGAGAACCCTTGGCCGGTTTGCAGGCATTGCAGGAACGGGGGCGACACCTGCGTCCAGGCATCGCCCCAGACGCAGGCAACTGGCGCGCCCAGGGCGGCCGGGTGACGATCGGCCATCGAATCGATATACGCATCGTTGTAGAACATGCGCAGATCGGGTCCCCAGAGCACCGTGCCCAGCATGGGCGAGTTCAGGCAGACCGAGATCATCGAACGCAGGGATTGCGGCCAGGCCGCCGGATCGCCAAGGGGCGACGCGGCCCAGTCGAAGGCGCGCATGCGGGCTCCCATTTCACCGCCGCCGGACAGGAAGGCAAGGCGCTCGTCCGGCAGAGCTTGGGGCGGTACGGGGTGGGGCATGAGAGGGCACAACGGGTTGCGGGGGTACTGCGGGGCCCGCAGATGGTAGCAGGGTTCCGGCCGCTGGCTCGACAGTAGCCGGGTACTCCCTAGTCGGACGTGCCAGGTCCTTCGTCACGCTCGGGCAAACCGGCGATCGCCGTGATCTCGACCCGCATGTCGGGATGCGGCAGGGCCAGCACCGCGACGCACGTGCGCGTCGGCGTCACCACCTGCGGCGGGAACCACCGGTTATAGGCCTCGTTGAAGGCGGCGAAATCCGCCATGTCGACCAGGTAGCAGGTCATGGCCACGCAGCGCCCTACCGACGATCCGTGCGGCCGCAGCGCCGTGTCGATCTTCTGCAAGATGACATCGGTCTGCGCGCCCACGTCATAAGTTTTGGCACCCGCCGGGCCCACGGTCACGCCGGCCACGCCGTCCGCAAGACGTGCGGTCGTACCCGAGACATACAGCTGCTGCCCGCTGCGGCGGACATCGGAATAATTGGCGAGCGGTGCGGGAGCTGGGGTCATGAAGGCCTCGAAAAGACAACGGCGTGGTGAGCGGTCAACGCAGATACGTCGCATAGCGCGACCGGATCGCGTCCAGATGCGACAGCGTACCCGACAGGTGCCCGCGCACGCACGCTTCGGCCTTGACCGGATCACCCGCCGCGATCGCGTCCACGATCGCCACATGGTCGCGCACCACGGCCTTGGTCTTGCCCGCGATGGGCAGATGCAGCCGCCGCAGACGATCCAGGTGACCGCTTTGGCGCCGCACCAGGTGGAACAGGTCCGGCACCCTGGCCGCCTCGTACAAGGTGCGGTGGAAGGCCTGGTCCAGCACCGTGAACTCGGCATAGTTGTCGTCGTCAACGACCGTGCGCATGCGCCGGATGTTTGCGCGCAAAGTGTCCACCAGCGCGGGGTCGGCCGATTCGGCAAGCGCGCGCGCCACTTCCAGCTCGATCGACTGCCGCAGAAAATGCGCCTGCTGCGCCAGCGCGATATCGATAGGACTGACACGCGTGGCGTGCTGCGGAAAGATGTCGACCAGCCCTTCTTCGCTCAGGCGCATCAACGCATCCCGCACCGGCGTCTGGCTGATGCCGTACTGCGTGGCAAGGTCCACACGCGACAGCACGGTGCCCGGGGGCAGCGCCATCGCGATGATCTGGTCGCGCATGTGCTCGAACACCTGCGGCGCCGCCTGGCGGGTGCGGTCGAACAAGAATCGTTGCACCGGAACATTGGGGAGAGTCGCTTCCATGGGCCGAGTTTACCCCAGGGACTCCTGCGTTGACGCACTAATATATTAGTGCTTCAATGCAGTCCAGCGGGCCACAGAGCACCGCGCCTGCCCTGCAGTCGACAACAACGGTACGAGACAATGACCCGCCCCAGAAAAACTCCCGACACCTTGCGCAGCGCGCGCTGGTTCGCACCAGACGACCTTCGTTCCTCCGGCCATCGTTCCCGCATCATGCAGATGGGCTATTCGCCCGAAGAATGGCTGGACCGGCCGATCATTGCGATCATCAATACCTGGTCCGACCTCAACCCGTGCCATGCCCACTTCAAGCAACGCGTCGACGACGTCAAGCGCGGCGTGCTGCAGGCAGGCGGCTTTCCGGTCGAACTGCCTGCGATCTCGCTGTCGGAAAGCGCGGTCAAGCCGACAACGATGCTGTATCGGAACCTGCTGGCGATCGAAACCGAAGAACTGATTCGATCGCATCCGATCGACGGCGCGGTGCTGATGGGCGGCTGTGACAAGACCACCCCCGGACTGCTGATGGGCGCCACCAGCGCCAACGTACCGGCCATCTATGTGCCCGCGGGGCCGATGCTGCGCGGCAACTGGAAAGGCCAGGTGCTCGGCTCGGGCTCCGACGCCTGGAAGTTCTGGGATGAACGCCGCGCGGGCAAGCTCAGCCAGGCCGAATGGATCGGCATCGAAGGCGGCATTGCGCGCAGCCACGGCACCTGCATGACCATGGGCACCGCCAGCACCATGACGGCGATCGCCGAGTCCATCGGCATGACCTTGCCCGGCGCATCGTCCATCCCGGCGGCGGACGCGGGCCATATCCGCATGTGTTCCGAAGCCGGCCGCCGCATCGTTTCCATGGTCTGGGAAGACCTGGTCCCGTCCTGCATCCAGACACGTCCGGCGTACGAAAACGCGATCGCGGTGGCAATGGCGATGGGGTGCTCGACCAACGCCATCATCCACCTGATCGCCATGGCCCGGCGCGCCGGCAACGACATCGGGCTGGAGGACTTCGATGCCGCCAGCCGCCACGTGCCGGTCATTGCCAACATCCGGCCCAGCGGCGACACCTATCTGATGGAAGATTTCTTTTACGCAGGCGGGCTGCCCGGGCTGATGAGCCGGATCGGCGACAAGCTTCATCTGGACGCGCTGACCGTGACGGGCCGCAGTCTTGGCGACAACATCGAAGGCGCCCAGGTCTACAACGACGACGTCATTCGCACGCAGGCCACCGCGCTTTACAAGGAAGGCGCCCTGGCCGTGCTGCGGGGAAACATTGCACCGGGCGGCTGCGTCATCAAACCCAGCGCCTGCGACCCGCGCTTCTTCAAACACACCGGCCCTGCTCTGGTCTTCGATGACTATCCATCGATGAAGGAAGCGGTGGAACGCGACGACCTGGAGGTGACCGCCGATCACGTCCTGATCCTGCGCAACGCCGGCCCCCAGGGCGGCCCCGGCATGCCTGAGTGGGGCATGTTGCCCATCCCGAAAAAACTGGTGCGGCAAGGCGTGCGGGACATGCTCCGGATGTCGGACGCGCGCATGAGCGGCACGAGCTATGGCGCCTGCATCCTGCATGTGACACCCGAGTCCTACATCGGCGGGCCGTTCGCCCTGGTGCGCACGGGCGATCTGATTTCCGTCGATATCGACCGCCGCAGCATCCATCTCGATGTGCCCGATGACGAACTCGCCCGGCGGCAAGCCGAGTGGGTGCCGCCCCCGCCCCGTTTCGAACGTGGCTACGGGTGGATGTTTACCCGTCACATCCGACAGGCCAATGACGGCTGTGATTTCGATTTTCTGCAGACGGATTTCGGTGCGCCGATTGGCGAGCCGAACATTTTTTGACTGCGTTCTGACCGGCTCACCTGTCTGGCGGCCGCGCTGCCCTCTTGTTTCCTTCCTTTGGATCTGCCATGCCGACTCTCGAACCGCGTACCCGCGACATGCTCCGGACGGTCAGCACCGCCACGCTTTGCACCGCCTTGTTCAAGCGCGGCCTGCGCAACCAGTTCATCCAGGACGTCCGCCCGCTGAACCCCTCGGCGCCCACTATGGTCGGCGAGGCCTACACCCTGCGCTACATCCCGGCGCGCGAAGACATCAACACCCTTGCCGTCTTCAATGATGCGTCCCACCCGCAACGGCAGGCCGTCGAAACCTGCCCGCCCGGCGCGGTGCTGGTGATCGACAGCCGCAAGGACGCCCGCGCCGCGTCGGCCGGATCGATCCTTGTGGCGCGCCTGATGCAGCGCGGCGCGGCCGGCATCGTGACCGACGGCGGCTTTCGTGACTCCCCCGACATTGCGCGCTACGCCATGCCGGCCTACCACCGCCGTCCGTCGGCACCCACCAACCTGACCTTGCATCAGGCCATCGACATCAACGTGCCGATCGGCTGCGGCGACGTCGCCGTGTTCCCCGGAGACGTGGTCGTGGGGGATGCCGAAGGCGTCGTGATCATTCCAGCCGGCATCGCCAACGAGATCGCCGCCGAAGCCGTCGAGATGACGGCCTTCGAAGATTTCGTGACCGAAGAGGTCTTGAAGGGCCGATCCATTATCGGCCTCTATCCGCCCACGCACGATCAGTCCCGGGCCGACTTCGCCGCATGGCGCGAGGCGCGTCAGCGCTGAAGGTTGACGATCGGCGTTTGCCAGTCCGCAGATCCACCCACAAGCACAACAGATCGGCCTTGATGCCGGTCACCAGGAGACACCATGCCCGACCACTGCCAGGACCAAGACCAAGACCAAGACCAAGACCAAGACCAGCATCCGCAACCGCTCCAGCAACTGCAACAGCAGCTCCAACTCCAGCAACAGCACCAGCACCAGCACCAGCACCAGCACGAGCACGAGCAGCACTACCACCACCCGCCCCGCCGGCTGCCTTCACGTGCGTGGCACGCGATCACCTTCGTGGCGGTGTGCGCCGCCCTGCCCCTGCACGCAGCGCTTGCGCAAGACGCGTGGCCAAACCGGCCTATCAACTGGGTCGTGCCGTTCGCGCCGGGCGGATCGACCGACGTCGTCGCACGCACGCTGGGCCAGGAGATGTCCAAGTCGTTGGGCCAACCCGTCATCATCGAAAATCGGCCGGGCGCAGCCGGTGGCGTCGGCGCCGCCTACGTGGCCCGCGCCAAGCCCGATGGCTACACCCTGTTCGGCGGCACCATCAGCACGCACGCCATCAACGCGAGCCTGTACAAGAACCTGAGCTACGACCCGGTCAAGGACTTTGCGCCGGTCAGCCTGATCGCCTATGTGCCGAACGTGCTCATGGTGGATGCCAAGCTGCCTATCCATTCAGTGCAGGAACTGATCGCGTACGCCAAGGCGCAGCCCGGCAAGCTGACGTTCGCGTCGTCGGGCGCGGGCACGTCGACCCACCTGGCAGGGGAACTGTTTGCCGACACCATCCAGGTGCCGATGACCCACGTTCCCTACAAGGGCAGCCCGCAAGCCTTGCAGGACGTCGTCGCCGGCCTGGTGCCTTTCCTGTTCGATCAATTGACCGCGGGCGAAGCGATGATCAAGGCCGGCCGGCTGCGCGCCCTGGCCGTCACGTCTCCCAAACGGTCCGCATTGGCGCCCAACGTGCCGACCATGGCCGAAGCCGGCCTGCCCAATTTCGAGATGGTGTCCTGGCAGGCGCTGTACGCGCCACAGGGCACCCCGCCCAACGTTGTGCAACGCCTGAATGCGGAAGTGGTGAAGGCACTGCAGAATCCCGAAGTCCGCCAGAAGATGACGCAGCAGCTTGGCATGGAAGTCGTGGGCAGCACCCCGGCCGAACTGCAGGCGTTCATGGCCAAGGAAATCCCGCGCTGGGCGGAACTGGTGCAGAAGTCGGGGGCCACCGCCAACTGATGATGATGGCTGCGCGGTGCGGGGTGCAGGGATGCGGGCCGTAGGAATGCGCAATGCAGCATGCAGCATGCGGGCCCGGATGCCGGCTGCTGGCTGCGGGCAGTAGGGATGCGGGCCGCAGCAATGCAGGATGCGGTCCACACCGATGCTGCAACGAAACGCCAACGTCACGGCCGCCGCACCAGCCGACACGGCAGGCGCCGCAACCGACACGGCCTACGCCGCGTCGGCCATCCCGCATCAGAAGCGATGCAGTATCCCGGCATGCAGCCCGGTGATCGTGCGGCCGTTCACGTCATTGGGCGTGGCGAAATTGGACTTCAGGCCAGCTGACCCCGCCGGCCGAAAGCCCGCCGATCCACGATTGCGCAATTGCTGGCCCACCGTATAGACCGTGGTGCGCTTGGACAGGTCATAGAACCCGGCGACCGACATGCCGGATGCACTGCGGTTGCCCGACCGGTCATCCAGCAAGCCGAACAAGGCGCCAACGCGAAACTGCGGCGTGGCCCGATAATCTGCCGAAATCTGCCAGAGGTTGTACATGCGGTTCACGTCGGCATTGCTGCCGTCCACCACGCCGCCCACATTGCTCAGGATCGTGCCCGTATTGTTGCCCGCCCCGGTCGCGGTCGTGTTGTTCGACCGCGCATACGCCAGGTAGACCTTGCCCTGCCCATAGTCATAATTGGCGTACACGTTCTGGTACTGCACATTGGCGGTGTAGGCAGCTGGCGAGCGCGGTCCGGCTGTGACGCCGACGTAGCCCAGGCGGTAAGGCCCCGTCTCGTAATCCACGCCCAACTGCTTGACCGACTGGCGGCGACTTTGATTCGGTGTCTCGGCCAGAGCGTAATGCGCTTCGACCAGAAACCCGGCGACCCGAGGCGAGATGTAGGACACGTCGTTGTCGTAGCGCGCCGGAATGCCGAACGCGTTGAAGACGGAACCGAGCGTGCGGGCGGAATGATCGACGTACGACCCTCGGCCCAGCACCACGGTGTTCTGCCGCCCCACACGCACTTCCCCAAAGCCCCCGCCCAGTCCGACCCAGGCCTGCCGGTCGAACAGGCGGGATGTGTCCGCAGCCTTGCCGTCGTCGGCGTTGGCGCCGGCTTCAAGCTGGAAGGTGGCGCGCCGCCCGCCGCCCAGGTCCTCGCTGCCGCGCAGTCCCCACCGGGTGCGGGTCAGCGCGCCATCTTCAAGCGCAACCGATTTTTCGCCTGAACTGCTGCGCAGATAACTGACGTATTGGTCGACGGTGCCATACAAGGTCACGGACGATTGCGCGAACGCTGCCGTGCTGCACACCGCCATGCCGCACGCCGCCACGGCGGCCGCCATCGAAACTGTCTTGATCATGCCTGGACTCCTGCTGTTCGGGCTGCAATGGCCGACACGGCGGCGCGCAGACCCAGGGTGTAGCTCTCGGCGCCAAATCCGCAGATCTGGCCTGTGACAACGCTGGCGAAGACGGACTGGTGACGGAACGCTTCGCGGGCGTGAATGTTCGACATGTGGATCTCGACCACCGGGACATTCAGCACGGCCAGCGCATCGCGGATGCCATAGCTGTAGTGCGTCCATGCGCCTGCGTTGATCAGCACCGCGTCGGTCTTTTCCTGGAACGCCCGGTGGATGCGGTCGCAGATTTCGGCTTCGCTGTTGGTCTGGAAGCAGGCGACTTCCGCGCCCAATTCCCGACCCAGGTCCTGCAAGGAATGGTCGATGTCGGCCAGCGTGACGCTGCCGTAGTGGGCGTGTTCGCGCTGCCCAAACAGGTTGTGGTTGATGCCATGCAGCATCACGATCTTGTGCATGGAGGTTCCTTGGTGCGTGGGTGAAAAGAACGCTTGCGCGTCCGTGATGGGCGTCAGAGACCTGACGTCAGTCGGGCGAGATCGTGATCGTGGTGCCGGCGCGTACCGCATCCAGAATGGCCTGGGTGACGCGCACGTTGCACAGGCCATCGCGCGCGCTGACAAGCGGCGTGACGTCGTCGCGGATCACGTCGGCAAAGTGCGCAAGCTGGCGGGCGAGCGGGTCTTCACGTGTCGTTTCGCCCTGGCCGACATCGAAGTGCGTTCGCCAGGACCGGTCATCCGCCTTGCCCCAGGTCTTGAGCCGCATGGTCGGGATGGCCAGCGAACCAAAGGTGCCGGCAATGACGTAGCAGTCTTCGTCGTCGTAATGCGCGTAGATCGGGTTTTCTTTTGACGTCTGCTCCCAGCTGCGCGCACTGGCTGCCGTGTCCGACAACATGAAGGTGCCCAAGGCGCCACTGGCAAAGCGCAAGGTGATCGCCACGGTGTCTTCGACCGGAAAGCCGCGGGTGTGCCGGGACCCCAGCGCCTGGACGGCAGCGATGTCGCCGCACAGCATGCGGAGGTTGTGCACTTCATGGATCATGTTGAGCAGCACCCGCCCGGCACCCGGCCCGGTGCGCCAGGGCCCGTCAACAAAGTACTGATCGGGCTTGTAGAACAGGGCGCTGCCCATGACGGCGACGATGGGACCCAGCCGGCCATCGGCAACCAGTTGTCGTGCGTGCGCCATGATCGGACTGTGCGCGCGGTGATGGCCGACCAGCACCTTGGCGCCGGTGCGATCGACGGCTTCGACAATGGCCAGGGCGTCGGGAACCGTGGCAGCCAAGGGCTTTTCGATCAACGCGGGAACACCCCGCGCAATGCACCACAACGCCTGGTCGGCATGCAGTGTGTTGGGGGTCGCCAGGATGAGACCATCGGGCCGGTCACGTTCAATGAGTTGATCCAGCGTGGGGTACAGCGGGACACCGGCAAGCTGCGCGACGTGGGCTGCTGCAGGGGACGGGTCGACCAGCGCCGACACCGTGCACGAGGCACTGCGTTGCACGACGGCCAGGTGCGCCTGGCCCATGCTGCCGGCGCCGACAATGGCGATGCGAAGACGAGACATGGTCGTGACCGACAACGCGTCAGCAAGCCGGATGCAGGGTGTGAAACGCCAGCCAGAACGGCGTGTGCGTGAGGGGTTGTGCGTGTGGCATTTCGTCTCCTGATCGTGGTTTTGCGAAGAGAATACCGACGGCCCCTGCTCTTATCATTGGCTCATCCGTCTTCACGAAAACAACGCCGCGTGCACAATAAGCCTGAACTCAACGACCTCTCTGTTTTCTGTGAAGTGGCGCGCCGTGGCAGCTTCATCGCGACCGCCAACGAACGCGGTGTATCCCCCGCCTACGTCAGCAAACGCATCCACATTCTCGAGACGCAACTGGGCGTGCGGCTCTTCCACCGGACCACCCGGCGCGTGCATATCAGCAACGAAGGCGAACGGGTCTACCGCGCGGCATTGAAGGTGCTGGAAGACGTCGACGCCATGACCGAGGCCGTGGCAAGCGCGCGCAATGAACCGAGCGGGTTGTTGCGTATCAGTACCAGCCTGCGGTTGGGCCGTAGTCACGTGTCCTACGTGCTTTCCGGCCTGCAGCAGCGCTATCCCAAACTGGATGTCTGGCTGGAACTGGTGGACCGCCGCGTCAACCTGATCGAAGAAGGCTTCGACATCGACATCCGCGTTGGCGAGCCGGTCAATCCGCATCTGATCGCGCACCGCATTGCCGACAGCAGCCGCGTCCTCTGTGCGTCGCCCGCCTATCTGGCGCGCTGCGGCATGCCCGCGACGCCGGATGACCTGACCCAGCACGAATGCCTGGCCTTCCGTGACCGCGAACAGGCGTTTGGCGTGTGGCGCCTGCAAGGCCCCGATGGCCTGCACACGGTCAAGGTGACGGGCCGCTTCGGTTCCAATCACAGCGACATCGTCAGAATCTGGGGCCTGCAAGGCCACGGCATCCTGCTGTTGTCGGTGTGGGATGTGGCGGCGCATCTGCGCGACGGCAGCCTGGTGCAGGTCCTGCCGGATTACGTGGAATGCGCCGACGTCTGGGCCATGACCTGCAGCCGCAGCACCACGTCGGCCAAAGTGGGCGCCTGCATCGAGTACATGAAACAGGAGCTGACCCAGGGTGCCTATGCCTTGGATACGGCGCTGCACGTTCCACGGCCACGGCGCTGATTGTTCACGACGCGTCAAGACGGAAGTCATGGTGCGCGCGGTGATGGTGAGCACGCGATTGGGTACGCTTGCTGCTTGCGCCAGTTGGTGCTGACTGCGCATCCCAAGGAGAACGACCGTGCACCGGTCCATTGCCACCGTGTCAATGAGCGGGACCCTTCGGCAGAAGATCGAAGCCATTGCCGCCGCCGGGTTTGACGGTATCGAACTGTTCGAGCCGGACTTCGTCCATTTTTCCGGCAGCGCCCTTGCCTTGCAGCGCATGGCCAGCGATCACGGGCTACGAATCGACCTGTACCAGCCCTTTCGCGATCTAGAGGGCATGCCGACCGCCCATTTCCGCCGCAGCCTGGCGCGTGCCGAACACAAGTTCGCGCTCATGAAGGAACTGGGCTGCCCGACGCTGCTGGTGTGTTCGAACACGTCGCCGTTGTCGACAGGGGAACCCGAACGGGCGGCTGCGCAGCTGTACGAAATAGCTGAACGCGCCGCGCGATACGACATCCGCATCGGCTACGAAGCGCTGGCCTGGGGACGTCATGTCAGGCGCTATCGCGATGCATGGAAACGGGTTGCGCTGGCCAATCACTCCCATCTGGGCCTGATCCTGGACAGCTTCCATACCTTGTCGCTGCAGGACGACCCCACGGACATCGCGACGCTTCCTGGCGACAAGATTTTCTTTTTGCAGATGGCCGATGCCCCGCAATTGCAGATGGATGTTCTGCAGTGGGCGCGCCACTACCGCAACTTTCCCGGCCAGGGGCAACTGGACTGCGAATACTTTTTCGAACAGGTGCTGAAGTCGGGTTACGAAGGCCCGCTGTCGCTTGAAATTTTCAACGACCAGTTTCGCGAGACGCCCAATCGACGCACCGCAACCGACGCGATGCGATCCTTGTTGTGGCTTGAAAGCCGGGTGCGATCGCGGCTGGAAACCAGCGGAGATCACGACAGGCTGTGGCGCCAGACGGCGACACAGGCGTGGCTGTTCAAGCCGCCCGCCGTTCCAGTGTTGAACGGCGTGGCGTTCGTCGAGTTTGCCGTCGACACCGCACATGCCGCGACCCTTGGGACCCTGCTCGCTAGCCTGGGATTCCATCTGGCCGGGCAGCATCGTTCCAAAGACGTGCAGCTGTACGCGCAGGGCGATATCCGTCTGGTCGTGAACGCCGAGCCCGACTCGTTTGCCAGCCAGCGTTTCGAGCGCCAGGGCGGGCCGGGCATGTGCGCGATCGGCCTTGGGACGCCCCTGCCGGATCAGGCCGCCGCACGTGCGTCGGCCCTGCTTTCTGCCGCCGCCGACACACCGCGCCGGCCAGACGAACTGCATATTCCTGCCATCGTCTCGCCTGGCGGCATGCGCATCCATTTCGTGCCGACCGGAGCCGGAACGCCCGGATTCGAAGCCGCCGATTTTGACGTGGCGACGCCATCGTCCGGCGCCGCAACGTTGTCACGATCGCCCCGGCCGGGTCCCCTCCTGAAATCGTTGGACCACATCGCGCTGGCGCTGCCGCCCGATCAACTGGACAGCTGGGTGCTCTTCAGCCGCGCGGTGCTGGGTCTCGAGCCTGGCGACAGCCAGGAATTGGCGGATCCGTATGGGCTCGTGCAAAGCAGCAGCGTCTGCAATGACACGCGCAGCGTGCGGATGGTGATGAACGTGTCTTCCAGCCGCCGGACCGGCGTGGCGCACGCGGTCAATGCAAGCGGCGGTAGCGGCGGCCTGCATCACCTGGCCTTTGCATGCGATGACATCTTTGCGGCGGTGGCGCAGTTGCGGGCATCGGGCACGCAGTTCGTTCCCATCTCGCCTAACTACTACGAGGACCTGCTGGCACGCAGCGACCTCGACCCGGCGCTGGTGGGGAAAATGCACAGTCTGGGCATCCTGTTTGACCAGACACCGTTGGGTGCATTTTTCCATATCTATACCCCCCGCTTTGCGGACCGCTTCTTTTTTGAAGTGGTGCAGCGGGTTGGCGGGTATGACGGCTATGGCGCGTTGAATGGCGCGGCACGGTTGGCGTCCGAAGCGCAGGCTGCGGACGCGGCGTCACGGGATGCGGTGGCAAGGTAAGCAGGAAGCAAAAACCCCCGAGTACCGCTTGGGTATCGGGGGTTGGAAGGGCGTGACAGCGTGGCGGCTTGGCCCATTCGCGGCGCCGGCTGACCAGACCTGAACGATCAGGGACCGGACAATCAGAAGCTAGCCATCAAGACCTGAGCGGTCCGAACCGGGGTGGTCCGAACCTGAACGATCAGGACTTCTTGCCACCACCCAGCAAGGCGGCCAGCTGGCGCTTCGGGCCGGGGCGGCTAGGCGCGGCATCCGTTGCTGGCGTCGTGTCACGGTGGGCCGAGGGCGACGGCACGTACGGCTTCGAAAAGAAGTCGTCCACCGGCGCCGACCGGCCACCGCGGCCTGATGAGCGCGCATCGCGGGACCCGCTGCGGTCCGGCCGATCGTAGCTGCGGGGCGACGACGCACCCGGCGCGGCGGAACGGGCGCCGTCGCGTGACGGTGAACGCGTGCTGTCGCGGCCGGCGTCACGCGCCCCGTCACGGCTGGCATCGCGGGTGGTGTCACGGCTGCTGTCACGGCTGGCGGCGCCGCTTGCACCCGTGTCGCGGGTGCCTTCGCTGGCGCCGCGACTGCTGTCGCGGCGGGGCTCGCGCCCTTCCCGGCTTTCGCGCGAGGTGCGCAAGGAACCTGGGGTGACAGGCAGGTCGAGCGTGGCGCGGGGCACCGTGCGCTTGATCAGCTTTTCGATGTCGATCAGGTATTTTTCTTCTTCGGGCGTGTAGAGCGCGATGGCTTCGCCCCGGGCGCCTGCTCGGCCAGTGCGGCCGATGCGGTGCACGTAGTCTTCGGCGCTGTGCGGCAGGTCATAGTTGATGACGCACGGCACGCCCGCCACGTCCAGACCGCGCGCGGCCACGTCGGTGGCTACCAGCACTTCCAGCGTGCCTGCCTTGAAGGCTTCAAGCGCCTTCATGCGGTCGGTTTGCGTCTTGTCGCCGTGGATGGATTCGGCGCGCACGCCATCCAGTTCCAGCTGACGCGCCAGGCGCGCAGTGCCGATCTTCGTGTTCGAAAACACGATGACCTGGTTCAGGTTGCGTGACTTGACCAGGTGCACGACGGCGGCGCGTTTGGCGTCGCTGCTCAGTGCATAGGCGATCTGGGTGACGTTGTCGGATGTGGCGTTGCGGGCAGCCGTTTCGATTTCGATTGGCTGCTTCAGGAACGTGTGGCCCAGGCGACGGATTTCATTGCTGAACGTGGCCGAGAACAGCAGGGTCTGCCGTTTTTCGGGCAGCAGACGCATGATGCGTTCGAGGTCGGGCAGGAAGCCCATGTCGAGCATGCGATCCGCTTCGTCCAGGACCAGCATGCCGACCTGGCTCAGGTTCACGGTCTTCTGTTCGACGTGGTCGAGCAGTCGGCCGGGAGTGGCGATCAGGACTTCACAGCCAGCGCGCAACTCGGCTTTCTGGGGCGCAATGTCGACACCGCCGAACACGACTGCGGCACGCAGCGGTGTGAACTTGCTGTAGCGCTTGACGTTCTCGGCCACCTGGTCGGCCAGTTCGCGGGTCGGCGTCAGGATCAGCGCGCGCACCGGGTGACGGGCAGGCGAGGCGCTTGCGTTGGCCAGCGGCATCAGGCGGTGCAGGATAGGCAGCGTGAACGCCGCCGTCTTGCCGGTACCGGTCTGCGCGGCGCCCATGACGTCGGCACCCGCAACAACCACCGGAATGGCCTTGGCCTGGATCGGCGTCGGCACGGTATAGCCCGTGGCAACGATGGCCTGCAGGATGCTCGGGTGCAGACCAAAGGTGTCGAAGGTCGCGGGTGCGGCATCCACCGGGGCGGCGTCCACAGGGGCGTCGGCAGCAGCGGCGGCGTCTACAGCAGCGGCGGCGTCTGCAGTTGCCCCGGTTGGCGCGGCAGGCATGGGCGCGGCGGCAGCGGATGTCCCAGCAGTCATTGGTGCGGCTGCAGCGCTCAGGGCAGGCTCAGCGGCAGGGAGGTCGATTGCAGCGTCCGGGGCGGCGGAGGCGGCAGCGGCGGAGGCCGCAGGCGACGGTGCGGCTGCAGGTGCGGCGGACGCGGGCGCAGACGCAACTGGCGTCGAAGCGACCGGCGCAGACGCAACCGGCGTCGAAGTGACGGGCGCAGACGCAACCGGCGTCGAAGCGACCGGCGTAGGCGCAACCGGCGTCGAAGCAACCGGCGCTGAAGCGACGGGCGTAGGCGCCACTGACACTGTCGACGTGGACGCAGGCGCAGGGGACGCAGTCTGGGCGGGAGCCGCGGCTGCGGGAATCTCCACTGCCGCATCGGGCGCCGCGGAGGCGGCTGCGGTGGACGCGCCGGCTGGCGTGGCTGCGGCGGCGCCCGTCACGGGCGGTGCGGCAGACGCAGGCGCCGCGGGCACTGCGGCGGGTTCGGTCGCGGCGTACGCCTGCGTACCCGTGGGTGCACCGGTTCCTGCTGGATGTTGTGTTTCCGCGCCTGACTCGCCCCCCGAAGGTGTCACCGGGCTGTCTGCCGCCGTGGTCACCGTCGTTGTCGTCACTTTGTTCGTGTCCGTATTGGTCATGGTTGGGGGGTCCGCCGATCTGCTGCAATGCATCGCACGAATCAATAGTCCAGAGAAATCAAAGACTTAGATTCTAACGCATTTACCTGATGGCGCGACGTATCTCCAGGGCCCTGGCATATTTGAGGTACGAGGCCAACGCTTTGCCCAGCGACAGGGTCAAGCCGTCGAGGCCGGCAAGGAAACCGGTCTTGATGACGTAATGTTTGAGGAAGGCCGACGTGCCGTGCAGCATGGGATGCCAGCCATGCACCGGCTTGCTGCTGGCCGCCAGGTCCTTGGCCATCCAGTTTGCATACAGGCAGGCGCGGTTAAAGATGTCCGCGTAGTCCCGGTAGGAGTAATGCGTGATGTGGCCTTCGTTGCGGATCACGCGCCCGGCCTGGATCCGCGAATGGGCAACCACCGGTTTGAAATCCGCCCGCTGCCGGTTGAAGATGCGCAGCACATAATCCGGATATTGCCCGGCGTGGCGCGTGGTCCGGTCCCCGACAAAGTTGCGCCGCCGCGACTCGACGGCGTCCGCGGGCAAGGCGTCCAGGTCGGTGCGCGCCAGCCAGTCCGCCAGGTCGTCTTCCAGGCGTTCGTCGGCATCCAGGTTCAGCACCCAGTCGTGCCGGCAGTACGGCAGGCCCGCGGTGCGCTGCGGGCCGTCGCCCAGAAAGGGCTGCCGGATAACGGTCGCGCCTTCGGCTTCGGCCAGGGCCACGGTGTCATCGGCGCTGAGCGAGTCCACGACCACCACGTCGTCGCACACCCGCTTGAGCGAGCGAATGCAGTCGACGATATTCCTGGACTCGTTGAATGTGATTACCAGACCGCTGATTTTGTTCATGCCTTGCATCCGACCCTAGTGCCGCAGAAACGCGCATTGTCCGCTAACTTCTTGCGACATGCGCGCGGCGCAGTGCCCGGGACGCCGTTGCGGCGCGAGCGGCTACTATCTTGCACATGAAAGCTCGTCGTATCGCGCATCTGGACATGGATGCCTTTTATGCCTCTGTCGAACTGCTGCGCTACCCGGAATTGCGTGGACGGCCGGTGGTCATTGGCGGGCGCTCGACCGCGCAGCCCCAGACCGGCGACGACGGGGTGCGGCGCTTCACGACGCTGCGGACCTACGCAGGACGGGGCGTGGTGACGACGTCGACCTACGAAGCGCGGGCCCTGGGCGTCTTTTCGGCCATGGGCATCATGAAAGCGGCGCAACTGGCGCCCGAGGCCGTGCTGCTGCCAGCGGACTTTGATGCCTACCGGCATTACTCGAAACTGTTCAAGGCGGCGGTGACCAGCATCGTGCCGCACATCGAGGACCGCGGGATCGATGAAATCTACATCGACCTGAGCGAAGAGCCCGACGACACCCTGCCCCTGGCTTCCCGGCTGAAAGATGCCGTGAAGGAAGCCACCGGGCTGTCCTGTTCGATCGGGGTGGCCCCAAACAAGCTGCTGGCCAAGATCTGCTCCGACCTGGAAAAGCCCAACGGGCTGACGATCCTGAGCCACGACGACATTCCCGTGCGCATCGGGCCGTTGCCGGTGCGCAAGATCAACGGGATCGGCCCCAAGTCGAACGAGAAGCTTGCCAGCCTGGGCATCCGGACCGTGACCGAACTGGCCCATGCCGATCTGGGCTTTCTGCAGGAACATTTTGGCCGCAGCTATTCGGCGTGGCTGCACGAAGCTGCGCACGGCATTGATGACCGGCCTGTCGAGACACGGTCGGAACCAAAATCCGTCAGCCGCGAAACCACGTTCGAGCGCAACCTGCATGCTCGGCAGGACCGCGACGCGCTGTCGGGCATCTTTACCGCGCTGTGTACGAAGGTCGCGGAAGACTTGAAGCGCAAGGGCTACGTAGGCAAAACCATCGGCATCAAGCTGCGCTACGCGGATTTCCATACGGTGACGCGGGACGTGACGCTGCCTGTCCCGACGGGGGATGCGGCGACGATACGGCGGGCGGCGGGGGAATGTCTGCGGCGTGTGCCGCTGGATCAGCGCTTGCGACTGTTGGGCGTACGGATCGGGGCGCTGTCACGGCCGGGGGATGACCCGGCGGACCTGGCGCCTGAGCAGGTGCAGGGCGAATTGAAGTTCGCCGATCAGTAGGGAGGAAGGAGTCAGGCGGGCGGGCGGGACGATCGCGGCGCGATGGTGTTGAAGGGGATGGTGTTGAAGGGGATGGTGTTGAAGGGGATGGTGTTGAGGCGCTGCTGGTGAGGCTCTGGTGTTGAGGCTGGTGCTGAGGCGCAGTCCTTGAAGCGTCGCAGCAACCTGAATAGCGACGCCCTACGGCGGCACCTGCCCCGGGACCAGGGGGCTGAGCGGAGCGGTCATGCTGCCCCGCGCTGCCCCGCGCGCCTGCCGGTACCTAGCCCTTGACCGTGTACCCGGCTTCGGTGATCGCGTGCGATACCGCGGCGGCGTCGTCGGCGCCATCGACTTGCACCTTGCCGGTAGTCAGATCAACGTCAACCTTGGCGCCCGGAGAGATTTCCTGGACGGCTTCGGTAACGGCTTTGACGCAGTGTCCGCAGGACATGCCTTCGACTTGCAATGACAACATGGATGTTCTCCTGATAGCGTGATTCTTCAGGATCTACCTTATCACCGTGGCAAGGTCAAGCACCGCGAAGGTGATCGTGGGTTGCACCCGTTACAGCGGCTGTTTCAAGGCGGCTGTGGTGGGGGCTCGGTGCGTGGTGCTACGTGCATGGTGCTACGTACAGGGTGCTACGTGCATGGAGCGACGTGCGTGGTGCTACGTGCATGATGCTACGTGCGTGGTGCTACGTGCGTGGTGCTACGTGCATGATGCTACGTGCGTGGTGCCACGTGCTTGGCACCACGCGCCGGATTCAACGTTCCGCCTTGCCGCGCGCGGCACTGGCCAACCAGGCTGCGGCGCCCTTCCCCGCTGCGCGGCCGCTGGCAAGGCACGCGGTCAGAAGATAACCGCCCGTGGGGGCTTCCCAGTCCAGCATTTCGCCGGCGCAGAACACGCCGGGCCGGGCGGCCAGCATGCCGCGCGCGTCCAGCGATTCGAACGCGACGCCACCGGCCGTGCTGATAGCTTCGGCGATCGGGCGCGGCGCGATCAGCGTCAAGGGCAACGCCTTGATGGTCCGGGCCAGCCGCTGCGGATCGGCAAAGCTGTCGGCATCCAGCGCTTCCCTCAACAAGCCTGCTTTGACGCCTTCGATGCGGACTCGGCTGCGAAGGTGGTTGGCCATGGACTTTGAACCGCGTGGCCACTGGATCTCGTCCAGCACACGTTCCAGCGACAGTCCGGGTGCAAGGTCGATCGTCAAGGTGGCGGATCCACCCGTGGCGATGGTGTCACGCAGCGCGGCCGATAACGCATAGATGAGCCCGCCTTCGATGCCGGTGGCGGTCACGATGCACTCGCCAGTGCGCGTGTGCGTGACGCCGTGCGCGTCCGTCACCTGGGCGGTGATGGCGCGCAGCGGCGCGCCCGCAAACTTATCGGAAAAGAACGGTGTCCAGCGAATGTCGAAGCCGCAGTTGGCGGGCTGTAGCGGGGCGACCTGCGTGCCGATGGCGGACAGCAGGGGCACCCATGCGCCATCGGAACCCAGCCGCGGCCAGCTCGCGCCGCCCAAGGCCAGCACGGTGGCCGCGGCGTGGACGCAAACCTCGTTTCCCGGCCGGCCGACCGATGCAGCCGCAGCAGCATCAGCGCTCGCAACAGGCCTTGCAGCGCCCTCCGGGACGTCTGCATCAGCACGGGCGACAAGGCTGCCCACAGCATTTGCACCGGACACAGCGTCAGCATCGCCCCCAACACCCGCACCGCCCGCCGCCGCCCGCACCGCCGCTACCGCGCCGCCGACCACGAACCGCAGCGCGCCGGTCTCATCCCACCCTACCCATCGGTGCCGCATGTGAAACCGCACGCCGGCGTCTCGCAGCCGCTGCATCCACGCGCGTAACAAGGGCGCGGCCTTCATATCGGTGGGGAACACGCGTCCGGACGACCCGACAAAAGTGCCCACGCCCAGCCCCTCGATCCACGCACGCAACGTGTCCGGATCAAAGTCGCGAATCAGGGGATCAAGCTGCGCCGCACGCGGACCGTACCGTCCGATGAACGCGGGCAGCGGCTCAGAATGCGTGATGTTCATGCCGCCCTTGCCGGCCAGCAGGAACTTGCGTGCGACGGATGGCATGGCGTCGTAGACGTCCACAGCGTGCCCGGCCTGCGCGAGCGTTTCGGCTGCCATCAACCCTGCGGGACCGGCGCCAATGACGACGACACGGTCCGGCGGGGTTATTCCCGCCACAGGTTGACGACCTTGCCCGCCGCCGCGCCCTTGGAAGGCGAGTAGTTCAACAGTCGGGACAATTCGTACGCGGTGCTGCGTACGCTGGTCAGGATGTCATCCAGCCGTTCGGGTTCGAAGCGCGACGACGGAATGGTGGCGCCCAGCGCGGCCACGATGCGGCCGGTGTGATCGCGTACGGGGGCGGCGATGGTGGACACCCGCGCTTCAAAAAATGCTTCCTGCAGCACGAAGCCGCGTTCCTTGTCCTGCTGCACCAGCTCGAACAATTCCAGGACGGTGGTCGGGGTGCTGGACGAGTAGCTTTCCAGATGTTCTTCGGGAAACAGTTCGCGCAGTTCGGGCAGGGTCAGGTCTTCGAGCAGCACGCGGCCAAGCACCGTGGCGTGCGCGGGCAGGCGTGTGCCGACGTTGACCGTGCTGGTGAACGGCGTGGAGGCGCTGGACTTGGCCACGTAGACGATGGACCGGCCGTCCCGCACGACCAGGTTGCATGAAAAGCCGATGTCGGTGCGCAGGCGTTCAAGCAGCGGCGCCCCCAGTTCCGTCAATTCCAGCGAGGCCAGGTATTCGAAGCCGAGGCGCAAGACGGACAGCCCCAGCCGATAATCGTGGCCGCCTTCGGTGCGCTGCACGAAGCCCATGGACTCCAGCGTCATCAACAGGCGAAAGACGGTGGACCGTGGCAGGTTCAGGCGGCGCGCCAGTTCGGGGGCCGACAATTGGCGGTCGTTGTGATTGAACTCGCTGAGCAGCAGCAGGCCGCGTTCCAGTGCGGGCACCAGGTATTTGTCCTGGGCGTCGTCCGACATCTTTGCTTTCGTGGTCATACCAAGTTGCATCGTTCCTAGCGATCGAAGCGGGATCATACTTCGGCCGCCCGGGGAACGCCTCGCTCAGTCGGTGGAGGCGCCAGAGATGCTCCGCCGGACTCCCTAGCCCGCATCTTCCCCAACTCGTTCCACGCCGCGGCTCTTCAGGTATTCCGTCGGCGTCATGCCGCACCAGCGCCGAAACGCCCGGGCGAACACCTTGTCGGATCCATAACCGGCTTCTTCGGCCACATCGCTCATGCGCAGGTAGCCCAGCGCCAGGCGCTCGGCGGCAATCCCCATGCGCCGGCTCGCCAGATACGAGATGGGCGACTCCCCTACCAGTTCACGAAATCGCGCACTGAACCGCGAGCGCGACATGAACACCGCTTCGGCCAGTGATTCGACGGTCCATGGCGCGCGGGGATCGTTATGGATCAGCATCAGCGCCTTGCCGATCTTGGGATCGCTGAGCCCGCGAAACCAGTCATGGCCGGCGCCGGAATGCGTCAGCAGATAGGCGCGCAACATGTGCACGAACAAAAGGTCGGCCATGCGCGCGGCGGTGATTTTCCAGCCGGGGCGGCAGGTCAGGCTTTCTTCCACGAACATTTCGGTCATGGGGCCCAGGCACGGCGCGACGGACATGTCGGCGGCGCGGATGCGGATCATTTTCGGCAGCATCCGCAGCACGGGGTTGCGCTGCGTTTCGCGAAAGAGCACGATGCCCGAGAACAGATCGGTGACCGCGCCACCGCCGCCCGATGCGAACACCAACGGCGTATGCAGGCGATCGGCCACCCCGGTGTCGTGCAACACCTGCGCCAGGTTGATAGGCGCAACGTCCACATCGGGGGACGACATCTGGATGTGCGGACTGCCGTGGGGCAGCAGCACCAGGTCGCCCGGATCGACGCGCACGGGGGAATCGCCGTCCACCGCGAGCCACCAGGGTTCGCCCCGGCCGACGCGGAACATGGCGCCGTCGACGCCGGCAGACGCCAGGGCCCAGGGCGCCGACAAGGTGAAGCGGCCGGTGACAGCGCCTTCCACGCGGCAGGCAGCCAGTACATCGCTCAGGACATCCACGGCAGACCTCCTGCGCAAAGTGAAAGATTCTGACCGATTGTGGGCGTCGCGGTGCCTTTCGTCTACCCGAAACGAGACGATCGATACCTCATTAAGGTGTTGCGGCGGTTGAGCCCCGGGGGATGGCAGTGAACAATCGTTACGTGCGCCGCGGCTTGCCGCCGCATCGCAGAAAGCCATCGTCAGGGGCATTGCCCTGGCGCCCTTGTTCGATTCGCCTGCCTCCGGAAATCCATCATGCGCCCTCCCTTCTTCGTGCTGAACGCCCTGTGTGCCCTGGGCCTTGCGGCCGTTGCGCCCCTGGCGTCCGCCCAGGCTACCGCGGCAACCCCGTTTCCCAGCAAGCCCATCGTCATCATCGTTCCGAATCCGCCAGGCGGCGGCCCGGATGTGCTGGCCCGTTCGCTGGGTGAAAAGCTGGCGACCCGCCTGGGCCAGCCCGTGGTGGTCGAAAACCGTCCGGGTGCCAGCGGCATGATCGGCGCCGCCGCCGTGGCCCGCGCCACGCCCGATGGCTACACGCTGATGCTGTCGCCCAATACGGTGTTCAGCGCGCCGCACGTGCTGCCCAAGGGCGCCGGCAGCCAGATCGACGTGCTGAAGGACCTGGCCCCGGTGATCCAGCCGACCAAGGGCGTGATGGTGATGGTGGCCAACCCGTCGCTGGGCGTCAAGAATGCCAAGGACCTGGTGGCCCTGGTCAAGAAGGAACCTGGCTTGGCCTATGCCAGCGCGGGCAACGGATCGCCCATGCACATTGCCGGCGAACTGTTCAAGAAGTCGGCGGGCGTGGACATGCTGCACGCTCCGTACAAGGGCATTGCCCCGGCGATTTCCGACGTGCTGGCCGGTCATGTGAAAGTGACCTACGGCGCGCTGGGCGCCTTGGGCCAGCACATTGAATCGGGCCGTCTGGTCGCGCTGGGTACCGCCGAAGCGCAGCGCAGCCCGCTGATGCCTAATCTGCCGACGCTGGCCGAGCAAGGCATCCCCAACGTGGCGGTCAATGCGTGGTATGGCGTGTTTGCGCCCAAGGACACGCCTGCTGCCGTGATCGACAAGCTGAATGCCGAGATCAACGCCGTGCTGCAGCAGCCCGACATGATCGCGCGCCTGAAGACCACGTGGGAAGTGCCGGTCGGCGGCACGCCGCAAGATCTGGCGCGCGCCGCCAAGCTGGAATACGACACCACCGGCAAGGTGGTCAAAGAGTTCAACATCACCGCGGACTGACCGTCATGAATCCCGGCAAGCGTCCCAACGTCATCCTGTTCATTACCGATCAGCAGCGCGCCGATCATGTCGGCTTTGCGGGAAACACGGTACTGCGCACCCCGCACCTGGACGCGCTTGCCGCCGACGGCGTGCGCGGTGACCAGTTCTATGTGGCCAGCACGACCTGCATGTCGAATCGCGCCACACTGATGACGGGGCGCATGCCGTCCTTGCATGGGGTGCTGCACAACGGCATCCCGCTGTCGCGCCAGCACACGACCTTTGTTGAGCTGCTGCGCGACGCAGGCTATGCGACCGCCCTGTTCGGCAAGTCGCATCTGCAGAATTTTGGCTACGACAATCCCAACAAGCGCGGCTGGGAGAACCTGAACGGCGGCACGCCGCCCCCGGACGCGCTGCGCGATGCGCACAAGGATCCGCGTCGGGGCCCCGAGTACGAAAACGAATGGACGCCCCTGTGGAAGCAGTCGCCCGATCACGGCGTCGAAACGCCTTTCTATGGTTTTAACCACGTCACCCTGTGCACGCTGCATGCGGACCAGGTGCAGGGGGACTATGCGCGCTGGCTGGCCACGCGTCACCCCGACCCGGACAGCCTGCGTGGCCGCGCGAACGCCACGCCCGACGACCGCTATTGCGCGCCACAGGCCTGGCGCACCAAAGTGCCGGTGGAACTGTACCCGACCACCTTCGTGGCGGAACAGACATCGGGCTGGATCGAAGATCACGTGTCCCGTCCCGACGCGGCGCCGTTCTACATCCAGTGTTCGTTCCCGGATCCCCATCACCCACTGACGCCGCCCGGCAAGTACTGGGACATGTACGACCCCGATGCAATGGCGCTGCCCGCGTCCTTTCATCAGGAAGACAAGCCCGCCTTGCTGGCGGCGGTGCACCGGTACACGCAAGCCGGCGGCAACCGGGAGGCCTACGCGCCCTTTTCGGTGGACGAACGCGAATGCAAGGAAATGATTGCGCTGACCTACGGCATGATCAGCCTGGTCGATGACGCGATCGGGTCGGTCATGAAAACGCTGGACCGGCTGGGCATTGCCGACGACACGGTCATCATCTTCACGTCGGACCATGGCGAAATGATGGGGGATCACGGCATCATGCTGAAGGGTCCCCTGCACTACCGCAGCGTGGCCCAGGTGCCGTTCGTCTGGCGCGATCCGGCGCTGCCGGCGTCTCGCCGCGGCCAGGCTATGCCGGAAGTCGCCAGCACGCTGGACCTGGCGCAGACCATCCTGGCCCGGGTGGGCCTCGCGCCCTATAACGGCATCCAGGGCGTGAACCTGCTGCCGTGGCTGGCGGGCGATGCCACCACTTCGCCTGCCCGTGCCGGCGTGGTGGTCGAGAACGAACCCATGCAATTCCTGTTCGACCGCCCCGCCCGCTTTCGTGTTCGCACCTTGTTCAATGGCGCGTGGCGGCTGACCCTGTCGGAAGACGAGGCCGCGTGCGAGTGCTACGACCTGACAAACGATCCGCAGGAAGTGGTCAACGTGTGGAGCGTGCCTGAAGCCCGCGCACAGCGGGATGCCTTGATCGCTCAACTGGCGGTTGAAATGATCCGGCTGACGGAAACGTCGCCGTTGCCGACCGCGCAGGCATAAAAAAAACCTTGCCGCACTACAAGCCGGCAAGGCTTTTTCTTAGCATCGCCAGCAAGCGGCGATCAGTTCATCACGAAGCCGCCATTGACCGGCAGCAACTGACCGGTCACGAAGCGCGACAGATCCGACAGTGCGAACACCACGGCGCCGCTCACGTCCGCAGGCACCTGCTCACGGCTCAGCGCGCGCTGGTCGTGATAGAGCTTGTGGCGATGTTCCGGCACATATTCCGTGGCTTCGACCAGGGTCAGCCCCGGCGCGATGGCGTTCACGGTGATGTTGTCGGGACCGAATTCGCGGGCCAGCGACTTGGTCATGGCGGTGACGGCGCCCTTGCTTGCCACGTAGGCCAGCAGGTTGGGCGCGCCCCACAACGCCGTGTCGGACGCCAGATTCACCACGGCGCCGCGGCCGGATGCCTTGAGCGCTTCGTGGCAGGCGGTCGTCATCAACCAGGTGCCGCGCACGTTCACGTTCATGACCAGGTCCCACACCTTCGGGTCCAGTTCGAACGCCGTCTTGCCACCGGAATTGGTGATGGCGGCGTTGTTGACGAGGCCATCCAGGGCACCAAGCCATGCCACCGATTGGTCGGCGCATTGCTTGATGGATGCCTGGTCGGCCAGGTCGACGGTCACGCCGAAGACGTCCAGGCCGTCGGCCTGCAGACGCTGGACCGAGCTTGCGAGCAGGTCGGCCAGGATGTCGGCCATCACCACCTTGGCGCCGGCCTTGGCCAGCGCCACGGCAAACTCGAATCCGAGGCCGCGTGCGGCGCCTGTGACCAGGATGCGGCGACCCGCGAGAAGGTTATTGCTGACTGTCGAATTCACGTTCACTTCCAGAAAAACTGCGAGGGGTAAAAAACGGCGTTACACCGTAGACGTTGCGGCACGCGGCATGTAGTGCAGCACGCGCTTTTCCGCCCACACGACCCCAGCATACGCCACGATACCGATCAGCGTCAGCGCGGCGATCGCGACGAACACCGCCGACGTATTGCCCTGGCCTTCCCCATCGACAAGCAGGTAGCCCAGGCCCATGTTGCCGCCAACCAGCTCACCCACGGTCACGCCAATGACTGCCAGCGTCGACGCGATCCGCAAGCCGGAAAACAGCGCCGGCATGGCCGACGGGAATTCCACCAGACGGAAGATCTGGACACGTCCCGCATTGAGCGTGCGGACCAGGTTCACCAGGTCGGGGTCGACCGTGCGGACTGCCGACAGCACGTTGATCATGACCGGGAAGAACACGATCAGCACGGCCACCAGGATCTTCGGGTAGATGGTGTAACCCAGCCACATGACGAACAGCGGTGCAAAGGCCACTTTCGGTGCGATCTGCAATGCCAGGATGTACGGCGAGAAGATCGATTCGGTCGTGGGCGACAGGCCCAGCACCACACCAACCGCCAGGCCCAGCAAGGCGCCCAGCAGGAAGCCGACGAACACTTCGAACGCGGTGATGCCAAAGTGCATGAGCAAGTCGCTGGTGTTCCACATCAACACCGATTCCTGCACCACGCGCGAGAACTTGGGCAGGATGAATTCCGGCATGCCCATGGCAGCCGGACCCCATTCCCACGCGGCCAGGAAGACGACCAGGACAAGCAGGCTGCCAAGCACGGTGGGCAGCTTCTTTTGCCATGCGCCCGGACGGCGGGTGGACGGCGTGCCGACGGCAGCGCCGCCCGCGACGGGCACCGCCGCGGTTTCAACTGAGACAGACATTACCGCGCCACTCCGACAAACTGGTTGGTGTACAGGTCATTGATCGGCGTGGCCTTGGCCACGACGCCTTCCGACACGTAGAACTTCTGCACCGTGTCCAGACGCGCCGGATCCATCTGGCCCAACGGCTTCTGGTTGGCGTAGACGTACTGGTTGTACAGGGCAAACACCTTTTCGATGTTCGCTTCCTTGCCCTTGTAGGCCGGCACGGCTTCGGTGTAGGTCATGGCCGCAGCCTTCGGGTCCTGCATGATGTCCTGCATGCCGCGCAGGGTGGCGCGCACCAGGCGCTTGATCAGTTCCGGGTTCTTCTTGATGGTCTCGTCGGACGCCAGGATGGCCTGCGCCATGCTCTTGAAGTTGTCGGCCACCGGCAGCAGTTCGACGTTGCCGCCCGACGCTTCGTTGGCATCGACCACCCAGTCCGGCACCCCGGCCATGGCTTCGGCCTTGCCTGCGGCAAACAGCTGCCACACGCCGGCCGGGCCAGCGGCCTGGATGTTCAGGTCATTCTTGTTCAGGTTGTACTTGCGCAGCGTGCCCAGCAACGCGTAGTAAGTGGTGTCGGTGTAGGCCATGACCGTCATGGTCTTGCCCTTCAGGTCGGCGGCCGACTTGATCGGGCTGCCCTTCTTGACCGTCAGCAGCGTGAGCGAACCGGCGCCAAGTACGGCCACCGCTTTCACCGGCACGCCGTTGGCGCGCACGATGATCGGCGTGTCGCCGATGGCGCCGCCAATCACGGCATTGCCCGCACCGATCTGCTTGGCCACATCGACGCCGCCCTTGCCGGCCACGAACGTGACCTTCAGGTTTTCATCGGCGTAGTAGCCCTTCTTTTGCGCGATCATCCAGGGCGCGAAAGCGGGCGAATTTGGGGGAGCGGGCAGCAGGTAGGTCACTTCTTCCGGCGCGGCGTGCGCGGACAGCGGCGCGATGGCGGCCAGGGCGACCACGGCAAGATTGAAGCTGAACGAGGCGAAAACGTTTTTCATGAGGGATTCCTGTAGAGACGGGCGTGTGCAGCGTGACGAGGAAATTCGGGATCAATTCGATGCGGTCGAATCAGGGCAGTCGGTTCAAGACCACCGGTTCAATGCAGTTCGGCGCTTTCCTTGCCGACCTTCAGCAATTCCATCAGGCGGCCTTGCAGCGGGCCGATCTCGGGCAGCTTGCGGCGTTCCAGCGGGTTGTCGCGGAACGGCAGGTCGATCTTGATTTCTTCGATGATGGTGCCCGGACGCTCGCTCATCACCAGCAGGCGGTCCGACAGCGCAATGGCTTCGACCAGATCGTGCGTAATGAACAGCGCGGTCTTCTGCTTTTCGAACAGCATCTTGGCCAGATCCTGCTGCAAGACCATCTTGGTCTGCGCATCGAGCGCCGAAAACGGCTCGTCCAGCAGCAGCACCTGGGGATCCACCGCCAGGGTGCGAGCCAGGGCGGCGCGCTGACGCATGCCGCCCGACAGCTGATACGGGTAATGGTGTTCGTAGCCTTTCAGATGGCACTTGGCCAGCAGTTCTTCCGCCACGGCGTGACGCTGGGCCGCCGGGGCGCCGTCGATTTCCATGCCGAGTTCAACGTTGGACCGGATGGTGCGCCAGGGCATGAGCAGGTCTTTCTGCAACATGAAGGCGACCTTGCGGACCGGCTTGGTGACGAGTTCGCCGCCAATGTAGACCTCGCCTTCGCTGGGCAGGTAGAGACCGGCGCCCATGTTCAGCAAGGTACTTTTGCCACAGCCCGACGGGCCGATAAGGGAGACCACTTCGCCGCGGCGAATGGACAGGTTGACATTGGTGACCGCAGCACGCGGCTCCGAGGTCTGGCGATCGATAAAGCGTTTGCCGACCTTGCGGAATTCGATTTCGTTCATGAGGGCTGGCCTGTGTGAAACGCCTGAAAGACAGTTGAATCGCGTTTTAAATACGAAACCCCATCTCATATACGGAACAAGGGTAAAAATATAGCGCCTCGATTTTGGAAGCGCGAGTGGGGTAAACCACTAGCTTAACTAAGCAAATGTCGGGCCATGCAGGGCGTTACGTAGGGAGGAGCGACCGCGCGGCGCAAGACGCACCGCGCTGGCGCGTCCTGGAAGGCGGAAATGGCACGGTGTTGGTGCAGACCCGGTGCCAGGAGGGGCAAGGGTCGACGCGAGGGAGAGAGGGAGAGAGTCCGGCGCGGGGCCGGCAAGCCGATGCGGCCGACGGGTAAGGACTCGCGCCAGGGCAGGGACGCGCAGCCCTTGCTGCGGCGACCCTGTCGGGCCCCGCCTGGGCAGGCCCGTCTGGGCAGGCCCCCCTGGAACGGGCGGCCCCAGGCAAGGCCGGGTCGATCAGCCGATCAGCCGATCAGGTGCAGCAATTCGGCGCGGGTGGCCGGGTTGTTCCGGAATTCGCCGAGCATGACCGAGCTGACCATGGACGAATTCTGTTTTTCGACGCCGCGCATCATCATGCACATGTGCTGCGCTTCGATCACCACGGCAACGCCCATGGCGCCCGTGACCTGCTGGACCGCTTCGGCGATCTGGCGGCTCAGGTTTTCCTGGATCTGCAGGCGGCGGGCAAACATGTCGACGATGCGCGCCACCTTGGACAGCCCCAGCACCTTGCCGTTGGGCAGATAGGCAACATGCGCCTTGCCGATGAACGGCAGCAGATGGTGCTCGCACAGCGAGTACAGCTCGATGTTCTTCACCAGCACCATCTCGCTGGTGTCGGATGTGAACAGCGCGCCGTTCACGATCTCATCGAGGTTCTGCGAGTATCCCTGGCAGAGATACTGCATGGCCTTGGCCGCCCGCTTGGGCGTGCCGTGCAGGCCCTCGCGGGTCGGGTCTTCGCCCAGGCCCTCGAGGATGGCGGTGTAATGCTGCTCCAATGACATAAGTCCTCCAGAGTGTCGTGTGCGTCCAGGGCGCCGGCCTGTCGGCGATCAGCGTCCCAGCCCTTTTTCCAGCAGTTGCGCGACCAGGTCGTTGACCGACACGCCGTCGGCCTGCGACTTCTCGCGGATTTCTTGCGCGAGCGTGGCGGGAATCTTGACGGGGAACGAAATCAGTCCCTGTTCCTGGTCCATCTTGCGCTGGGTGCGGCGATCGACCGCGGTGCCAGCGGCCGACGCGCCCGTGCCAAAGCGGTCGGGCAGGTTCGACTGCTTCATGGCGCCCATGATCTTCAGGGCCTTGTTCTTTTCGAGGTCAGTTTTTTTCATTGCGGAATCCGGGGGTCAAGCGCGTGAGGATACTCTGATTCGATCATTGCGCGCCGCGGTACGGATGAGCCCTCATGGATACTCAGGTCCCGATGGACGGGCGCAATCGGGTGCATTCGGACGCATTGCAGCGCATCGCGGCGGGGGTTCAACAATAGGGTTCGGGCAGGCGGCGGACGGGAGCCAGTCCCGGCATGAGCCGGTCGACACGCGATTGCACGACCGTGGGATCGCCGCTGGTCCACATTTCGATGCGGCCGGCCGCGCCCGAGGCCTGGCGCAGGGGCGTCACAGCCGCCCGGACCGATGACGCCGCCGCCAACGACAGGCCCGGCGACACCGCTGACGACAGCGCTGACGACATCCCCGCCGCCGCTGCGGCGCCGGGCTCACGCGCCAGCAGTTGCCGCCGCAGTTCCAACGCAAACGGCAACCCGGTTTCCAGTACCGGAAAGTCCGGGCCGACGCGCTCGCGCACCAGGTCCACCAGAAACGGAAAATGCGTGCAGCCCAGCACCAGCACATCGGCGCCCTGCGCCAGAAGGTCGTCGATCGGTTCGAACACGATACGCCGCGCGTCTTCCGGTGATGCGCCCTGCTCCACCAGGTCGACCCAGCCCGGACAGGCTTTGAGCAGCACTTGCTTGCCGGGCGCTTCGCGGCGCACCAACTGCTGGAACTTGGCGCTGAGTAAGGTGCCGGTCGTGGCCAGCACCCCGATCACCCCGGACCGCGTCAGGCGTGCCGCCGGCTTGACCGCGGGTTCAATGCCGATGATGGGCAGGTCGGTGTGCTTGTCGCGCAAGACCGCCGCTGCGGCAGCGGTTGCGGTATTGCACGGAATGGCGATTGCCTTGACGCCGCGCGACAGGAAATAGTCGCTGATCCGCCATGCCCGCTCCACCACATAGAACGGCGACTTCTCGCCGTAGGGCAGATGGCCGGCGTCGGCGATATAGATCAGGTCATCGGCCGGCAGCAGTTCGCGAATCGCCGGCAGCACGCTCAGCCCGCCCACGCCAGAGTCATAGACGCCGATCGGCGCGCCACCCACCACGACGTCCCCGCCCGCTGCACCTTCACGTATCGAATCCATCCCGTCAGCTCGCCAGCTTCAGGCCGATGATGCCGGCCACGATCAGCGCCACGCTGACGAGGCGGCCCGGGGTGGCCGGTTCGGCGAACAGCACCATGCCAAGAATGACGGTGCCCACGGCGCCGACGCCCACCCAGACGGCATACGACGTGCCGACCGGCAAGGTCCGCATTGCCACGCCCAACAAGCCCACGCTGGCCGCCATGGCTGCAAGCGTGCCGACACTGGGCCACAACCGGGTGAACCCTTCGGTGTATTTGAGGCCGATGGCCCATACGATCTCGAGCAGTCCCGCGAGCACGAGGATGATCCACGCCATGCCATTCCTTTGAACATTGCCCGCAAAGCCTGCGGGCAGCGACGATTTTACCCAAGCCGTGCACGGGTTGCCGGAAGCGCCGCCAACGCGCGCCATGGCACACCCCTTGCTTTTCAAGCTTGCCGTTCATGTAGCGGCCACTTCATGAGTTGTTCAGAGGCCACTTAACGCCCCAGCACGGCCCATCGCGCCCGAACACGCATCGCTTTGGCGCAGGGCCGGCACTGGCATGGCGCACTCCCCATGGCTTTTCGTTCTATCAACCTGCGCAAGGATGGAAATGAAACACGCTCTGCACGAAGTTGTTCGGTCCGCCGTTGGCGTCGGACTCGGCGTCGGTATGGTCGTCACGCTGTCGGCATGTTCCGGCGACGATGATGACGCGCCGGCCCCCTCCCCCACCTTCACTCAATCCTGCTCGGCCCTCGTCGGCCGTGCCGTTCCGGGCGGAACGGTCACCACCGCCGAATTCGTGGCGGCCACGGCGGGCACCGTCACCGCGTCGTCCTTTCCCGATCATTGCCTGGCGCGCGGCGCCATGAATGCGCGCACCGGCATCGACAACAAGCCCTATGCATTGGGCTTCGAACTGCGATTGCCCGTCACGTGGAACAGCCGTTTCTATTACCAGGGCGGCAGCGGCGTCGACGGCACCCTGTTTGTTGCGACCGGTGCCTACCCGGCTGGCGGCAATACGCGCAATGCCTTGCTGGACGGGTATGCCGTCGTCACCACGGACTCGGGCCATCGAGCCGAAACGGGCGTAGCCAACGGATCCTATCTGTTTGCCGTGGACCCGCAGGCGCGTCTGGAATACGGGGATCAGCAGGTGCCGCAAGTCACCGCCGCCGCCAAGCAATTGATCAACAACTTCTATGGCAAGGCGCCGGACAAGTCCTACTTCGTGGGCTGCTCGAACGGCGGCCGCCAGGCCATGATCGCCGCGCAGCGCTACCCCACCTTGTTCGACGGCATCGTTGCCGCGGCACCGGGTTTCCGCCTGACGCAGGCCGCCGTGCAAGGGTCGGTCTACCAGACCCAACTGCTGGCAACCATTGCGCCAACCGGCGCCGATGGACGCCCCGACATCAGCCAGTCCCTGACCGACACCGACCTCAAGAGCATCAGCAATCGCATCCTGCAAAGTTGCGATGCGCTGGATGGCGCCACCGACGGCATCGTCAGCAAGCTCAGCGCATGCCAGCCTGACCCGGCAGCATGGGCGTGCACGGCCGGCCAGACCACGGACTGCCTGACGCCTGCCAAGGCCGCTGTCGTCAAGCAGATCTTTGCCGGCGCCAAGACGTCCACCGGCGCGCAGATCTATGAACGGTGGTCGTTCGATCCGGGCATTGCCGATGCGGGCGCATGGCGCACCTGGTTCCTGGGCAGCCGGTCGCCCAACAATGCGCTGCTCAGCATCTTCGCGGGCGAGCTGTCGCACATCTACACGTCGCCGCCCACGGTGACGCCAGACCTGTACGGCTATTCGCTGACAGCCAATGTCGACGCCGAATACGCCAAGACGCGCGCCACCACGCCGATCTACACCGTGTCGGCCGAGTCCTTCACCAACGCCGAATCGCCCAACCTCGACGCCTTCAAGGCGCGCGGCGGCAAGCTGCTGATGTTCAATGGCACCGCCGACCCGGCGTTCTCGTTCCCGGACATCGAAGCCTATTACCGCAAGGTGCAGGCGCGCTACGGCAGCGACAACGCAGCGGAAAGCGCCAGGCTGTTCGCGGTCCCGGGCATGGCGCATTGCAGTGGCGGCAGCTATGGCACCGACCAGTTCGATGCGTTCGGTGCGCTGGTGAAGTGGGTCGAGCAAGGCGCTGCACCCGACACCATGACCGCCACCGCGCGTGCCGCGGCAGGTGCGCCATGGCCTGGCCGCACCCGTCCGTTGTGCAGCTATCCGAAAGAAGCCATCTACAAGGGCACCGGCAGCATCGAAAGCGCAGCCAGCTTCGAATGCCGCGCGCCAAGCTGATCATGGCGTGACATAAGTCGTACCCAGGGCGGCGCGTTCGGGTTTGTCTCGATGCGGCCGCCCTTCCCGGTTCGTATAGTTATAAAACATATCTATTATTGTTTATAACTATCCGGGAGACACCATGCACGAAGGCGACGAACTCTGGCGACCGGGTCCTGACCACATCGCGGCCAGCCGCCTTGGGGCCTTCACGACCTGGTTGGCCCGATCGCGCAGCCTGACCTTTGCCGACTACGCGGCCCTGTGGCAATGGTCGGTCGACGACCCCGACGCCTTCTGGTCCGCGGTGTGGACCTTCTGCGATGTGCGCGCCGACGGCTCGCCCGACCCGGTGCTGGCGTCCCGCGACATGCCGGGCGCACGCTGGTTTCCGAACACCCGTCTGAACTACACCGAACACGTTTTCCGCCACGCCGGCAGCGCGTCGCCTGCGCTGCTTGCCCGCAGCGAAGGCCAACCCGACCGCACCGTCAGCTGGACCGAACTGGAACGCACCACGGGCGCATTGGCGGCCAGCCTTCGCGCCCTGGGCGTGCAAGCGGGTGACCGCGTCGTTTCTTACATGCCAAACACGCCCGAGACCGTCATTGCCTTCCTGGCCTGCGCCAGCATCGGCGCGATCTGGTCCAGCTGTTCGCCAGAGATGGGATTGTCGGTGGTCGTTGACCGCTTCCAGCAGATCGAACCCAAGGTCCTGTTCGCTGTCGACGGCTACCGCTACAACGGCAAGCCGTACGACCGGAACCGCACCGTAAGCGATCTGATCGACGCGCTGCCCACCCTGACCTGCGTGGTGCACGTAACGCGCAATGAGGGCACCCAGGGCGGCACGGCCACGGCACCTGACTGGCCACACCTGCGCAGCTGGAATGACCTGACGCGCGATGCCGCGCCGCTGCGCTTCGACCGCCTGCCGTTCGATCACCCGCTGTGGATCGTGTATTCGTCGGGGACGACCGGCCTGCCCAAGGCGATGGTGCATGGGCATGGCGGCATCGTGCTGACGCACCTCAAGACCCATCAGTTGCAACACGACGTGCGGCCGGGGGACCGGTTCCTGTTCCTGGGCAGCACGGGCTGGATCGTCTGGAACCTGATGGTGGGCGGCCTGCTGTCAGGCGCCACCGTGGTGCTGTCGGATGGCAATCCGGCCTGGCCCGACACGCAGGCCCTGTGGCGCTTCATCGACGAAGCGGCCGTCACACATCTGGGATGCGGCGCCGCCTTCCTGATCCAGAACATGAAAGACGGCGTGGAACCGGCGGGCACGTTCGCGGCGCTGCGCGCGATCAATTCGACAGGATCGCCGCTGCCGCTCGAGGCCTATGCCTGGGTCTATCGGCACGTCAAGGCCGACCTGTGGCTGGCGTCGATCAGCGGCGGCACCGACATCGCCTCGGGCTTCGTGGCGTGCGCGCCCACCTTGCCCGTCAACGCCGGCGAAATCCAGTGCCGTGAACTGGGCGTGGCCGCCTGCGCCTTCAACGAAGACGGACATGCCGTGATTGGCGAAGTCGGCGAACTGGTCATCACCCAGCCCATGCCGTCCATGCCGCTGTACTTCTGGAACGATCCGGGCAACGCCCGCTACCTGGCCAGCTACTTCGACACCTGGCCGGGCATGTGGCGGCACGGTGACTGGATCCGCTTTACCGAGCGCGGCACCGCCGTGATCTACGGCCGGTCGGACACCACCATCAACCGGCACGGCATCCGCATGGGCACGGCCGAAATCTACCGGGTGGTGGAAGACCTGCCCGAGGTCGCGGACAGCCTGGTCGTCGACCTTGAATACCTGGGCCGGCCGTCGTACATGCCGCTATTCGTGGTGATGGCGCAGGGCGTGAGCCTGGATGAATCCCTGAAGGCACGCATCAAGGACCAGATCCGCAGCAAGGCGTCGGCGCGGCATGTACCGAACGACGTGTTTGCCGTGCCGGCCATCCCGCGCACCCTGACGGGCAAGAAGATGGAATTGCCGATCCGCAAGCTGCTGCTGGGGGCGGATCCCGCCAAGGTGGCGAGCCCAGATGCCATGGCCAATCCGGACAGCATGCCGCTTTTCATTGAATTCAAGACCCGCCTGGACGCGCTGCTGAACCAGCCCCAGGTGAGCTGAGCAAGGACATCCCATGGATATTTCCAACCTGATTGCCATCGACATGCACGTGCATGCCGAAGTCTCGTGCCGCTGCGCACCCGACCTGTTCGGCAAGGAATTCGACGACGCCGCCGAAAAATACTTCAAGTTCCAGCACCGCCCCACGATCCCGGAAACCATCGCACGCTATCGCGAAGCGCGGGTGGGGCTGGTCATGTTCACGGTCGATGCGGAATCGAATCTGGGCCGGCGGCGCATTCCGAACGAAGAGATCGCCGAAGCCGCGCTCGAGAACCAGGACATGATGCGGGCCTTTGCCAGCATCGATCCGCACAAGGGCAAGATGGGCGCCCGCGAAGCCCGCCGGCTGATCGACGAATACAAGGTGGCCGGCTTCAAGTTCCATCCCACCGTGCAGGGATTTTTCCCGAACGACGAGATGGCCTATCCGCTGTATGAAGTGATTGCCGAAGCCGGCCTGCCAGCCATCTTCCACAGCGGTCATTCGGGCATCGGGTCGGGCATGCGCGGCGGCGGCGGGCTCAAGCTCAAGTACTCCAACCCTATCCATCTGGACGACGTCGCAGCCGATTTCCCCGACATGAAGATCATCATCGCGCACCCGTCGTGGCCCTGGCAGGACGAAGCGCTGTCGGTCTGTCTTCACAAACCGAATGTGTGGATCGACCTGTCGGGCTGGTCGCCCAAGTACTTCCCGAAAGAACTGATCCACCAGGCCAATACCCAGCTCAAGCACCGGATGCTGTTCGGGTCCGACTTCCCGCTCATCACCCCCGAGCGCTGGATGAGCGATTTCGAAGCCGCCGGCTTTCGCCCAGAGGTCCACCCCCTGATCCTGAAAGACAACGCTTCAGCCTTGCTGGGCTTTGCCTGACGGTCTGTTCGTCTGCTCATGACATCGATAAAAAACGGAGACACGATGCGCACCTTTTCCCTGTCCTGCACCCCCTTGCTGGTGGCGGCCCTGACACTGACCGCCAGCCTGCCCCTGGCTGCCCAGACCTTTCCCACCCGGCCCATCCACATCGTGGCGCCGTTCGTGCCGGGCGGCCCGGTCGACATCATGGCGCGGATCCTGTCCGAGAAGCTGTCGACGTCGATGGGCACGACCGTCATCGTCGAAAACCGGCCCGGCGCGGGCGGCAACGTGGGCGCGGAATATGTCGCCCGCGCAGCAGCGGATGGGCACACCTTGCTGCTGGCATCGGGCAGCATCCTGACCATGAACGAGGCCATCTACCCGACACTGAACTTCAGCCCGTCAAAAGACCTGGCGCCGATCACCGTGGTGGGTGACATGCCCCTGATCGTCGCCATCCACACCGACGTGCCGGCCAGGACCCTGAAGGAATTCGTGAGCTACGCCGAAAAGCGCGAGACCTTTTTCAGCTCGCCGGGCAATGGGACCACAGGCCATGCCGCCACCGCGCTCTTGAACACGACGGCCAACACCAAGGTCACGCACGTTCCGTACAAGGGCGGGTCGGAATCGGCGCGGGCCGTGCTGACCGGCATGGTGACCGGCGCCATCGACACGCCGCCGTCCTTGCTGCCGCATATCCGCACCGGCAAGGTGCGTGCGCTGGCAGTCGCCGGCCCCAACCGCCTGGAGCAGTTGCCCGACGTGCCGACCACGGCGGAGGCGGGCATGCCCGATCTGCAGGTTCTGACCTGGTTCGCGCTGGTCGCGCCCGCCGCCACCCCGCCCCAGGTGATCGAACGCATCAACAAGGAAGTGCGGCAAGCCCTGGCCTTGGATGATGTCAAGAAACGTTTCGATGGCATGGGGATACGGCCTGCGGGCAACACCCCGCAAGAGTTCGCCAGCTTCGCGGCGGCCGAACGGAACAAATGGGGTAGGATTATCAAGCAGGCAAACATCCGCATCGAATAACTACGTACCCCCTTCCTTTGACCTCTGCGACCGCTCACGACCCCTCGCGCGCCCTGGCGCGCGACACCCTCCGCGATGCCTCCTCCAGCGACGCGCTGAATGAAGACTTCCTGCTCGGACTGGTCGGTCACAGCGCGCGCCTGGCATCGTCCAGCATCCGGCCGCTGTTTGTCGAACGGATGGCGCAATACGATTTGCGGCAGGCCGAATTCGCGGTGCTGTCCTTGCTGCAGGCCAACCCCGGCATCAGCCAGCGCCGTCTGGCCGACGCCATCAACGTGTCGCCGCCGAACATGGCGTCGGTGCTGGCAAGGTTGGTGGAACGGGGACTGGTGCAGCGCCAGCGCGATGCCGCCGATCAGCGCACGCAGGTGCTGGCGCTGACGTCGGCCGGAACCTTGTTGTACCGGCGGGCGGCCGCCACGGTGGCGACGCTGGAGCGCGAGGCCACGGCAGTCCTGAGCGACAAGGAACTTGCCGAGCTGCTCAGGTTGCTGCGAAAACTGTCAGGAAGATAGCGGGAACGCCTTGCAGGCAAAAGGCGCCCGGCAGTCACGCCGGGCACCCTGCCGTCAGGATTTGTCCACCGGCTTGGCGGGCGATACGGACGGCAGCACATGGATCACCGCCCGGCTGGCCACGTCGCGCTCTTCCTGCACGGCCTTGAGCCATTCGCGCCACACGGCCACCAGCAACGCCATCAGCACCGGGCCAACGAACAGACCCACCAGACCCATGGTCTGCACACCCCCCACCAATCCCATGAAGGTCGGCAGGAACGGCAGCTTGACCGGGCCGCCCACCAGACGCGGGCGCAGGGTCTTGTCGACAATGAACAGTTCGATCGTGCCCCAGGCAAACAAGGACAGGCCGGCCACCAGGTTGCCCGAGCCGACCAGGTACAAGGACACCAGCGAGAACGCCAGCGGCGCGCCCCCGGGGATCAGCGCCATGAAACCGGTCACCAGACCCAGCAGCACCGGCGACGGCACGCCCGCGATCCAGTAGGCGGTGCCCAGCACCACCGCTTCGCCCACCGCGATCAGCCCCATGCCGGTGACTGTGGCGCTGACCGTTGCCGGCACCACGCGCGAAAACTGCACCCAGCGTGCGGGCAGGATCCGTTCGCCCACGATGTCCAGCTGCGCCACGATGCGGTCGCCGTCCTTGTAGACAAAGAACAGGATGATCAGCATGAACACGATCGTCAGCGCAAAGTGGAAGGCATTGCCCGTCGTGGACAGCACCACGCGGTAGATGTTGCCCAGGTGTTCTCCGCTGATCAGCTGCACCCAGGACCCCAGCGCCTGCGGCTGGCTGAGGTGTTCCTGCCAATAGCCCGACAGCCGGTCACCGACCAGAGGCAGGCCCACCAGCCAGTTCGGCACCGGCATGCCGTAGCGGTTGCCTGCCAGCAGCCAGCCCACGAAATTGCTCGCTTCGTGGATACCGTAGGACGCTGCCAACGACAGGGGCACGACCAGCCCGACCAGGATCACGATCAGCGCGACGGCCGCAGCCGCCGTGTTGCGGCCCCCAAGCGAGCGCAGCAACTTCTTGTACAAGGGCCAGCTGGCGAATCCGATGATCAGCGCGGCCAGGCCAGGCACCAGGAAACCACTGAAAAAATAGACGCCCGCGGCGAGCACCAGGACCAGCAGCCAGCGGGCAACAAGTCGGGCAGAGAAAACAGGTGACGTCATTAGTCTTGGAGGGTGCGAGCTAGAGGACAGCCTCACTGTACCAGCACTGACTCCAGGCATGGCGGCGGCTTGCTAGCACAGCGGCCGGCCATTGCGGCCCGCCCTGGAAATTCCACGTACTGGAAAGTGCTCAGGCCCGGTGCGCGCTGTCGCGGATTCGGCCACATCCTTCAGGATTCGCGACGAACTCATCCATGCGAAAGCCTCGCGTGTGATAGTGTTTCGGGCGGCATCGTGACGTCTTATCCGGCTCGGGCCGACCTGCCTCCAGCCCCCCCTCCCACTTACCCACCCGTGGACGATGGACACCAGCCCAGCCGCCAGCGCCAAGCGCTATCCGTCGATCGGCAACCTGCTGTTCACGCTGCAGGAAGCGTTCGTGGCATTGCTGCCCTACCTGCTGCTATCGGCCGCCACCAGCGTGCTGGCGCAGGGCTTCGTCACCTACCAATGGTCGCTCGGCCCGCTGCACGCCGACACCGTCGTGTCCACCGCCTACGTGCTGCGTGGCCTCTTCCCGCTGCTGCTGGTCATCTCCATCGCCTACCACCTGGCGCGCGCGCACGCGATGGACACCGCCATTACCGTGCTGCTGTCCATCGTCGTCTACCTGGGGCAGGACGCCCTGCGGGGCATCACCTCGCAGCCGCCATCCCACCTGCCCCTGAGCGCCCTGGTGACGCCGCTGGTCACGGTGGGCCTGCTGCGCGCCGTCATGAAACTGCCGTTCACCCGGGTGGTCCGCTACCGCAGCATGAACCATCACGTGGCCGCCGCCCTGAACCATGGCCTGCCCTTCACCCTGGTGTTCGTGCTGGCCACGGCGGCCATGATGGTCATTCACTTCGGCCTCGGCAAGGGCGCGGCTGGCGTCACGTCGATGGTCGGCGGCCTGCAGTTGTCCAACGGTGCGCTGCTGATCGCCAACAGCGTCATCAGCCATCTGCTCTGGTTTGTCGGCCTGCATGGCAACAACGTGTTCGACCTGCTGGTGGACGGCCGCAGCCTCGAACAGTTCATCTTCCCCAACCTGACCTACTACAAGTTCCTGGATCTGTTCGCCGGCTTTGGCGGCGCGGGCGCCGGCCTGTCGCTCATGATCGCCATCCTGATCGTCGCGCGCGACCGGCACTCCCGCATCATCGCCCGCACCGCCGCGCCCTTCCTGGTCTGTAACGTCACCGAAGTCCTGATCTACGGCCTGCCCATCGTCTTCAACCGGCGGCTGCTCGTGCCCTTCGTGTGCGTACCGCTGCTCAACATGGGCATCGCTTACCTTGTGCTGGCGCAAGGCTGGATCACCTTCAACGGCAGCAGCGCGTCGTGGATCACCCCGATCTTTCTCGACAGCTACCTGATGACTGGCGGCCTGCGCGCCGCCCTGCTCCAGGCCGCCCTGCTGATCCTGAGCGTGCTCGTCTACATGCCCTTCGTGCGGCGCTTTTCGGCTTCTCAAAGCACCCGCATGCTGCGCGAAAGCCTGGCCAGCCGACTTGGCATCGAAGGCGACCTGCAGGTGCGGCAAGGCGCGGGCTTCCAGCACGCGCAAAGCTTCATTCTGCGGTCCAACATCGAAACCCAACGCGTGATCGAACTGATCACCGCCAACCGGCTGACCCTGTATTACCAGCCCAAGATCCGGGCGAGCGATCAACGCTGCCTGGGCTTCGAAGCGCTGTTGCGGCTGGAATTTGCCGATGGCCGCGTGGTTGGTCCCTACTTTCTGGAGACCCTGGAACTGGCCGGCCTGGCGTCCGTGATCGACCTGTGGGTATGCAACGAAGCCCGCCGCACGCTGAATTCGTGGGACGCCACCGGCTTCCATCCGCGCGTGGCCATCAACCTGCACCCCGACACCCTGGGCGACCCGCACTGTATTGATCGCATCCTGGCGACGCTGTCCGGCCGCAACGTCGAATTCGAAATCATCGAACGCGCCTTCGCGACCAGCCCCGCCATGGCCGAAGGCATCCGCCGCCTGCGCGCCAGCGGCCTGCGCATCTCGATCGACGATTTCGGCACCGGCTATTCCAGCCTGCACAGCCTCTACCACCTGGACGCCGACACCATCAAACTGGACAAGAGCCTGATCGACATCGTGCATACCGACCGCGGCTACGCGATCTACCGCGCGATCTGCGCGCTGTGCAAGGAACTGGAGTTCGAGCTGATTGCCGAGGGGGTCGAGACCGAGGCGCAGTTCGCGCTGGCCAAGAGCCTGGGGGTGGATGCGGTGCAGGGCTGGTGCTTTGCGCCGGCCTTGAATGCGGAGAAGGCGCGGGAGTATGCGGTGGCGCATGGATGACGGAGTGGTGAAGCATCACCGCGCCATCGCCGCCCGCAAATCGGTCACGGTGACCATCAAGGTCATCGGATCCAGCGGCGATTCATCTAGGCCAAGGTTGACATAAAAAGCCTTCGCCTCGTCCGACAAGGCATGGACGACCAGGCCTCGGATGCCGATCGCATCGGCAGCATGCACGACACGCTGAGCGGCGTCCTGGAACAACGCCCGGCCCAGCCCCTGCCCGTGATGACTGACCGCGATGGTCAAGCGCCCAAGGACAACCACCGGTACAGGGTCGGGCATGTTGCGGCGAAACCGGCCCGGCGCGGCGGCAGGCACCACGGCGCTAGACGCCAATGCGTAATAGCCGATGACCTTCTTTTGTTCACACAGGACAAACGTGCGCGATGCACCACTGACCTGATTCGGCGCCGCGCGGCGGGCCAACCAGACGTTCAGCGACGGCACGCCGCAATCGAAATCGTCAATGTCGTGGTTCGGGCCAAACGGCTCCGGTGCGACCAGCATGCGTCAAGCCGCCTTCCAGGGTGCCTTGGCCTGCATCGTCTTCCGAAGCCGGTCGTTAGGCTTGGCAGGCTGATCCAAGCGCTCCAAGAAGTTGGAATAGGCTTCCGGGCTGACCACCATCAGCGCGCGATCCAGCAGCGTCTCTTCCGCCGCGCGGCGGGCAGCCTCAAGAATGAAGTCCGTTCGCGTCTTGCCGGCAGCCTCCGCCGCACGATCGATCAAATTGCGTTCGGCCGCAGCGATCCGAAGGTTGAGCGTGTCGCGGGGCTTGGTGGGGATGGCTGTGGGCATGATGTCGCCTTGCAAGAATTCAGCACACAGCTTACCACGCGTAATGACAATGTCGTTACGTCAACTCTTGCGTGCGCGGGCGGGTGTGCGCAAGCCGCGATGAAGGTCGCCGGCGCCCCGCAGCCTCGGTGTAGAATCTCGCCCTCGGGCCCTTAGCTCATGCTTGGTTAGAGCAGCGGACTCATAATCCGTTGGTGCTGTGTTCGACTCACAGAGGGCCCACCAAAAACAGAAGGGGCTGCGCATTGGCGCAGCCCCTTTTTTATTGCCCGGCGCATCCCGCGGCAAGCGCTGTCGCCCCGCAGCGATTCACCCCGGCGGCAGCCAGTCATCCGCGGGCACGGCCTGCTCGGACCGCCCGCGCAGTTGCTGCAGCACATCCACCCTCGCCAGCAATTCCCCGATCGGCACGGGCTTCGTCATGTGCTGATCAAAGCCGGCGTGCATGGCGCGTTCGACGTCTTCCTTCTGGCCGTAGCCCGTGATCGCGATCAGCACCAGGTTCGGAAACTGGCCGCTGGCGCGGATTAGCTGCGCGAGGTTCAGGCCGTCCATGTCGGGCAGGCCGATGTCCAGCAGCGCGACGTCCGGCTGGTAGGCCGGGAGGATCGACAGGCATTCGCTGGCGGTGTGGCGAATGCGGACCTCGTGGCCGGAGGCGGTCAGGGCTTCGGCGATGGTGGTGGCGGCGTCGACGTTGTCGTCGATCACCAGGATGCGGGCGGGCGTGACCGGGGGCGTGTAGCGATCGGCCGCCTGTTCGCTGTGCGGTTGCACGGTGGTGTACGGATTCAAGTACAGGTGCCGGGTCGATTCGGGCTGCGGCGGGACGTTGTGCCGGGCCAGCAGCGGCAGGTCGATGCGGAACTTCGATCCCAGGCCCAGGCCGTCGCTGCTGGCCGAAATGTGGCCTTCGTGCAGGTGGACGATGCTGCGGGCGATCGACAGGCCCAGCCCCAGTCCGCCCGCGGACCGCGCGATTGACTGTGGCGCCTGGTAGAACAGCGTAAAGATCTTGGTCAGGGTGTCGGGGGCCATGCCGACACCCGCGTCGGTCACGGTGATCATGGCGGCCGATGCGGTGGCCGACAGGCTGACCGAGATCGGCGTCTCAGCGGAATTGCGTACGGCGTTGATCAGCAGGTTGACGACGAGCTGGGTCAGGCGTTCTTCGTCGCCATGCACCCAGACCGGATCATGGGGCAGCACCAGGGAAAACGGCGCTTCGCGCTTTGGCACGGTGGACGCGATGGCTTCGTGCGCGCGCGCCACGACGGCATTGAGCAAGACGGGCTGCTTTTCCACGGTCATCTTGCCCTGCACGATGCGGGAGACGTCCAGCAGATCGTCGACCAGGTGATGCAGGTGCGTGGCCTGCCGGCGCAGGATGGTGCGTTCGCGCCGATAGACGTCCTTGCCCTGGATGTCCATCAGGTCCAGGGTCGATACGATAGGCGCCAAGGGGTTGCGCAGTTCGTGTCCCAGCACGGCCAGGAAATGGTCCTTGGCCGCCGACGCCTCGCGCGCTTGTTCCATGGCGGCCCGGATCGATCGCAGCGACCGGTCCAGGTTGTCGACCAGCACCCGGCGATGGCCTTCCACCGCCAGCCGTTCCATCGATGCGGTTTCCAGCGATTTGGACAGCTGGTCGAATTCGGCAATGCCGCAAGCCTGCGCCTTGACGGCGCGGCCCTGGCCCAGATCGCGGGCATGCATCTGCAGGGTGGCGATGCCGCCGACGATGCGCCGTGCGATGGTCTTGGCGACCAGCAGGCACACCAGCAGTGACAGCGCCAGGGTGGCCGCGTAGACGAACAGCGCGGTGGACACGACCTGGTTCAAGGACGACACGGGCGCGCCGACGATGACGGACATTCCCCAGCGCGGCAATTTGGTGAACCCGACGATCGATTCGACGCCCGCAGCGTTGGCGGTGACGGTGATGCCTTCGGTGTCGACCGCGTTGAGCTCTTGCTGGAAGGAAGTGGACAGGCGCTGGCCAACGAACTGGTCGCGATCGTGCGATCGCGACATGCGTTGGAAACTCGAATCTGAAACCGAGATTGCCCACCCGGACGGCACGTTCTGGCGCGCCAGGATGTCATCGATACGATCGGGTTTCAACGCTGCGGTAAGCACGTAGCGCACGTCGCCGCCCACCATGACCGGGACGCGCACCGGGATGGCTGCCGTGCCGGAACCGCCTTCTCTGACCGCGCCCAGCAGCGGACGTTTTTCGGCCAGCACCCGCTTCAGGCTGTCGGGATCATAGACATTGAGGTCGACGGCGCCAAACGGACGGCTGGATCGGAACACCACCTTGCCGGTCGCGTCGGACAACAGCACGGATACCCAATAGGGCCGCGCGGCGACGGCGTTGCGCACGATCGCATAGAACTCTTCGTGGTTGCCGGCCGCCAGCGCAGGATGAAAGGACAGGGTTTCCAGCGCTGCCACGCTGCTGTCGATTTCGGCGTTGACGGCGGACGACAACGCCCGGGACAGGTCCAGGGTGCCACGGCGCAGATCGCTTTGCTGTTGTTCGTAGACTGCGTTGACGCTCCAGACCCCTAGCAGGGCCAGTGGCAACAGACCAGCGGCCACCAGCATGAACAACAAGAACCGCAGCCGCGGTGGATGCGTCTGATAAATGGCTTTGAACAACAGCGAAACCCCTGAGAATTCGAAAGGCACGAATGCAGCGTCGCGCTTCGAAACTCACGAATTCGCTCGCCCGGGCGAGTATTACTCGGGGAGGACTAGTTCTACAACGACGTTCTGCCAGACAGGGCCCAATGCCGAAGCCCACTGTCGTATTTATGCAGTAACACGCGCTGTAATCCTGCCTGCGTGATCCCCCCGCCCGGTCGGCCAGGTCAGTCCACCTGGATACCCATTTCCTTGATGCGTTTGTTCCAATACGTGCGTTCGTCGCTGACCTTCCTAGCCATGTCTTCGGGCGATCCCGCCACCATGTCCACGCCCAGCGGTTCGACCCGGCTGCGTACATTGGGATGCCGCGCGGCCTTGGCCAGTTCCTGATTCAGCTTGCGCACGATGTCGGGCGGCGTGTGCGCGGGCAGGACGATGCCGTGCCAGATGTCGTAGGGGATCATCGCGGTGCCGCCTTCGGCAATCGTCGGGATGTCGGGAAACGCCGCCGAGCGCTGGGCGCCCGTGACGGCCAGCACGCGCAGCCGATTGGTGTCGATGTAGGGCGCGACCGTGTCGATCGGGCTGATCAACACCTTGACGTCGCCCGCCAGCAGCGCCTGCAGGCTCGCAGCGCTGCCCTTGTAGGCGACCTCGGTCATCTTGCCGCCCACGGCATTTTCAAATTCGACGGCGGCAATCTTCGAGACGACGTTGCCGTGTCCGTAAAAATATTCCTGCGGTTTTGCCTTGATCAACGCGCCCAGCTCGCGTGCGGACTTGGCGGGCACGGACGGGTGGACCGCCAGTGCAAAGCCCGGATTCGCCAACACCATGACGGGCACAAAATCCGTTGCCGGATCGTAGGGCAGCTTGCTGTAAAGCGTCGGGTTCATCGTCAACGCCGAGCCCAGCACATAGCCCACCGTGTAGCCATCGGGCGCCGCATTCTTGACCGCCTGCATACCGATGATCGTGTCCGCGCCCCCGCGGTTTTCGATCACCATGACCTGTTTGGTGTTTTCATAGAACTGCTGCGCCACGGCCCGCGCGATCAGATCCGCGGACCCCCCTGGCGGGAACGGAACAATCAGGCGTACCGGCTTGCTGGGGTAAGCCGTCTCGGCGTGAACAGCGGTCGACGCGAATGCAGTGGCCGCAACAAGTGCGGCGAAGTACGCCCGGATTGCCAACATGTCAGTCTCCATTTGATTTTTTAATGCTTCGGAGTCGACTGGGGGCAACCGCTGCGGTTACGACCGGCGTCCGAAGTTCACTTGCCAGTTCACCTGTCCTGCTGGAATCAGGCGTCTACCAATACGTTTCTGAGGATGCCGATGCCATCGATCTCGACTTCGACGACGTCGCCTGCCTGCATGTACACGGCGGGCTTGCGGCCCACGCCCACGCCGGCCGGCGTTCCGGTCAGCAACACATCCCCCGGCGCAAAGGCATACCACTGCGACAGGTAGGAGATGGTCTGGTTGATCGTGAAGATCAGATCGTCGAACGTGACGGACTGCATCGTTTGCCCGTTCAGCCGGGTCTGCAGGCGCGCGGTGGTGATGTCCGCAAACTCGTCCGCGGTCACCAGCGCCGGCCCCAGGGGCGTAAAGCCCGGAAGCTGCTTGCCCATGATGTTGACTTCCCAGGTCTGGCGCGCTTCCCACACTTCCTTTGCGCCGAACACGTCGAACACCCAATCCCGCGCGGAAATGTCGTTGGCGGCCGTGTAGCCGGCAATACACCGCTGCGCTTCGTCAGGCGTGGCCTGATAGCAGTGCTCGCCAAACACCACGGCCAATTCGCCTTCGAAATCCACGTGGGACGGTGCCTGCTTCGGAATGGCGACCGCGGCGCCCGGCCCGGTGATCGAATTGACGCTTTTCATGAACGCCGTCGGCTTGGACGGTACGGGCGTTCCCGACATTTCCTTCAGATGCTGATGAAAGGCCAGGCCGGCGGCGATCAGCAGCCGCGGTTGCGGCACCGGCGCCAGCAAGGGCGTGCCCGGTGGCATCAGGATGCCTTGTGCAAGCAGCCCTTCCCGATCGGCGGGGGCCAGGGCCTCGTGACGCGACACGATGCCGCGCACCAGATCCATGCCGGCGCGGCCCGCTTCCAGGATTCCGCGAACGGTGGTGGGCATCCACGTTTCCAGCGTGCCGGGCCGGGCGGCCAGCGCAAGATTGACGATCTCTCCGGAACCCAGCAAGGCGCCGGCGGATCCGCCGGGCACATTGTTGATGGTCACAAGCTTCATGGCGATCTTCCTGTAAGGGCCGCGCGTCCGGAACCGGACAAATGCATGCCGTTCGTTTTTCAGTGTTCCAGCGAGGACGCGTCGGCGCCCGACAGCCACCCGCTTGCCAGGGCGCCGGCCGGCACGAGTCGACCCGATGCGTGTTCCGCCATGCCGCGCAAGACGCCCGTTGCCGCGTCCAGCAATTCGGCATGCAAGGCGGGCGGCACGCCCGCTTGCGCCAACGATTCCATCCATTCGGCAAAGCTGCCGGTGCGCAGGGCGTCGCGACGCGCCCGTGCGTCCACCCATGGCCCGAGGCCCGACAGGCCAAACTTGTCTTCCAGGAAGTCGCACAGATCCAGTTCCATCGTGACCGGATCCAGCCGCACGCCCGCCGGCACGGAACAGCCGCAAGTCGGGTTATGGATAGGCCGGGACAGCGCCATCCTCCACAACGAATGCAGCGGGCTCTGCGATGGGGTGGGCATGGTCATGCGCCTTCAGGACAGTTCGACCGCAAGCCGGTCAAGGTGGCTTTCGAGCAAGGCCTTGAGCCGGTCCTGCTCGATCTGGCTGCGCTGCTCCCGGCGCGGCACGGCCGCGATCACGGAATGCAGCTGGCCCTGCGCATCGAACACCGGGGCCACCGCCAGCAGGTCGGGCAGAATGCCCTCGCTCGTCCAGAACATCCGGGATGAGCGGATGCGCTTGAATTCGCGCTCCAGTTCCTTGTCGGACCAGATGCGTCCGCCCTCTTCCTTGCGGTGTTCGCGTTCGACCCGCAGCAGGTCTTCGGTCATTGACGCGGGTGAATACGCCATGAAGGTCCGTCCGACCGCCGATCCGCTGATCGGCAATGCGGACCCTTCGCGCAGGTTGACGGCCATGGGGCTGCGGCCCATTTCGCTTCGGACCAGGGTCGGTCCCAGCTCGGTCCAGATGTACAGGTAGACGGTGCAGCCAGCCTCGGCAACGAGGGTGGAAACGGCCTCGTGGACGACGTTCATGCCGTGATGCCGATTGAAGGCTGCCGCGCCAATGCGACGCGCGAAGGGGCCGAAGTCGTAGTGGCCGGTGACCGACGATTGGCGCAGCAACCCCTTGCGGGTGAAGCTGACCAGATAGCGATGCAGCTTGCTGGGCTGCAGGTCGCTGGCCCGCGACAGTTCGCTCAGGCTCATGGCTTCCTGCCTTGCCACCAATGCCGCGATGATGTCCAGTGCAATGTCCACTGCCTGTATCCCCATGGGGTCGCTGTCTGCCTTGCGTGGCCGGCCGCGGCTGGCCTTGGCCGCGTCGGCGGCGGCGGGCACAGCCGGTTTGGCTGCCTTGGAAGGGGGTGCCGATGTCATAGAAGGTCCGTCGAAGAAGCTGTCCAGAAGCTCCCATCGTACCGGCAAGCCCACCGTGCTCATCCTGCGGCCGCGCGCCGGCGTGCTGCGGTGGCGGCCGTGTCGGGCAGGCCATCCGCGCCGATGATCACGCCGTAGTCTTGCTCGGCCGCCTCGACGCTGACATACCCTTCGCGCACGTCATGCGCCACCGACGCCGCATCCCGCAGCAAGGGAGACCCGAAGCCGCCGCCCCCGCCCGACCGCATGCTGAAGGCGTCGCCCTTACGCAGCCGATGATTCGCCAGCTTGGCGTTCGGGTAGTCGTCTTTCCAGACCCCTTGCGCCCGGGTGGCCACCGAGTTGCCCGCCGCCGCCAGGCCCTGTTCCAGCCCCCACGGCTTGCAGTGCGCGCGTTCGATCGTGGTGTTGACCGACATGGGCGCCAGCGCCGTCACCACGATGTTCGCGCCCAGGCCGCCGCGCTGCTTGCCTGCGCCGGCGCTGTCCTGGCGCAACTCGTAGCGTTCCACCAGGATCGGGTATTTGCTTTCGATCTGTTCGGTCGGGCTGTTGTGCGTGTCGCCATCGTTGATGCAGACCGTGACCGACACGCCGTCTTCCGTCGACTTCGCGCCCCAGCCGCCGCCCAGCGGGCCCACGTTGGCGATATAGAACTGGCCCGTCTCGGGCATCAGCCCATGCAGCAAGGCGGTGACCAGGTCGGCATGGTGGCCCGCAATCACACTGTCGGGGATCGCCGGGCTCAGTGCCTTGAAGATGGTGTCGATGACCGTCATGGGAAACGTCATCCACCACCGCATGGGCGCGGGCCGCGTCGCGCTGATGACCCGGCCCGCGGGCATCACGACTTCCAGCGACCGGAAGCTGCCATCGTTAACTGGATATTCGTGCGGCGTCGTCAGGCACTTGTACGCCACCTGCGCGCACGAAATGCCCGTGGTGATGCCCGAGTTGTAGAAGCCGCTGACCTGCTCGCTCACATCCGACAGATCGATCTTCATGCGGCCGTCCTTGACCTCGACCTTGACGCGGATCGGCACGCGCACGCCGATCTGGATGCCGTCGTCGTCCATGAAGGACTCTGCTTCATACACGCCATCGGGGATACGGCTGACCGCCAGCCGCGCCGCGTCATCGGTGTTGTCCATGACGACGGCGATGGACTGTTGCACGGCCTGCAAGCCATAGCGGCGGACCAGTTCAAGAAAGCGCCGCTCGCCCGTCGTGACCGCCGTCACCTGCGCGCGCAGATCGCCCATCGCCAGACTGGGCAGACGCACATTCATGGCGATCAGATCGACGAGACCTTGATTGACCACCCCGGCGCTGCGGTACTTCAGGATGGGAATCTGCAGCCCTTCCGAATAGATGTCGGTCGTCACGTGACCCATCGACCCGCCAATGTCGAGCCAGTGCGCCATGCAGCAGGTAAAGCCGATCAACTCGCCTTCATGAAAGATCGGCTGGGTCAGGGTGATGTGGTTGAGGTGACTGCCGGTCAGGTAGGCGTCGTTGGTGATGTAGATGTCGCCGGGCTCGATCCCGTCGCGGCCAAAGTGCCGAATCTTGGCCTTGACCGTTTCCGACATGCCGCGGATGAACATCGGCAGGCCCAGCCCGATCGACACGGTTTCGCCTTCGGCCGTGAACAGCCCCACCGTGAAATCCAGCGCCTCGTAGATGATCATGTTGTAGGCGGTGCGCATCAGGTTGGTCTTCATCTCTTCGGTGACAGAGATCAAGCCGTTGCGCACGATTTCCACGGTGACCGCATCGACGGACGCCGCGGTGCGTTGGGGAATGGGGTGCTGGGGGCTTTCGTTATGGGGGCTTTCGTTATGCGGGCTTTCTGGGTGCGGGCTCATGCTGCGGCTCCGATCGTGATGTCGAGATTGCCGAACGCATCGACGACCAGGTCGTCGTCCGGCCATAGCACCGTGGTCGACGCGTGCTCTTCGATCAATGCCGGACCGCTGATGCGGTTGCCGGCACGCAGGCGGTTGCGGTCGTACACCGGGGTCGACACGAAATGCGTGTCGCGGAAATACACCTGCTTGGTCCTGACAAGCGCATCACCGGCCGGCGCGGCGCCGCCCTCCTCGACCGTCTGCCGGGGCGGCTTGCGCATCGCCCCCACCACGGTGGCGCGGACGCTGACCAGTTCCGCCGGTTCGTTCGGCGCCGATGTGCCGTAGCGCTGCTGGTGCACCACGTCGAACGCCTTCTTGATCGCCGCGCGGTCATTGGACTGGAAGATCGACGGCGCCAGTTCCACCGTCACCGCATGTTCCTGCCCGACATAGCGCATGTCGGCGTAACGCTGGATCACGATGGCCTCGGGCCGCACGGCCGATGCGGCCACCGCGACGCGGCCCTGCTCTTCCAGCTCGCGATACAGATTTTCCAGGTGGTCGAAAGGCATGTCCTGCAGCCGCTGAAAACATGAACGGACGTAGTCGTAGCGCAGATCGCCAAACAGCATGCCGTACGCCGAAAAGTGTCCGGGAGAAAACGGAATGATGACCTTGCGGATGCCGATCTCGCGGGCGATGGCCGACGCGTGCAGCGGCCCCGCGCCGCCATACACCACCATGGCAAAACTGCCGGCGTCCAGCCCCCGTTCGGTGGTCACGCCCTTGACGGCATACGACATGGCGGTTGCCGCAATCCGTAAAATGCCGTCCGCCGCTTCCACCGCGTCCAGGCCCAGAGGGTCCCCGATCCGGGCCTGCATCGCGGCTTCGGCCGCAGGCTGGTCAAGCTTCATCTGCCCACCCAGGAAGTGATCGGGATCGAGCCGGCCAAGCACCAGGTTGGCGTCGGTCACGGTCGGCTCCGTGCCGCCCCGTCCATACGCCACCGGCCCGGGAAACGACCCGGCGCTGCGAGGTCCGACGCGCAGGCCACTGCCCTTGGCCACCTGCGCGATACTGCCGCCGCCCGTGCCCACTTCAAAGATATCGATCATGGGAATCTGGATCGGCAAGGCGCGTTCATAGCTGCCGATCAACGCGCTGCCCGTGGTCAGCGGCTGGCCGTCCAGGATCACACCGGCCTTGGCGGTCGTGCCGCCCATGTCGAACGCGATCGCGTTGCTCAATCCGATCTGCGCGCAGATCGCCTGCGTGCCGATGACCCCCGCCGCCGGCCCGGATTCCAGCATCCGCACGCAGTCGCGCCGGGCGTCCTCGACCGGAAACAGGCCACCCGTGGACTGCACGGCAAAGAAATCGCCCGGGAAACCCTTGCGTTCCAGATGCCCATCCAGCGCATCCAGATAGGTCTGCACGCGCGGCCCGACATAGGCGTTGGCCGCCACGGTCGATGCCCGTTCGAACTCGCGATACTCCTGCGTCAGTTCGTGCGATGCCGTCACGAAGGCATGCGGCAGATATTCCTGCACGATGTCCTTCACCCGCTTTTCGTGCGCCGGATTGCGATAGGAATGCAGCAGCAGAATGGCCACCGCATCAATGCCACGGTCATTCAGCGTGGCCGCCAGATCGCGCACTACGTCTTCGTCCAATTCCTTGTACGTGCCCCCCGTCGCCAGCAGACGTTCCGGCACTTCGTAACGCAGCGACCGCGACACCAGCGGCACGTGCTTGTCGAAGTACAGGTTGTAGGCATCGGGCCGGTTGATCCGGCCGATCTCGTAAATGTCGCGAAAGCCTTCCGTGATCAGCAGCGCCGTCTGCGCACCCGTGCGCTCCAGCAAGGTGTTGATCACCACCGTGGACCCATGCAGGAACAGAAAGGCGTCCTTGAAGTCGACGCCTGCTCCTTCGACCGTGTCCTGGATGCCCCGCACCAGGTCGTCGTACGTGGACAGCGCCTTGCCGAACGACAGGCGATCGCCCGCCTCGTTGAATGCCGCCAGGTCGGTAAAGGTCCCGCCGATATCGACGGCAATCCGCAGCGTTGCCGCATCGGCGGACGGACGTCCGGCGCGGGAAGAAACAGGTGGACTCATCGCGATCTTCAAAAAAATTGCAGTCGACGGAAGGCCCACGGCGCGGAGGCCGCGGACAGATCTGGCACGTTGCAGTCACGTCGATCGATCGCCCTGACGCCGGCACCGATCCGTTAATTTCACCATTAGTGAATAGTTTCACTCAAATATTTTTGGAAAACAAGGGGGCGTATACGAGCGGATCAGTCCGGCGCAATGCCCCGCTGCCGTGCCAGCCACGCCGCCACATCGGTCACTTCCAGACCCTGCTCAACATTGAACGTGCTCGATGTATCCCAGGCCACGCCTGTCGGCCGCGCGAAGGCCAGGTGGTACTTGCGCATGCCGTCGTCCGGATGGCGTGCCACTTCTGCGCGCAGGGTGTCCATGCCCCACAGCACGCGTTCAACGGGCTTACCCAGATGCTGGTCGACCTTGTCCGCCAGTTCGCGATAGGTCACGGTGTCCCCGGCCACAAACACCACCTGGTTGTCGATGCGCGGTGCATGCATCAGGATCGCGACCGTCAGCCGGCCGATGTCTTCCGGCGTCGTCACGGTCACCCTGTGGTCCCAGCTCCCAAGCGCGTGCACACGCCCGTTTTGCAGATCGACCACGCCGAACGCAGGTTCGAACAGGAAGCTGGTGAACATGCCGGTGGAGACGATGACCCAGTGCGTGCGGGACTGGGCGCGCAGCAGGTCGCGCACGTCGGACTGTTCGTCGAACACCTCTTGCCCGCTGCCACGCCCGACCACGTCGTAGTCGACGCCGAACTGCCAGGGCACATAACGGTCGACGCCGGCCTTCAGTACGGCCGACGTGATCTTGCGTTGGGTGCCGGGGCCTGCGACAAAGCCGGTGCAGCAGATCACGGTGGCGAAGTTTGCAAAGACCGAGGCGAGCGCGTCTTCGGTGTCGCCAGCCAGGTCGGCATGCACGATGTGGACACCCATCTTGCGCAGGGTGTCAGGCGCGGTGCTGCCAGGACGAAGCAGTACGCTGACGGACCCGTTTTGCACAGCGGGGTGCGCGGTCAGCGCGTGCAGCATGGACAGGCCGAGTTCGCCCGCGCCGATGACCAGCGTGGCGTTACTCTTGGATCTTGTGTCGGGCATGTTGGCTCCTTGAAAGGACGAGGAGGATAGGCCCGCCACCTTCGGAACGAAATAAGGCACACACGTGATACCGACTGACGACACCCAGTTTGACGAGGTGATGGCCCGATCGCAGGCGGCCTGCGATGCGCTGACGGATGAAGAGGATGGCCTGAAGCGCGAGGTGCTGGCGCAGGCCGGCAACCGGTGGTCGCTGGCGGTGGTGCATGCCCTGGGCGTGGCAGGCACGCTGCGCCACACCGAGCTGGCGCGGCAGCTGGATGGCGTCACACAGCGCATGCTGACGCGCACGTTGCGGCAGCTGGAGCGCGACGGCCTGATCGCGCGTCACGACCACAAGGCCCTGCCGCCGCGCGTGGACTACACGTTGACGCAGGCCGGCCGCGGATTGCTGATGGGCATGATGCCCCTATGGACGTGGGTGATCGATAACGCGGACGTGTTTCGCGCGGCACGCAGGGCATTCGATGCGAAGCCCGCGGGCGAGACGAGTCGCGTGCATCGGATCAACGACCCGGCTGCGCGCAGGCAGGGGTAACGCAGCAGGCGGGCATGCAGTGCACTGCACTGCACCGCTCTGCGCCGCGTCGAGGTCCGTCAGGGCACGATCAGGATTGCACCCTTGACCGACCGCGCCTCGGCAGCGGCATGCGCCTTGGCCACGTCATTCAGCGCGAAGCGCGCGCCGATCGTCACGTCGACATGACCCGCGGCAATCGCATCGAACAAGTCCTTCGCATTGGCTCTGAACGTCGCGACGTCGGCATTGTGCGGAAACACCGACGGCCGGGTCAGGAACAGGCAGCCCTTCTTGTTCAACAACTCGGAATCGAACGGGCCGATCGGCCCGGATGCCGCCCCGAACACCACCACCATGCCGAACGGCGCGGCGCAGTCCAGCGATTTCAGGAACGTGTCCTTGCCTACCGAGTCGTACACCACCCTCGCCTTCTTGCCGCCCGACGCCGCCACCACCTGCGCCGGCCAATCGTCGTTCGTGTAATCGATGGCCACGTCACAACCCGCCGCACGCGCCTGCTCGCATTTTTCCGGCGACCCCGCCGTGCCGATCACAAAGGCACCCAGCGCCTTGGCCCACCGGCACAGGATCTGCCCGACGCCGCCGGCCGCTGCGTGCACCAACACGATGTCGCCCGCCTGGATCGGATACGTTTTCTTGACCAGGTACTGCGCCGTCAATCCCTTGAAGAACAAGGACGCAGCCTGTTCGTCAGTCACGGCCGGCGGGATCACCACCAGCCGGTTGGCCGGCACATTACGGCGATCCGCATACGCGCCCACGCCGGCGTTCATGTAGACGACACGGTCACCGGGCGCAAAGTCCGAGACACCCTCGCCGACGGCTTCAACGACCGCGGCGGCTTCGTGACCCAGCCCCGTCGGCAAGGGCAACGGGTACACGCCCTTGCGCTGGTAGACATCGATATAGTTGAAACCGACAACCGTATTGCGGATCCCCACTTCGCCCGGGCCGGGCGGCGGCAGGTCGACCGTCTGCAGCTGCATGACATTGGGGCCGCCAAAGGCTTCAAGGGTTACGCGTCGGGAAGAAGTCATCGAAGGTCTCCGGGGTCGTGGTCAGGATGGGGGAAGGTCATCATATCCGAGTGGTTGGCATCGAATTTGCATCGTCGTATGCTAGCCAGGAATTCCGCACAAGCACGGTGCAACGCCGCCCGCTGCCCGGCCGTGGGCAACTGCCTGAACCTTGTCCTGCCGCAAGAGGCACCGAGATGCAAACCGTCAGTCTGTTCACCGATGTCCTGGATCGTCGCGATCGCGCCGATTCATGGCGCGAATTCATTTCCAGCCAGATTCATCGCGTGTCCGTCGACGACCTGTCGGAGTCGGATTTTGCCGCCGAGATCCTGGCTCGCAGTTATCGCAACGCCAGTTGCGCCAGCTTCTGGTCAAAGGCGCATCAGGTCCGGTCCGCGCGCGAAACCCTGGGCGACACTGGTCTGGCGGGATATCTGATCAGCTATCAATTGGAAGGTGAATCGCACATCACCCAGGGCGACGAGCGGTTCGTGCTCCGGCCGGGCGAAATTGCGATCATCGACGGGCGGCGCGACATGTCGGTCCGTTTTCCCGGCACGGTCAGGCGCATGGTGGCCAAACTGCCGGCCACCACCGTCGAACGGATGATGCCCGCGCTGGCGCGGCGGCACAGCTGGCATCTGAAGCCGGCCGGAACGTTTGCGTCGATGCTGCTGGCCCTGCTGACGGAACTGGCAAGCCAGGAAACCGATCTGGACGATGGCGAAGCCAGCCTGGTCGCGGACAACATCGGCAACCTGCTGGCGCTTTGTGCCGGGCGAAGCACGCTGGCGGGTCTGGATGCGCGCACGCTTCAGCGCGATGCCATCCTCAAGCACATCCGGTCTCACGCCGCCGACGCCGGCCTGACGCTGGACGCTGTCAGCGCGCACCTGCACCTGTCCCGCCGGCTTGCGCAGCAACTGTTGAAAGAGGCCGGCACGACCTATACCGACCTGCTGAATGACGAACGCCTGCAACGGGCCAGGGCATCGTTGATGGCGTCGCCGCACGGCGCCGTGACTGACATCGCCTATGCCTGCGGCTTTGGCGACATCTCGCACTTCAATCACGTGTTCAAGAAGAAATTCGGGGCGTCGCCAAGGCAGCTGCGGCTGGCCGCGCAACGCCCGTCCGTCGAACCGTAGCGGCTGCCGTGCACGACCCAGGGCGCCACACGGCAGTGGGCGCCCGGTCCCTCACATTTTGCAGTTTCCGACGTAGCTGTCGACTTGCGTATCAACGATCTTTTCCACCAGCCGGTTTGTGATCGTTCCATTCTTGTCGCGATCGACCACGCGCAGGTAGTACGCCTGATCCGGGTAGTGGTTCTTGCCCAGGGTGATCTTGCCGCGCACCGACGCGTAGTCCGAACGTTCCAGCGCCTGAACCAGTGCGGGCTTGTCAGCCACGTTGCCGCCCACGCCGCGTACCGCGGCATCCATGGCGTAGATGACGTCATACGCCTGCGCCGCATACAAGGTCGGGTAGCGCCCGCCGTATCTGGCCTTGAACGCCGCCACGAACTTCTGGTTCGCCGGCACGGGCAGATCATGCGCCCAGTGCGTGGTGTTCTGCAGCCCCAGCATCGGTTCGCCAACCGCCTGGATCACGTCCTGGTCCGCCGAGAACGCCGGCGCCAGAATGGGGATCGCCTTGAGACCGCTGGCCACGTATTGCTTGATGAAGTTGATGCCCATCCCGCCTGGCAGGAAGATGAAGACGGCGTCGGGTTTTTGCGTCCGGATCTGCGCGATCTCGGGCGAGTAGTCGACCTGCCCGACCTTGGTGTAGATCTCATCCGATACCTTGGCCTGGTAGGTGCGTTTGAAACCCGCCAGATGATCCTTGCCCGCTGGGTAGTTGGGCGCCAGCAAGACCATGTTCTTGTAGCCGCGCTTGTTGGCAACCAGTCCGGCCACCTCATCGAACGCGTCGTTCTGATAGGCCCCAAAAAAAAAGGGGTTGCACTGCGCACCCGCGAACTGGCTTGGTCCCGGATTGTTCGAGAGATAAGGAATCTTGGCCGCGAACAGGACCGGGCCAACGGCCAGCGCGCTGTTCGATCCGATCGGCCCGGTAAAGAAGGTGATCTTGTCCTGCTTGATGAAGCGGTCAAGCACCTGCAACGCCTGGTCGGGCACCCCCGCAAAATCCTTCTGGATGAAGTCGGCTTTCTGACCGCCCAGCATGCCGTTGAGCTGGTCGATGGCAAGGTTGAAGCCGTCGCGCGCTTCGGTGCCGATCGCCGCGAAAGGTCCGGAAATATCAAGAGCGATGCCTACCTTGATGGGGTCGGCGGCAAGCGCCGCGGGAGACGCAAGCGTCATGAGGGAAACCAGGAGGAGTGGACGAGCAAGCGGCACGATGTTCTCGCAAGATGAAAGGTCAAAGGATCCCGTACTTTCCGGGGGCAATGATGTTGTTGGGATCAAGCGCCCGCTTGATGCCCCGGCACACGTCTTGAAGCGCGGGCATCATCTGTTCCATGTGCATGGCCTGGTAGTCGACAGGCGCCCGGCCCACGCCGACCCCGCGCTTGGCGAATTCGACCGTCAGTTCGCGGTAGCACGCATCGGCCCGGGCGTTCTCGTCGGCGTCGTCTTTGTTCCACACCAGCACATGCAAGCCCCGCGCAAAACGTGCGCTGGCCACATGCATCACGATGTAGTCCATGCCGTGCCTTGCAAAGATCTGCCTGCCCAGGTGATCCAGTTCGATCGCGTGCCGGCCCGACATGGGCGTGCCAGGCAGGAACCACGAATTGCCGCTGCCAGGGCGCCACTGGAGCATGCCCAGTTCCAGGATGCCCGGCCGGCCCGTCATGGCGTCGATGCCGACCCGCAGCGGCGGCATGTCCATCGCCTGGTCATGATCGACAAACCGTGCGTTGCCCGACCGTTCGAAATGGGCGCGCACACGCTGGATCTGCGGTTCGATCGCGGCATCCGAGGCGCCGTAGAACATGCCCGATACCTGCCACGCGCCCAGTCCATGGGCCTTCTGCAGGTCGCGGCGGGCCGTGTCCGAGATCGCTGATCTGCTCCCGGCCAGGTACTCGGGGTTGCGCGCTTCCGTCCCGAGGGCATACAGATCATTGGTGACCCGGAACAGCGTCGGCACGAAATTCGACAGCTTCAGCGGCCGGCACAGATCGATGATCTCCGCCAGATCGTCGTCGTTCTCAAAGATGAAATGGAAGGACCGCGCGGCCGGGGGGCGTGGCATCAGCCAGACGCCGGATCGCGTCACGATGCCGAAGTTGGACTGTGTAAAAAGCCCGTCGAGCGCCGGCCCGAACGAATATTTCGAGACGTGCCAGTTCAACAGATTGTCGGTATCCAGGCTGCCGTCTCCGGTGCGCAGCACCTGCCCCGAACCCAGCACCACTTCCATCCCGCACAGCATGCCGAAGTGGTCGAAGTACGGCCCGTAGCCCGCGCCCCGGTCCAGCGCATTGCCCAGAATGCCACCGTGCGGCGGCCCCGACGTGGCCGAGATCATCAGCTTGTCGCCGCGCCGGCTCAGTTCGTCGTGCAGCATCTGGAAGCTGACGCCCGGCTCGACCTCGGCATAGCAATACTCGTCGTTGATCTCAAGAATGCGATTCATCCGGTAGCCCAGATCGACCACGACCTGCCCCGCCGCCGTGGGTGCGCGCGACCCCAGGCCGATGTTGTTGCCGGTGCTGATCGGATACAGCGGCACGGCATGATCGTTCGCCGCTGCCACGATGGCCTGGACATCGGCAGTGCTGCCTGGAAACACCACGGCTGACGGCAATCGCGGCGTGGCGGGCAAGGTGTGTTCGCCATACCGCGCCAGCGTTTCCGGGCGCTGGTCGACCCATTTGTCGCCAAGGGCGAGTTGGACCTGTTTGACGAAGGCGTTCAATGGCGCGCTCATGGGCGGCTCCAGAAAAGTTACCAAAGCCCGATATCGGCGGGCGCGGGAGGGGGCGAGACGGATCGTTGAAACGTGACGGGATACTCGTGGGGGTTCGACGGGGCAGACGCGTCAGGGGCCGGGGTCGGCGTGGCGTCGTCAGGCATGCGCGTCAATTCGATGCCGGCCAGCGCGTGCGGCCGGGGTCCGCCGTAGGCCCAGTCAAGAAGCTCGACGGTGTGTACGATCGGCGTGTCGCAGTACTGGGCGATCTGGGTCAGACAGCCAATGTTGCCGGCCGCAACGATCTGCGGCGCCGTGCTGGCAATGTGCCCTGCCTTGCGCATGCCGAGGTCGCGGGCGATCTCCGGTTGCAGCAGGTTGTAGGTGCCTGCCGACCCGCAACAGAAATGGGCCTCCGGCACATCATTCACCAGAAAGCCCGCGCGGCGCAGCAGGGTTCGGGGCTGCGCGGTAACGCGCTGGACATTCCTGAGCGAACAGGCATCGTGATAGGCAACGCGATAGCGCAGCGGCTCGGGCGGCGCCGGCGGATCCAGCTTCACCAGCCATTCGGAAATGTCCAGCGCGATCGACGCCACTCGCTTCGCTGCGTCGGCGCGTTCAGCGTCGCGGGCCAGCAGATGGGCATAGTCCTTGACCGTGGAACCACAGCCCGAGGCATTGACCACGATGGCGTCCAGGCCCTCGCCGTCCATCTCGGCAATCCACGCATCCACATTGGCCCGCGCCGACGCCTGGGCCAGAGCCTCCTTGCCCATATGCAGCGTAAGCGAGCCGCAGCACCCGGCCGCCGGCGGCACAACGACCTCGCACCCCAGACGCGTCAACAACCCGATGGTCGACGCGTTGATCCACGGCGCCAACACCGGCTGCACGCAGCCCGCCAGCAAGGCCACGCGTGCGCGGCGCGCGCCGATGGCGGGGTAGCGCTGCGCCGTGGGCGGCGCTGCAGGCACGGACGCGGGAAGCAGGTCGACGGCCGATTGCAGCTTCCCGGGCAGTGCGCGGCGAAATGGGGCCGCCCCGCGCGCCAGCCGCAGGGCAAGCGCAAACACCTTAGGACGGGGCAGCACGAAGGCCAGCGCGTTGCGCAGCAGCCGGTCGGCCAGCGGGCGGCGATAGTGCGTGTCGATGTGGACCCGCGCCACATCCGCCAGGTGCAGGTAATCGACGTTGACCGCGCACGTGGTCATGCACGACATGCAGGACAGGCACTTGTCCAGATGCGCGACGGTGCTTGCCTTGGGCGGCGCGTCGCTTTCGAGCATCTCCTTGATCAGGTCGATCCGGCCCCGCGGCGAGTCGTTCTCGTCATGAAGCAGCACATAGGTCGGGCAACCCGAGGTGCAGAAGCCGTAGTGCTGGCAGGACTTGAGGATCCGGTCCGCCTCCGCCACATTCGGGTCCGCCAGTTGCGCTTCGGAAAAATGGGTCAGCATCGCTCGATCAGCCTTTGAATGAAGGCCCATTCTTGATCGGCGACGCCGCGCAGTCTTGGCATGCCGCGCACGCGACATGGGCGACTGCGCAGACATGAAAAAAGCGGCCGTTCAAAGGCCGCTTGCTGGACACACACTGGCAGGGTGAACGACTCAGTCTATGACCCTGTCATCCTCCCCGCCCCTCACTCCCCCAGCAACCGCCCCACATCCCCTACCGCACTGCCGAACCCCGCCGCACTCACCTGCTGCTCAAGATCCTTCAGCAGTTGCGCGCGATCCTGCTGCTTCGCCCAATGCACCGGGCCGCCTTCCCAGCGCGGGAAGCCGTAGCCCTGCACCATCACCACATCGACGTCGCTCGGACGGCTGGCGACGCCTTCGGCGACCAGCAGCGCGGCTTCGTTCACCATGGCGAGCAGCGCGCGGCGGCGGATTTCCTCGGCGGACAGCGAGCGCACCGGGTTGCCGCGGCGCTCGCGCGCGTCGGTGATCAGGGCGCGGACGACGTCATCGGTCTGGCGGGACGGTTTGCCGTCGGTATAGGTGTAGTAGCCGGCGTCGGCCTTGCGGCCGAGGCGGCCGGCCTCGCAGAGCTTGTCGAGGATGTCGACATAGCGGGTGCGTGGGTCGCGGTTGGGGGCCTGGGCCTTGCGCATGCGCCAGGCGATGTCGAGGCCGGACAGGTCGGCGACGGCGAAGGGGCCCATGGCGAAGCCCATGGAGGTGAGCGCCTTGTCGACGTCTTCGGGCCAGGCGCCGTCTTCAAGCATGAATTCACATTCGCGGCGGTAGGCGTTGTAGACGCGGTTGCCGATAAAGCCGAAGGCGTTACCGGTGGGCACGGCGACTTTGCCCAGCTTCTTGCCGAGGGCCATGCCGGCGGCCATGACGTCGGGGGCGGTGTGCGCGCCGCGGACGACTTCAAGCAGCTTCATGATGTTGGCGGGGCTGAAGAAGTGCAGACCCAGGACGTCTTGCGGGCGCGAGGTGGCGGCGGCAATGGCGTCGACATCCAGGTAGGACGTGTTGGTGGCCAGCACGGCGCCGGGGCGGGCGTGGGCGTCGATCTTCTTGAACACCTCCTGCTTGACGCCGATTTCTTCAAAGACGGCTTCGATGACGAGGTCGGCGTCTTTCAAAGCAGCCCAATCCAGGGTCGTCGTCAGGCGTTCGCTGCGCGTGCGGGCATCCGCTTCAGACATCTTGCCGGACTTGGCGCGCGAGGCGTAGTGATCCAGGATGCGGGCCTGGCCGCGGGCCAGGGCATCGGGATCCTGTTCGAGCAGGATCACGTCGAGCCTGGCGTCCAGCAGCGCGATGGCGATGCCGGAGCCCATCGTGCCGGCCCCGATCACTGCAATGGTCGTCAAGGCGCGGGGCGTCTGCTGGGCGGCGTCGGGCCCGGCGTCCGGCAGGCGGGACGCTTCGCGCTCGACCTTGAATTGGTAGCGCAGGGCCTGCGCGGCGGGCGTGGACACCAGCGACAGGAAGCACGCGCGTTCGGTCTTGAGGCCTTCTTCAAGCGGACCGGACGTAGCCGCGATGGCGTCGAGCAAGGCGCCGTAGGCAGGCTGCAGTTTCTGCTTGGAAGACAACGCCGCACGCTGCGCGTCGACAAATTCATTGACGCTGGCGGCGTCCAGCGTGCGGTCGCCGGCCTTGGGCAAGGCGGTTCCGGATGCGGCCAGTTCCTGGGCAATGCGGCAGGCAGCGCCGACTTCGTCGTGTTCGACCACGGCGTTGAACAGCGTGCCGCGGGCCAGTTCCGCGGCGGTGCGCGGGCGGCCGTCCAGCATCATGGCGGCGGCCTGTTCCAGGCTGGTCAGGCGCGGCAGGCGCTGCGTGCCGCCGGCGCCGGGAATCAGTCCCAGGGTGATTTCCGGCAGGCCGACGCGCGCCGTGGCCAGCGCCGCGCGGCCGTGGCAGGCCAGGGCCAGCTCGAAGCCGCCACCCAGCGCCAGGCCGCCGATCGCGGCGACCACGGGCTTGCTGCTGCTTTCGATGCGGGCGATCACGGTCGGCAGGATGGGTTCCTGCAGCTGGCGGGGCGTGCCGAATTCCGTCACATCGGCCCCGGCGCTAAAGACCTTGGCGTTACCGGTGAGCACGACGCCAACGATGTCGGCGTCATTCTGGGCGGCATCCAGCGCGTCCACGATGGCGCGCCGCAGGTCGGCGCCCAGGCTGTTGACGGGGGGATGATCAAGGGTGATGACGGCGACGCCGCCGCGATTCGTGAACATGGACAAGGATCTCCGGGATTGTTGTTGTCGGGCGGGCGGTGTCAGGCAGCTGGTGTCAGGCACGCCCCGCATGCTGCCGGGTTTTCCGGCCTCCGCTGTCGTCATTATGGATTCTTCAATCCGGCTGGACAATCCGGACGCCGTTTAACATACTGTCAAATAACTTTGAACAATGGTGCGGCAATGGACGCGCATGCCCTGGCCCTGCTGGTGGACATCATCGAAGCGGGCAATCTGAGCCTGGCGGCCCGCCGCCTGAAGATCAGCCGCGCCAACGTCAGCTATCACCTGGCGCAGCTGGAAAAGCAGACCGGCGTGCAGCTGATCCGCCGTACCACCCGGCGCATCGAACCGACCGAGATGGGCCTGAAACTCTATCAGCATGGACGCGTGATCCGTGATGAATTACGGGCGGCGCAGGAGTCGGTCGCGACGCTGGGCAAGGGGCTGCACGGGTCGGTCCGCATGAGCATGCCGACGGGCTTTGGCTACATGGTCATGTCCGGCTGGCTGATCGAGTTCAAGCGCAGCTATCCCAACATCACGCTGGACCTGGTGTTCGACAACAAGATCGATGACCTGCTGCGCGACGAAGTCGATATCGCGGTACGGGTGATGTCGGACCCGCCGCAGCAGATGGTGGCCATCGAACTGGCGCAGATGCGTCATGTGGTGTGCGCGTCGGTGGCCTATGCCGCGGAACATGGCCTGCCTGACACGCTGGAGGCCTTGCAGGCCGCGCCGGTCATCACATCGGCCGTCACGGGCCGCAGCCTGAAGGTGTCGGCCTATCTGGGCACCGAGCGCCGCGAACTGACGCTGTCCCCCAGCCTGGCTTCGGAAAATTTCGTGTTCCTGCGCGAAGCCGTGCTGGCAGGCCTGGGCCTGGGACTGCTGCCGGACTATACGATCGCGCAGGACATTCTGGATGGCCGCGTGGTCAACGTGCTGGACCCCTGGCGCTTCAGCGTGTTCGGCACCCGCATGTTCCTGCTGCGCATGCCCGACCGCTATCAGACACAAGCGGCGCGAACCCTGATTGATTTCGTGGTGGCCAAAGCAGCGGAGTGGCGGGCCTTGCCGACCAGCGGGCAGCCGCCCGCCTGACGGTGGCGGCCTGCCGTGGGCGGTGGCGTGCCGCGCTGATTCGGCCGCTGGCAGGGCCGCCTAGAACAGGTTGTACCCAAAGTCGGTCAGGGGCTCGACCAGGCGATAGGCCTGCGCCGGCCGGTAGGCCGCCGGCACCATCCGTGTTTCCTTCAGCGCCCCGGTCTCCAGAATCTTGCGGCGGAAATTGGCGGCGTTGACCTGCTGGCCGGTGACCTGCTCGAAGGCGGTCTGCATCTGCGGGATGGTGAATTCCCTGGGCAGCAGGTGCGCGGCAATGGACGTGTAGGCCGCCTTGGCGCGCAGGCGCTTGACGGCCTGTTCGACCAGCAGAAGGTGATCAAACGCGAGCCGCGGCAGGCTGTCGATGTCGAACAGCTGCACGCGCCCATCGGCCTGCAAGGGTGCGAGTTGCGCCGCCGGATGCAGCGCCAGATAGACGACCGACGCCGACCAGCCGCGGGGATCGCGTTTTGGCCCCGACTCGGTAAACGCCTGTTCAAGATGCGACGGCGCAAAGCCCAGCTTGTCGGCCAGAATGCGCCGGGCCGAATCCACGGTGTTCCTGTCCTTGTCGGTATGGACGAAGCCACCAGGCAGCGCCAGCTTGCCCTTGAAGGGATCGCTGGGACGCGGCGACAGCGCGACATGCAGACGGCCCTGCTCGAGCAGGGCCAGCAGCACGACATCGACGGTCAGGATGGGGCGTTCGAACGAGGCGGTCGTCATCGTCGCTACCAGGAAAAACGGCGAGTATAGCGACCTTACTTGCAAACCGCGATTAAGGCAGGCCCGCGGTGGCGGCGCGGCGCCAGGAAGGCGACCGGCCGCCGTAATCTTCTGGTGCACGCCTATCCGCCGTTGCGTACGCGCTCCCGGATCTGCGCCAGCGTCTGCTCCCGCACCAGCTTGCCATCGATGAACACGTCCTGCAGCAAGCCCTGGGTTTCCTGCGCTTCGGTCTGCCGGTCGAACAGCACATAGTTGCCGCCCTGGCGTTCCACCCGCAGCAGCCCCACCGCCGACTTCTTGATCCCGTTGTCGGTCTTGGGATCCTTGGACAGTTCGCGCGCTTCCCCCTTGACCCTGCCCCACGTGGCCTTCATGGCCATGCCGAAACTGTCGCGTGTCAGATATTGGTAGCTGTAGGATCCCACACCGAACACGCAATTGGTGGACGCAAACCCTTTGTTCCGCAACCGTTCCAGGATCAGTTCGGCCCTTTTCAGGGTGATCGAATCGCCATAGATCAGACCAACCCTTTCGTTCAGGACACGAAAGCCTTTACGGGTCAGGGTGCCGCCAAAGATGTCCCACAGGCATTCGACCGCACCTTTGCGTTCGGCCTCGGTAATCCGCAAGGCGTCGCGATTTTGCGGCGCACCGTCATCGCTTCGCACCGTATATCCGCCGTCGTTCAGGCGCACAGGCTGCCCATCCGCCCCGCACACCAGTTCGTCATCCGTGTAGCCGGTCAGGATCTTGACGGGGTCGCCCGAGTCCGGACGGAACACCACCTTGGCCTGACCCAGCGCGTTCGGGCGGCGTTCCAGGATCTCGCGCTTCAACACCCGCGCATACTCGGTAATGACCTGCCAGAAGTCCCAGGTGTCCGACACGATGGACACGATGCCCGCGGGATAGACCTCGGTCACCAGCCGGCGGAAGGTCGACAGTTCATCCAGCCGACCGCCCATGCTCATCACGCTGTGTTCCGTGGCGGGCACGCTCCCGCCTATCAGTTCCTTGTCGGCATCGGCGCCGTAATAGGCCTCGGCATAGTCGATTGCCGCCACGGTATCGGTACCCGTGAACGACACAAGGTGGGCAAAGCTGGCGCGCATCGAATCTTCCGGTCCCGACAGGCCCCGCGCCGAAAAGTCATGGGCTTGCCAGTCGACAAACGACGCGTCGGCGCCGGTCACCTCGGCATAGGCTTCAAGCAGGCGGCGGTATTCATAGGCGATGGTCGCCACCGTGATCGGCTTCCAGTTGAAGCTTGAGAACACGGTTTCCAGGTAGTTGGTCAGCCACGCGAATTCCTTGCGGGTCTCGCGAACGGTAAACAGCGGCACCTTGATGTTCACGCGCGATCCTTCGGGCAAGGCCTTGACGCGGATCGGCAGATAGCCCAGGTCATGCAGCGCCGCAATGTGATCGACGGGCACCGCACCCACGCCCAGGGCGGTGTCCATGCGGCGCTGGTATTGCCGCACCGCCCTATCTTTCGGGATGTTGAAGAAGCCTTCGTCAAAGGTTTCGATCAGGAATTCCTTGATGAAGCCTTGCAGGCCGACGAAGACTACCTTGCCTTCAAAGGGGGCAAGTCCCGAACGCAGCACCGGAGCCAGCCGGTCCGACCGCGCCGTGAAGTTGGAGTACACGCTTTCCGTGCCCTCCGGATACTGGAAGATGTGCCCGCTTTTATAGAAGTCGATCTGGGTCAAGGGATTGATACGGCTCATGGCAGCCTCGCTATATAGTTGTTAGTTACGATTTACGACTTAGTAGTGCAAATGTGGGAGCGTCCAGGTTCAGGAATCGATACGTCCCGCGCCTGCGCAGGATCCGCGCAATACAGGCCGCCGCTTTCCGACCATTGCGCCTCATCCCGCGGAAAGGCGGTATAGATCCGGGCATAGTCCCTGAGCGGCGCCAGACCCTTGGTCAGCAATCCATGCGTCACGTACAGGCTGATCGGTTGATCCGTGTACTGACGAAGCACCGGTGCCAGGGCGGCGAAGGTGCCTCCCCCATCACAGATGTCGTCGACCACCAGCAGCGGAAGGGCAGGCACGTCGCCCTCCACATAAGGACGGGAAAGCCGTCCGGTCCGCGCGTCCCGCGTCTTGCCGCAGAACACCACCGGCAGGCTGAAGGCCTGGCCCAGCGCTTCGACCCGTTTGTGCGCGCCTGCATCCGGGGCCACCAACGCGATGGGACCCCGGGCGACCATGCGGCCGATCACGGCCTGCACATAGTTGCCAACCTCCATCACCTGGACGTTGTCCAGCAGCGCCGGCCCGGCCAGGCTGTGCGGATCGCAGATCACCACCCGGTCCAGCTTCATGGCATTGATCAGCGCACTGAACACCTTGACGGACAGCGGTTCGCCCGCGGTGGTGACCCGATCCTGCCTTGCATACGGCAGATACGGCAGCACCAGTTCCACCCCCGCACGCGGCCCGACCAGGCGGCGCAGCGCATCGTTCACCAACAGCAGGTTCATCACCGCCGCCGACGAATAGATGCGGGCGTCGATGGAATAGGTGCGCCCTTCCCCGGCGATGTCGCCGTCCAGCCAGACATGCTGTTCCCCGCCCGGGAACGTCAGGAAACGCATGGGAATGGCAACCGGGGCGTTGGCGGCGTCGCGGTACCTGAGCGAAATGCGGGAAAAGTCGGTCATGTCGTGCTTCCGGTGGGGGTGGGCTGCGGCGAGCTGCAACGAATCCGCTGCCCGTCATGCGCCGTTCGTTATGTGTTAGTTGCGAATTACGATTAAGTCTACGCCGAATCATGATCGTGTCAAGCCACCGCACCGGTGCGCAGGTTCACGCGCAAAAAAACAGGACGCCGATCCCTCCGGCATCCTGTTCCTGACATCCCTGCACGACCGGCACGCCCGGGCACTGCCGCGACCGCCGGCACGCCCAGGCATCACCGGATACCGAATCACGGCATCATGGCGCCTGGCAGCTGAAGTTGGCCGCCACCTTCACATCGCCCGTGCCCTTGTACTTCGCGATCTGGGGGTATGGGCACAGGGGCCGCGTGCGGCCGTCGTTGGCGCTGGCCACCACGGTGTTGGCCGCAGTGGTGCCGTCAGGCGCCACGCCCTTCTCCACCCAGTTGGCCAACGCGTCCATCATGCTGAAGTTGCCGGTGCCGGTGCCGCCCGTGCAATGGTCCACGCCCGGGATCATGTACATCCGCGCGAACTTGTCGACTTCGCCGGCGCCCATCCTGGTGCGGATGGCGTTCCAGTAGTCGATGCTCAGGACCGGGCTGATCAAGGAATCGGCCCAGCCGTGATACATCAGCAGCTTTCCGTTGCGGTTCTGGAAGGGCTTCAGATTCGTTTCGAACGCGTCATAGATCGGGCGCAGTTTGGTGCGCGCGGTCAGCGGGTCCAGATCGAAGTTGAAGGTGGCAAAGTCGTAGTTCGGGTTCACGAACAGCGGATAGCGGATGTAGTCGGCCCAGCTGCCTTGCGGCGCGGTCGGCGTCGTCAGGTTGGTCGGCCAGAACGTGCCCGTTTCCAGACCGACCGGATAGGGCACCGCCACGGTGTCGCCCGATGGCGTCTTGTGGCCCTGGTACATCGCGCGCAGCGCCGTTACCTGGGTCGGCTTCAGGCAGGTGGCCGCCTCTCCCACCGCGCCCGTGCATTGCACTTCGGCCGGATCGAAGGTGCACAGGCGCGGATCATCCAGCACGCCATCCACCAGGTGATCGATGCCCGGTTTGCCATCGCACTTGGCCAGCACGGCCTTGTTCACCTCGGCGTACTGCGCCTTGGTGATCGCGCCCGCGCCATTGTTCTCGAACTGCTTGTAGGCCACCCAGGCCTGCGACGCCATGTTGGTCGTCCAGTCGCTGGTATGTGCGCCGGCAATCACGCCATCGTAATCATCGGGATAGCGCTGCACTTCCATCATGCCGTGGTGACCGCTTTGCGAGCAGCCGTTGTAGTACGCGTACTTGGGCGCGCTGGCATAGAAGGCCGCCGTCATCTGCTTGCCCACCACGGTCACGACGTGCTGCGCGCGCGACGCCCAGTCCACGATCTGTTCCATCTTCAGGCTCTTGGTGGCCGGATCGTACGCCCAGGTCTGGTCGAAACCGGTGCTGACGTGGCCGTTGTCATGGGCGATGCTGGCGTAATCCAGCCGGTAGTGCGCGGCCAGCGTGCCATAGCTGATGCTGCCCGCCGACCCGCCCGACGCCGTACCCGCGAACTTGCCGTTCCAGCGTTCCTTGACCGGCAGCCACAGTTCGAACTTGATGTTCGACGCGGCGTTGGACTTGGCCGTGCCTTCGACCCGGCAGAACGGCGTGGTGACGGTGCCGGTCGTGGTGGGCACGGTGAACGGTGCGGTGGTGCTGGCGTTGACCAGGGTGGTAGTCACCCCGGTCACCTCGAATTCGGCGGTCTTCATTGTCTGCAAGGACGTACAGCTTTGCGCCGCCGTGGGCTGCACGGGGGGCACGGGCGTGTCGTCATTGTCATCGCCGCCGCAACCTGCAACGGTAATGGCGAGCGCGATCGCCATGGACACGTGACGTGCCAATGGCTTGATGGGGTGGGGGGTGGTCATGCAGTCTCCTCCCGGCCCGCTCTCATTGGTGGAGCGGATACCGAACGTATGGGTGCTGGGGTGGGTGATCGGGGGGTGAAGATTTCAGGCGTGGGCCCGACTCGCAGATTCCGCCAATCTGTTGACGATGTCAACTACCCAGTTTCCAGACCGACCGCAACTGCGCCAGTGTTTCGACCGTGGCGGGGTCACATGCGGTCGTCGTCCCATGGATGAAACTGAGCAACGCCGACACGCGAGCGTGTGGCCAGATGGCCATGTCGTCGCGGGCGCTGGCGGGCACGGCAATGTCTTCCCGCAGCAAAGCCAGTCCGACCCCTGCCCTGACCAAACTGTGCGGCGAGGCGGACTCATCAATGTCGACCACCACATTGGGCGACAGCCCCTGGCGGGCGAACATGTCGCGCAGCAGCACCTGGGAATGGTGCTGGGGCGAACATCCGATCCAGGGCAGGTCGGCCAGTTCGCGCCACCCGGCATGCAGCAGCCGGTCCTTGAACGACGGCGGACCGACCACCCGATAGTGAATGGTCTGCAGGGGCAAGGCCAGCACGTCGCGCGGCGTGTTCGGCCCGATGTAAAACGCCGCGTTCAGGGCGCCGGTCGCCACCAGTTCGCGCAGGGCTTCCGAATGGCCTTGCCGGGTCTTGATTTCGAGCACCGGCATGGCCTGGACCAGCGCGCTCAACAATGAACCGAGCCGCAGGGCATCGGGGTCGCCCAGGGTGCCGATCAGGAAGGTGCCGGTCACACTGCCCTGCAGTGCCCGGGCCTTTGAGAGCAGGCCGCCGATCCCGGCCAGGATCTGATCGGCGTCGGGCACAAGCATTTCGCCGATCCGGGTCAGCACGATGCGGCCCGGCCGGCGGTCGAACAGGGTTACGCCCAGTTCTTCTTCCAGCGCCTTGATCTGTGCGGTGACCGCCGGTTGCGTGACGTGCAGGGCTTCGGCTGCGCGGGTCAGGTTGCCCAGCCGGGCCACGGTGACGAAGGAGCGCAGTTGATAGATTTCCATGCGGGTCAGGCGTCCAGGAACCGGACCTGCGCCGGGTCGATGCCAAGTCGCACTGGCATGCCCACCGGAAACAGCGGAATGCCGCTGGCATGCGGGTGATCGGCAATGAGCATCCGCGTACCGCACTGCACTCGGTAGCGGCAGAACTCCCCGATGAAGTCACCCGCCACGATCTGTCCGTCGATCCAGATGCGGCCCGGATCCACGTGTTCGTCCCCCACGCGCAGATCGACATGGTGAGGCCGGAAGGTCATGACCGCCGGCCCGGCAGGCAGGATTGCACCTGGCTGGCGGGGGACGGCAAGGATGCCCAGGCTCTCGCAATCGAAGCCGACCATGTCGTCCGACACCGTGGCGATCGCCCCCGGCAGCGGGTTGATCGTGCCAACGAAGCTGGCGACGAAACGATTGGCCGGACAATCGAACAGCGTGGCGGGGGTGCCGACCTGCGCCAGCGCGCCGTTGTCGAGAACGGCCACACGATCGGCAATCGTCAACGCTTCTTCCTGGTCGTGCGTGACCAGGATCGTCGTGACATCGAACGATCGGAGCAAGGTCCGCAAATCCTGACGCATGTGCACCCTGAGTTGTCTGTCCAGATTGGAAAAAGGCTCGTCCAGCAGCAGGACGCGCGGTTGCATGACCAGCGAACGCGCCAGGGCTACCCGTTGCTGCTGGCCCCCCGACAGAGTCGATGGCCGCCGCTGCTCGAAGCCGGTCAACCCGACCACGGCCAGGATTGCCTGGACCCGGCGAATCCGCTCGTCACGCGGCACCTTATTCTCGACCAGTCCAAACGCGACATTATGGAAAACGTTGAGATGGGGCCATAACGCGTAGTTCTGGAACACCATCCCGACCCCGCGCCGGTGGGCCGGCAGGTGGGTGACGTCGGCATCATCGATGATGACCTGGCCGCTGTCCGGACGCAGAAAGCCGGCCAGGATGCGAAGCAGCGACGACTTGCCCGAACCGCTCGGGCCCAGCAGGGCGAAGAATTCGCCCTGCTGGATGTCCAGGCTGAGGTCGCGCAGGACTGCAGTGTCGCCGTAGCGGAGGTAGATGTTGCGGGCCGCCAGGGCAAGTTGCGGTGCCATGACTACGAAGCCAGGAAGCGCACCTGATTGGGCTCGATGCCGAGCTTGACGACCGCCCCCGGGGCAAAGAGCGGATGGCCTGAAAAGTGCGTCTGGTCAGCCAGCATCGCCACGTTGCCGACGCGGACACGGTACCTGGCGAACTCACCCAGGAATTCCGAACTTTCGACCTGGCCGTCCACCCACACGCGCGTGGCGTCGACGGTGGCGCTGCCCGGCTGGATCACGACCTGGTGCGGACGGAAGGCCATGGCCGCGTCGCCCACCCGTGGCGCCATGGCGCCAGACGGAAATGCCAATTCGCCAAGCCCGCCGGCCTCGAACCGCAGGGTATCGCCATTGACCGACACGATGCGGCCTGCCAGCAGATTGGCCGTGCCCACGAACCCGGCAACGAAGGTGTTGGCCGGAAAGTCGAACAGCGTGGTGGCCGTGCCGACCTGCTGCAACACCCCCTTGTCCAGCACGGCCATGCGGTCGGCCGTCGTCATGGCTTCTTCCTGGTCGTGCGTGACGAAGATGGTCGTGATGCCCAGGCGGCGTTGCAGGCTTTTCAGTTCTTCGCGCATCTGCACACGCAGGTTCTTGTCGAGGTTGGACAGGGGTTCATCGAGCAGCAGCACCTGCGGTTCGACCACGACCGTGCGCGCCAGGGCCACGCGCTGCTGCTGTCCGCCCGACAGCATCGACGGCCGCCGCTTGGCGTATTGCGCAAGGCCGACCATTTCAAGCACTTCCTGTACCCGCCGCTTGATCTCCGCGCGCGACACCTTGCGCTCGACCAGGCCGAAGGCCACGTTATCCCATACCGTCATATGCGGCCATAACGCATAGTTCTGGAACACCATCCCCACGTTGCGTTGATGGGGCGGAACTCCGCCGACATCCCGCCCGTCAATCAGCAGCTGGCCGCCCTGGTGCCGGTTGAACCCGGCAATGGCGCGCAGCAGCGTCGACTTGCCCGACCCGCTTGGACCCAGCAAGGCAAAGAATTCGCCGGGCTGGATATCAAGATCGATGTCCTTCAGGACCTGCACCGGACCGTAGGACAGGGACAGATGACGGCAACTGACGCCGACTTTTTTCAATGGAGTCACGAGATGTCCTTGATCAGGGTTGGGCATGGCGCGCGGACGCCCGCGACGCGTTGCGTTCGACGACCCAGTGCGACAGATAGGTACCCAATGCAACGACCGCAACGGCGATCACGCCCATCGCGGCGCCCGGGCCACGGCCAGCCGGGCTCTGCATGAACAGGTAGATGCCATAGCTCATGGGCGCATTGGACTCGCTGCTCGTCAGCAGGATGGTGGCCGATAGTTCGACCGCGGCTGTGATGAAGCTCGTCACGAAACCGGCCAGGATGCCGCCCGCCATCAGCGGCACGACGATGCGGCGGATGGTCGACAGTCGGCTGGCACCCAGGCTTTGCGCGGACTCTTCAAGCGAGATGTGCACCTGTTGAAGCGCGGCGTAGCAGGACCGCAGCGCATACGGCAGGCGCCTGACCGCGTAAGCCAGCATCAGCATCACCCAGGATGCCGTCACCAGGGTGCCGGTAAAGGGGATCTCCAGCCCCTTGAACAGCCGCAGATAGCCGATGGCCAGCACCAGCCCCGGGATCGCCAGCCCCGCCGATGCCGCCCAGTCCAGCCACTGGCGTGCCGGCAGGCGCGTGCGCAGGATCAGGTAGGCAATGGCCGTTCCCAGGATCACGTCGAGCCCCGCGGCCAACCCGCAATACAGCAACGTATTGCCTATCATGCCGCCCGCCTCGTTGAACGCAGTGCTGTAGTGCTGCAGCGTCCAGGCTTCCGGCAGGACCGAAAAGCTCCACACCTTGGCAATGCTCATCAGCAAAATGCCGATGTGCGGCGATAGCACCACCAGCAGCACGGCAAGGATCCAGCCGTAGGCCAGCAGCGACATGCCGGGCGTCAATGTGCGCCGCTGCAGACTGTTGCCGCCCTTTTGCAGCGTGGAGTAATCGCGGCCTTTCATCACCCGCGCCGCCAGCCACAATGCCAGGATCGAAAAGCAGATCATGATCACGCTGATGACGTAACCCAGGGGATCGTCCACGCCCACCGACGTGATCCGAAGATAGGCCTGCGGCGCCAGCATGTTTGTGACCCCGAGCACCAGCGGTGTGCCAAGGTCGTCGAAGACCTTGACGAATACCAGCGACGCACCCGCAAGGTAGCCCGGCATGGCCAGCGGGAAGATCACCCGGCGGAACAGACGAAAGCCCGTGCAGCCGAAGCTCAGCGCCGATTCTTCCATGGCCCCGTCGATGTTGCGCAGCGACGCCACCAGGTTCAGCAGAATGAACGGGAAGTAATGGAGACTTTCAACGAACACCACCCCGGTCAGGCCGTCCATGATAGGCAAGGTGATGCCGAACCAGTCGTTCAGCACCAGGTTCAGGGATCCACTGCGACCGAAGATCAGCTGCAATGCCACGGCGCCCACGAACGGCGGCATGATCAGCGGCAACACGCCCAACGTCTGGATGACCGTTGCGCCCCTAAAGTCGAAGCGCACGGTCAGATAGGCCAGCGGTATCGCAATGACCGACGCGAAGAAGACCGACAGCACCGACACCTGCAGGCTGTTGACGAAGGACTCGCGGAACAGCGTCTGGCCAAAGAAATTGAGGAAGTGGCCGAAGGTCGGTTGCCCGAGTTCGGTCACGAAGGCGGAGTAGATGACGGTGCCGACCGGCAGGAGCAGGAACAGCAGAAGGAAGGCGGCGATCAGGCCGGCCACCAGCCACACGCCCTTCCCCACGTCCCGTCCGAAGCCCCGGCTGACGCGCGGCGGCGCGGGCAGTGTCGTTGTCAACGAGTTCATGGCGACGGCCTGTCAGCGTGCCAACGCGGCGGCTTGCCTGGCCAACCCTTCGGCCTGCGCGTAGTTGGCCTTGGCCTTGGAGTTCCAGGCCTCTTCCATGCCCGTCAATTGCTTGGCCACGGCAACGTCCTGCTTGTTGGCGCGGAACAGGGCCAGGAACTTGGGGTCCTTGATGTCGGCTTCGCTCACCAGAGGGGTGTAGGCCAGGTCACGCGCCTGTTTGAGCAGGTCGTTGCCCTGCGCATTGAGCTTGCCTGCCAGCTTGCGTTCGGCGTCGTAGATCGCGCGTGACGCGGCTTGCAGTTCCTTGAGCCGGAACGTGATCATCTGATCAAACATGCCGGTGACCAGCGCATACCGTTCTTCGGACACTTCGGCATTGAACTGGACCTTGGCGGATCGTGCGATCTCGAAGATATCCGGATAGCCCGCCGGCACCTTCAGGCCGGAGTCGGCATAAGGCAGGACAGGCATGCGGCTGACCTTCGGATCAAACAGCAACTGCTGCCCTTCCAGCGACAGCGTGTAAGCGATGAAGCGTGTCGCTTCATCCGGGTTCTTCGCCCCGGTGATCAAGCCGATGTTGGCCGGCACCACGGCCGTCACGGACGGGTACACGAAGTCCACCGGAAAGCCCGACGACCGGCTGGCAAGACCAAAGAAATCGATCACCATGCCGATGCCGTACTGGCCATTGTTGACGCCGTCGGGAACGCTGAAACTGCGGTCGGTGACGGCGGCGCAGTTGCTGCCGATCTGCAGCAGTTGCCGCCAGCCCTTGTCCCAACCTTCGCCTTGCAGGATGGTCTCGACCGTCAGGTGGGTGGTGCCCGAACGGGATGGCGACGAGATGGCCACATGCCCGAAGTACACCGCCTTGGTCAGGTCGGCCCATTCCTTGGGCGCCGGCAGCTTGTTGGCCTGCATGTAGCGGGTGTTGGTCATGATGCCGTAGCCGGATAAAGCCTGGCCGTAGTACAGGCCATCCGGATCATTGATCGGGTAGTTGCCGACCTTGGCAGGCACCTTCGGATTGCGCGCATCGGGCGCCTTCTGCAACAGCTTGTCGCGCCCCAGCACTTCGAATGCGCTGGGGTCAGACACCCAGAAGACATCGGGGCGTTGACCCGCGGGCGTCTCGCGCAGATACGAGATGCCGGCCTTGGTGTTCTTATTCAGGACTTCGAGCTTGATGCCCGGATGTCTGGCTTCGAAGGCCTTCCGATAGGTGTCGGTCAGCTCTTTGGGGAACGAGGTCACGATCGTCACGGTGCCGGCCTGGGCCAGTCCCGAGAGCGTCAGGGCAAGAGCCGCTGCCAAGGGGTGGATGCGCATTGTTGTCTCCGTGGGTGGTCACAATGCGGCCCAAGGTTATGGACTTAATGCGCCATCGGCCAATCACGGTTTTTGATCACGCGCATTACATCAGGGCGCGGTCGGGTTTCCCCGATCAGGGGATAACCGATGCCTACCCGCCCGATGCCGCCCGCGATGTCTTCAGGTTCCAGAAAACATCGACCATCACATCGGGCTGGCGTTGCTGCAGGGAGGTTGGCGTGACCGGCGCGCGGCTGCGGGCGGTGGGCTCGCCCCAGCGCACGTGCAGCAGCCCCGTTGCGCCATTGGGCATGAGCGTGAAGGCAAGGCCTTCGGCGGACAGCAGCTGCGCGGCGTATTCGGCCTGATCCGGGCCGGCCACGAAGCCGAGCAAGGCATCGTGATGGCCGCCCATCGCCAGGGTCCGCAAGCATCCGCGAATGCGTTCCAGACCGGCGTACCGCGAGCGATGCCACAGCGGAAATTCCGAAGGCCGTTGTCCGGAACTCAGTGCAGCCAATTCGTCGACCAGCATATTCATCGCTCGTCCACCTTGAGATGGGTTCTTCAGGCATCACGCGTCGCGGCGGATGCATCTCGCGCGGGTGGGGGGTCGGCCCGCCCTGTGCCGGCCAAGTATGACGTGACTCCGCAGTGAATGCTCGCATTTTCCGTGCACTGATCCATCCGGTTATCGTGCAACGGATTGAAAGTCTGCTCATCAACGTATCTACGCCGCGTCATGCTTTAAGCCCTATGCGTCCGGGCACGTCCGCGCGACGACTGGCATGAGGCCTCGATGACCGACCCCACATCTTCCGGTGACGACCACCCCGGCGAACCGAGCAAGACGGCTGCTACCACGAACACCCCTGCTTTTGATCGGCGCAGCGCGCTTGCAGACGGCGGCAGCGACGCCGCCAGCGTGCGCCATGGCACGGGCGTGCTGACACGCGCGCGGCAGGCCGTGGAGCGCTTCGACGCGGCGCAGGCCCAGTTCGCCCGATGCAGCGCGGCGCCGGCGCGCAGCGAGCCGCGTCTGCCGCTGCAAGGCCTGTGGGGCGCGCGCAGCGGCAATGTGTCGAGCAACCCGCGCGGCGGCGTGGCCACCCGTGCCTTCCCGGACGCGCAGGGCGCGATCGTGGCTGCCGGGTGCTGCCTGCTGGAAGATGCGGGCGATCACGTGCGGCTGACCTGGCCCGAGGGCGCCGGTTTTCGTGCCACGATGCTGGCGCGAGGTGACTACGACCGGCATTGCCAGAACGGCACCCTGGTCGAATGACGCCTGCTGTGGCCGGCCCTTAACGCTGCGTCGGGCTGGCCGAGCCGGGCACCGGATCGCCACCGGTCGGCGGATTGGACGGCATGCCCGACTGGCTGGCTGCGCTGGGCAGGTTGTCGCCGGCGGCACCCGGCCCGCTCTGGCCGGAAGGCCGCACGGCGGGGTCCATGGCGCCAGGCAGTGAGGTGTCCTTGCCCCGGTCGCAGCCTGACAGGGCAAGGCTGGACACGGCAAGGCAGGCGACGGTGGCGCCGGTGACGCACGTACGGCGCAAGGCACGCAGATCCGGAATGACACTGGGCATGGCAGTCTCCTTGAAGTGACATCTTTGGTGTGACTTCCAGGCGAGCAAGCCGCGTGCCGTGGCGCCGGGGTTTTGTTGCATGTGGCACGACGGCAGGACGACGCCGGAGGGATACACTGGAAGCCTGACATCGAAGGTTGAATGCCATGGACCTTGACGCCGAAACCGCAAAAATGCGCGCCTTGGTCATCCGCCGCCGCAGTCGCGCAAGCGACATCGGCAAGGGCCGGCTTGCTCGCAGTGTCGGGCGGTTCGAACCCGCGCTCGGCTATGTAAAGGGCGTGCTCGACATCGCCTCGCAAAGCCTGACCGATGACGGTTATGCCTGCGAGCTGCGCGCCGCCAGCGAACGTGGCGCCACGCGCAAAAAGATCCAGCTGCGCGTAGGACGCCAACATCCGCCTGTTCCCGAGGCGCCGATCTATCACACCCTCAAGATCTACCTGACGCAGGGCGCCCATATCGATGTGATCTTCGATATCTGCCACGGCGTGGGCGAAAGCGGCGAGTTGTCATTGGAGGCCAGCTTTTCGGCGTTCGATGAAGACCTGCACGCGGACCGTTTCGCGCAGCTGGTGGTCGCCTTCATCGAACGCTTCGACTAGCCCCGTCCTTGCCGCGCTACTTCACGGTCGCGGCGCTTTCTTCTTCCGCCAGGGCCGCCATCAGACGCTGCGCCTCGGCGGCATCCATGCCTTCGTGAACGTAGAACGTGTGCAGGTCGGGCGCCGATGCGCCGGCTTCCCGCGTTTCGACAATGACGCGCCGATAGCGGGCGTCGGCGTCTTGCGTGGCGCTGAAGGTGTCGAGCTCCGGCTTGAAATAGTCGGCGGTTGATTGACCGTGCAATGGTCCGCCAATGAAGCGCGTTGTCATGGTGTCTCCTTGCTGCTTTGTGGCTCGGTTGTCGCCCGAGCGGTCTTCGCCGGGACGCGCGGCGCCTTGCGCGCTCCCTTTGGCGGATTGTGTCTCAACGCGGGGTGGCTGCGCCCTCCTCTTCTTGAACTGCATCATCGGCGTCATTGACGGACGGATCGCAGGAGAGCAGGGCGATGCCCGGGTCCAGCGCAGGCGCCGGCGGCGATGCCAGCAGATCGATGACACCCTCAACGATCGCCTGGGCGCCCTGCCCGTACAACATCGTGAAGTGATTGCCGACGGCACGCCGATGGGTTGCCCGCGGCAGGTTCCTGACCGTCTCGTCGGCGTCGTGGTCCAGCACCATCGGCATGCCCATCAGGAACGGCTGCGTTGCCTGCACGAGCAGCGTCGGCGCCTGCACGGACCGCGCATGCCGGCGCCAGTCACGCGTGCTTTCCCCGAAGATGTGCAACGCCGCCAGGCTTGCCGCATAGGCACGCGTGCGGGTGGTGACGGCCCCTATTCCCAGCGGCAGCATCTCTTCGTCAAAGAAACCCTGCATGGCGTCATCCCACGGCGCAACGAAAGGCGCGGATCGCATCGCGGCCTGATAGAACTCGGCCGTGGGATACACCTGGTCCAGGCGCGCCGCGACCGCCGCCGTCATGAGCGGCGTGGCCGGATGCATCTGGACCGCTGCGTCGAGCATCGCCAGATGGGTCACCCTTTCGGGGTAATGCGCCGCGAAGTACAGCGCCAGCAGGCCGCCGAACGAATGCCCGCACAAGGCGATGCGGTCCAGTCCGAAATAGTCGAGCAAAGACAGGATGTCGCTGCAGCCCGCGTCAAGCGAGTAGCCGGTCAGCGGCATGTCGGACCGGCCGCGGCCGCGCAGGTCGGGCACCAGCACCCGGCAGGCCTGAGCCAGCCCGGCGCCGATCAGCCCATCGAACAGACGGGTGTTGCCAGACAGGGAATGCAGCAGGAGCACAGGCGGGCCGTCACCGCCATAGTCCAGGCAATGCACGTTGAGATCGGAAAGGCAAATGGCATCGTGGCGAACGGGTGCAAGCATGTCGGCTCCTGAAGAGCGCGGCGGGCATCGGACCATTCACTGTCGCCGGGTGATACGGCCCGACGCCGGCGCGTCGGAATCCGATTCCTCATGCAAATCACGTGCCTGTCGCCAGGCTGGTGCAACCGTTGGCCGGCTAGAACAGCGAGAGCTGCTGATAGCCGTGCCCGGTCGCCGGCGCGTGATCCACATAGTGCGGCCGGCTGGCCGGGGCGCGGGGCAGGCTCTGGGCCGTCGGGAACCACGAGAGCGTGGCGCCCAGCGCCACCGCGGCAAACACCGCTTCGGTCTTGCCCGACACCTGCATGGCCTTGTACAGCGAGTGCGCGTGCGACCGCGCCGTGGCCAGCGAGATGTTCATGGCCGCGCCCACGTCTTCAATCGTGGCGCCACGCGAGAAGTGGACGAGCACGTCGTACTGTCGTTTGGTAAGTCCCAGCAAGGCACGTTCGTGCTCGACCGGACCCAGCTCGTCCCGAGTCTGCTCGGCAGGCGCATGTTCGACGAGGTCGGGCCGGTGCTGCGGAAAACACTGCCCGCCCGAGATGACCAGCTTCATGGCGGCCCGGATCAGCGCCACACTGGACGCCGTTGGAATCGACCCACGCACATGGGGCGGCAGCGGTTCCCATGCCGTGATGTCGGCCGGGTCTTCGCACATGAGCAAGGTGGGTTTGTCGGTCCGCATGGCGCGGACAATGGGCATGGCCGTCTGCAGCCCCATGTCGAAGCGAGGGATCGAATACAGAACCAGATCCGCCGCGGCGATCTTTGCGGGATCCTTCAGTTCGGCTGCCGTGCATCCGGTCGTCTGCCAGTCACCGTCCATATCGGAGATGAGCTGTTCCAGGCCGTGGAATTGAATCGGATGTTCTTCGATCAGGATGACCGTGCGCATGACCTCTGTCCGCTGGGGGCGACTCTGGATCGTAGCGTACGCGCCGGCCCTGGATGAGCAGACGGGTGTGCCGAACTTGCATAGAAGTGTTACGGATGAGCGCTGCGCAGCGCCATTGGCCTGCTCAGAGCGCGCCGAGGTTGCGCTGGACCTGCGCCATGGCCTTGTCGAGCAGTGACTGATCGCGCGCCGTCAGTCCTTCAAACGCGGCCGCCTCCAAATCCGCGACCAGGGGCATGGCCTTGCGAAACAGCTTTCGCCCGTCCTTGAGCAGATGGATTGCGACCACACGATGGTCCCGCACCGTGGCGCGCCGTTCCACCCACAAGGCGGCTTCCATGACCGTCAGTGCGCGCGACAGTGTTGTCTGGTCGTGACCGGTCTCGGCAGCCAGCGCCGACACGCTGCGTTCACCATGCTCGGCAAGAAAGGCCAGCACGCGCCAATGCGTCAGCGTCAGGCCATGCTCCCGCAACACGATCTGCAGGCTGGTGTTGAACGCGGCATAGGTGCGATGGAACGCGAGGGACAGGGCGGCGGGAAAGCCTGACGGAACAGTCATTGCAAGGGGATGTCGATACGGCGCGATCGGCCGGCGCCATGTTGACCGGCCCGACAGGCAGCGCCGGGAACGGTGCCGCGGCAGATCCTGCGGCGCCCGCACGGTAGTCAATAATGTCGATATAGGCAATACTGCGTAGTGATGACCCTGGGACACCGCCAGCCATTGGCCGGCCCCGCTCCAGGTGTCAAGAACAAGGATTTCGATGAAAGCGCCACTTACCCCGACAGACGAGCCGACCCGAGTCGACACCTTACGGGCGCTCAATATTCTGGACACCGCCCCCGAAGAGCGGTTTGACCGCCTGACCCGCCTTGCCAAACGCCTGTTCGGCGTGCCGATCGCGCTGGTCAGCCTGATCGACACGAACCGCCAATGGTTCAAGTCCCGGCAGGGCCTGGAGGTGGCCGAGACCCCGCGAGACATGTCGTTCTGCGGTCATGCCATTCTCGAAGACGACATTCTGCTGATCCCCGATGCCGCGCTGGACGACCGGTTTTCCGACAATCCGCTGGTGATCGGCGAGCCGCACATCCGCTTCTACGCCGGTTGCCCGCTGCGGGTGTCGAACGGCAGCAAGCTGGGCACGCTGTGCCTGATCGACAAGAACGAACGCGAATTCGGCGAAGAGGACAAGGCCCTGCTGCGCGACCTGGCGCGCATGGCCGAACAGGAAATCGCCGCCATTCAGCTGGCGACCATGGACGAACTGACCATGGTGTCGAACCGTCGCGGCTTTGAAGCGCTGGCGCAGCACGCCATCGGCCTGTGCACCCGGATGGAATTGCCCGCGACGCTGCTGTTCTTCGACCTGGACAGCTTCAAGCAGATCAATGACACATACGGCCACGCGGAAGGCGACCGGGCGCTGGTGAGCTTCGCGCGCCTGCTGCTCGAGGTATTCCACGAGTCCGACGTGGTGGGCCGGCTGGGCGGCGACGAATTCGTGGTGATGGTGACGTCGATCGAACCCGGCATGCTGGCCGCCACGCAGCGCCGTCTGCAGGACGCCGTCGACGCCTATAACCAGGCTACCCAGCGTGGCTACACCCTCGCGTTCAGCGTGGGCGCGGTCGAGCTGGACCCGAGCCGCCACAGCACCATCCAGGATCTGCTGGCCGTGGCCGACAAGGAGATGTACGAGCACAAGCGCAGCAAGCGCGCGGCGGACCTGCCAAAAGTCTGATCTCGATTGCCTTGCTTGCGATTGCGCCGGCAACGGAAGATACTGTATAAATAACCAGTATTCTTTCCGGAGTTTCGCTCATGTCGTACACCGTCACCCTGCAAGACTTTCCCGACATTCCCGCCAACGTTCGCGAACAGGCCGAACGGCGGTATGCCAAGACCCTGGAACGCGCCATGGGTGGCGTGGACGAAATCGGCCCGGCGCTCAAGGCGTGGATGACCGCCGAAGATTCGTCTGAAGGCGATCTGTCCGACCATGAAAAGGCCTTGGCCGTGCGCTGGCAAAAGGCCGCGGCGCGCGCGCAGCAGGAAGGCTTCAATGGCCTGGGCGAAGCGCAGGAAGCCTACTTTGAAGTCCGCCTGGCCCGGCACTGACCGCGTGGCTTAGCGGCGGCGCATGGCCGGCGTGATCGCCTGCACCCAGGCCTGATAGCCGGCTGCGTTCAGGTGCAGGTGATCGCTGGTATAGCGCAGGTCCAGCGTGCCGGTCGGCGCCAGAGCCGGATTCACGTTGACGTACACGCAGGGGCCGCGTGCGCACAGTGCATGCAGACGGCCGTTCAGGTCCTTGACCGACGCATTCACTGCAGGTGGAAACGCCGGCCCCGTGAACAGCGTGGATTGCACGATGACCTGGATCTTGGCGCGCGTAAGCGTATCGATGATGCGCTTGTAGTGCTCGAACACCTCGGTCACGGGCTTCTTGTAGACGGCAATGTCGTTGATGCCGGCCATGACAAACACCTTGCGCGGGGACACGCCCAGCACCGAGTCCAGCCGCTGCACCATGCCTTCCGTGCTGTCACCGCCGATCCCGCGGTTGGCAATGCCAACGCCCGGAAAGAACGCGTTCCAGTCGCCCCCTTCGGTCAGGCTGTCGCCCAGCATGACCACGTCGCGGCGGGCCATGTCCTGCGCAAAGCCGGCCTTGCGGTCGGCATAGTGCTGCCGCGTGCTGGCCAGCGCCTGATCGCGCTGCTGCGCGTCACGCTGTTGCACGTCGTTCATCGACGGCGACTGCGCCAGCGCGCCGGCCGTGGCCAGGATACCGATGGCGGCCATCACGCCGGACAGCAGGGCTGAAAGTGTCATTGCAGGGGGATACGTTGGGAGGGGACGGAGGCACAAGTTTAGCGGACTCGTGCATGCGCATCACGACTGCAGTTGCGATGCCATGCGGGTTCGATGCGGATGCGATCCAGGCGCGAAGCCGCGCAGGTGCGTTAGCATCATGGGTCGCACTTGAAAGGACCTGCCGTGGCCCCCGCATCGCCCAAATCTTCCGCCGATGCCCCGCTGCATGGCAAGCCCGACAGCGGTTGGCGCCGCAGTGTCTACACCGTCATCTTCGAAGCCGACACGCCCGGCGGACGGCGCTTCGACCAGGCCCTGATCTGGACGATCCTGCTCAGTGTGCTGGTCGTCATGGCCGACAGTGTCGAGTCCATCGTCAACCGCTATGGCCCCATCCTGCAGGTCCTGGAATGGATCTTCACGGTGATCTTCACGATCGAATATGTCGGGCGGCTGCTAAGCGTGCAGCGGCCGCTGCGCTACGCCACCAGCTTCTTCGGCATCGTCGATCTGCTCGCGATCCTTCCCAGCTATCTGTCCTTGTTCGTGCCCGGCCTGCACTTTCTGACGGGTGTGCGCGTGCTGCGTCTGCTGCGCATTTTCCGGGTGTTCAAGCTGCCGCGCTTCATGGACGAATACCTGATGCTCGGGCGCGCCCTGAAGGCGAGCTTCCGCAAGATCATGGTGTTCCTGTCCGTGGTATCGCTGATCGTCTTGAGCATGGGAACGATCATGTACGTGGTGGAAGGCCCCGAACATGGTTTCACCAGCATCCCTACCGCCATCTACTGGGCGATCAGCACGATCACGACGGTCGGGTTCGGCGACATTACCCCGCAAACGCCCCTGGGCCGCCTGATTGCCTCGTTGATGATGCTGCTGGGATGGGGCGTGCTGGCCGTGCCGACCGGCATCTTCACGGTGGAAATGTCGATGGCGCACGCGCAGCATGCGCGCAAGCTCAAGTCCGAACGCAAATGTGGCGTCTGCAACACGTCGGATCACGACGCAGACGCCACCTTCTGCAAGCACTGTTCGAACCGGCTGCCCGAGCAGGCGGCGTCCTGACGGTCGGCGCCTGGCGCCTGCCGATCGATCTGTTACTTAGCGGCCGCCCTGCCCCAGGCCGCCCTTGGTGTCGGCGCTGGGCGTGACTTCTCCAGCCGTGCCCGCGCTGAACGTATCGCCAATGGCGGAGGTGCGCTTGGCCTCTTCCGGTGGCGCCGGGGTGCCTGCCGGACGCTCGTCTGGGCCGTTGCCGGTGTCGGACAGGGCCTGCGCGTACGGCGCCTTGGCGCCGCGTGCCGCACCGCGGCTGCCCGGCCGCGAGCGCAGACTGGAGCGGCGATTACCGGCATCGGCAGGATTTGCAGGGGACGACGATCCCGTCTCTGGCGTGCGGGCCAGCAGTTTCAGGATGCCTACGGTGGCGGCGCCCAGCAGGAAGGCACTGAACAAGGGCTTGAGCGGGGATGGTGTGCGTGGCATAGGGGTCTCCGGCGATTGTGAATATTCACATCAACGCAAGCCGCATGCCTGTCATGAAACCCTGGGTCGTTTCCGCAGTCATATCCGGGCGGGCCGGTGGTTTTTGCTGACATCGGGCTGAACCGGTTCCTCGCGCATTCCGACGCGTCTGATGGATTCATCCACCTGACGCATCCGACTGACGATGACCCGAGGCGCCATGACCTCCCGCAATCCTGTTCCCGACAGCCCCGCCCCTGAATTTTCTTCCACGCCCGACCCTGCGGCCAGGGTGACCCGAGACGATGCGCGCAGCCGGCTGCGGCTGGCCGACACGTGGCGATTGCTCAAGCCCTACTGGGTGTCGCGCGACGGCCGGGCGGGCCTGGCCCTGCTTGCAGGGGTCATTGCCCTGAACCTGGCCCTGGTCGGCGTGAACGTCTGGCTGACCAACTGGAACCGCGTGTTCTACAACGCCCTGGAAGCCCACGACTTTCCTGCCTTCAAGCAGCAGTTGCTGGCCTTCTGTGCCATCGCCGCCGTCTTCATCGTCGTCAGCATTTTCAAGCAGTACTACACGATGATGCTGCAGATGCGCTGGCGCACCTGGCTCACGACTGACTTCCTGTCACGATGGCTGGATGGCCAGGCCTACTACCGGATCGAGCAGGCGCACGCGACCGACAACCCTGACCAACGGATCGCCGACGACCTGCGCACCCTGGCCAGCGACAGCCTGACCCTGTCATTGGGCCTGCTGAATTCCGTCGTGACCCTGGCGTCGTTCATCACCATTCTGTGGTCGGTGTCAGGCGCCCTGACCTTTCACCTTGGCGGAACACCCATCACCATTCCCGGCTACATGGTGTGGTTTGCCGTGCTGTATGCCGTGGCCGGCTCGTGGCTCACGCACAAGGTCGGCAAGCCGCTGATCGGCTTGAGCTTCCAGCAGGAACAGCGTGAAGCCGACTTCCGCTATGCACTGATGCGCCTGCGCGAAAACGCCGAGGGTGTCGCCCTGTATCGCGGCGAGAACACCGAACGCGCGGGCCTGCTGGCGCGCTTCGGCAATATCCGCGACAACTGGGGGTGGCTCATGCGCTATTCGCGCCGGCTGGTGCTGGTCAGCGCGGGCTATGGGCAGATCGCCATCGTCTTTCCGTTGATCGTCGCGGCGCCCCGCTATTTCGCCAGGGAACTGACGCTGGGTGGCCTGATGCAGATCAGCTCGGCATTCGGCCAGGTGCAGGGCGCGCTGTCGTGGCTGGTGGACAGCTACGCGTCGCTGGTCAGCTGGCAGGCGGCGTCCAACCGGGTTCTGGATTTTGAAGCCGCCATCCGCGCCACCAACAGGGATGCCGCCAATGCGGATGGCGAGCATGGCATTCGCGTCACGCAAGGGCTGCCACTCGGGGGCGAGGCGGGGGCGCCACGCAGCCCTATCGGGGCAATGGCTCGCGGCGGTGCGCCAGCCGTGCCCGCTATCGCCGCCGACGGTCTGGTCCTGGCGGTGCCCACCGCCGCCCAGCATATCCGCGAGCTGACGTTGCCGTTCTCGCTTTCTATCGAGCGTGGTCAACGCTGGCTGGTGACCGGGCCTTCCGGCAGCGGCAAGAGCGTCTTTTTCCGGGCCATGGCCGGCATCTGGCCCTATGGCCGGGGCACGGTGGACCGCCCTGGCGACGCCCGCGTGCTGTTCCTGCCGCAGAAAAGCTATCTGCCCGCCGGCACCCCGGCCGACGCGCTGTGCTATCCCTCCCGTTCCGACGCCTACGAAGCCACCGCGCTGCGGGAGGTGCTGCGGGCCTGTCGGCTGGATGGACTGATCGAGCGCCTGGACGAAGTCGCCAACTGGTCGACCACCCTGTCGCCCGGCGAGCAGCAGCGCATGGCGTTTGCACGCGCGCTGTTGCAGGCCCCCGATTTCCTGTTCCTGGACGAGGCGACCTCCGCCCTGGATGAAGAAACCGAAGCCGCGATGTACAGCTTGATCCGCGAACGCCTGCCGGATGCCGCGCTGATCAGCATCGCCCATCGCAGCACGGTGGCGCGCTGGCACGACCGCTATCTGCGCTATGACACCAGGCGGGGCGGCGAGGCGTCCGTGCGCACCGGACGCCTGGAGGCGGACGCCATGCCGGCGCCGTCTCCGGGCTAGGGCTCGACCCTTGGGCTCGACCCGTGGGCTCAGGCTCGGGCGGGCCCACCGCATGCACGCTAAAATCCGCGTCATCTTTTTGAAAAGATGCTAAACAGTTGCAGGGCCGCAGGCCCATCAAGGTTCGCGCAACGCAGAGCGTCAGGCGCCGCGTACGCATCCGCACCCCGTTCAGGTATTCGCAAAGATTCGCCCTATGCACATTCGCGCGCTGCACCCCTCCGACTACGCCTTGCTGTCTCCGGTCCTTGATGATTGGTGGGGCGGCCGCCCCGTTGGCGGGCTGCTGCCGCGCCTATTCTTCGAGCATTTCGGGTCGACCAGCTGCGTGCTCGAAGAAGACGGCGCGATCAAGGGCTTCCTGGTGGGCTTCGTGTCGCAATCCCTGCCGACCATCGCGTACATCCATCTGGTCGGCGTGTCGCCCGACAAGCGCAAGCAGGGCTACGGCGGTCTGCTCTACGAACGTTTCTTTGATCTGGCGGCCGTGCATGGCTGCTCGGAAGTGCATTGCATCACCACACCGGTCAATGCCGGGTCGATCGCCTTCCATACCCAGCTCGGCTTTGAAATCGTCGACACCGGCGATGCCGTGGACGGCATTCCGGTCAAGCTCGACTACGCCGGCCCCGGGCAGCACCGTGTGCTGTTCCGCAAGCAGCTCTGATACCGTCATCAGGCGGCGATCCATAAAAAACCCGGCACAGGCCGGGTTTTTTATTGCTGCGTGCCCGCAGGCGATCAGGAGATCAGGCGATCAGCTGAACGCCTGGATGCCCGTCTGGGCGCGGCCCAGAATCAACGCGTGGATGTCATGCGTGCCTTCATAGGTGTTCACGACTTCCAGGTTGACCACGTGGCGGATCACGCCGAATTCGTCCGAGATCCCGTTGCCGCCCAGCATGTCGCGTGCGACGCGTGCGATATCCAGCGACTTGCCGCAGGAATTGCGCTTCATCATCGACGTGATTTCGACCGCGGCCGTGCCGTTGTCTTTCATGCGGCCCAGTTGCAGGCAGCCTTGCAGGGCCATCGTGATTTCGGTCTGCATGTCGGCCAGCTTTTTCTGCACCAGCTGATTGGCGGCAAGCGGACGGCCAAACTGCTTGCGGTCCAGCGTGTACTGGCGGGCGGTGTGCCAGCAGTACTCGGCCGCGCCCAGGGCGCCCCAGGCAATACCGAAACGCGCCGAGTTCAGGCAGGTGAACGGACCCTTCAGGCCCGACACGTTCGGCAGCAGGTTTTCCTGCGGCACGAACACTTCGTCCATCACGATTTCGCCGGTGACCGACGTACGCAAGCCCACCTTGCCATGCACGGCCGGCGCGGTCAGGCCCTTCCAGCCCTTTTCCAGGATGAAACCGCGAATCGCGTCCTTGCCATCCTCACCCTTGAGCTTGCCCCACACCACGAATACGTCGGCGATGGGCGAATTCGTGATCCACATCTTGGAACCCGACAGCGAGTAGCCGCCGTCCACCGGCTTGGCGCGCGTTTCCATCGAACCCGGATCCGAGCCGTGATTGGGTTCGGTCAGGCCGAAGCAGCCAATCCACTCCCCGCTGGCCAGCTTGGGCAGGTACTTCTGCTTTTGCTCTTCGCTGCCAAATTCGTTGATCGGCACCATGACCAGCGACGACTGCACGCTCATCATCGACCGGTATCCCGAATCCACGCGTTCGACTTCACGCGCGATCAGGCCGTAGCTGACGTAGTTCAGGCCCGATCCACCGTATTGTTCCGGGATCGTCGGTCCGAGCAGGCCCAGTTCGCCCATCTCGCGGAAGATTTCCGGATCAGTGCGTTCGTGGCGGAACGATTCCAGCACACGCGGCATCAGCTTGTCCTGGCAGTAGGCGGCGGCCGCGTCGCGGATCATCCGCTCGTCGTCGGTCAGCTGCTGGTCCAGCAAGAGGGGATCGTTCCAGTGAAATTGTGCGGGTTTGTGCATAAGTGTCATGTCTCGATGTTTTAGGTGCCAGGCGTCGTGTGATGCGCCCGACGACTGCGCTTGCCTACGACACGCGGTCGGATGACAAGCACGATACCGGATGGGCGGTGAACCGCCAAACGAGTTCTTTGCACCGACCTGTGCGTTTCTTGCACTCCGGCCGGAGTATGCTGGGCGACACGTGAAGGCATCGGCGGCGCGTTCGCCGCAGCCGCACACGCCCCTCTTCTTCTTACGGCCCCCGTGTCATGCGTCGCAAACTTCCCAGCACGGCCGCCTTGGCGGCCTTCGATGCCGCCGCGCGGCACCAGAGCTTTACCAAGGCCGCAGAAGAACTGGCGCTGACGCAAAGCGCAGTATGTCGCCAGATCGCCAACCTGGAAACCTTTGTCGGGTTGAAACTGTTCCGGCGGTCTCGCCGGGGGGTCACGCTCACCCAGGCAGGCGCCAGCTATAGCGTCGCCGTGGCGGGCAGGCTTGAGGAAATGGAACGTGACACCCTCGATCTGATGGCAACCCGGGGCGAAGGCGGCGTGCTGGAACTGGCCGCGGTGCCGACCTTCGCCACCCGGTGGCTGCTGCCGCGCTTGAAGCGTTTCGAGGCTCGCGCACCCCGGGTCATCGTCAACATCATGCCGCAGAGCCGGCCGTTCCTGTTTGAAGGCACCCCCTTCGACGCGGCCATCTACGCGGGCGACGGCCACTGGCCCGGCACGGAAGCCATTGCGCTGATGCCCGAGCGCCTGGTGCCCGTCTGCGCGCCGTCCTTGATCGCCCCGCACGGCGCGCTGACCCCCGGCCAGTTCCGCCGCTACCGGCTGCTGCAGCAGACTACCCGCCCCTACGCATGGCGCGCCTGGTTCGATATTCAGGGCGTCCGGCATGACCACGACGTGGCGGGCCCCCGCTACGAACTGTTTTCCATGTTGATCCAGGCCGCCGTGCACGGATTGGGTATTGCCCTGGTCCCGGCGCTGCTGGTCGAAGAAGAGCTGGCGTCGGGCAAGCTGATCGCCGCGTCGCCGCTGGCGTCGGGCGTGGACAAGAGCTACTACCTGGTCCTGCCGGAATGGAAGGCCGAAAACCCGCTGCTGCGGACCTTTGCGGAATGGCTGCGGGAAGAGGCCGAGCCCTATCGGAACGAGCAGCTTATTGAGATCTGAAGCTGACAAGCCGGGGTCGCAGCGGAACCGCAGTGCACTGGGCCTGCCCCGACCCGGGATAGCAAACGATCAAACGCTTCCTTCACACGAAAAAAAACCGGACTCCATGGAGTCCGGTTTCTGCCCGGCGTCAGAAGCAACGCCAGTGATTACTGCCCTTCGAGGAAGCTCTTCAGCTTGTCTGCGCGGCTGGGGTGACGCAGCTTGCGCAATGCCTTGGCTTCTATTTGTCGAATGCGCTCGCGGGTCACGTCGAACTGCTTGCCGACTTCTTCCAGCGTCTGGTCGGTGCTCATTTCGATACCGAAACGCATGCGCAGCACCTTGGCTTCACGCGGCGTCAGCGAATCCAGCACTTCCTTGACCACGTTGCGCATGGAACCATGCAGCGCGGCGTCGGACGGCGCCAGCGTCGTCGTATCTTCGATGAAGTCGCCCAGATGCGAATCGTCGTCGTCGCCGATCGGCGTTTCCATCGAGATCGGCTCTTTCGCGATCTTCAGGATCTTGCGGATCTTGTCTTCCGGCATGTCCATCTTTTGCGCCAGCGTTGCGGGATCGGGTTCGGCACCCGTTTCCTGCAGGATCTGACGGCTGATCCGGTTCATCTTGTTGATCGTTTCGATCATGTGGACCGGAATCCGGATGGTACGTGCCTGGTCGGCGATCGACCGCGTGATGGCCTGACGGATCCACCACGTGGCGTACGTCGAAAACTTGTAGCCGCGACGATATTCGAACTTGTCCACCGCCTTCATCAGGCCGATGTTGCCTTCCTGGATCAGATCCAGGAACTGCAGGCCACGGTTCGTGTACTTCTTGGCGATCGAGATCACCAGACGCAGGTTGGCCTCGGTCATTTCGCGCTTGGCCTTGCGGGCTTTCGCCTCGCCGGTGGCCATTTGCTTGTTGACGTCCTTCAGGTCCTTCAAAGGCAGCACGACACGGGACTGCAGGTCGATCAGCTTTTGCTGCAGTTCCTGGATGGCCGGGATCTGGCGCTTGAGCGTTTCCGAATACGAATGGTTGGCGTCGACTTCGGCCAGCACCCAGTTCAGGTCGGTTTCATGACCCGGGAAGGTCTTGATGAAGTGCGTGCGCGGCATGCCGGCACGGTCGATACACGTCTGCATGACGGCGCGTTCGAGCTTGCGCACTTCTTCGACCTGGGCGCGCAGCGTGTCCGCCAGGCGTTCCACCATCTTGGCCGTGAAGCGGATGCCCATCAGTTCATTCAGGATGGTCTCCTGCGCTTCGGTATACGCCGCCGACTTGTAGCCGTCGTGCTCGTACGCGTGGCGCATCTTCTCGAACCACGTCTTGACGCTGGTGAACTTTTCCAGCGACTTGACGCGCAGCTCTTCGACCTGCTTGCTGCTCATGCCGCCAGCCGGTGCGTCTTCGCTTTCGTCGTCTTCGTCGTCGGCCGCGGTCACGCCCGAGCCGGCGTACTCTTCGCCGTCATTCGGGTCGATCAGTCCGTCCACCACTTCGTCGATCTGCGCTTCGGCCGAGCGCACGCGTTCGGCGTGGGCCAGGATCTCGTTGATCGTCGACGGGCAGGCCGAAATCGCCATGACCATGTGCTTCAGGCCGTCTTCGATCCGCTTCGCGATCTCGATTTCGCCTTCGCGCGTCAGCAGTTCGACCGAACCCATTTCACGCATGTACATGCGGACCGGGTCAGTCGTACGGCCAAAGTCCGAATCCACCGTGGACAGCGCGGCTTCGGCTTCTTCTTCGGCGTCGTCGTCGGACGAAGCCACCGGCGCGTTCTCGTTCAGCAGCAGCGTTTCGGCATCGGGCGCCTGGTCGTAGACCGAGATGCCCATGTCGTTGAACGTGCTGATGATGCCGTCGATCGCTTCGGCGTCGACGAGGTCATCGGGCAGGTGGTCGTTGATTTCGCCGTACGTCAGGTAGCCGCGGTCCTTGCCGAGCTTGATCAGCAGCTTCAGGCGGTTGCGGCGCGCTTCGTATTCTTCGGGCGACACGGGGCCACGGGCGATCAGGTCTTTGGGATCGGCCTTGCCGCGCTTGCCACGACCCTTCGGGATCTTGATTTCGGGAATCGGCTCGGCATCACCGTCGACCACGTCGTCAAAGTCGGCGCCCGGCGTGCCTTCGGCAGGCTTGGCGTCCTTTGGCGGACGGCCCGGACGGCGGCCGGCCGGCTTGGCCAGCAGTTCGGCCAGCTTCTTTTCAGCCGTTTTCTTTTCCGCGGCGGTCAGCGCTTTCGCAGGCGCCACCTTGGCCGTTGCCGTCTTGGCATCGGCCTTGGGGGCCTTGGTCGATGCCTTGGCGGTGGTGGTCTTGGTGGCGGCGGCGGCCTTGAGTACAGGCTTGGCCACGGCGGCGGGTTTATCGATAGGTTCCAAAGGCATATCCACCAGTTCGCCAGCCATAGCGGCGGCTTTGGTTGTGGTCAGGATCTTCGTCGTGGCCCTTCCCGCGGACTTGACCGTCACGGTCACGCCCTTCGGGCCGTCCTTGGGCAAAACCGCGGTCACTGCGGGCTTCGCCATCGTCGTCGACGCAATCGCCGTGTCCTTTGCCATGTCTTGCCCTTCGGCTTTGGATTTGTTTACAGTCAGCGTCTTGCCAGTCGTCTTCGCCATGGTCGGTCAACCACTCCTATTGTCGTTCGACCTGCCTTGAGCAGGTCCGCCACCCGTGTACCTGTGCGGTTGTGCATGCGTCGCACGCCGCGTGCAACGACGGCCCCTCTCGGGGCTGGCATTGCGGTAGCCGCTGTTTCAACGGCACGGGTAATGTGTTTCAGTCTGCGTGTTGCGGTTTTCGTGGACCGTATTCAATAATCAGGGTGTACGCTTTTTGCGTTGCGCCTGCTGCGAATGCGGTCACGTTTCCTCTAGTGCTGCTGCGCGTTCTGGTAGTGCGGATAGTGCGTGTAGTGCGGGTACTGCGCCCCGATGGAACGATGACCTGACAGCGCGACGAGTGCTTGCGGTTGCAAATCGGCGGGCGTGCCGTGCGGTTGCGTGCTGGATGCGGAGTCGGTCTGGCGTTCGGGATCGGGGCGTGAAATTGGGTGCTGCTTGGGTCGTGCTGTTTTGCGTTCGGTGTTCTGTCGTCGCTATCGTCAGACGTTTTTCGCCGTCCGGTGTTCACTCAGCCTGCCAATGCAAGCGTCCAGCAAATAACGTCCAGCCGGTAAAAGCGATGCAGAGTGTACGAGGTAACCCTCTATTCTATCACTCTGGGCTTTTTTAGCTCGGCCATTCTTTCTTTCAACGCCAAATATCGCGCTTTTGCGTCATCGCCGGTCAGTCCACCGGCGATCAACGCCTGCTGTTCGCGCGCCGCGGCGTCGAATTCGATCGTCCTGAGCGCATCGAACAATTCTCCTGCGGGATCAGGCAGTTCGTCTTCATAGATGGTTGCTGTGGCGGCCATTACAAGGGGTTGCGCCAGCGAAGTTCCCTCGGCTGCCTGGATGAGCGCCCCGGTATGGGACGCCCCGGTGGTGCGCACCAGGGCCACCAGTTCGCGTACGGTTTCAAACCCCGCCGTGCTTGCCAGCATGGTTTCGGACGCGTCGTCGAGCTCATTGACCGACGCCGGGTGCGTCAGCAGCAGTTGCAGCAGGCGCTGGGCAATGGGCGTCACCACCCGCCTTGCGGGTGGGGGCGCTCCAGGCACTTCACGCTGGCCGCGGAAATTCTTGTCGAACTTGCCCCACGATTTGCCGGAGCCGCCTTTCCAATTTCCGTTGCCACCGCCGTTGCCGCCACCCTGGCCGCCATATTTTCCACCGCCCTGGCCGTAGCCACCTTGCCCGTAGCCGCCCTGCTGGCCCTGGCCGCCTTGGCCACCGCTGGGGTCGTAGCCACCCGCGGCGTCGTCGTAATACGGTTCGTACTGCCCGTCCATGTCGGGCTCGTAGTCCGGAAAGTGGCCATCATCCTGCGGACCGTCGCCTTGCCCGCCCGGGGCATGCGCACCACCTGCCTGACCACTATTAGACTCAGAGCGTACAACCGGCATGACAGTTCCCCGCTGACCCGACGCAGCGTGCACAAGCGGGCCACTGGGTACGTCTTCCAGATGAATCAGCTGCGTCAATTCTTCGGGTGTCAGGCGCGTCAGTTGGGCCAGTTCACGCTGCACCTGCATCCGCAGCGCACCCGCCGGCATCGCCTGCAGCAGCGGCCGTGCGTCATGAATGCAGCGCGCGCGGCCTTCGGCTTCTTCCATCGGATGGCGGCCCACCAGCTCGCTCAGCATGAATTGCGACAGCGACATCGCTTCTTTCAGTGCCGTGCGAAAGCCGTCCGGGCCGAATTCGCGGACATACGAATCCGGGTCATGCCCTTCGGGCAAAAACAGGAAGCGGATGCTGGCATCGTCGCGCAACAAGGGCAGACAGGCTTCCAGGGCCCGCCAGGCGGCCTTGCGCCCGGCTTTGTCACCGTCGAAGCTGAAGATCACCAGGTCGCTGGCGCGCAGCAGCTTTTGCACATGCACCGGCGTGGTCGCAGTGCCGAGGGTCGCCACGGCGCACTCGATCCCCAGCTGCGCCAGCGCAACCACGTCCATGTAGCCTTCGACCACGATCACCATGCCATTGCTGCGGATCGCGGTGCGTCCTTCCCACATGCCGTACAGCTCGGAGCCCTTGGAAAAAATGGGCGTCTCGGGCGAATTCAGATACTTGGGCTCGCCCTTGCCGATGATCCGTCCGCCAAAGCCGATCAGGTGGCCCCGCGCATTGCGGATCGGGAAGGTCACGCGTTCGCGGAACCGGTCGTAGCGGCGGCCTTCCTCGTTCAGGATGACCAGGCCGGATTCGACCAGCAGCGGATCGTCGTAATTGGGCAGGACCGCTTTCAGGCCCTGGCGGTCGTTGCCAGCCCAGCCCAGGCCGAACCGGGCGGCAATTTCGCCCGACAGGCCCCGCGACTTCAGGTATTCGATCGCTGGCCGCGCCGTACGCAGCTGTTGGCGGTAGTGAGTATTTGCGGTTTCAAGGACTTCGCTGTGCCGCGAGACAACCGCTTCACGCTGCGCGCGTGCGGCGCGCTGCCGGGGGCTGCGTTCCTCTTCCGGCACCTTCATGCCGGCGTTGCCAGCCAGGCTGCGCACGGCATCGGGAAAGCTCGCGCCGGTGTGCTCCATCAGGAACCGGATCGCCGTGCCGTGGGCGCCGCAGCCGAAGCAGTGATAGAACTGCTTGGTGGGGCTGACCGTGAACGACGGCGACTTTTCGTTGTGGAACGGGCACAGCCCGAGCAGATTGGCGCCGCCCTTGCGCAGGGGCACGTACTGACCCACCACGTCGACAATGTCGACGCGGGCAAGCAAATCCTGAATGAATGAATCCGGGATCATGCGTGGTGGCCCCGCAAGGGTCGGCCTTCAGGAAAAGCGCGTGGGCTCAGCCCAGTTGCGCCTTGATCAGCTTCGAGACTTCCGACATGTCGGCGCGGCCCGCCAGCTTCGGCTTGACCAGACCCATGACCTTGCCCATGGCGGGAGCACCCGTCACGCCCTGGGCTGCAACGGCAGCCACGGCTTCGGCCACGACGGCGTTGACTTCGTCTTCGCTTGCGGCCTGGGGCAGGAATTCCTGCAGCACGGCGATCTCGGCCCGTTCGGCGTCCGCCGTTTCGGTACGGCCAGCCTGGTCGTACGCCAGGATCGACTCACGACGCTGCTTGACCTGCTTTTCGATGATGGCGGTGATTTCGGCGTCGGACAATTCGCGACGCTCATCCACTTCCTTCTGCTTGATGGCGGCCAGCAGGAAACGCACGGTGCCCAGACGTTCGGCAGCCTTTGCGCGCATGGCGTTTTTCATTTCGTCGGACAGGCGGGTCTTGAGAGAGGCGTCGCTCATGGAATACTCAGCGCTAGAAGTCGAACAGACAGGGGGAAACCGTGGGCCTATGCCGCAGGCCGGCGATCCGGCGGATACAATGGCAACAACAAAAGAATGCCAACAACAAAAGCCGCCAGGCTTGCACCATAGCGGCTAATGTCGACAGCGAATTCCTGGCGCTGCAAACCAATGCCGCACAAGCGACATCAGTTTGCCGCAAGCCAATCAGAACAGGCGCTTGGGCAGCTGCTGGCTGCGAATACGCTTGTAGTGACGCTTGACGGCAGCAGCGTGCTTGCGCTTGCGCTCTGCGGTGGGCTTTTCATAGAACTCGCGCGAGCGCAGTTCGGTCAGCAGTCCCGTCTTTTCGATGGTGCGCTTGAAACGACGCAGTGCGACCTCAAACGGCTCATTTTCTTTAACGCGAATCGTGGGCATGTAGCAATTGCCTTGGGGTTGGATGAATTAGCCTGCCAATATAGCAGGTCTGGACGAGGAATGCCAGCCCACTCGCGGCCCAGTGCTACACTTTCTGTCTGCTCAGGGTAAGCCCTGCCCTGCAAACGGCCACACGGTGTCGCGCGCCGTTCCTGCACCCGCCCTGTCTACTTGTGGCCTCATCATGATTGTTCTCGGATTCGAAAGCTCCTGCGACGAGACCGGCGTTGCCGTTGTCGATGCCGACCGCGGCCTGCTGGCTCATGCCCTGTACTCCCAGATCGAGATGCATCAGGAATACGGCGGGGTCGTGCCCGAACTGGCGTCTCGCGACCACGTGCGGCGCATTCTGCCTTTGACCCGGCAGGCCCTGACGGACGCCGGACTGACGCTCGACGACGTGGGCGCGGTGGCCTACACGGCGGGTCCCGGGCTGGCTGGCGCGCTGTTGGTGGGGGCCAGCGTGGCCCAGGCCATCGCCTGGTCGCGCGACCTGCCGTCCATCGCCATCCACCACCTTGAAGGGCACCTGCTTTCCCCCCTGCTGGCCACGCCCCGCCCCGATTTTCCATTCGTAGCGCTGCTGGTATCCGGCGGACACACCCAGTTGATGCGAGTAGACGGCGTGGGTGATTACACCTTGCTGGGCGAAACGCTGGATGACGCGGCGGGCGAAGCGTTCGACAAATCCGCCAAGCTGATGGGACTGGGCTACCCGGGCGGACCGGCGCTCTCGCGCCTGGCCGAACAAGGCGACGCCAGTCGCTTTGACCTGCCCCGCCCCAAGCTGCACAGCCCCGACCTGGACTTCAGCTTCAGCGGCTTGAAGACGGCGGTGCTGATCAAAATGAAATCGCTGCCGGAAGGCGATGAGCAGGCCAAAGCAGATCTGGCCGCGGCGACGCAGAACGCAATCGTGGAAGTGCTGGTGGCCAAGTCGGTCAAGGCGCTGCAGCAGACCGGGCTGAAACGCCTGGTGATCGCCGGCGGCGTGGGGGCCAACCGGCTGCTGCGCGAGCGGCTGGCGGAGCGCCTGACCAGGCTGCGCGGCCAAGCCTACTTTCCGCCGCTGGAGTTGTGCACGGACAACGGCGCAATGATCGCCTTTGCCGCCGCCATGCGCCTGAAGGCCGGCATGGTGGATGTGGACAGCCGCAATACGGCGTTCACGGTCAAGCCCAGGTGGAACCTGGAAGACGCCGGCAAGCGGCCGGAAGTGGCCTGACGCGCAACTTGTTCTATGCGGACCGGGACTGACTTGGGACGGGACTGACTTGGGACGGGACTGACGCTGAGATGGCCTGACGCTGAAACGCCCAGACGCTGAAACGCCCAGACGCTGAAACGGCCTGACGCGGCACAGGCACAGGCACAGGCACAGGCCCACACGCCGCGGCCGACGCATCGACCTTGCTGTTGGCCGTCGCCGGTCGCCCGCTGTCAGGCCTTCTTTTTCGACCCGATCTTGCTTTCCTTGCCGGCCATCAGCTTGGCGATGTTTTCGCGGTGGCGGTAGATCAGCAGCAGGCTCATCAGCGCGATGGCCGTGCCGATGCGGGGGTCGGCGTCCCAGGCCACGTCATGGCCGAACACATAGAACAACGGCGCCACGATGGCGGCGACCAGCGCCGCCAGCGACGAGTAGCGGAAGAACACGGCCACCAGCAGCCAGCTGGCCAGCACCGCCAGGCCCAATCCCGGTTCGATCGCCAGCAGCACGCCCAGCGCCGTGGCCACGCCCTTGCCGCCCTTGAAACGGAAGAACACCGGATACAGGTGGCCGATGAAGACGGCCAGCGCCGCCAGGGCGACGGCGCCGTTGCCGACGTTGTAGGCCGGACCGAACTTCTGCACCAGCCAGACCGCCACGTAGCCCTTCGCGCCATCGCCCAGCAGGGTCAGGATGGCGGCGGCCTTGTTGCCCGATCGCAGCACATTGGTCGCACCGGGGTTTTTCGACCCGTAGGTGCGGGGATCGGTCAGGCCCATGACGCGGCTGACGACCACCGCGAAAGAGATCGACCCGATCAGGTAGGCAAGCACGACGGCGGCGACGGTAAGCATGCGAAGAAATCCTTGGGCAGCGACGGGCTGCAACGACAGGCGGGAATTCTACCCATCCCGGGACAGGCCCGCCGGCAAGGCTGGCGCTTTTTTTTTGGCTTGCGCCTACTCCAGCGCCGCCGACACCGGCGTCGCCTTCAGCAGGCGCACCAGTTCCTGCGGATCGATGCCGACCAGATACCCCCGTTTGCCGCCGTTGATCAGGATGTTGGGCAGGTCGAGCACGGACGCTTCCACATACACCGGCATGGCCTTGCGGGTGCCGAACGGCGACGTGCCGCCCACCAGGTATCCCGAATGACGCTGGGCCACATCAGGCTTGCAGGGCGCGACTTTCTTGACGTTGATCTGGCGAGCCAGGTTCTTGGTCGACACTTCGCGGTCGCCATGCTGCAGCACGATCAACGGCTTGGCGTTCTCGTCTTCCATGATCAGCGTCTTGATGACGATGTGCTCATCCACACCGATCTGGCGCGACGATTCTGACGTGCCGCCGTGATCGACGTAATCGTAGGGGTGTTCGGTAAACGCGACCTTGTGCTGGCGCAGGAACTGGGTCGCAAGGGTTTCGGAAACGTGTTTGGCTTTGCTCATGACGGGGACAGGCGGCGTGGACTGGATGGGCGGGCAAGACGGCCGCATCAGCCGCGCGGGTGATGTTGGGCGTGCAGCGACTTGAGCCGCTCCCGCGCAACGTGGGTATAGATCTGGGTGGTGGATATGTCGGCGTGCCCCAGCAGCATCTGCACGACCCGCAAATCGGCGCCGTGGTTCAGCAGGTGGGTGGCGAACGCGTGGCGCAGCACGTGGGGCGACAAGGCCGCCGCAATGCCGGCCGCGCGGGCGTATTTCTTCACGATCAGCCAGAAGCCCTGGCGGGTCATGGGCCCGCCCCGTGCCGTCACGAACAGGGCGTCGCTGACCTGCCCGTTCAGCAAGGCCGGCCGTGCGTCGGCCAGGTACAGGGTGATCCAGTGCGCGGCTTCGGCCCCCAGGGGCACCAGCCGGTCCTTGCCACCCTTGCCCAGCACCACGCGCACCACACCGTCGTTCAGGCCGACATCCAGCGACTTCAAGCCCACCAGTTCGGACACGCGCAGGCCTGTTGCGTACAAGGTTTCAAGCATGGCGCGATCGCGCTGGCCCAGCGCCGTGGCCGTCTGCGGCGCGGTCAGCAGCGCTTCGACCTGCGCTTCGGACAGGGTCTTGGGCATGCGTGGCGCCTGCTTGGCCGACCGCAGCGTCAGGCAGGGGTCCGCTGCCGCGTGGTGCGTGCGCAGCGCCCATTGGTAGAAGCGCCGCAGCGTGGCCAGCCGGCGATTGGCGGTGGTGGCTTTGGTGTCGGCATGCACGGCGGCAAACCAGGATTCGATATCGCCGGCGCTGGCCTCGCCCAGGTTGCCTTTGCGCGCCTGGCGCAGCCAGCCGTCGAAGGCCTGCATGTCCCGGCGATAGGCCGCCAAGGTGTTGGCCGACAGGCCGTCTTCAAGCCACAGGGCGTCGATGAATACGTCGATAACGGGGTCGTAGCGGCCAGTCGGGACCGGGGCGGAAGCATCAGCGGACGCAGCAGCGGATGCATCAGCAGATGCCGCAACAGTCGTGGGATCGGCGGACGGGGCGTCGGACGCCACGTCGGCCGACGCGAGCGCCGAAGCGTCATTCAGGGAAGGAGCAGCAGGCATTCAGCGATGGTGGCGATGCGGCCGCGCCTTGTCAACGCGGCCCGTGGACGAAAACATCCTGGCCTGCCTCGCAGATAAAAAACCCGCAAGCGGGCTTGCGGGTTTCCGACTTCTGCCAGCGGCCAGGCCTTAGCCCGCCACCTGCCTCATCATTCCAGCTTGATGTTGCGGGCCTTCACGATGTTCTTGGCCTTGTCGAATTCCTTCTGGATTTCGCCGCGGAATTCTTCAGGCGTGTTGCCGGCGGGGGCCGCACCCTGCTTGGCCAGCGTTTCCTTCACGGCCGGATCGTTCAGCACCTTGACGGCGGCGTCACGCAGCTTCTTGACGACATCCGCCGGCGTGCCGGCCGGGGCGAGCAGACCATACCAGGCCGGATCGTTCATGGCCGTCAGGCCCAGTTCCTTGAAAGTCGGCACATTCGGCAGGCCATCGACGCGGTCCTTCCACGACACGGCGATCGCGCGCAGCTTGCCGCTCTGGATGTGCGGCATCGACGACGGCAGGTTGTCGAACAGGATCTGCACCTGGCCGCCCATGGCGTCGGCAATGGCCGGACCCGATCCGCGGTAAGGAATATGCACGATCTGGGCGCCGGTCTCGACCTGGAACAGCTCGCCCAGGAAATGGAGAATGCCGCAGGTGCCCGAGCTGCCGTACGAATACTTGCCCGGATTCTTCTTCAGTTCTTCAAGAAAGCCCTTGTAGTCCTGCGCCGGAAACTTCGGGTTCACGGCCACGACGTTTGCGGTGTATGCCAGGTTGGTAATGGGCTGGAAGTCTTTGATCGGGTCGTAGCCCAGCTTGGGGTTGCACGCCGGGTTGATGGCCATGGTGGACACCGTGGCAATGCTGAGCGTGTAGCCGTCGGCCGTGGCGCGCGCGGCTTCGCTGGCGCCAATGGCACCGCCGCCACCGCCGCGGTTTTCCACCACGAAGGGCTGGCCCAGCTCGCGGCCCATCTTGTCACTGACCAGGCGCGCAACGATATCGGTCGTGCCACCCGGTGCAAACGGAACAATCACGCGCACCGGTTTGTTCGGGAAATTCGCCTGTGCCTGGGCCAGGCCCGGGGCAAGCGTCACGGCCATCACCGCCGCAGCGGCTGTGCCAAGGCCAAGCTTGAACAAATTGGTTTTCATGCACTCTCCTGTTTATTATGGATAGTTGGTGCCGACATGCGCGGATATGGCATACGGACGTCCCCTGCGAGATTTCCCCGTCCGGCAGCTCCGGTAATCACGACACCGGATGATGCTGAGCTTTTGACTCCGGGGGGATGCGGTCGAGAATAACAAACAGGTTGCCCCCGCTGTGCACATTGCCCTTCTGGTTTTCCCGGACTTTCTCCTGATTGCGATCGGCTGGTTACTGCGTAGAAAGCTACATTTCAGTGCCGAATTCTTTGCCGGGACCGAACGCCTCGTTTACTACGTGCTATTCCCGGCGCTGCTGTTCCAGTCGATCGTGCGCACGCCGATCCAGCTGGAAACGGCGGCGACCATGATCTGGGCGGCGGCCGCCATGATGCTGATCGGCGCCCTGCTCTCGTGGCTGGCCTGGCCGGTGCTCAAGCCCGATGGCCAGGCCTTTGCATCGGCGGTGCAGTGCGGCTTCCGGTTCAATTCCTATATTGCGCTGGCGCTGGCCACACGGTTGGCCGGCGAGGCGGGCCTGAGCGCCATGGCGCTGCTGATCGGCTTTTCGGTGCCATTGGCCAACGCGATGGCGGTGTACGCCTTGGCGCGGCACGCCAAGACCAATCTGTTCGGCGAACTGATCCGCAACCCGCTGCTGCTGTCGACCGTGGCGGGGGTGCTGTACAACCTGGCGGGCTTTACGCTGCCCGGGCCGCTGGATGCGCTGATGTCGCGCCTGGGATCGACGGCCATCACGCTGGGCATTCTGTGTGTGGGCGCGGCGCTGGCGCTGGGCGGCGCGCGCGACAACCTCAAGCTGATCAACTGGATATTGGTGGTGCGCCTGCTGCTGCTGCCGCTGGTCGCGTTGGCCTTGGGATTGCTGCTACCGCTGACGCTGGTCGAACGCCAGATGCTGCTGCTGTTCGGCGCCCTGCCGACGGCGTCCAGTGCCTACGTGCTGGCCGCAAGAATGGGCGGCCAGGGCGAAATCGTGGCGTTGCTGATTTCCGCCAGCACGGTGCTGTCTGTCGTGACTATTCCGCTGTGGATGCAGGTGCTGCTGTAGCAAGCACTGGCTTATCCGCCCGTTCGCGCCGGTCCAGCGCAGCAAGCGCCCACTGCACGTGTTCGCGCACCAATGCGCTGGGGTGATCCGTGCGGGTCAACAGTGCCTCGCGCACTTTGGGCGACGGCCGTGCGTTCCCCAGCCCGACCGCAATATTACGTAGCCACCGTTCGTGCCCGACACGCCGGATCGCGCTGCCTTGCGTGCGCTGGTCGAACTCGGCTTCGGTCCACGCAAACAGGTCGATCAACGACGAGGCCTCCAGCCCGTGACGAGGCGCAAAGTCCGGTTCGGCCGACACTTGCGCGTACTTGTTCCACGGACAGGCGGTCTGGCAGTCATCGCAGCCATAGACCCGGGTGCCGATCAGCGGCCGCAGGTCTTCGGGAATGCTGCCCTTCAGTTCGATGGTCAGGTAGGAAATGCAGCGCCGCGCGTCCAGCACATACGGCGCCACGATGGCCTGCGTCGGACAGGCGGTGATGCAGCGCCGGCAACTGCCGCAATGGGGCTCGCGGGCGTCATCGGCAGGCAGGGGAAGATCCGTCAGGATTTCCCCCAGAAAGAACCAGCTGCCTTCGCGCGACAACAGCAGGGTGTGCTTGCCTCGCCACCCGATGCCGGCCTTGCGGGCCAGTTCGACTTCCATCAGCGGGGCCGAGTCCGTAAACGCCCGATACCCGAACGGCCCAATGGCGTCGGTGATGCGGTCGGCCAGTTTCTGTAGCTTTTGACGCAACACCTTGTGGTAATCCCGCCCCAGCGCGTAACTGGCCATGACAGCGGTTTCGCCGTCAGCAAGCGCTTGCTGCTGACGGCGCGCCAGGTCGGCGCCCGGGGCCGGCGCATAGTCCAGCCTGACCATGATGGCCGACCGGGCGCCGGGGACGAGTTCCTGGGGCGCCAGCCGCACGGGCAGGTGGCGCTCCATATAATCCATTTCGCCGTGCATGCCGGCTTCGACCCACTGGCGCAGCCGGGCACCGGCATCCTGCAGGTCCAGATCCGCGATGCCGACGGCGCCAAAACCCAGTTCCCGCCCCCATGTGCGGACCTGTTCGACCAGCGCGGCCGGATCGAGCGGCCCGGTGGACGCCGGGGTAGAAGGAGAAAACGATGACATATTGCGATGGTAGCCGAGCGCGGCCCGAGCGGGACGGCGCACCATGACGCCGCTCGTTCACACGGGCTATCTGCCCGACGAAACCGACACCGACACGCTGGCCGAAACGCTGGCCCCACAGGTCATGACCGGCGGCCGGATTCACCTGGAAGGCGACCTGGGGGCGGGCAAGACGGCGTTTGCCCGGGCACTGTTGCGCAAAGTGGGCGTTACAGGTCGAATCAAAAGTCCCACCTTCACGCTAGTTGAACCTTACAAAGTTTCGAACTTATACTGCTATCACTTTGATTTTTATCGATTTACCGACCCACGCGAGTGGCTCGACGCCGGATTCCGCGATGCCCTGCGCGATGACGCCCTAGTGCTCATCGAATGGGCAGAGCGTGCGGGCAACGCACTTCCGGTCCCGGACCTGAATGTCGCGTTGGCGTATGAAGGCGCAGGACGCGGTGTGACGCTGACGGCGTACACCGCACGAGGGCAGGCATGGCTGAGACACCTATTTCCCGACGCCGCGGCGCCTTGAGCATCGCGGATGACACCGTGCCGCTTTCGGGCGGCGATGTGCCGTGCTACGACGATGCGCAGGCGATTCCGACCCGCGGCATGTCGCGGCGGCGGCTGGTCGCCGGTCTGGCGGCCACCTTGTTCGTGCCCCTGATTCCGACGGCGGCGCGCGCCGCGACGCTGCTGGCCGTCCGGCTGTGGCCCGCGCCTGACTACACGCGCGTCACGCTCGAACTCGACACCGAACTCAAGACCGAACACTTCGTGCTCGCCAACCCGCATCGGCTGGTGGTGGATATCGAAGGCGTCGGCATGAACGCCACCCTGCGGGAACTGGTGTCCAAGGTGCGTCCGGATGATCCGTTCATCTCGGCCTTGCGCGCCGGCCAGAACCGGCCGAACGTCGTGCGACTGGTCATGGACCTGAAGCAGGAAACCGCGCCGCAGGTGTTCACGCTCAAGCCCGTGGGTGATTATCACCATCGGCTGGTGCTGGACCTGTACCCCAAGATTGAACGCGACCCCTTGCTGGCCCTGGCCGACAAGGAAACCGACGATCCGATGGCCCGGATCCTGAAGAACATTGGCAAGGACCCCGACGGCGACGGCATGAAAGTGCCGGGCAGCGATGGTGTCAGGGTACCCGGCGACGACGGCATCCAGGCCCCGGGCACGGGCGGCGGCGCCAGTGGCAACGCCATGGCCAATGCGCCAGGCGGCATGGGCGATGGCGGATCCGGCAGGTCCGGCAGCGCCATGGCCAATGGCCCCGTGGTCAATCCCCCGCAGGCGGCCGACAACATGCCGACGGCGACGCTGCCTTCGCGCTCGCAAGGTGGGCGCAACACGCGGCCGTACTCGCCCAACGTGTCCCGCATGATCACCGTGGCGCTGGACCCCGGCCATGGCGGTGAAGATCCGGGCGCCGTGGGCGCGGGCGGCACGCGCGAAAAAGATGTCGTGTTGAAGATCGCGCGCATGCTCAAGGCCCGCATCGACCAGCAACCCAATATGCGCGCCATGCTGACCCGTGACGGCGACTTTTTCGTGCCGCTGCATGTGCGGGTTGAAAAGGCGCGCCGGGTCCAGGCCGACCTGTTCGTCTCGGTGCATGCCGACGCGTGGATCAAGCCCGATGCCCGCGGATCATCGGTGTTTGCGCTGTCGGAAGGCGGCGCCAGCAGCAGCGCGGCGCGGTGGCTGGCCAACAAGGAAAACTCTGCCGACCTGATCGGCGGGATCAACATCGGCACGCAAGACAAGCAGATCGCCCGCGTGCTGCTGGACCTGTCGACCACGGCGCAGATCAACGACTCGCTCAAGCTGGGCAGCGCGGTGCTGGACGAACTGTCCAACATCAACAAGCTGCACAAAGCCAAGGTCGAACAGGCGGGGTTTGCGGTGCTGAAGGCGCCGGATATCCCGTCCATCTTGATCGAGACCGCCTTTATCAGCAATCCGGAAGAGGAAAAACGGCTGAAGGACGGCGACTACCAGGACACGATGGCCACGGCCATCATGCAGGGGATCCAGCGCTACTTTGCCAAGAATCCTCCGCTGGCAAAGAACAAGCTGACCTGATCGGGTCCATGCGGCGGGCGATGCCCGAAAAAAAGCCCCTCTGGCCTAGGCCGAGGGGCTTTTTTATTGCCGGCACAGACTGCCCGGAGGCGGCCTGCACGGGATCACGGCGTGGGCGCGTCGCCCTTGTTGCGCATGCCCGACGTCAGCTTCCAGATGCCACCCAGCACGACCGGCACGATGGCGGCGGCCATGCCGATCAGCACGATGGTGTTCAGGTGTTCACGCACCAGGGGCAGGTTGCCGAAGAAGTAGCCACCGAACACCAGCAGCAGCACCCAGGTCAGCGCGCCGACGACGTTAAAGAACTGGAAGCGCGCAAAGTTCATGTAGCCGACGCCCGCCACGAAGGGGGCGAAGGTGCGCACCACTGGCAGGAAGCGCGCCAGGACCAGCGTCTTGCCGCCGTGTTTCTCGTAGAAGGCGTGGGTCTTGGTCAGCGCCTTGCGGTCCAGGAAACGTATGTTCTGAGAGAACACCTTGGGCCCGATCATCCGCCCGATCATGTAGTTGAGCGTGTTGCCCCCGATGGCGGCCACCAGCAGCAGCGCGATCAACAGCCACAAGTCCATCGCGCCCGTGGCGGCAAACGCCCCGGCAATGAACAGCAGCGAGTCGCCTGGCAGGAAGGGCAGCACCACGAAGCCCGTCTCCCCGAAAATGATCAGGAAGAGCACCAGGTAGATCCAGGCGCCGTACTCGGCGATCCAGATGCCCAGGGACTTGTCGATGTGGAGCAGCATGTTCAAAAATTCAAGCATAGGTCTCGGCAGGTAAGAACGAACGGTGGGACGGCGCGCAGATACGGGAGGGACCACGCAGGAACAGGGCACTATAGCCGACAGTACGACCACTTATAATCCGCCTTATGTCTCTCCGCCGCGCCATCGCCCCCCTCCCCGACCTCCTCGTCAGCCAGATCGCCGCCGGCGAGGTGATCGAGCGTCCCGCCTCCGTCCTGAAAGAGCTGATGGAGAACGCCATCGACGCCGGCGCGCGGGCGATTGACGTGCGGCTGGAAGGCGGCGGCATCCGCCGGATCGCGGTCACGGATGACGGCAGCGGGATCCCGCCCGACGAACTGCCCCTGGCGGTCGCGCGGCACGCCACCAGCAAGGTCGCGTCGCTGCACGAGCTCGAGTCGGTGGCGTCAATGGGATTTCGCGGCGAGGCGCTGGCGTCGATTGCGTCGGTATCGCGGCTGTCCTTGATTTCGCGTACGCCAGACAGCCCGCATGCCTGGCAGTGGGAGGACGGCGAGGTGTCGCCCGCGTCCGGCCCCCCGGGCACCACGATCGACGTGCGCCAGCTGTTCGATTCGGTCCCGGCGCGCCGCAAGTTCCTGAAGTCCGAAGGCACCGAGTTCGGCCATTGTGTGGAGGCCTTTGAACGGATTGCGCTGGCGCACAGCGGTATTGCCTTCCGGCTGTTCCACCACGATCGGGCGCACCAGCAGCGGCTGCCGGCGCGGCCGGTGACGCGTGTGTACGACGTGCTTGGGCCTGAATTTGCCCAGACCGGGTTGCCAGTCAGCGTGGAATCGGGCGCGATCCAGCTGCACGGCGTGATCTGCCGGCCCACCGCGTCGCGGGCGCGGGCCGACAAGCAATACCTGTATGTGAACGGGCGTTTCGTCCGGGATCGCACGGTCAGCCACGCGCTGCGCACCGCCTATGCCGACGTGCTGCATGGCGACCGGCAGCCCGCCTATGTGCTGTTCCTGGATATCGAGCCATCGGCGGTGGATGTGAACGTGCACCCGGCCAAGCATGAAGTGCGGTTCCGCGAAAGTGGCGCGGTCTACCGCTTCGTCTCGCATGCGATCGGGCAGACGCTGGCGCATGCGGCGGGGTCGGCGGTGGCTTCCGATGCTGGGGGTGCTGCGGCAACGTCGGGTAGCGGCAGCCTGCAGGGCGCGGCCGGGGGCGGCACGGGGGGTAGTGATGGGGCGGTATCGGGAGGCCGTGATGCGGCCGGCTTCGCGCTGTCGGGAACGACCGTGCCGGCCCCCGCCGCCACGGCATCTCAACTGCCTTTCCGTCTGCATGATGGCGCCGCGGCGGGCTTTCGCCCTGCCTATCGTGCCCCTGGCTACCCTTCCGCCCTAGGCGACCGCCTGATGGCCCTGCATGAGCCGTTGACCGGCGCCCCAACCGGTCCTGGCTACGGCGACGGCGGGCAGCCGGCCGATGGCGCGCAGGCGTTCGACGGCAGGCAAGACCTGGCGGGGCCGGTGGCGTACGGCAATGATGCCGCGCTGGCCGGCGGCCCGGTTGCCCCGTATGCCATGCCCCTGGGCGTGCCCGCAGCCACGTCGGCGCTGGACCGCATCGCCGCGCAGTCGCGCACCTTGCCCGAAGGCGTCGAGCATCCGCTGGGCATGGCCGTGGCGCAATTGCACGGCATCTACGTGCTGGCGCAGAACGATCGCGGCATGGTGGTCGTGGACATGCACGCCGCGCACGAACGCATCGTGTATGAACAGCTCAAGAACGCCCTGGATGGCCAGATGATTCCGCAGCAGCAGTTGCTGGTGCCGGTCGTGTTCCGGGCGTCGGAAAAAGACGTGGCGATCGTCGAAGAACATGCCGAGCCGCTGGCCGCGCTGGGCTTCGAACTGCGTCCCGCCGGCCCGGCATCGATCGCCGTGCGCGCCGTGCCCGCCGTGCTGGCGCAGGCCGATATCGAAACGTTGGCGCGGGACGTGCTGCGTGACTTTGCCGACGTCGGCGCGTCCCGCCTGCTGACCGAACAGCGCAACGAACTGCTGGCGACCATGGCCTGCCACGGCGCCGTCCGGGCCAACCGCCGTTTGACCCACGACGAGATGAACGCCCTGCTGCGCCAGATGGAAGCCACTGAACGCGCCGACCAGTGCAATCACGGCCGGCCGACCTGGGTGCAACTGAGCGTGGCGGATCTGGACAGGCTGTTCTTGCGTGGGCGGTGATCGGGTGGACAACACGAAGGTCATGGACCCCGATGCGGCGCACGCGATGCCCGCCATCCTCTGCCTGATGGGCCCGACCGCCGCTGGCAAAAGCGCGGCGACCCTGGCGCTGGCCGCGCGCTGGCCGATCGAGATCATCAACGTCGATTCGGCCACGATCTATCGCGGCATGGACATCGGAACAGCCAAGCCCAGCCCGGACGAACGCGCCCAGGTACCCCAGCATCTGCTGGATATCCGCGACCCGTCGGACAGTTATTCGGCCGGCCAATTCCGCAGCGATACGCTGGCGCTGATCGACGCTATCCGCGCGCGTGGGCGCATTCCGCTGCTGGCGGGCGGCACCATGATGTACTTCAAGGCGCTGCGCGACGGCCTGGACACCTTGCCGCAAGGTGATGCCGTCGTCCGCGCCCAACTGGACGCCCGAGCCGCACAGATCGGCTGGCCGGCGATGCACGCTGAACTGGCCGACATTGATCCGATCACCGCGGCGCGCCTGTCGCCCAACGATAGCCAGCGCGTGCAGCGTGCGCTGGAAATCCACGCATTGACCGGGCAGCCCATGTCGTCGCTGCTGACCCAGGGCAAGGCGCAGGCGGACCCGGCGCCCTGGCGTTATGTGAACCTGAGCCTGGAGCCCGCCGACCGCGCCGGCCTGCACGCCCGGATCGAACAACGCTTTGATGCGATGCTGGAACAGGGCCTGGTTGACGAAGTGCGCAAGCTGCGCGCGCGGCCGGAATTGCACCCCGACCTGCCGTCGATCCGCTGCGTGGGCTACCGGCAGGTGTGGTCCTACCTGGAAGGCGCGATCCACGGCGCCGAGATGCGCGGCCAGTCGATTGCCGCCACCCGGCAACTGGCCAAGCGCCAGATCACCTGGCTGCGCGCCCTGCCCGACCGGCATATCGTGGACTGCCTGGCGCCCGATGCCGTGGATCGCGTGATCGACCTGGCGGCCCCGTGGATGAAGACGCCTTGATCACAACGGCGGCAGGCACGTGTGTTTGCGTCAACGTGACTCCTTTTGCCTGAACGCGACCGCGCCTGCATGGACGCGACGGCTCTGCCTGGACGCGACCGCATGGCAGCCACCTCGGCTGCGTCCAGCCTGCCTTGTGCGCTCCTTCCGCCTGCTATGCTCCTTGATGGGCACGCGAGTACGCCGGATGCCGGATGCCGGATGCTGGATGCCGGATGCCGGATGCCGGATGCCGCATACCGGACGCCAGACGCCGCCCGATCACGAACACCTGAACACCCGAACACACTCAAGCCACACCGCCAAGACACCATGGACAAATTCTGGAGCGACGTCACCCGTCAACTGACCCCCTATGTGCCGGGCGAACAGCCGCGCATCGACGGGCTGGTCAAGCTCAATACCAACGAGAACCCCTACCCGCCGTCACCGCGCGCGATCGAGGCCATCCGCGCCGCGGCAGATGGCGCGCTGCGCCGCTATCCCGACCCCGACGCGACCGACCTGAAGGCCGCCGTCGGCCGGTTCCATGGCGTGCCGGTGGACCAGGTCTTCGTGGGCAACAGTTCGGATGAAGTCCTGGCGCATACCTTCGTCGGCTTGCTCAAGCACGACAGGCCCCTGTTCTTCCCGGACATCACCTACAGTTTCTACCCGGTCTATTGCGGCCTGTATGGCATCGACTACCGGACCATTCCGCTGGCCGACGACTTTGCCATCCGCGTCGAAGACTACGGGCAGGACGCCGGGGCCATCATCTTCCCCAACCCGAACGCCCCGACCGGTCTTGCGCTGGGTCTGGACGCGATTCGCACACTGCTTGCGGCTCACCCGGACCAGGTGGTTGTGGTCGACGAAGCCTACGTCGACTTTGGTGGCGAGACCGCGATTCCGCTGGTGGCCGAATTCCCGAATCTGCTGGTGGTGCAGACCCTGTCCAAATCCCGTTCGCTGGCCGGCCTGCGCGTCGGTTATGCGATCGGCCAGGCACATCTGATTGCCGGCCTGGAACGCGTCAAGAGCAGCTTCAATTCCTACCCGCTGGACCGCCTGGCCATTGCTGGCGCGAGTGCGGCGATGGACGACAAGGCCTACTTCGACCAGACCTGCCAGGCCATCATCACGACGCGCGACCAGTTGACGAAAGACCTGCAGACGCTGGGCTTCGAGGTCGTGCCGTCCGCAGCGAATTTCGTCTTCGCCAAGCACCCGGCCCACGCCGGCGCCGACCTGCTGGCCGCCCTGCGCGAACACAAGGTGATCGTGCGCCACTTCAAGCATCCGCGTATCGACAAATACCTGCGCATCACGGTGGGTACGGATGAAGAATGCGGCGCGTTGATCGCGGCGTTGAAGCAGATCCTGTAGACCGTTTCCGGCAGGCGGCTTCAAGCCGCCGACCTCAAGCCGCCGACCTCAAGCCGCGGCCGTCACGCCACCGTCGTCCAGCGGCCGTATTTCCCGATCTGCGTGTCGTCAAAGTTGAAGCCCAGGCCTGGCGTCTGGTGCAGGATCACGCGGCCGTCCTTGTGTTCCAGCTGGCGATCGACCAGGCGGCGGAAATTCAGCACCTGGTCGTCCCAGAAGAACTCGACATAACGGGCGTTGGGCGTCGCGGCCACCAGGGGCGCGTGGATGTCGTGGAACCAGTGCGGGCACATCTGGACGCCATACCCCGCGGCCATGGCGGCGATGCGCTTGAATTCGGTGATCCCGCCGCACACTGCCGCATCCGTCTGCAGGATCGCGGCGGCGCCCATGTCCAGCAGTTGCTTGTGATACCAGCGGCCGTAGCCGATCTCGGCGGTGGCAACCGGGATGCGGGTCAGCTTGGCCAGGCGGGCGTGGCTTTCCACGTCGTCGGGGCTGAAGGGTTCTTCTATGAAGTACGGATTGAACGGCTCCATGCGGCGCAGGTATTCCATGGCTTGCACCGTGTCGACCCAGCCGTTATTGCAATCGAGCATCAGTTCGACATCGTCCCCCACGGCGTCGCGTGCTGCCCGCACGCGTGCTTCTTCGCCCGAGGGTGACAAACGCCCCGTCTTCATCTTGACGGCCTTGAAGCCGAGTTCCACGAAGCCGGCCATCTCTTCACCGAGCTGTTCCGCGGTCTTGCCATCGACGTAATAGCCGCCGCTCGCGTAGGCCGGCACGGTGTCGAGTTCGACGGCGCCCAGGTACTTGTGCAGGGGCAGGTTGGCGGTGCGGGCGTTCAGGTCCCATAGCGCAATGTCGAGTGCGCTGAGTGCCCGCATGACGGTGCCCATCCGCCCTTGCAGCAGGGATTCCTGGTACATGTCCTTCCACAGCCCTTCCACGGCCAATGAATCACGGCCTATCAGGACGGGGGCCAGCAACTGTTCGACGGCGACACGAAAGATCTCGCCCGCCTGGTTGCCCACGTAGCAGAAGCCGATGCCTTCCACGCCGTCGGAACTGCGCACCTTGACCAGGCCATAGTGGCGGTCCGTCACGGTCCGGTTGGCCAGATAGGTCACTTTGTCGAGCGGGACGCGCGCCACGCATACGTCGATGGATTGGATAATCGCCATGGGGTCTCCTGTGGATGAATGCCTGCAATGACGCCACTATGCGACGCTTCACCCCGCAAAAAAACCTCTCGATCGCGGTTTCAGAACACGTAAAATCCGTGTTCATGGACATGCGTTTTCTTGAAAGCTTCGTGACGGTGGTCGAGTCGGGTTCGATTGCGGACGCGGCGCGCCGGCTGGATCTGGCCCCCACGACGGTGGCCCAGCAGATCCGTGCGCTGGAAGCCGACCTGGGCTCGCGGCTGTTGATGCGGGCAGGGCGAACGGTCAAGCCCACCGTAGCCGGTGCGCGGATCGTGGATCACGCAAAGCAGTTGCTGGAAGGCGTGCAGACCCTGCGGTCCGCCGCGTCCGACACGGGACTGCCCGCGGGTCCGCTCCGGCTGGGCGCGACGCCGACCGCATTGACGGGATTGCTGCCGCCGTTGATGCGGCGATGGATGCACGTCTACCCGGACATCCAGATTTATGTCGAGCCGGGCACGTCGTCGCTGCTGCTGGGACGGGTGCAGGACGGCAGTCTGGATGCGGCGATCCTGGTGCATCCGGCTTTCGAGTTGCCCAAGACTTGCGGCTGGACACCGATCCGTGACGAACCGCTGATCCTGCTGACGCCAGCCCGGATGCGCGTTACCGACCCTCTGCTGACGATCGCGCGCCACCCCTTCATCCAGTACGACCGCAAGGTCGTGGCGGGCAAGATGGCGGATGACTATCTGCGGCGCCAGGGCATCCGCACCAAAGTGCAGTTCGAGCTGGATGGCATCGAGCACATCGCCCAGTTGGTGGCGGAAGGCTTCGGCGTGTCCGTGTTGCCGGATTGGCCGGGACTGGGGTCGCCCGATCCCCGGGTGCGCCGGTGGCCACTGCCCGCGCCCTGCCCGTCGCGCCAGGTGGGCATGGTGTGGGTGCGGGGGTCGCCAAGATCGCCGCTGGCGGATGCGCTGCACGCGCATCTGGACAGCATTCCCGAGGCGCGCCAACAACAAAAAACCCGCCCCTGATTCAGGTGGCGGGTTTTTGTCTACATGGCCGACAGGCCGGGGCCTTTACACCACGGTCGTCTGCGGCGCGTCGGCAGCTTGATCAACGATCTCGCCAATCCGGTCCACGGTTTCACCGGCCGCGCGCAGCGTAGCGATCACGGCGTCGGCTTCTTGCGCGCCGACCACGATCACCATGCCGATGCCGCAGTTGAAGACGCGGTGCATTTCGTTGTCGGCCACGCCGCCCTGGGCCTGCAGCCAGGTGAACAGGTCGGGCATCTTCCAGGCGTCGCGGTGCAGGGTGGCGCTCAGGCCGGGGCGCAGAATGCGCGGCACGTTGTCCAGCAGGCCGCCGCCGGTAATGTGGGCCAGGCCCTTGATCTCGTGCTTGGCGATCGCCTGCAGCACCGGCTTGACGTAAATGCGGGTCGGCGCCATCACGACGTCACGCAGCGCCTGGCCGTGGAAGTCGGTATCGGGCGTGGCGCCCGCACGGTCGATGATCTTGCGGACCAGCGAATAGCCGTTCGAATGCGCGCCGCTGGAAGCCAGGCCCAGCACCACGTCGCCGGGCTGGATCTTGCTGCCGTCGATGGCCAGCGACTTTTCGACCGCGCCAACGGCAAAGCCGGCCAGGTCGTATTCGCCGTCGGGGTACATGCCGGGCATTTCGGCCGTTTCACCGCCGATCAGGGCGCAACCGGCCAGCTCGCAACCTTGGGCAATACCGCCGATCACGGTGGCGGCCGTGTCGACCGACAGGCGGCCGCACGCAAAATAGTCGAGGAAAAACAACGGTTCGGCGCCTTGCACCAGAATGTCGTTCACGCTCATGGCGACCAGATCGATGCCGACCGTGTCGTGCTTGTTCCACGAAAACGCCAGGCGCAGCTTGGTACCCACGCCGTCGGTGCCGGACACCAGCACGGGTTCGCGATACTTCTTCGGGACTTCGAACAGGGCGCCGAAACCGCCAATGCCCGCCAGCACGCCTTCGCGCATCGTGCGCTTGGCCAGTGGCTTGATGCGCTCGACCAGGGCGTCGCCGGCATCGATATCGACTCCGGCGTCGCGGTAGGTTAAGGAAGAAGCGCTAGGTTGCTGTTCGGACATGGAATAACCAGAAGAAGTGAAAAGGAACGCCTGCGAGTTTAAGCGGGAGTGGCGACCGGGGGCGTGAAAAACGAAAAATACCGGTTATTACGCGCCCCAAAGCTATAATTTTACGATGATCGATACTCCGACGCGGCGTTTGCAGGCATTGGGCTGGACTTTGTTGGGTCTGGCCCTTTTGCTGATGATGTACTTCCTGTCGCCGGTGCTTACCCCCTTCCTGCTGGCCGGGATTCTTGGCTATCTGCTGGCGCCGGGTGTCGATTTGCTGGAACAGCACCGTTTTCCGCGCTGGGCGGCGGTGCTGGTCATGATGACCGGCCTGTTCCTGACCGTGATCATTCTAGTGCTGATTCTGGTGCCGCTCGTTCAGCACGAGGTCACCCAGGTCATTGCGCAATTGCCGGTCTGGCTGGATCGCCTGCGCGAATCGTACGGACCGCAGCTCAAGCGCTGGTTCGGCCTGGAACTCAAGGTCACGGCCAACAGCCTGGGCAAGCTGACGCAGGACGTGCTGGCCGGCCATCAGGACATGGCCGCGGTGGCCCTCAGTTATGTCAAGCTGGGCGGCGGCGCGATGCTGAACTTCGTCACCAACATGTTCCTGACGCCCTTCGTGCTGTTCTACCTGCTGCTGGACTGGCATCAGCTGCTGGACCGCCTGGACCGCGTCGTGCCCCGCCGCTGGCACCTGCGCATCCGCGTCATGGTGGCCGAAATCGATGAACTGATGTCGCAGTTCCTGCGCGGCCAGTTGCTGGTTATGCTGATCCTGGCCGTGCTGTACAGCGCCGGGCTGGCCATTGCCGGCTTCGACAGCGCCCTGCCGGTCGGCACGCTGACCGGCCTGCTGGTGTTCATTCCCTATCTGGGGTTCGCGCTGGGCCTGTTCCTTGCCATGGTGTCCGCCATGCTGCAGTTCGACGGCGCCTACGGTGTGGTGGCGGTGGCCGTGGTCTATGGCATTGGCCAGACCGTGGAAAGTTTCTACCTGACACCGCGCCTGGTGGGCGAGCGGATCGGCCTGCATCCGCTGGCCGTGTTGCTGGCCTTGCTGGTGTTTGGTGAAGTCTTTGGATTCTTTGGCGTGCTGCTGGCGCTGCCGGCCAGCGCGATCTTGCTGGTGGCGTTGCGGCGCGTGCGTCGCAGCTACCTGAGCAGCGATTTCTACCGGCAGACGCCCTGACGCCATGACGCTGCCTTGCTTTTCCCGACGTCCCCCTTGCAGAGCCCGATGAAGCAGCTCTTACTCGACGTCCTGCCCGCGCAGGCGCCATCGCTCGAGAACTACGTGCCCGGCCCGAATGCCGAGGCGCTGGCGGCGCTGCGCGCGCTGCCGTCGGGGCGGGCGGTGTACCTGTGGGGACCGGCGGCGTCGGGGCGCACGCATCTGCTGCGCGCCATGGTGGCGGACTCGGCCGACGCCATCTATCTGGACAACGACGCGCCCATCAACACCTTCCAGGCGGTGGCCGATGGCGATGCCGGCCATGCCCTGCTGCGGCGCGTGGCGATCGACGATCTGCACGCCATGGACGACGCCCGCCAGGCCTGCGTGTTCGCGCTGTACAACCGGTGGCGCGAATCGGCCGCCACCGAACATGCCCTGTCGCTGGTCGTGGCCGGCGATACGGCGCCCCACCAGATGCAGTTGCGCGAAGACCTGCGCACGCGACTGGGCTGGGACCTGGTGTTCCGCCTCGATGCCCTGTCGGACGCCGACAAGATGGCGGCGCTGGGCCGGCAGGCCGCCAGCCGGGGCATGCAGCTGGCCCCGGATGTGCTGAACTGGGTCATCACCCACGTCGATCGCGACATGCGGCGGCTGTCGGCATTGGTCGACGCGCTCGATCGCTATTCCCTGGCGGCCAAGCGCCCCATCACCGTTCCGCTGCTGCGCGCCATGCTGGCAGAGCAGCCCGAACCCTCCAACCCCGATTCTCCTCCACCGACGTTGTCATGACTCCTACCCAAGCGCCCACCCGGCTCGCGCTGTTCGATCTGGACCACACCCTGTTGCCGCTGGACAGCGACTATCACTGGGCTGATTTCCTGGCCCGCAATGGTCACAATGGCGACCCCGCCACGGCCCGCGCCACCAACGACGCCATCATGCAGCGGTATGACGAAGGCAAGCTGTCCGCCACCGAGTCGGCCGAGTTCATGCTCGGGATGCTGGCGCGCAACACCCCTTATGACCTGGCGAAGTGGCATGAAACGTTCATGGCCGAGGTGATTCGTCCGGCGATCACACCGCAGGCGATCGACCTGGTGCGCAGTCACCTTGAAGCCGGCGACCTGTGCGTGGTGGCCACGTCGACCAATTCCTTCGTGGTCGGCCCCATCGTGCGTGCGTTTGGCATCACACATCTGCTCGCCACCGACCCCGAATATGTGAACGGCCGCTACACTGGACGTTTCGTCGGCACCGCCTGCTTCCGCGAGGGCAAGGTCACCCGGGTCGACGCCTGGCTGAAGACCCTGGGTCGAGACCTCGCCTCGTTCGACGAGTCGATCTTCTACAGCGATTCCATGAACGACGTCCCGCTGCTTGAGGTCGTGACCACCCCGGTCGCCACCAACCCCTCGGCCACCCTGCGCGCGCTGGCGCAAGAACGGAACTGGCGCATCACGGATTTGTTCGCATGATCAGAAAACTCATCAGCAAGCTGTTTTCGCCGCGCGCCGCGCGTCCGATCCTGGGCGTCAAGCGGCACGCCCCCTTGCGTGTCCCGCAAAGCCAGCACGGCATCGACCGCCGCCTGGTGTCGCGCCACGCCATCAAGGTCTGCGACACGTTGCACGAAGCCGGCTTCGAAGCCTATATCGTCGGCGGCGCGGTGCGTGACCTGATCGCCGGCGCGCAGCCCAAGGACTTCGACATCGCGACCAACGCGACGCCCGAACAGATCCAGCCGCTGTTTCGCCGCGCTCGCATCATCGGCCGCCGCTTCAGGCTGGTCCACGTGGTGTTCGGCCAGGAAATCATCGAAACGTCGACCTTCCGCGCGGCCAGCTCCGTGGAACAGACCACCGACGAACACGGCCGCATCCTGCGTGACAACGTGTTCGGCACGCTGGAAGAAGATGCCGCGCGGCGCGACTTCACGTTGAACGCGCTGTACTACGATCCGGCCACCGAGATCGTCATCGACTACCACAACGGCGTGGCGGATCTGAAGAACCGCACCGTCAGCATCATTGGCGACGCGGCCAAGCGCTATCGCGAAGACCCGGTCCGCATGCTGCGCGGCATGCGCTTCGCCGCCAAGCTTGAATGCACGATCGCACCGGCCACGCTGGCGCCGATCCGCGAGATGGCGGGCCTGATCGAAAACGTGCCGGCATCGCGTCTGTTCGACGAAATGCTGAAGATGCTGACCTGCGGTCATGCCATGAACTGTCTGCGCCAGCTGCAAAAGCAAGGCCTGCACAAGGGCATGCTGCCGCTGCTGGACGTCGTGCTGGACCAGCCGGGCGGCGAGCGGTTTGTCGAGCTGGCGCTGGAACGCACCGACCAGCGCGTGCGCGCCGGCAAGTCCGTCAGCCCCAGCTTCCTGTTTGCCGCCTTGCTCTGGCAGCAGGTGCATGTGCGCTGGATGCAGTTCCGCGAACAGGGTGAAGTGCCGATGCAGGCACTGGGCCTGGCCGTGGATTCCGTGCTGGATGACCAGACCGAAAAGCTGGCGATCCAGCGGCGCTTCGTGTCCGACATGCGCGAGATCTGGTTCATGCAGCCGCGCTTCGAACGGCGCCTGGGCAAGACCGCCTGGCGCATGATCGAACAACCGCGCTTTCGCGCCGCGTGTGATTTCCTGCACCTGCGCGCCGCCGCCGGCGAAGTCGACAGCGACCTGGCGCAGTGGTGGATGGACCTGGCCGACGCCGATGATTCGACCCGCGCGGCCATGCTGGACGACGCCGCCCGCCAGCCGCGCCCGGCTGGCGAAGCGTCGACCAAGCCGCGCCGCAAGCGCCGCAGCAACAACAAGCCCCGCGCCGAATCGGCCGGCCCGGACTCGGGCGGCGCCGCACCGGCTGCGGAGTAAGGCAAGTCGATGGCTGACGAGGCTGGCCCGGCTGGCCAGGCAGGCCAAGCCAAAACGCCTGGCGACCCCGGCCTGGATGAAGCGATCGCGGCTGGCGGCCAGCAGACACCCGAGGGTGCGCACATGGCCTGGATAGGCCTTGGGGCGAACCTGGGCGATGCCATCGCCACCTTGCAGGCCGCCGTGCGGGACCTGACCCAGGCCGACGGCGTGTCGGCGGTGACGGTGTCACGCTTTTTTCGCACCGCACCGATCGACTCCAGCGGGCCGCCGTACATCAATGCCGCGGCTCGCGTGATCACCACGCTGTCGCCGCTGGCTTTGCTGGATACCCTGCAACGCATCGAGAACACCCACGGCCGCGAACGTCCCTATCGCAACGCGCCCCGCACGCTGGACCTGGACCTGCTGCTGTTCGATGACGTCGTCCTGGACACGCCACGGCTGGTGATCCCGCATCCGCGCATGCATGAACGTGCCTTCGTCTTGGCCCCCTTAACCGATCTGGATCCGGCCTTGCGTCTGCCGCAAGGCGACGTGGCGAGTTTGCTGCGGCAGTGCGCCGCGCAGGACGTCGAGGCGATCTGATCGCATTGCAGACGGGGCTTGCCGGCCCATGCGGGCGCTTACGGCACCGCGTAGGGCGACCCGGACGTGCGCTCCTTGTCCTGCCCTTCTTGATATCGCAATGCGTCGATCACCAGCGCCAGCGCCGGCGAGATCTGCCGCCGGTTGGCGTAGTACAGGTGATAGCCCGGAAACACCGGGCACCAATCTTCCAGCAAGGACACCAGGCGGCCCGTTTCCACGTGCGGCCGCACCAGGTCGTAGGGCACGAAGGCCAGGCCCATGCCGTCCAGCGCCGCCTGCAACATCAGGAAGGTGTTGTTGAACACGGTCTGCCCGGTCACCCGTACATTCAGTTCCTGGCCGTCTTTTTCAAAGTCCCAGGCATACAGGCCGCCATGGGTTGGCAGCCGCAAGTTGATGCAGCAGTGGTCGGTCAGGTCTTGCGGCAGGGTGGGATGCGCCCTGCCCTCCAGATAGCCCGGTGACCCGGCTACCGCCATGCGCAGTTCCGGCGCAATGCGGACTGCGATCATGTCCTTGTCCACCCGGTCGCCCACCCGCACGCCCGCGTCGAAGCGCTCCGCGGCAATGTCGGTAAACGCGTAGTCCACACTGAACTCGATCTGGATGTCGGGGTACTGACGCAGCAGCGGCCGCAAACGCGGCCACAGGAAATTGACGATCGCGTGGTCATGCGCGGTGATGCGTACGGTACCCGCCGGCTTGTCGCGCAGCGCGCTGAGCGACCCCAGCGCCTGTTCAATGTCATCCAGGCGCGGCACCAGCGTTGCCAGCAGCCGCGCGCCGGCCTCGGTCGTCGACACGCTGCGGGTGGTGCGCGTCAGCAGGCGCACGCCCAGGCGGGCTTCCAGCGCGAGCATGGCATGGCTAAGCGCGGATCGCGACATGCCGAGCTGCGCGGCGGCGCGCGTAAAGCTGCGTTCGCGCGCCACCATGACAAAGGCCTGCAGGTCGTTCAGGTTTTCTTTCATGGCGCGGGCCTTGGGTGAGGAAAGTGGTGGTGGTTGGTGGTGCAGGGGCATCCTTGCCGGCGGCATTGGTGAATGCCATGCACCAGCGCATGCGGATTTTGCCATCTTATCAACCAATGCCTGCGCACATACAGTGACTGCATCCCCAAGCAAGGAGCAGTCATGGAACTCAAACGCGCAGGCTCGCAGCCCTCGATGAAGGGGCCGGCCGAGTGGTTCACTGGCACCGTCCGCATCGATCCCTTGAACAGTCCGCCCGAGCCGGCTCGCGCGTCGTGCGCCGCAGTCACCTTCGAGCCGGGCGCCCGGTCGGCCTGGCACACCCATCCGCTCGGCCAGACGTTGATCGTCACGTCCGGCTGCGGCTGGACGCAATGCGAAGGCGAAGCCACGGTGGAAATCCGCGCGGGCGACGTGATCTGGTGCCCGCCCGGGCATCGGCATTGGCATGGCGCATCCCCCACCACCGCCATGACGCATATCGCGATCCAGGAAGCGCTGGACGGCAAGAATGTCGAGTGGATGGAACAGGTGACCGACGAACAGTATCTGTCCAACCCGCCGCGGAACGCGGACTCGGCAAGGGGAGCCTAATCGTGCGATTCCCATTGTTAACGACGGCCGGCTGGCGACTCGCCGCCTGCACCCTTGCCCTGCCCGCCGCCCTGGCAACCCCCGCGGAAAACGCGCCGGCGGCCCGGACGGGCTCCGCTGCTATCGGGGGCTCCGGTGCTTCCACTGCCGCCGCCCCGGCAGGGTCCACCGGCCAGACCATCACACGGGCGGGCGCACAGGCGTCCGTTCCGGGTTCCGCCGACTTCTTTACCGGCCGGTCGCGTTATGACCCGAAGTGGACCGCCAATGCGGACATCAACACCAGCGGCGGCTACGTCACGTTCGAGCCCGGCGCGCGCTCGGCCTGGCATACGCACCCTGCCGGGCAATATCTGGTCGTGACGGCGGGGGTGGGACGCACCCAGGAGGAAGGCAAGCCCGTGCAGGAAATCCGCGCCGGCGACGTCGTCTGGTGCCCGCCGGGCGTCCGGCATTGGCACGGCGCCGCGCCGACGACGGGCATGACCCACATTGCGGTCACCGGCACGCGGGACGGCAAGAATGTGAACTGGATGGAGAAGGTCAGCGATGCCCAATACCATGGCCATTGAACGACGCCTGCCCGGCCGGCCCGGCCTGGGCGGGGGCGGCTGGGATGCGACGCGTGCCCCCTCGATCCGCCCTGCCGCCGCCTGGCGTGACACAAGCACCGACCTTGCGGCGGCAGGGGACACGGAATCTACAGGCAGCAGCTCGCTACGCGCCCCTGCGATGTGCCCGCCCACCCCCCGCCCCAGCGCTGTCCGCACCGCCGTAAACCGCACCGCCGTAACACGCGCCGCGGTCAGCCTTGGCCTGACCCTGGCAACGCTGGCCGCCGCCCACGCCACCCAACCGGCGCCACACGCCATGTCCACGCCCGCTACGTCCGCCCCAGCGTCCCACGCCCCCTCCCCCTCCCGCCCGGCCACCCGTCCCGACCCGTCCGACACGCTGTCCGCCCGCCAGCAGGCCATCGTCCCGATCGGCGCATTTGCCGCGGCCGGCGACATTGCCCGGCTTAACGACGCGTTGAACCAGGGGCTGGATGCCGGCCTGACGATCAGCGACGCCAAGGAAATCCTGGTGCAGGTGTATGCCTATGCAGGCTTTCCGCGCAGCCTGAATGCGTTGGGCGAATTGATGAAGGTGGTCGACGGCCGCCAGAAACGGGGCATCCACGACGCGCCGGGCCACTCGCCGGGTGCGCCGATTCCGACCGGCGACGCGTTGCTCGCGGCAGGCACGGCGAACCAGACCTCCCTGGTCGGCCAGCCGGTCAAAGGTCCGCTGTTCGACTTTGCCCCCGCCATCGACCAGTACTTGAAAACCCATCTGTTCGGCGACATCTTCGCCCGGGACAACCTGGACTGGCAGAGCCGGGAACTGGCGACCGTGGGCATGCTATCCGCCCTGCCAGGCGCGGAATCGCAATTGCAGTCGCATCTGGCGATCAGCATGAATGTGGGGATCACCGCCGCGCAGCTGACCCAGCTGGCCGGCGTGCTGCAGGACCGGGTGGGTGATGACCCGGCGCGACGCACCCGGGAAGCGCTGGACAAGCAATTGGCGGCGAAGGCGAAATAGCAGCGCGTTGACCAGCCCGGCGGCGCCGCCCGCCACGGAACAGCGCCCTGCGCGCTACACCGTGCGTCGATTGGCCCTGCCGCGCCCGTCGCTCCGCCTCACGCGCTGCGCAACGCGCAGCGCCCACCGGCATCCCCCTGCGCGCTACACCGTGCTTCGATCGGCCCTGCCGCGCCCGTCGCGCCGCCTCACGCGCTGCGCAACGCCCACCGCGTGCCGGCATCGACTTTCTCGACCGCCACGGCGCACCGCCCCTTCCCCAGCGACTTCGCGACATACAGCGCGGCGTCGGCGGCGGCCAGCACCTCTTCCGTCGCGGTGCCATGTTCCGGGATCAGCGCGATCCCCACGCTGCCGCTGATGGCCACGGGCACGCCATCGCCCAGGTCATAGGGCAAGGACACCGCGGCGATGATGCTGTCGCCAAAGTGCACACTGCTTTTACGATCGGGGCTGCGCGTCATTACCACGAATTCGTCGCCACCGATCCGGGCGACCACCTCTTCGGGCTTGAGCAGCCCCTTCAGCCGATCCGCCACCATCCGCAGCAGGCGGTCACCGGCGGCGTGGCCGCGGCTGTCGTTCACCTGCTTGAAGCCATCCAGATCCAGATAGAAGACAGCATGATGCTCGTGGCTCGACACGCGGTGCGCCATGACGGCCAGCAGCCCGGCGCGGTTCGATACCCCCGTCAGTTCGTCATGCCGCGCCTGGTAGCTATTCTCGCGTTCCGCCCGCATGGTGGACACCAGCATGGAATTGAGCCGGTATGACGCCGTGGTCATGCTGAACAGGTAGAAGGGAATTTGCAGCAGGGTCACCAGGATCAGCGGCTCGCCCGCGAACAGGGCCGCCAGGCAGCACGGTCCCAGACTCAGAAAAATCATGACGCCGACCAGCCGGGGCGCCGCGAAGTTGCGAAAGCAGATGCCACCCACCATGGCGGCCGATGACAGGCAGGCCATGGTGGCGATCACCCAGTCGCCGCTGGTCATGCTCATGAAGACGCCGTACCCGACGCTGAACGCCCAGGCCAGGGCCAGCACCAGGTAGAAGTCGGTGGGCGTCGGCTTGCCCTGCGCCGCGGCGCGGTGCGCCCGGAGCAAGACCACCAGCCGCGTTCCGCAAATGAGGATTTCAAGGACCAGCCACCCGACGAACCAGGGCGACGGATGCCGCAGCATGCCGAGCGTCGAGACGATCAACGTGTTGAGCACCCCGCCGGCAAAGATCGGCAAGGTGCCGAACAGGCTGCCGATCAACGCCACGCGCACGTCGTGCGGGACGTCATGGCCGACGCCCACAAGCCATCGTGTCAATCGCCAGCGTGGGACGCTGAACGTCAGTTTGCTATCCATTGCCCTCCCTCGCTTCGTTGCGATCAGACCGCCGGTGACAGGCGCGCCTTTGCGCCGCGAGCAAGTGTAGGCGAGCTTTGCAACACTTTGACTTACTTTTACGCGATTGTGGGACGACTGGCGTTGCGCGGCAGCGACGAGGGCGTCAAGGAAGGGCGCGCCGGATCAGGACGCGAACATCGCTTTCCAGACGGCAAGCTTGTCGTCGAACCGGACCGACGCCGCGGCAGGTGACGACGACGGCAGCTTGAACACCGCATAGCCATGGTCGGCCAAAGGGTGCCCCAACTTCCACGACAAGGCGCCGTTAAACCCGATCTTCTGCAAGTGCGGCGCAGCCGTTTTCAGGTAGTCAGCCAGCGGATGCAGGCTGGCATCCTTCACGGCGGCGTCCAGGCTGCCGACGCGGCGGCACTGCGCAATCATGTCCCACAGGCCGATGTCGTGCCGGGCCAGCGTGGCCAGGCGATCGGCATACGGCATGTCATGCAAGGGTTGGTCGATGCAGGCGCCGACCAGCCGCCAGAACTGGTTGCGCGGATGCGCGTAGTAGCGCGCATGATCGAGAGAGATGACGCCCGGAAAGCTGCCTAGCAGCAGCAATCGGGTCGTCGAAGGAATGATCGGAGGAAGGCCGCCGGTCAGGGACACCATCACATTCCTGACGTCAGCACAGCACCGGCAACAGGAACCGCGCCCACTTGCGGGCCGGCAAGCCGTACTGCGCTTCGACCACGTCGGCCCGGGCCAGCAGCATTTCGGTCGTGATTTCGAGGGGCGGCCCGGCAAACGCCACCATCACGCGGTTGCCCGCATCCATCTCGGGCAGCACCACGATGCGGCCTTCAAAGGCCTCATACAGGTTGTCGAGATTGCGCGAAAAGCTTTCATGCGCCCCGAACAGGTTGACGGTCATCACGCCTGCCTGGTGGCTATGCCCGCTGATCACGCGCCGGCAGGCCTGGTAAAAGGCCACCGAATCCCGGACCGGGCCGCGCGCCTCGGCGTCGTACAAGTCCACCATCAGCACCGGGCAGGTGCCCCGGTTGGCGATGTCTTCCACCCAGGCGCCCGCATCGGCATGCGTGATCCGGAAACGGTCACCTTCCGCCGGCAGGCGAAAGTACGCGCGGCATGCCGCGGTCACTTGCGGGTTCCATTCAACGGCGTGAACCGAGCTGGGCGTGTGCTTCAGGCAGTACCGCACCAGCGACCCCGCGCCCAGGCCCAGTGTGCCGATCGAATCGGCGCCCACCGGCGGTTCCAGGAACAGCAGCCAGGCCATCATCTGCCGGGTGTATTCCAGGACCAGGTCCGCCGGCTTCTGCACTTTCATGGCGCCCTGGACCCAGGGCGTGCCGAAGTGAAGGAAGCGCACGCCGCCTTCTTCCGAAAAGTTCGGGACGTCCAGACGCCCCGGTCGGGCGGCGAGCGTCCGGCTTGCAGCAGGCGCGCGGTCGCGGCTCAAGCCTGGCCCAGCAACAGACCGTTCAGACGCCGGACGAACGCTGCCGGGTCTTCCAGCGATGCGCCTTCGGCAAGCAGGGCCTGATCGAGCAGCACATGCGCCCACTCATCGAACTGGCCGTCGGCCGCGTTCTGGATGCGCGCGATCAACGCGTGCTCCGGGTTGATTTCAAGGATGGGGCGCGACTCGGGCGCGGGCTGGCCGGCGGCCTTGAGCAGCCGCTGCAGGTGCTGGCTCATGTCCTGGTCATCGACCACCACGCACGCTGGCGAATCCACCAAACGGAAGGTGACGCGCACGTCCTTGACCTGCTCGCCCAGCGCCGTCTTCAGGCGTTCGACCACCGGCTTGAATTCTTCCGACACGTCGTCCTGGCGCTTCTTGTCGTCTTCGTCGGCCAACGCGCCCAGGTCCAAGCCGCCCTTGGCGATCGACACCAGTTGCTTGCCTTCGAATTCGCGCACGAACGACACCATCCATTCGTCGACGCGGTCCGTCAGCAGCAGCACTTCGATGCCCTTCTTGCGGAAGATTTCAAGGTGCGGGCTGTTGGCCGCGGCGGCATAGGTTTCGGCCGTCACGTAGTAGATCTTGTCCTGGCCTTCCTTGAAGCGGCCCACGTAGTCGGCCAGCGACACGGTCTGCGCGTCGGACCCGCCATGCGTGGATGCAAAGCGCAGCAGCTTGACGACACGTTCGATGTTCGCCGCGTCTTCGCCCACGCCTTCCTTCAGCACCTGGCCAAAGGCGGTCCAGAAGGTGGCGTAGTCTTCCGGCTTGTTTTCAGCCAGGTCTTCGAGCAGGCTCAACACCCGTTTGGTGCTGCCTTCGCGGATGGCCTTCACATCGCGGCTTTCCTGCAGGATTTCGCGCGACACGTTCAGCGGCAGGTCGGCCGAATCGATGATCCCGCGCACGAAGCGCAGGTAGCCCGGCAGCAATTGCTCGGCATCTTCCATGATGAAGACGCGCTTCACGTACAGGTTCACGCCATGCTTTTTATTGCGGTCCCACATGTCGAACGGAGCGCGCTTCGGCACGAACAGCAGTTGCGTGTATTCGCTGCGGCCTTCGACACGGTTATGCGTCCAGGCCAGCGGGCCTTCAAAGTCGTGCGCCACGTGCTTGTAGAACTCGGTGTACTGCTCGTCGGTAATGTCCGACTTGCTGCGGGTCCAGAGCGCACTGGCCTGGTTCACCGTCTCGTCCTCGTCCTTCTGCACGGTCTCGGACTTTTCGGCGTCCCACTCTTCCTTCTTCATGATGATCGGAAGCGAGATGTGGTCCGAATAGCGGCGCAGCACTTCGCGCAGCTTCCACGACGACAGGAATTCGTCGGCATCGTCGCGCAGGTGCAGCGTGATCTCGGTACCGCGCTGGGCCTTCTCGGCCGGCGAAATCGTGAACTCGCCATCGCCCGCCGATTCCCAGCGGATGGCTTCGTCGGCCGCGGCGCCCGCACGGCGGCTGACCACCGACACGCGGTCGGCCACGATGAACGACGAATAGAAGCCGACGCCGAACTGGCCGATCAACTGGGCGTCTTTCTGCTTGTCGCCGGTCAGGTTCTGGAAGAACTCGCGCGTGCCCGACCGGGCGATCGTGCCCAGGTTGGCAATGGCTTCGTCGCGGCTCATGCCGATGCCGTTGTCGGCGATCGTGATGGTGCGGGCTTCCTTGTCGAAGCCGATGCGGATGGCCAGTTCACCGGCGCCTTCCAGCAGTTCAGGATGATCGATCGCCTCGAAGCGCAACTTGTCGCAGGCGTCTGACGCATTCGATACCAATTCGCGGAGGAAGATTTCCTTGTTGCTGTACAGCGAGTGGATCATCAGCTGCAGCAGTTGCTTGACTTCGGTCTGAAAGCCCAGCGTTTCGGTCGTGTTTGCGGTTTGACTCATGGCAACTTTTCCCTTCTGTAAAACGGGGAGTGGTGTCGTGTCGACGGGTGGAAAAAATGGGTTCGCTCGGAGATGGGGACGCCTGCCGCGAATTCAAGCGCAGGCAGGACGTCGACCGGAGCGGACGCAGAATGGGACGCGGCGCAGCCTGATCTGTTCAGGCGCGACGCCCGACATGATACGGCGGATGCCGGCTTACAACCCCACCAGCCGGCTGGTTTTCGGGACGCCCGTGAGCAGGAAGTCCATCTGGTCGGCCAGGATGCGGCGATTGCGCAGGATCATGCCTTCCCACCGGTTGGGCCGGTAAGGCAGGTACAGCAGCGGCATGTTGGCTTCTTCGGGCGTGCGGTTGGCCTTGCGCTGATTGCACGACCGGCAGGCGGTGACGATGTTTTCCCACTGGTTGCCGCCGCCGCGCGATTCTGGCGTGACGTGTTCGATGGTCAGGTCGGTATCCACGAAGTGGCCGCCGCAGTAGGCGCACACATTGTGGTCACGGGAGAACAGGCGGTCGCGGCTCAGGCTGATGGACGCACTGCGGTCGCCGCGGAATTCGCGGCCGCGCACGGCAATGATGCTGGTGGTGCTGGCGACCGACGGCAGGCCGGTGCAGCGGTTCGTGCCGCCCCGGAACGTGACGCTGGTGGCGCCCAGTTCCCAGGCCACGCGGCCTGCGACGTGAAGGCAGATGGCCTTTTCGATGTCTATCCAGCGCACCGGGGTACCGGCGATATCGAGCGCGAGGACGAGGTGAGCCACGAGATGTCTCCTGAGCGAACTTGGCGTGGCGGGGATCCGGCGCACGGCAAAGCAACGTACGGAACACATGGCGCAGCGCTGGGGCGGCAGGCGGGCGTGGGCCAGAGGCACGGGATCGCATGGGCCGGCCGTAATCGCGCGACGTCACTGGATTTTTATACAGCACATTCGTGACGGAAACAAGACAGCACGGGTGGCGGGAAAGGCACAGCGCGGGCTGCCGCTTATCCGGCGTCCCGGCGCACCCGGGCGAACACGGCGCCCTGCAGCTGCGGGTCCACGCCAAGCAGCCGGAATGCTTCAAGCACTGCCGGGCTGTGCGCATCGAAAATCAGGCTGCGCCCCCGCGCCGTGGCTTCACGCCGCGCCACGGCCAGCACCTGGATGCCGGCCGCATCGATGCAGGTGATGCCGGACAGGTCGACCGTCAGTACGTTGACACGATGCATCGCATGCTGAAGGCGGGCCACCCAGTCGATGGCGTTGGCCAGCGTCAGGTCGCCAACGATCTGGATGCGCTCGGCGTCGCCGGCGGCTCGGGTCATGCCGGCCGGTCCGGCGTGGCGAGGTCAGCGTGGGCACAAACGTGAGGGTGAACGTGAGCAGAAGCGTGACGATGAACGTGAGCAGAACGGGCAGTGCCGGCAGGCGGGCGCGAGGGGGGCATAAGGTCTCGAAGGACATCGGAAGCGATGGCCTTCGTAACGGTGTTGCCCTGCGCGACTTGAGGCGTAAACCGGCCAGCCTGTAAGGGATGACAGGGGTGTGGTCAGGACCCCGGCGCGCGCACCACCCACTTGCCATCCTTCCACACGCGCGACTCGCCATGCCGCATCACAAAGAAGTCATCGGCCGGCATGCCCGCCGCATCACGCGCCAGCGCAAGATCCTTGGGCGGCTGGTCCAGCGGTTCGTCGGTCAGGCTGAACGTACCCCAATGGATCGCGACGGACGAGCGTGCATGCACGTCGCGGGCCGCCTGTACTGCCTCGGCCGGATTGACGTGCTGCGGCGTCATGAACCACCGCGGCGCATACGCACCGACCGGAATCGCCGCCAGATCGAACGGCGCTTCGCGCTGTCCGATGTCGGCCAGGTCGCGTGAATAACCGAAGTCGCCCCCGAACAGGAAGCGGAACTTCGGCGCCGCGCTGTCGATGGACCACGCCCCCCACAGCGTCTGGTTGCGATCGGACAAGGTCCGCGCGCCCCAGTGCTGCACGGGCAGCAGCGTCAGTGTCTTGTCACCCAGGGTGGTCTTGCCCCACCAGTCCAGCGGCCGCACGTCGGTGGCGGCCGGCACGTTGTCGCGGAACCAGAGATCAATGCCCAGCGGCACCATGAACACGGGCGATCCGCCAGGCTGCAAGGCGAGCGCGCGCACGGTCGGCAGGTCCAGGTGATCGTAATGGCTGTGCGAGATCACCACCGCGTCGATATGCGGCAGGTCGGCCAGCGCGACGCCGGGCAGCTGGAAGCGTTTGGGGCCGGCAAACGACACCGGCGACGCACGTTCCGAAAACTGCGGGTCGGTCAGCAGGTTGAACCGCCCGATCTGCACCAGCAGTGTCGAATGGCCTACCCACGTCGCACGCACGTCGTCGGACGCCTGCCGTATCCAGGCGGGATCCGTCGGCACGGTGGCCAGCGACGCGGGATCGTTCGGCTCGGCCGGCAGATTGTCGCGCCACTGATCGAAGCGCCAGCGCCACAGGTCCGTGGTGCCGGGCGTGCGATGCGGGTAGTTGTTCTTGAAGCCCGACGGCGTGTGATGCGCAAGGTTCGCGTCGTAGTACGGATTGTCCCTGGCACATCCGGCGATCGCAAGGATCGCCGCGCCCACCACCCACCATCGGAAGGACGCCATGGCTTACAGCACCGGTGACAGCACGGGTTGCTTGGCGCGGCCCGACAGCGCCTTGCCCTTGCGGGCACGTTTACCGATGTAGATCGCCAAGGCGGCTCCGTTAAGGATTTCTTCGAACGGCTTGTTGCGGTAGACGCCCGCGATACGCAGGCCGGCGGGACCGATCGGCACCACCTGCGCCAGCGGATCCTTGGCGTCCAGATCCATCAGGGTCGTGCCCCGACCGCCCGACGACAGCACCTTGACTTCTTCCAGGCCAAACACCAGGAAGCGTTCCTTGGCCGTCAACAACGCGACATGGGTGGCGCCGTCGAACACCGGCACCGGACGCTGCGGCTCGTCGCCTTCGTCCAGCGACATGAACTGCTTGCCGCCGCGTTGACGCGTCGACATATCAGACAGGCGCGTCATGAAGCCCAGGCCGTTGCGGGTCGCCAGCAGCCAGCGGCTGGACGGCGCCGACGCGATCATGTGCAGGATGCGCGACCCGGGTTCCAGGTCGATCATGGTCGTGACCGGCACGCCGTCGCCACGTGCCGACGGCAAGCCCAGCACGGGCACCGAATACACGCGGCCACTGCTGGAAATCGCGATCAACGAATCGGTGGTGCGGCATTCGAAGGCGCCATACAAGGCGTCACCTGCCTTGAAGGTGTACAGGCTCGAATCATGGCCATGGCCCTGGCGGGACCGCAGCCAGCCCTTTTGCGACACGATCACCGTCACGGGTTCATCCACCACCCGCGCTTCAACCGATGCACGTTCGGCGGCTTCGATCAGCGTGCGGCGATCATCGCCATACTGCTTCGCGTCGGCTTCGATTTCCTTGACGATCAGGCGCTTCATGGCGCCGGCGTTTTCGAGCAGGTCTTCGAGCTTGACCTGATCGGTCTTGAGCGTCTTCAGTTCCTGTTCGATCTTGAAGCCTTCCAGGCGCGCCAGCTGACGCAAGCGCATTTCCAGGATGTCTTCGGCCTGGCGTTCCGACAGCGAAAACGCCGCCATCAGCGCCGGACGCGGTTCATCGGATTCGCGGATCGTGCGGATCACTTCGTCCACGTTCAGGTAGACCACCATGCGCCCTTCGAGCACATGGATGCGGTCCTTCACCTTGTCGAGGCGATGGCGCGTGCGCCGCGTGACCGTATGCGTGCGGAACGCCAGCCACTCGGTCAGGATCTCGCGCATCGACTTCTGGCGGGGCCGTCCGTCGGATCCGACCATGACCAGGTTGACCGACGATCCGCTTTCCATCGACGTGTTCGCCAGCAGCGTGTTCACGAAGTCGTCGCGGTCCACCTTGGACGTCTTGGGTTCGAACACCAGCCGCACCGAGGCTTCCTTGCCCGACTCGTCGCGCACGGCGTCGAGCAGGCCCAGCATCGTGGCCTTGGTCTGCTGCTGTTCGGGGCTCAGCGTTTTCTTGCCGGCCTTGATCTTGGGATTGGTGAGTTCTTCGATCTCTTCCAATACCTTCTGACCCGACGTGGACGGCGGCAATTCGGTCACGACCAATTGCCACTGGCCGCGCGCCATCTCTTCAAATGTCCAGCGTGCGCGCACCTTCAGCGAGCCGCGGCCCGTGCGGAAGATCTGCGCAATGTCGGCCGCGGGCGTGATGATCTGCCCGCCACCGGGAAAATCGGGGCCCGGCAACAGCGTATACAGCGCCTCGTCGGACAGCTTCGGATCTTTCAGCAGCGCAACGGCAGCCGCCGCGACCTCGCGCAGGTTGTGCGGCGGGACTTCGGTCGCCATGCCCACCGCGATGCCCGAGGCGCCATTGAGCAGCACCATCGGCAGCCGCGCCGGCAGGTTCTTCGGTTCCTGATAGGACCCGTCGTAGTTCGGAATGAAGTCGACCGTGCCTTCGTCGAGTTCATCGAGCAGCAGACGCGCGATCGGCGTCAGCCGCGCTTCGGTGTATCGCATGGCCGCCGCGCCGTCGCCGTCGCGTGACCCGAAGTTGCCCTGGCCATCGATCAGCGGATAGCGCAGCGAAAAGCCCTGCGCCATGCGGACCATGGCGTCGTACGCGGCCTGGTCGCCATGCGGATGGTACTTGCCCAGCACGTCGCCGACCACGCGGGCCGACTTGACGGGCTTGGCCGTCGGGCCGAGGCCCATCGCGTCCATCGCGTACAGAATGCGCCGCTGCACGGGCTTCTGGCCATCGCTGACGTCGGGCAGAGCGCGCCCTTTGACGACCGATACCGCGTAGTCCAGGTAAGCCTGCTCGGCATACAAGGCCAGGGAAATATGTTCACCGCCCGGCACCTCGGGCTCGCCCGGGGTCGGGATCAGGGGTAACTGAGTGTCCGTCATTCTTAAATATCCACCTCGGCCAGATCGCCTTTTTCTTCCAGCCAGGAGCGACGCTGCGCGGCTTCGGTCTTGCCCATCAACATATCGAACATCTGGATCGTGGCCTCCATGCCCGATGATCCGACACTGACCGGCAACAGGCGCCGCGTGTCGGGGTTCATGGTGGTCTCCCAAAGCTGCTCGGGATTCATTTCGCCCAGGCCCTTGAAGCGGCTGATGCTCCACGCGTTTTCACGCACGCCTTCCTTGCGCAGCTTGTCTTCGGTCGCGGTCAGCTCGCCCGCGTCCAGGCAATAGATCTTGCGCGCGGGGCGTTTGCCCGCGGCGGGCACATCGACCCGGAACAGCGGCGGCCGCGCGATGTACACGTTGCCGCGTTCGACCAGCTTCGGAAAGTGACGGAAGAACAGCGTCAGCAGCAGCACCTGGATGTGCGAGCCGTCCACATCGGCGTCCGACAGGATGCAGATGCGGCCGTAGCGCAGGCCCGATACATCGGGATCGTCATTCACGCCATGCGGATCGACACCGATCGCCACGGCAATGTCGTGAATTTCGTTGTTGGCGAACAGACGATCGCGGTCCACTTCCCAGGCGTTCAGCACCTTGCCGCGCAAGGGCAGGATCGCCTGGAATTCCTTGTCGCGGCCCATCTTGGCCGACCCACCGGCGGAGTCGCCCTCGACCAGGAAGACTTCGGTGCGGCTGACGTCGCTGCTTTCGCAGTCGGTCAATTTGCCCGGCAACACCGCCACGCCCGAGCTCTTGCGCTTTTCCACCTTCTGCGCCGACTTCACGCGGGTCTGAGCCTGGCGGATCACCAGTTCGGCCAGCTTCTTGCCGTAGTCGACATGCGAGTTCAGCCAAAGCTCGAGCGCCGGACGGCAGAAGCCCGCCACCAGACGCACCGCATCGCGGCTGTTCAGCCGTTCCTTGATCTGCCCCTGGAACTGCGGGTCCAGCACCTTGGCCGACAGCACGAAGCTGGCGCGGGCGAACACGTCTTCAGGCAACAGCTTGACGCCCTTCGGGCTCAGGTTGTGCAGCTCGACAAAGCTCTTGACCGCGGTGAACAGGCCTTCACGCAGGCCGGCTTCGTGCGTGCCGCCGGCCGACGTCGGGATCAGGTTCACATACGATTCGCGCACCACGTTGCCATCTTCGGACCAGGCCACCACCCACTGCGCGCCCTCGCCTTCGGCAAAGGTTTCGTGGTCGCGGTTGGCGTACTGCTGGCCTTCGAACAGCGGGATCAGCAATTCGGCGCCGCCCAGCGTTTCGGTCAGGTAGCCGCGCAGGCCCTGCTCGTACAGCCAGGTCTGCGATTCGCCGGTCTTTTCGATCTTGAGCGTGACCTTGACGCCCGGCAGCAGAACGGCCTTGCTGCGCAGCAGACGCGACAGCTCGCCCATCGGAATGGCCGCGCTGTCGAAGTACTTGGGATCCGGCCAGCAGCGCACCCGCGTGCCCGTCTTTTTGCGGGTATCGGGAATCTTGGCGAGCGGTTCGACCACGTCGCCGCCGCTGAAGACCAATTGGTGCGCGCCACCATCGCGCCACACCAGCACTTCGAGCCGGGTGGACAAGGCGTTCGTGACGGACACGCCCACGCCGTGCAGGCCGCCCGAGAACGCGTACGCGCCGCCCGCGGCCTTGTCGAACTTGCCGCCGGCGTGCAGGCGTGTGAACACGATCTCGACCACCGGGGCGCCCTCGTCGGGGTGCATGCCGACCGGAATGCCGCGGCCGTCGTCCTCGACGGTGACGCTGCCATCGGTGTGGACCGTGACCTGGATATGTTTGCCGTTGCCCCCCAGGGCTTCGTCGGCGGAGTTGTCGATCACCTCCTGCACGATGTGCAGGGGATTTTCGGTTCGGGTGTACATCCCCGGACGCTGCTTGACGGGTTCAAGACCCTTCAGCACCCGGATTGAAGCTTCGTTATAGCGAGTCGCCAAGTTATCCCCAGCTACTGTGGAAAATGCGGTTTATTTTAAGGATGAAGCGCCTATTTACGCGGCTCTTGCTGGGACGCCCAGTTTTTAGGCAGCCCAAAAGGCGCATATTCGGCTTGACAAATCGGTCCTGGCAAGACGGACACGCCGCGGGACTACCGGACCCCACACAGGGCCATCAGGGTTTCCCAATTCATGACGAGTCCGGCGCGCTGATAGCCCGCGAACGCCAGGGCCAGCACGGCGGCCAGCAGCATCCAGGCAAGGATGCGCCCCGTGCTCATGCGGCCGCCAGGGGGCGTTCGCGGATGGGCAGGGACAGCGCTGCAGCCATGACACCCAGCCCGAGCGCCATCCACCAGACGACATCATAACTGCCGGTGGCGACATACAGTTTGCCGCCCAGCCACACCCCGACGAAACTGCCGATCTGGTGGCCCAGGAACACGATGCCGCTCAGTGTGGCGGCATAACGCATGCCGTAGATGTGGCCGACCAGCCCGACCGTCAAGGGCACCGTGCCCAGCCAGACCAGGCCGATCACCGACGAGAACACCGCCAGCAGCCACGGCGTCAGCGGGAAGATGAGCAGCAAGGCAATGGCTGCCGCGCGGACGCCGTACATGCCGGCCAGCAAGGTCTTCTTGCTGAAGTGGCCGCCCAGCCGTCCCGCGCCGTAGGAACCCAGAATGTTGAACAGACCGATCAGCGCCAGGGCCATCGCCCCATCCGACGCCTTGAGGCCGCTGTCGACCGCGTAGGCAGGCAAGTGCAGCGTCAGGAACGCCGTATGGAACCCGCACACGGCGTAGCTCCAGAACAGCAGATGAAAGGATGGGTGGCGGACGGCCTGCCGGATGGCGCCGCCGAGCGACAAGCCGGACGCGGTGGCCTCGGGCCGGCCGGTCAGCCGCGTCGCCAGCGGAATCGCAAGCAGCATCAACGCCGCCATCACCCATAAGGCGCCTGTCCAGTCCAGGGTGTCGATCAGCCATTGCCCGGCGGGCACCAGGACGAACTGCCCCATCGACCCGCCGGCACTGACCAGGCCGAGCGCCGCGCTGCGCTGGGACGCCGGCACGGCGCGCCCCACCACCGGCAACAGCACGGCAAAGGTGGTGCCCGCCTGTCCAAGACCCATCAATATCCCGGCGCTGGCATACAGCGACAGCTCGGTGCCGGCATAGCGGGTGCCGAGCAGACCCAGGAAGTACAAGGCAGCCGACAGCGCGATCGTGCGGCCGGCGCCATATTTGTCGGCCGCCATGCCGACCCCGATCGCCGCCACGCCCCACATCAGGTTCTGGATGGCAAAGGCCAGCGAAAACACGTCGCGCCCCCAGCCATGCGCCAGCCCCATCGGCTGCATGAAGAGGCCGAAGGTCGCGCGAACGCCCATCGCCAGCAACAGCACCAGCGAGGCACACAGAACAAGGGAGGTGGTGGATGACGCGCCGGACGAACCGGAAGCAGACGAGTGCGGCATGGGACGGTGATCGACATTCAGGCGCCAGATGGCACTGGCAGCCGACGATCATAGCGCAACGGCCCCGATCGGGGCACCAGCACGGTGCAACGATCGGGGCCATTATGGCCATAGTGACCGGGTCAGGTCACGTCAGGTCAGGTCACATCAGGAATACAAGGGCCGACGCAGCTTGCCGCGGTAACGGCGTTGCTGTTCCAGCACCTTGGCGTGCGCGCGCTCCAGTTCCAGGTAGGCCACTTCAGCCTTCTTGGCCTGCTGAGCGTTCTGCCAGCGGCTCAGTTGCGACCACGCCGTGGCAGCGCCAAAGCCCGCTACCAGGCTCACGCCAATGGCCAGCCAGGGCTGCTGATTCGCGGCCCGCAGCATCCAGCTGACGGCCCGGTCAGGCGGCGTCGTCATACCGGCGTTCGCGTTGTCGAGCGCGATGCGCGTCATGGCGATCTGCGCCTTCAGGGCGTCCGAGCACTTCTGGATCTCTTCCGTCGTGCCTTCCTGAATGGCAAGGTTCAGCGCATTGCTGGCCTTGCGCAATTCATTGACGGACTGCACCTGCGTCGGCACGGGCGCGCCAGAAGCATCCGGCTGCGGCGGAGCTTCCCCGAACAGCGCGGCCTTTGGACGAGCCGGCGCCGGATGCAGGCTGCCCGCTACGATCTTGTCGAAGCGGCCCTTCAGCCAGGCCAGCGCAAAGCCCTGCACCGGTTTGCGCAGGAAGGCCGGAAACCGGCCACCCGTCGCCACCGAGAACAAGGCGTTGAGCAACGCCCCTTCAGCCGAGCTGACGCCGCGCGCCCGATGGCTATGTTCCGTCCTCACCACGCCCGCACGAACAAAGCGGGTGCGTTCGACGTTCATCTCCCGCAGGAGCTCATTTTTTCGTGATTCGGTCTTGATTTTGCTCATCGGAACTCCGGATTGCATCTACGTCGAGGCGGACCTGCTCGAGCAGTTCGTTGAAAGGCTCACCCTTGGGCGAGGTCATGCGGCCCACCAGATAGGACGCCAGCCCCAGCAGCACCCAGCCACCGGCCAGGTACCAGGCCACCGCCGTGCGGGACGTACTGTCCCAGTAGGTGACCAGAATGGCGACTGAAATGAACGTGGCGGCAAACAGCGCACACAGCACCAACCCGACATAACCCAGGATGGTGGTGATCAACGACTGGCGATACAAGGCCAGTTCCAGTTTGAGCAGCTCGCCGTAAGGGCCGACACGCCCCCCGACAAACTGGGCGATCGACTTGAAACGGCCAATCTGACGTAACACCATAATTTCCCCCGCGACGGGCCCGCTTGAGACCGACCCGCCAGACTACACACGTGAATTCGCCAACCTGACGGCCGGCCCCCTGCCCTTACTTCTTGTCCGTGTCGCTCGTGATCGGCGTCACCACGGTCGGCGCCGCCGGATCCGTCGGACGCGCGAAATCGCCTGTATGGCTACCTGCTCCCGGCACCAGAATGTCCACCAGCGCTTCCCCGAAGTTCTTCCCCAAATGCATCTTGCCGTCGTCGCCGGCAGCAACCTCTTGCGCGGCCCGTCGCTCTTCCGGCGTCGGCTCGGCCGCGTCGGCCAGATGGGTGTCGTCAACCTCTTTACGGCCTGCCTGGATATCGTCGATGGCATCGACATCTTTCTTGGTCAGCATGGTAGATAGCTCCCGTGGTTCTTCGTGGTTTTGTAAAAATGGGATGCGGTCAGTCCTCCACCTTCGGAGGGTCCGACCGATCCCGATTCCGGGACAACTGGCTGTGCGACCGATCACGGCGATCCCTGTCCTGGGCGTCTGTCCGCGGTGGCCTGACGGTCACCACGGATGGGCCAGCTGACCGCCGTGCGTCGTCGTCATTCGCCACGTCGCGGGTACGGCCAGCGTCCCAATGGGCCAGCGCAAAGGCGGCCACGACGACACCAGCGGGTACGAGCACGAATGAAACGGCGCGTTGGAAGATCATGGATCGTCAACCAGTTGCTTCGGTAAATCACGAGAGATAGCGCAAGTGTCGTGCCCGGGCGAGTGCGGGGCAAGGAGGGATACGTCAGGTAATGAATGGGGGATCACACAGGGCGCCGGGCTGACGCTGGTCAACGTTATTTCGTTTCCTGTTTCGTCAGCCAAGTATTTACGGCCTGGGCGATCTGCTGGTCGTACCCGCGATAGTCATGCTTCGCGCCAACGATTGGAACCTGAACGAACCGATCGGACACCATCGCCTTGCGGTTCTCAGCAAACTGGGCATCGCGATCGTTCTCGGCATAAATATCGAGCACGGGCATCCGGATCTTGCGCAAATTGAGGTTGGTGTTCAGCGGCTCCGGGCCACCGGCCAGAAGGCCGACACCGAGGTATCCCACCACCCCCGAGTCCGGATGGTTCGCCAGGAAGGCCGACGTCATCCGCCCGCCCATGCTGTAGCCCATCAGGTAAATGCGTTCCACGCCTTTCTCGTTCTTGAGGAAATCCAGCGCGGCCTGGATGCGTGTGTACGCATCTGGAAAGGTCGACGCGTACTGCTGGAAAGTGTCAGGCGACCGGTTGCCCGCGAGGGTTGGCATCTGCAACGACAGGGTGTGATACCCAAGTTCGCTATGTATGGCCTTACGCAATGGACCGACCACATGCGAATCGGCATCCAGGCCCTGGCCATGCGCCAGAACCACGGCGACCTTGGCGTTCTTCCCGTCAAGGTATTCGCCCTGCGGCATCTGCGCCATCGCAGTCGATGCGAACAGTGCGGTCAGGGCGATGAGCAATTGCTTGAAGATGCGCATGGCGTCGGCCTCCGGCAAAGGCGAATCGGCCGTCACGCGGAATCGCTGAAGTCCGACCGTCCAGACGCTACACCTGCAGACGCATTTTGGAAAGCGGCTGATGCTGTGCACGGCGCCGCCCTCCCTTCCCGCCTCACTTGAACCGCGGCGACACGCTCAGATAGGTCTTGCTCAGCGCAGGCGCGAACTGGTCCATCGTTGCCTTGTTCATGTCGACCGGGGGCTTGGCTTCGGCGGGCAGCAGCGTGAAGTAAGGCGATTCCTTGGTGGCCTCCGTGAACTCCTTGCGCGCGTTCTGCAACAGGGCGGGCGTGGTCACGGCGTCCAGCAACGAGGCGGCCAGCACCTTCGCGCCGGTCACCATGCCCTTGTGCGCCATCGTGCTGGTGGGCGTGATGGCCGCGGGCCAGGCGTGGTAGCCGATGCCCGGCACGCTCGACGGGAAGTTCATCATGCCCGTGGGCACGACCCACGTGACGTCGCCGTTGTCGTTGGACGCGGTGCCTTGCGGCCGTGCCGTGACGGTGGGCAGTGCCGTGGCCAGGCCGACCTCGGGCTTGTTGTTGGCCTTCTGAAGTTCTTTCGCAAACGCGACTTCTTCGGCGCTCCAGGTGGGCAGGCCGACCATTTCCATGTTCTTGCGGATCTGTTCGCTCAGCACCTTGTTGCCGAGCTGGGGCCATGCCGACGCCACAAATTCGGGCGGGTCCATGGTGGTGCCGGTCATCATCGCGGCGCCTTTGCCGACGTTGACCAACCTGTCGAAGTTTTCCTTGGCGGCGGGGGCGTTGGCGTCGCGCACGTACCACCAGATCTGTCCGAGGTCGGCAATGATGTTGGGCTGGATGCCGCCCATGGTGATGGTGCGATGGGCGCGGTAGGTGGGCCGCATGTGTTCGCGCAGCTTGTCGAATCCGATGTCCATCAGTTCGACGGCGTCGACCGCATCGCGGCCGTCCCAGGGGTTGTTCGCGCCATGCGCGGTCTTGCCGTGGAAGGTGAACTTGGCGCTGATCGCCGCATAATTCTGCAGGCCGTATCCCGTGGACAGGTTGTCGCCGATGTGCAGGATGAAGGCCGCGTCGACGTCCTTGAAGTAGCCTGCGCGGACCAGGAAGGGACGGCTGATCAGTTGCTCTTCGGCCGGTCCGAACGAGATGATGAGCGTGCCCGGAAGTTTGTCCCGTTCCATGATGGTCTTGACCGCGAAGGCGGCCGCGGTGGCCACGCCGGCATGTGTGTTGTGGCCTTCCATGTGGCCAGGCGCGCCTGGCACCACCGGCTTGCGCGCGATGGACCCGGGCGTTTGCGACCCTTCGGGCAAGGCGTCGATCTCGGTGCTGATCGCGATGACCGGCTTGCCGCTTCCCCACTTGGCCCACAGGTTGGTCGGCATGCCTGCCCCGCCCATCTCGACCGAAAAGCCGGCGGCTTCCAGCGTGTCTTTGAGCAGCTGGGTGCTCTTGACTTCCTGCATGCCGAGTTCAGCATAGGCGTAGACGGCGTCACCGATCTGCGCGACGGTGTCGGCGTTGCGATCGATGATCCTGAATGCCTCGTCTTTGCGTTCATCGGCAAAGGCAGGTTGGGCCAACAGCAGGCCGGTGGCGGCGATTGTTGCCACACGGCATAGCACCACAGCGTAGTTCATAGTTTCCCCGATAGACGAATGCATGCGTTTCGCCTCCAGGCGTGAGGCAAGGGTCAGCTTATCGTGGAAGTCGAACCGGTGACAATGCTGGCGACACAGTGGCCGCCATTCAGCGGTCACCATCCGGCGCCCTACTCCACGGCGATCTTCGCCTTGTCGATGAGCTGGCTCCACCGTGGCAGGTCGAGCTTGAGGCGGGCGGCGACGCGGTCGGGTGGCCCGCCTTCGGGTTCGGCGCCGATGTCGGTGATGCGCTTGCGGACCTCGGGCTGCTTGAGGCCCTCGTTCAAGGCCTGGTTGAGCCGCGCGATGACCGCCGGCGGGGTGCCTTTGGGCGCGTTGAGCGACAGCCAGGAACTGACGTCGAAGCCGGTATAGCCCAGCTCGGCCAGGGTTGGCACGTCGGGCAAGGTGGCGGACCGCTGGGGCGTGGTCACGGCCAGGGCGCGCAGCTTGCCGGCTTTGACCAGGGGCGCCGCGGTGGGAACGATGTCCATCATGACTTGCACGTTGCCAGCGATCAGGTCGGTCAGTGCGGGCGAACTGCCGCGATACGGCACGTGCATCCAGCGCACGCCCGCCACTTGCTGGAAGTATTCGCCCATGAGGTGGTTGATGCTGCCGCTGCCGGCCGACCCCATCGCCAGGGGCTGCGCGACCGTGCCCGACAGCGCGACCAGGGCCTTGACCGAGTCGGCCTTGAGCGACAGATTCGTCACCAGCAGCCCCGGGGTGCTGGCGTACCAGATGACCGGATCGAAGCGCGCGATCGGGTCGAACTTGCGATCGCGGTACAGCGACGGGCTGACGGTGAGCGGGCCGGCGCCTCCCACGGCCAGGGTGTAGCCGTCGGGCGCGGCGCGGGCGACTTCTTCCATGGCCAGCAGCCCCCCGGCGCCGGGGCGATTTTCGACGATGAAGGCCTGGCCCAGGCTTTCGGTCAGGGACTGGGCCATCAGGCGGCCCACGATATCGACAGCGCCACCCGGCGCGAATGGCACGATCAGCCGTACCGGTTTGGCCGGGTAGGCGTCTGCCCCATGGGCAGTCGATACGAGCGCGGCCACCGTGGTCAGGCCAAGGGCGGCAGACAGGGCAAGCAGCGTGCGGCGCCGGGTGCGCGCTGCGGGTGAAGAAGCAAGGGTCATGGGTGTCTCCGTGGTTATCGCGGGCAAAGGTCGCCCCTGCCGGTCAAGGCATTGTTTTTTTGGGTGGTGCTCAAAAAAGGGGGCTTAGCGGGTCATGCGTGGCGGGCGCCGCCAGCCGGGTACGGCGACAGACCGGTGCCTGGGCCACACAGGCATCGCAGTTACTGCGGAAACTGGGTCACGTTCGTGCGGCCATGGGCTCGGTGGATGCCGCCGCGGGCACGAATGACTGCCAGTACCCCGGCCGTTCAGGCTGCTCGCCATACGACTGCAGGCGGTCGGCCGCGGCGCCAATCAGGGCCTCGGCCGTGCGGCCGCGCCGATGCAGGTAACGATCCAGTTCCGCCACACTGTCGGTCAGCACCTGATAGCCGCCCGCCATGACGGCCGACGTCATCTCGGTGGCCGAGGCGCCCGCCAGAAGAAAGCGCGCCACATCCAGGCCGGACCGCGCGCCATTGGTGGCGACCAGCGGGAAATCCTTGCCCAGCCGGCGGCGGGTCAACGCAATCCACCGTGCGGTCAGCGGCAAGGCCCACCCGCCGCCCAACGCAGCCGACGTGTCGAGCATCGGCTTTTCGGTTTCCAGATCCGGCAGGAATCCCATGAAGCGCCCCATCATCACCACGGCATCGGCCCCGCCGCGGCGGGCGGCATCGGCCAGGCCGGTGACGTCTTCGCTCTGCCCCGTCAGCTTGATCCACAACGGCAGGGTGGTCGCGCGGCGCAGTGTGGACACGATGGTCTCGATACGGGCGGCGTCACGTTCAAGGACGATGGCGCCCTTCGCGGCTTCATCGCCATGGGGCGCGCCGATGTTCACTTCAAGCACCCGAAACCCCATGTCCTGGATCGCGGTGGCGTATGCCGCGCATTGCGCCAGGTCGCTCAGGATCAGGCTCGGGATCACATAGGCATCCAGCGTGGCCGCATGCCGGTCGGCACGGATCAAGGTTTCCATCCATTGCGCAAACGGCTGCTGGATGAGGCCCGAGCGGCAAAACACCTGCGCATCGGCAGGCGGGGCAAAGTCCCACGGCAGGCGGTTCCACTGGCCGTCCAGCAACTGGTAGTCCGTGCGATCCAGCTGGCGTTTGGCCGCCACGGATTCGTTGATCGACTTGGCCACGACGGCGCCCGCGCCGCACGCCAGCGCCGCATGGATCGCGTCGCCCGTCATGGTGTGTTCGCCTGACCCGCAGATCACGGGGTTCTTGAGTCTGAGGGTGCCAACCGTGGTGCTGGATCGTGTCATGGTCTTCCTTGTTCGCGCGCCGACACCGTCAGCCGCGATGGCGCGACAGCGCCGCAAATAGGTGTTCGTACGCGCCGCTATTCAGGCGCGCGCTGACTTCGGCCGCCGCTTCCTGCACCTGGGCAATCAGGCCGGCCTGCGGAGGCGACGGAACGTCTTTTGTCGGGCCGATCACGCCAATGGTGCCGACCAGTTCATCGCCTTTATCGGTGCCGCGAAAGATTGGCGCGGCCAGCACATTCACGCCTTCCAGCACTTCGCCGCACGCGTCCTCGTACAGGTCGCGGCGGATCTTCTGCAGGCGTTCGGCCAGGCGCACCGGATCGACCATCGACGCGGGCGTGAAGGCTTCGAACTGCCGCTTCAACAACTTGCGCTGGGTCAGTTCGTCGCACCAGGCCAGCACGATGCGCCCCTGCGCCGAACAATGCGCCGGCACGCGGTTGCCTGGCTTGACCGTGATGCAGACCTGCCGCGTCGAGTCCACCGCGGAAATCACCAGCGCCGAATCGTGCGTGGCCGCCGACAACAACGCGGTCTGCCCGGTCTGGTCGCGCAGGCGCGTCAGGTAGGGATCGGCAATCAGCCGCAGGTCGAACTGTTCCCCTGCCGCGATGCCGTAGCCCACCAGTTTGGCGCCCAGGCGATACTTCTCGCTGGCCGGGTCCTGTTCGACGATGCCCAGTTGCCGCAGCGACGCCAGATGCCGATACACGCGCGGCTTGGGCTCGTCCATGGCCGCGGCCAGTTCGGTCACGCCCATCGGCCGGCGGGCCAGGGTCAGCTGGTCGAGCAGCGCGAAGACGATCGCTACCGATTCAAGCAGCGCCGGCCCGGCCTTCGCCGGTTCATCCGGCGGGTCGGCAGGCAAGCCGGCAGGCAGGGTCGGCAGCGTATCGTCATTGCGTGGTGTCACGGTCAGTCCTCGAGTCCCATCAGGGTGGCGGCATTGGTCGAGGTCATTTTACGGATGTCCTCTTCGCTGTGCCCCAGGTCCAGGCAGGTGCCGATCACGCTGCGGAATCCGTCAACGATGCGCGGGTTGCCGACCTGCCCCAGATCCGAGCCGAGAATGGTCAGGTCGACCGTGCCGGCATCGATCACCTGCTGCAGGAATTCCGGGTCATAGAACTTGAACTTGGAACCCGGCACCCACATGCACATGGAGTGCTCCATGTACACGCCCTGCCGCGCCAGTTCCCGCATGTCGTCCAGCGTCGCGTCCACCACATAGGTCGGATGGTTCACCAGGATGCGCTTTACGCCGCGCGCGCGCGCTTCATCGAACAAGGGCCACATCTCGCTGATGTGAAGATGGCCGCCCGATAGCACCACGTCCGCTTCCGCAATCAGGTCCAGGATGTCTTTGACCTCGGGCTTGAGGCGACCCTGCGCATCCAGTACCGTCAGGGGCTCGGGCTCGATCATCTTGCGTTTGGTCTGCGGAAATTTATCGGTGAAGTGCGCATCCGCCTTGTGATGATCGATGTGGTTCTTTGACGAAAAGGTCGGCATCCACACCAGGCGCGCGCCCAGCTTGATGCCATGCTCCACCGCATGCACATTGAGTCCGCCGACCGCGTTGTTGAGCGGCACGCCCGACAGCATCAGCACACCCAGCTCACTGAAGTGTTTGTTCAGCAGCGCGGTCACCGGCGTGGCCGAGTAGTAGTGGTCCTTCAGCAGCAAGGCGCGCAGGCCCGCTTCGGACGCTTCCTTCATCGCTTCGATATGGTCGAGGTAGCGCGCCATGACCGACGGTCCGCTGTGACAGTGCAGGTCAATGGCACCCTTCACAAGCTGGTCGATGGTCGCGTCACGATCGCGGCCGATGGGGGCTGGAACGGGTTTGGGAACGGCATTCATGTTGGTTGTCTCCGGGGGTTCATGGACGCGGCCAGTTGCGTGGCCGCGCTGCGCAGCCAGCTTTGATCGGACCCGATCACAAAGAAGCTGACCCCGCGTTGTGCGTAACTGTCGACGGCCGTGGCGTCGGCCAGGAAGATGCCGACCGCGGTCCCCCTTGCCTGCCCGGCGTCGATGATGGTGGCGATCGCGGCATCGACCCGCGGGTGATCGAGTTGTGTCACGCCATATGACAGGGCCAGATCCGCGCGGCCGATGAACAGGCAGTCCACGCCGGGCACGGCGGCGATGTCGGCCACGTGGTCGATCGCCGAAGCGTCTTCGATCTGGCAAATCACGCTGATCGCGTTATCGGACGCCGTGACGTGGTCAGCCATGCCGATGGCGCCATAACCGCCAGCACGCGGCGAGTTGCTGAAGCCCCGTTCGCCATTGCGATAGCGGCACATGGCCACCACCGCACGCGCCGTTGCAGCGTCTTTGACATGCGGCACCACCACGCCCGCAGCACCCAGATCCAGCGCATGCAACGCTGTTTCGGGACGCTGATCGGCCAGCCGCACCAGGCCTGCCGTGCCTGCCGCCCGCGCCGACAGCAGGCAGACGTCCAGTTGTGAGGGATCGAACGACGCATGCTCGGTGTCCAGCACGACCGCATCCAGCCCGCTCGTGCCCGCGATTTCGACATGCTGAAACGCCGGCGTCTTGATGAAGCACGCGCTCAGGACGTCGCGATCGCGCAGCCGCTGCCTGAAGGGCGAGGTCATGGGAATTCGTGTGCCTGATGCGCGACCAGATGCTGATAGTCCGCACGCAAGGGCGAAAAGATATCGAGGTTCAGCACCACTTCGTCGCCCACCGGTTCGGCGTAATGCATGACGTGTGGCGGGATGCGGATCATGCTGCCCGGCCCGCCTTCAACGACGTCGTCCCCCACGTGGAATCGCACGCGTCCTTGCACAATCACCACCAGTTGTTCGAAGTCATGCTGATGGGGGTTGGTGTCCATGCCTGGCGTAAGCCAGTTCATGACACAGATCGTGTCGTCACCCCGGAACCCGACCCGTTCAACGCCCTTGCGGACCGTTTCCCTGGGCAGGGAATTCCAGTTGTAGAGATGGGCTTGCGTCATGTCTTGCCTCCGGCTCAATGCTTATATCGTTTCTTTCAGTAGAACGTCTTTTCTTTGATAGAAACATCATACGGATGGCGAACTGGGGCGTCAATGGGCGTGACGCGTCGCTCGGGGCGTGTTTTCCCTGAGTCGAAAGACGCGAAGTGAAAGGTGCAGGAGGTCCGGCGCTGCGGCTCAGCTCGCCTTGAACCACGCCGGATGCATGGGCGGGATGTGCTCCGCCAGCCAGTCCGCAAAGGCGTGTACTTGCGGTGCCAGATGCGTGCGGCTCGGATACAGCACGGAGACGCGCCGCAGGCTGGGCCGCGCAAAGGGCAGCACCTCGATCAGGTCGCCGCTGGCAAGGTGGGCGTCCAACGTGATGCCTGGCGCCTGGATGATGCCGAACCCGGCCAGTCCGCACTGCACATAGGCATGCGACTCGTTGACCGTGATGGCGCCGCGGCTGGGAAAGGCACGGTCCTGCCCGTCTTCCGAAAACAGCCACGGCATCGGACGATGGCTTTCCCCCGACAGAAAATTGACGCCCTGGTGCCGGGCCAGATCGCTCAACGATCGCGGTTCGCCCCACGTCGCCAGGTACTGCGGCGACGCGCAGGTCACCATGACCACGGACCCGATGGGTCGCGCCACCATGCTGGAATCGGGCAGCTCGCCAAGCCGGAGCACGCAGTCGACCCCCTCAGCAATGAGATCCACGGTCCGATCCGTGACCCCGACCACAAGCTCGATATCGGGAAACGTTTCGGTAAACGCTTTCAGACTTTCCATCAGGCTGCGTTGCGCGAATGCCGAGGGAATATCGACCCGCAAGCGGCCTTGAAGCGTCGAACGGCGCGGATCGAACATCGACGTGGTGCGCGCGATGTCACCCAGGATGTCCTTCACCCGTTCATAGAAACGTTCCCCCTCCACGGTCAACTTTACGGTGCGTGTCGTCCGATGGACGAGCCTGACGCCCACCGATGCTTCCAGGTCCTGAATGCATCGCGTGACAAAAGGACGGCCGAGCTGCATGGCCTCGGCCACTTTGGTGAAGCTGCCCAGCTCGGCAAGCCGCGCAAACACCTGCAGGGATTGCAGCAGTTCCATGTCGCTCCGTTGGGCGAAGGCGTCACCCGGTTTGCGGTGGGTGACCGCGTCAATTCCCATCTGTATTCGCACTGGCTGGACGGCGCACCGGGCCCGGATGAACCGGAATATTGCTTCGGGTCACCGCTGCCCGGCGGCTTGGCCGAGTACATGATCATCCATGAAGACAGTGCGGTCGGCGCGCCCGAGAACATGACGGATGAAGAGGCATCCACGCTGCCCATCGCGGCCTTGACGGCCTGGTACGCGCTGGTCGATTTCGGCCAGATCCAGCCGGGGCAGACGGTGCTGGTGCAAGGGTCGGGCGGCGTGTCGGTATTCGCTGCGCAGATCGCTACGGCACTCGGCGCAAAGGTGATCGTGACGTCCAGCCGGGATGCCAATATCGATGCCTTGAAGGCGCTCGGCGCCGTTGCAGGTGTCAACTATCGCACCCATCCGGAGTGGGCAACCGAAGTGCTGAAGCTGACCGGCGGACACGGCGTGGACCTGCTGCTCGACGTGGCAGGCGGCGACGGGATCAATCAATCCGTGGCAGCCACCCGGGCGGCGGGCCGCATTGCCCAGATCGGTTTCCTGACAGGTCAGACGACGTCATTGAATCTGATGCCATTGATCTTCCGCCAGACAACGATCCGCGGTATTGCGGTCGCGCCTCGGTCGTCGTTCGACCGCATGAATGCGTTCCTTGGCCAGAACCGGATCCGGCCGGTCATTGACCACGTGTATACGTTTGACCAGGCGCGCGAAGCGTACGAGCACCTGGCGCGCGGTGCGTTCGGCAAGGTGGTCATCACGATCGGCGGGCCGTCCAGCGACGCACGCTGAATGGAAAAACCGCGCCCCAAGGGACGCGGTTCATGGATAACCACAGCGCAATAAGCGATCAGTCGATGATGATGTTCGCCTGCTGGATCACCGGACGCCACAGGGCGATCTGGTCCTTGATGTACTTGGCGAATTCTTCAGGCGTGTTGTGCATCGGTTCCAGCCCTTCCTTCTTGAAGATCTCGATCGTTTCGGGGCTGTTCAGCACCTTGATGATCTCGCGGTTCAGGCGATCCACGATGGGCTTGGGGGTGCCGGCCACAGTCAGCAGGCCATACCACTGGCTGGCTTCGAAACCTTCCATGCCCTTGGTTTCGGCAATGGTTGGAACGTCGGGCAGCAGGGGCAGGCGCTTGGGGGTCGCAACGGCAATGGCGCGCAGACGGCCGCCCTGGATGTGCGGGTAGAGCGGCGGCAAGCCCGTCAGCACCACTGACGTCACGCCTCCGATCAGGTCGTTCAGTGCAGGCGCGGTGCCTTTGTAGGGCACGTGTTGCAGCTGGATGCCGGCCTTGAGCTTGAAGTACTCCATGGCCAGGTGGGCCGCGCTGCCGTTGCCGCCCGACGCGTAGTCGTAGCCGTTGGGCTTGGCCTTGGCGGCCTTGACCAGTTCGTCCACATTCTTGACGTCAAGGCGCGACGGGTTCACGGCGAGCACGTTCGGCACGGCGGCCACCAGCGACAACGGTGCAAAGTCCTTGACCGGGTCGTAGGGCAGCTTGCGGTACATGGTGGCGTTGGCGCCAAAGGTGCCGATGGCGCCCATGATGATGGTGTAGCCATCGGGGGCGGCAGCCTTGGCGGCTTGCGTGCCGATGATGCCGCCCGCGCCTGGCTTGTTTTCGACGATGATCGTCTGGTTCAGCGCGGCGCCCAGCTGCTTGCTCATCACGCGCGCGATGATGTCGGTGCTGCCACCGGGGGTGAAGGGCACGATCAGCGTGATCGGGCGGGTCGGGTAGCTGTCGGCGGCCTGGGCGGAGCCCACGATGCACAGGGCGGCCAACATTGAAACTGCTACGGGGTGCTTCTTGAACATGACGTCTCCTCGTCGTTCTGATACTCGGAATGAGGCGGTTCGCGCGCCGCCTTTCAACACAACAAAAACTTATCTGGCCTGGCTGCGGTGGCGGGCTTCGATGCTGGCATGCCTTGCCAGCAGCCGCCGCGCGCGTTCGACTACCGGCACGTCGATCATCTTGCCGTCGATCTGGAAGGATGCCCTGCCCTCGGCTTCGGCCTGGGTGTTCGCATCCAGCAGGCGGCGCGCATACGCGACCGCGTCGGCATTGGGACCATATTCTTCGTTGACGACCGCAACTTGTCCGGGATGCACGCAGCTCGCGCCATCAAACCCGAATTGGCGTGAGCGGCGCACCATGGCGCGAAAATGTTCCATGTCCGAAAAGTCGGCCACCGACGCAATGAAACCCAGGGGCATGACACCGGCCGCGCGGGCCGCCAGGATCATGCGTTGTTTGGGCATCAACAGGGCTTCATCGGTGGGCTCGAAGCCGCCATTCAGCGCGAAGTCTTCGCCGCCGATGTTGATGGCCACCATGCGTGCGGACGCGCGCGCGATCTCGGTCATGACCTCGAAGGCATCGGGTGTTTCGATCATGGCCATCAGCCGCGTATGGCCCAGCGGCAGCCCCTGGCGAATCTCCAGTTCACTGACAAGTTCGTCGATCAGGCGCACATGCGATGCGCCGTCGACCTTGGTGATGGCAATGCCATCGACCTCGGGCAGCACGCAGGCTTCGATGTCGCGCACGGCCAGCGACAGTGGACGGTTGATCCGCACAACGACATCCGCGCCGCCCTGGCGCACGGTCTGCGCAGCGGCTTGCAAGCCAAGGCGGGCCGTGGCCTTTTCGGACACGGGCACGCTGTCTTCCAGGTCCAGGATGATGGCGTCGGCGCCGCGGGTATGGGCCTTGTCGACGAACTTGGTCACGTTGGCCGGCACATAGAGCAAGGACCGCCACACAGGCAGTTCGCGCTTCACGATGTGTGCGTTCATGCCTGCGCCTTTGCGGGTTCGGCCGCCGCGGTCTTTTTCGCCTTGGGCGCGTATTGCGCCACCGCGCCCGCTGCAATCATGTCTTCGATCTGCGCATCGGTGTAGCCCACCTCTTGCAATACCTCGCGGCTGTTCTCGCCGATGTGCGGCGCGATGTTCCGCAGGGCCGGCGTGTAGGTCGCGAAGCGCACCGGGTTGCGCAGGTTGGTCAGCGTCCCTTCGGTCGGATGCTCGACCTTCTGAAACAGGCCGGTGTCCGCCAGGTGCGGATCTTCCAGCACCGAGTCCAGGGTGTGCATGGGCATGGCGGGCAGGTCTTCGGCTTCCAGAATGGCCAGCCATTCGGCCGTTGTCCTGGTCGCAAAGATCTCGTTGCGGATGCGGAACATTTCGCCAATGTTTTCGAAGCGATCCTTCTTGTCGGCAAAGCGCGGATCCACGCTCAGTTCCGGCCGGCCGATCGCTCGGAACATGGCGTGCACCTGCGGGTCGGTGTTGGCCGTCATGCAGATGTAGCCATCCAGCGTCTTGATCGGGCGCGAGTTCGGATTGAGCAGACGGCTGTCGCCCGCGCCCCCCAATGGCGGATCAAACGTCTTCAGGAACATGTGCTCGGCCAGCACAAAGGCGGCCATGCTTTCGAACATGGGCAGCTCGACCGTTTGCGGGCCGCCGTAGCGCAGGCGTTGCACCACGGCCAGCAGCAGGCAGTTGGCCAGCATGACGCCGACCGTACGGTCGGCAATCACCATGGGCACATAGCGCGGCACGCCGTCGGTGCCATCGTTGATCGACGCCAGGCCCGATGCGCCCTGGATGATGGAATCGTAGGCAGGCTTGTCTTTGTAGCGGCCTTCCTGGCCGAAGCCGACCACGCTGCAATAGATCAGGTCGGGCTTCAGCTTCTGCAGGTCTTCCGGCGCCAGGCCCAGGCGTGCCGCGGCTTGCGGACGCATGTTGTGCACGACGGCATCGGCGGTGGCGATCAGCTTTTTCAACGAATCCAGCGCGCCGGGTTTCTTCAGGTCCAGCGCCAGGCTTTTCTTGTTGCGGTTCAGGTGCAGATACTTGCCCGACATGCCCGGCGTGGTGGGCGAACGGCCGCCAATCCAGCGCGACAGGTCGCCCGTCGGGTGTTCGATCTTGATCACTTCGGCGCCAAAGTCGGCCAGGATCTGCGTGGCCAGGGGGCCGACCACGACTTGCGTCAGGTCGACAATCCGCATGCCTTCCAGCGGCGCGCGCTGACCGTTCCCAGGCGCTGCGGCAATGTTCATGTTGGTGCTCGTGTCGGTGCTCATGCCTTGCTCCCGTCAGCCAGCGTGGCCTGACCCATCACAATGGTCTTGCCGGCTTCGCTCACGACCCGAAAGCCGATCGCGCCATCCCCTTCCTGCGCACTTTCGATATGGAAGGGCTGGCCTTCGAACAGGGGCGAGGTGTTCCGTGTACTGAGGGTTGCGAACGGCATGCCCCAGGCGTCGTGCAGGTGTTCGATCGCGCACAGGGTCGACAGGCCGCCGTTGACCACGAGCCCGGGGTAGCCTTCCACGCCGGTGGCATACGGCTGGTCGTAATGGATGCGATGACCGTTGAAGCACAACGCGCTGTAGCGAAAGATCATGACCGGATCGGCGGTAATGACCGGCGACGTCTTGTCGGCAGTGAAGGCCGGTGCAGACGCCTTGGCCGCAGCCGCCGGCGCGCCTTCCTTGCCCACGGCGGACGCCGCCGTGCGGTACACCACGTCCTGCTCTTCGATCACCGCGACGCCTGCCGCATTGCGGATGGTGTGGCGCAAGGTGACGAACACGAGTGGACCGGTGCTGCCCTGCTTGTTGGCAATCGATGCGATTTCGGATACCCGTTCGACGTCGTCGCCAATCCGGATGGGGGCAATGAACTGCATGCGTTTGCCCGCGAACATGCGCTTGGGCAAGGCGACCGGCGGCAGGAAATCGCCCAGCGCCGGATGGCCGTCCCGCCCGATCTGCGAACGCGGCACCACCCGCGGAAACAGCACGCTGTACCAGCCCTGCGGCAAGGCATCGCCGCGCCGCAGGCCCACCCGGTTCGATTCCACGGTCGCGGCCAGGCGCTCGGCCAGTTGCGGGGTCACGGTGTCGGTCACGGTTTCGGTGCGGCCGATCCAGGCCTGCAGATCCTCGGCAGGCGCGGCGGCGGACGGCGGCGCCGTCTGGGCGGATGGGGTGGCGTTCACTGTGTCTCCGTGAGATTTTCTGTATGCACGCATCCTAGCCGGGCCACCCATTTCCGAAAACTGATAAATTGCTCATGTCCATTCCAAACCGCTATACCCCACCCCGGCCACCATGAAACTCCAGCAAATCCGCGCCTTTTGTGTCGTTGTCGACGAAGCCATGAGCATTTCGCGGGCCGCGCGCGTGCTGTGCATGACGCAGCCCGCCGTCAGCAAACAGATCAAGCAGCTGGAAGACAGCCTGGGCGCAACGTTGCTGGTGCGATCGAAAAGCCGGCTGCTGGGGCTGACGGATGTGGGCGAAGACGTGCTGCGCAGCGCCCGAGCCATGCTTGCCGCGGCGCAGGACATCGGCCTGATCGTAAGCGACCATCAGCACCGGGCGCAGGGCCGGCTGGTCATTGCAACGACGCACACGCACGCGCGCTACGCGCTGCAGGACATCATTCCGAGCTTTGCGCGGCGGCATCCGGAAATCGCCCTGAACATCGTGCAGGCCAATCCCAGCGAAATTTCCGATCTGGTGCTGACGGGGCAGGCGGACCTGGGCATTTCGACCCTGCCCCCTGCGCTGCCGCCGTCGGTAGTCGCGATTGCCTGCTACACCTTCAAGCATGTGCTGATCGGTCCGCCCGACCACGCCGTGTTCGATGGGCCGATCACGCTGGAAACCATGGCGGCCTACCCGCTGATCACCTACAGCGAACAGCATGCGATCGGCCGGCGGCTGATCCAGGCGTTTGATGATGCCGGGCTGGCGCCCAAGATCGCGGTGCGCGGGACGGATGTGGAGGTGATGAAGTATTACGCGTCGATCGGCCTGGGCCTGGCCGTGATTCCGGTGATCGCGTATGCCAGCGACCTGGACCGCAACCTGACGGCCGCACCGATCGATCACCTGTTTCCGACCAGCACGGTGTACGTGGTCGCGCGCCGGGGCGCCTACTGGCCGCGGCATCAATACGATTTTGTGGAGACGGTGACGCCCGGGCTGACCCGCGACAAGGTCGACGAGGCGATGTCGGGGGCAATGGCGGTAGAAGGATGACGCGGAAGGATGACGCGGAAGGCTGATCTGGTCTCCCCGGCAGGAATCGAACCTGCATCTATCCCTTAGGAGGGGATTGCACTATCCATTGTGCGACGGGGAGACTGGCGCGGATTATACGGTATCGCCAACCGGCGCCCGCGCCCCGATGCCCTCGGGCAGATCGAAGGCTTGCACCGGTGGCGCCGTCCCGGTCCAGCCTTCGATTTCCACCAGCGCCGACAGCGCGCTGGGCGCCTGCGCCAGCTGCGACGTGCCCACATCCATGGTCAGAACATTGGGATTGCCGTGGCGTTCCAGGCTGGTGCTCTGCGGGTCGAACCACGCGCCCGTGGACATGACCACCACCCCCGGCATGACGTCGTCATCGATGACCGCGCCCGCCAGGCAGGAGCCGCGATCGTTGAACACCCGGACCACGTCACCGGCCGACACCCCGCGCGCGGCCGCATCGGCCGGGTTGATGCGTACCCGTTCCCGCGACGCGACCTTGGCCGCCACCGACAGCGCGCCCGCGTCCATTTGCGAGTGCAACTTGTCGGCGGGCTGCGACGTCACCAGATGCAGCGGCCAGGTATCGGCGGCTTCGGCGCCCAGCCATTCCGCCGGGGGCATCCAGGTGGGATGCGGCGGGCAATCGGCGTACGCGAAGCCGGCAATCCGTTCCGAATACAGTTCGATCTTGCCTGACGGCGTCTTGAGTGCATGCGCGACCGGGTCCTCGCGGAAGCTGTCGAACAGCACGAAGTCGCGTTCGGGCGGCGGCAGCTCGGCAAAGCCCTGCGCCCAGAAGGTGTCGAAGTCGGGAATGGCAAAGCCGCCGCGCGCCCAGCCCATGGCCATGCCATCAAAAATATGCCGCAGCCAATCCATCTCGTTGCGGCCTTCGGTAAAGGCCGCCTCGTGCCCGGCCATGGCGGCCAGTTCGCGATAGATATCGAAATCGTTGCGGCTTTCGCCCTGGGGCGGCAGGGCCTGGTGCATGGCCAGCACGAACCGGTCACGGGACGATCCGCCAATGTCATTGCGTTCCAGCGTGGTGGTGGCCGGCAGCACGATGTCGGCACGCCGCGCGGTGGGTGTCCACCAGCTTTCATGCACCACCACGGTCTGGGGTTTTTGCCAGCCGCGCACCAGCTTGTTCAGGTCCTGATGGTGATGGAAGGGATTGCCGCCCGCCCAATAGATCATCTGGATATCGGGATAGGTGTCGTGGCGCCCGTTGAATTCGTACGGCTGTCCGGGATAAAGCAGCATGTCCGACAGACGCGAGACCGGAATCGACTTGCCCAGCGGATTGGCGCCGGAACCCATTTCCGGACCGGGGGCGTTGGGCCGCGGGTTGCCCACGCCGTTCATCGACCCATGGCCAAAGGCAAAGCCGCCGCCCGGCAGCCCGATCTGGCCGATGGCCGCGGCCAGCGCGATGCAGGTCCAGTAGGGTTGTTCGCCATGATGCGCGCGCTGCAAGGACCACGTGCAGGTCAGCAGGCTGCGCGTGGCAGCCGCGTCCAGCGCCAGTTGCCGCACCGTTTCGGCGGGCACGCCGGTGATGCCTTCGGCCCACGCCGCGTCCTTGGGCAGGCCGTCGGTCACGCCCATGACATAGTCGGCCAGCGGCTCGAACCCCACGCAATGCGAACGCACGAAGGCGCGGTCGTGCCGTCCGGCATCGATCAGGGTGTGCAGCATGCCCAGCATCATGGCGGTATCGGTGTTGGGGCGGATCGGAATCCAGCGGGCGTCCAGGTCGTCGGGCACATCGCCCCGGGTCGGGCTGATCACCACGAAGTCCACGCCGGCAGCGCGCGCCTTGGCGACCCACGCCGCCGTGGAATGGTCCCCTGCCCCGCCTGACGTGATCTGCGCGTTGCGCAGCGCCAGCCCGCCAAACGCGATGAACAGGCGGGTGTGGGCGATCACACTTTCCCAATCGGTAACGCGGCCGGTCACGGGGGTATAGGTGCCGATCACATGCGGCAGCAGGAACTGCGCGGCGCCCCAGCTGTAGTTGCCCGCCTGGTTGATGCAGCCGCCGCCGCTGTTCAGGAAACGGTGCGTCAGGGTGCGGGCGTGGTGCAGGCGGCCGGCCGACGACCAGCCGTACGACCCGCCAAAGATCGCCGAATCGCCATAGGTGCCGCGCACGCGGCCCAATTCGCCAGCGACCAGTTCCAGCGCCTTGTCCCAGCTGACTTCCACGAAGGCATCGCTGCCGCGCGCCGTCCGGTCGCTGCCTTCCCGCTGTTCCAGCCACCCCTTGCGCACCGCGGGCCGCCGCACGCGCAGCGGCGAGTGCACCATGCCCGGCATCGACGACAGGATGGCCGACGGCGCGCTGTCACGTTCAAAAGGCTCGCAATCGACAAGGCGGCCGTCCTGGACCACGGCGGTAAAGGCGCCCCAGTGCGACAGGGAAGGAAAACGGCGGGTATCAGTGGTCATGAGGCGTGACTCGAGGCGGGTAGGTGAATCAGAGGTAATCGAGCGGCAGTGCGGTGGTGTATTTCAGTTCTTCCATGGCAAAGCTGGAACTGACGTCGAACAGCTCGACGATCTGGATCAGCCGTTTGTAGACGACATCAAAGCCCTGGATGTCGGGCGCCACGACCTTGAGCAGGTAATCGGTTTCGCCGCTCATGCGGTAGAACTCGACCACTTCGGGCATGTCCCGCACGCCCGCCGCGAATTGCTGCAGCCACTGCATGTCGTGCCGGTTGGTCTTGATGGCGACGAATACCGTCACGCCCGCCCCCAGCTTCTTGCTATCCAGCAGGCACACCTGCTTGCGGATGATGCCATCTTGCGTCAGCCGCTGGATGCGCTTCCAGCAGGCGGTGGGCGAGAGACTGACCCGTTCGGCGATCTCGTTCACCGACAGCGTCGCATCTTCTTGCAGGATAGAAAGAATATTGCTGTCTTTTTTATCCATAGAGATTTTTCCACCATCTTAATGTTTCATTGATAAATATTTTCCTAATATTCTAAAGATTACCGATCAATAAGGAAATAATTTTCCAGCGTCCGGAAATTACACTTTCGTTACGAGGTGGCAACCACCCAAGCATCCCTTACACCACAGGTTCCGAATGAAAGAGACAACCCAATTGATCGCGGCCGGCCGACACCCGGAACGTTTTGCCGGCATGGTGAACACCCCGGTATTCCGTGCGTCAACCATCCTCTTCCCCACGCTGGCCGATTGGGAAAAGACCAAGAAGCGCCGTGCCGCCGACGAAGCCGGTGTGAGCACCTACGGCCGTTTCGGTACCCCGACCCACCATGCGCTGGAAGAAGCGATCGCGGAACTGGAAGGCGGTTACCGGACGCTGGTGTGCCCGTCGGGCCTGGCTGCCGGGGTATCGGCGCTGACCGCCCTGCTGTCGGCCGGCGACCATGTGCTGGTCACCGACAGTTCCTATTCGCCGACCCGCACCTTCGCGACCCGCGTGCTGGCCCGCTATGGCGTTGAAGTCGAAGCCTATGACCCCTGCTGCGGCGCCGGTATCGCGTCGATGATGCGACCGAACACCAAGGTCGTCTATGTGGAGTCTCCCGGATCCGAGACCTTCGAGATCCAGGACATTCCGGCGATTGCCGAAGTGGCCCACCGCCATGGCGCGGCCGTGGTGATGGACAACACCTGGGGCACGCCGCTGTTCTACAAGCCGTTTGCACACGGCGTGGACGTGACCATCCAGGCGGCCACCAAGTACATCGTCGGCCATTCCGACGCCATGCTGGGCACGGTCACCGCCAATGAAAAGTACTGGCCCAAGATCAAGCAGACCACCTATGACCTGGGCCAGACGGCCGGTCCGGACGACGTCTATCTGGCCCTGCGCGGCCTGCGGACCCTGTCGGTGCGCCTGCACCAGCACTGGTCGTCGGGCGTGCTGGTGGCCAAGTGGCTGGAATCGCGGCCCGAAGTCGAAGCCGTCATGCACCCGGCCCTGCCCAGCCATCCGGACCACGCGCTGTGGAAGCGCGACTTCAGCGGCGCGTGCGGCCTGTTCGCCATGGTGCTCAAGCCGGTGTCGCCGGCCGCCGTCGAAGCCTTCATCGACAACTTGGCGCTATTCGGCCTGGGCGTGTCGTGGGGCGGCTTCGAAAGCCTGGCCCTGCCCTTCACCCCGGGCGACCGCACCACCAAGCGCTGGAACTTCAGCGGCCAGGGCATCCGTATCCATGTCGGCCTGGAAGATCCGCACGACCTGATCGCGGATCTGGAAAAAGGCTTTGCCGCCCTGGCCCGCGCCCAGGCCAAAGCGGCCTGACGCCTGAATTTGCTTATAACCACGGCGCCGCGGCGCCTGCCCTGAAACCGTCCCGCCCGGCGTTATCATGTCGGGTAACACGAACAGTAGGAATTGCAATGTCCAAGATGAAGATCGAAGGTTCTTTCGTCGCGCTGATCACGCCATTCAACCAGGATGGCAGCGTCGACTTCGAAGGGTTCCGCACGCTGTTGCAGTGGCAGGAATCGCAGGGCACGTCGGCCGTGCTGATGATGGGTTCGACCGGTGAAGTCTCGATGCTGTCGCAGGCCGAGCGTCACCAGATCATTGCCGAAACCGCCAAGATGAAGACCGGCAAGATGAAGTTCTTCTACGGCTGCACGGGCAACAACACCGACACCACCATCGACTACCTGCGCTTTGCGCACGCCAATGGCGCCGACGGCGCGATCCTGGCCGCGCCCGCCTACATCTGCGCACCGGAAGACGCGATCGAAGACTACTTCATGGAAGTGGCCGATGCGACCGACCTGCCGCTGGGCATCTACAACAACCCGCCGCGCGTCAAAAGCGATCTGCACTGGGACAACCTGCTGCGCATCTTCAAGCACCCCAACTACGTGGTGCACAAGGAATCGACCACCCGCGTGGGCCAGGTCGCCCAGGTGCTGGCCGCGCGTCCGGACGTGTCCGTGATGTGCTGCGATTCGCCCAACCTGGGTCTGGTCGTCCCGACCATGAGCCTGGGCGGCCACGGCACCGCCAACATGACCGGCAACATTGCTCCGGCCGAACTGGCCACGATCTCGAAGCCCTGGCACACGCCTGACGTGTCGACCAGCTTCCGCGACTCGTACCTGGGTTTGCTGCCGATGCTGCATTACTCGTATTCGGCGATCAACCCGGTCGCGATCAAGTCGCTGATGAAAGCCGTGGGCCTGCCTGCCGGCGAGCTGCGCAAGCCGCTCAAGGCCATGGCGCCCGAAGGCCTGAAGAAGGGTCTGCGCATCGTCAAGGAACTCGAGCTCGACAAGCAATATGGCTGGAGCTCGCCCGAGCTGAAGTCGATCTGATCGCGGGCGGACACCTTTCATGGATCTCGGCATCAACGGCAAGACCGCCCTGGTTTTCGGGGGCAGCAGGGGCATGGGCCGCGCGGTAGCGCAGCAGCTGTCCAGTGAAGGCGTGCACGTCGTGATCGCGGCGCGCACCCAGGCCACGCTGGAAGCCGCGGCGTCCGAGATTACCACGCAGACGGGCACGCCCGTTCGCTGGGTGATCGCCGACATCACGACCGAAGCGGGCCGCGATGCCGCGCTGGCGGCCTGTCCGGCGCCGGACATCCTGGTGAACAACGCCGACGGCCCCGAGCCCGGCGACTTCCGCACCTGGACCATCGACGACTGGCACGCCGCCCTGGATTCGATGATGCTGGGCCCGATCGAGATGATCCGGCGCACGGTGGACGGCATGATCGAACGCAAGTTCGGCCGTATCGTGAACATCGTGTCGCGCAGCGTCAAGACGCCACAGATCGAGCTGGGGCTGTCCAACGGCGCACGGTCCGGCCTGGTCGGCTTCGTCGCCGGACTGGCGCGGCAGACGGTGCGCCACAACGTCACCATCAACAATCTGCTTCCAGGCGTCTTTGCGACCGATGCACAGCGCCGCCACATCAACGGCATGCTCGACACGACCGGCAAGACCTTTGACCAGTTGTGGGAAGAGCGTGGCAGCAACAATCCGGCAGGCCGCTATGGCCGCGCCGAAGAACTGGGTGCGCTCTGCGCGTTCGTGTGTTCGGCGCATGCCGGCTACATGACCGGGCAGAGCCTGCTGATCGACGGCGGAGGATACCCCGGTACGTTCTAGCAAGCAGGGAGGGGAGGCGCAAACAATCACACTATCAACTCGTTGGGGAAACTTGCAATGACGCGCTCAAATCGCCGCACGTTCGTGCGCCACACTGTTGTCCTGGCGGGCGCGGCTGCGCTCGCCCACGCCGGTCTTGCCACGGCCCAGTCCTACCCTACCCGTCCGGTCACGATCGTCGTGCCGCATGCGCCAGGCGGCGCGGTCGACAGCGTCGCGCGCATTTTTGCCGAGAAGCTGAAAGACGAGTTGAAGCAGTCGGTCATCGTCGAAAACCGGGCCGGTGCGTCCGGCATGATCGGCGCGCAGCATGTCGCGCGCTCGGAAGCCGACGGCTACACGCTGTATGTGAACGCCTCGATCCATTCGATCAATCCCCTGCTGTACAAGAAAAGCATCAAGTTCGATGCGGTCAAGGACTTCACGGCCGTCAGCATGCTGACGCAAGGCGCGCTGATCTTCAGCGTGCCGCCGTCGGTCGGCGCGACCTCGGTGTCGGACCTGGTCGCCAAGTTCAAGGCCAGCCCCAACCGCTACAGCTTCGCCACCAGCGGCTTCGGTTCGGCCGGCCACCTGGGCGCGGCGCAGTTCCTGTATGAAAACGATCTGGGCCAGATCCCGATCGTGCTGTACAAGGGCGCAGCTCCGGCTTTGCAGGATCTGGTCGGCGGCCAGGTGCAGGCCATGATGGACCCGATGCTGTCGTCCCTGCCCTTCGTCAAGGCCGGCAAGCTCAAGGCGCTGGCCGTGACCGGCGCGCAGCGCAGCCCCCTGCTGCCCGATGTGCCCACCCTGCGTGAATCGGGCATGAAGGACTTCGAGCTGTATTCCTGGTACGGCCTGTGGGCGCCTGCCAATGTGCCTCCCGCCATCGTCAAGCAGCTGGACGAAGCGTCGTCGCGCATCATGGCCCAGCCCGACATGAAGTCCAAGCTGGAAACCTTCGGCTTTGAATCGGCCTACAAGAACTCGGCCAACTTCGCCAAGTTCATCGATGCCGAGACCGCCCGCTACAAGGTCGTGATCGAAAAAGCCAACATCACGGTGGATTGAGTCCAGATCCATGAAAGTTCTCGTGCTGGGTGCCGGCGTGGTCGGCATCGCAACCGCCTATTTTCTTTGGCGCGATGGCCACGACGTGGTGGTCGTCGATCGGCAGGCCGGGCCTGGCCGGGAAACGAGTTACGGCAATGCCGGCGGCCTGTGCCCCAGCTTTGCCGGCCCCTGGGCCGCGCCGGGCATGGTGGCCAAGGTGCTCAAGATGTCGATGCAGCCGGATTCGCCAATCCGGTTTTCATTGGGGCTCGACCCCCGCAAGATCCAGTGGATCATCCGGTGGATGCAGCAATGCACCCCCGACCATTTCCGCGTCAACAAGCTGCGCATGCAGCGGGTGGCGCACTACAGCCTGCGCTGCCTGAAGGGCATCGCGGCCGAAGCACCACTGACCGACTTCGACTTTCATGACGGCGGCACGCTGCAGATCTTCCGCACCGACGCCGAACTGGAAATCGGGCGGCTGTCGGCCAAGGCGCTTGATGAATTCGGCGTGCCCTGGAAGCTGCTGGGCCCGCAGGAACTCGCCGCCGTCGAACCGGCCATGGCGCATTCCACGGTCGCCGTGGCGGGCGCGCTGCATATGCCCGCGGACGCATCGGGCGACAGCTACAAGTTCGTCAATGAACTGGCTGCCTTCCTGGCCGCCCGGGGTGTGACCTTCCAGTACGACACCCAGGTGCAGCTGATCCGCACCGCCGGCGGTCAGGTCGAATCGGTGCTGACGGATCGCGGCGCGATGCAGGCCGACAGCTACGTGGTCGCGCTGGGCAGCCATGCGCCCTTCCTGGTATCGCCGCTGGGTATCCGTTTGCCGGTGTACCCGCTCAAGGGGTATTCGATCACGGTGCCGGTGATCGAAGGTCAGGACGACGGTGCGGCCACCGCCGTGCCCCGCGTCGCCATCATGGACGAACACAACAAGATCATGATGTCGCGCCTGGGCAACCGCATCCGCGCGGCAGGCATGGCCGAGCTGACGGGGTACGGCCTTGAACTGGACGCGAACCGCCAGGCGCTGATCGAACGGGTCGTGAAGGAATTGATCCCGACCGGCCTGGATTTTGGCAAGGTCGAATTCTGGGCGGGGCTGCGCCCCATGACGCCCGACGGCCCGCCCATTCTGGGCCGCACGCAGTATCCCAACCTGTTCCTGAACAGCGGGCACGGGTCCAATGGCTGGACGCAGTCGTGCGGCACCGGCAAGATCGTGGCCGACATCGTGCACGGGCGAACGCCCGAGATCGACCTGGACGGACTGACCGCCGAACGCTTTCGCGCCTGAGTCCGATGGTTGCACTCTGCAATATCCCGTCACAGGGTTGACGAGATGTTGCAGTGCACATGCGTGCCAGGGCAGTCGCAACCGTGCGATCGTGTAAAGCGTGCAACGTCCCGGTAAACCTGACAGGCGCACATCAATGACTTACACCTTTTACGCCAGCGGAAACCGTTGCGGCATTTCCTTTGCTTCATGCTCGTTTCTCACTGAACACCCTGCTGACCGAAGAGACGAACATGCAATCTGGCCGCTACCGACTTTCCGAAGGTACACCGAACCCCCTGGGCGCGACCTGGGACGGTAAAGGTACCAACTTCGCGCTCTTCTCTGCCCATGCGGAACGGGTGGAACTCTGCCTGTTCGACGCCAAGGGCGAGACCGAACTCGAACGAATCGAACTCCCTGAATACACCGATGAAGTGTGGCACGGCTACCTGCACGAGCTGCCCCCGGGCACCGTGTATGGCTACCGCGTGTATGGTCCCTACCTGCCGCTGGAAGGCCACCGCTTCAACCCGAACAAGCTGTTGCTCGACCCCTATGCCAAAGCGCATATCGGCGAGCTGACCTGGGCGCCGGAAGTGTTCGGCTACCAGATGGGCCACGAAGATGGCGACCTGACGTTCGATGACCGCGACAGCGCCAAGTTCGTGCCGAAATGCGTGGTGGTCAATTCCACCAGCCCGGCCGAACGCCCGACCGGCCTGATCGTGCCGTGGGACCGCACCGTGTTCTACGAAACCCATGTGGCCGGCTTTACCAAGCGCCATCCCAACGTGCCTGACGCACTGCGCGGCACCTTTGCCGGCCTGAAGCAGCAGGAAGTCGTCGACTACATCCGCACGCTGGGTGTCACGTCGGTCGAACTGCTGCCCATTCACACCTTCGTGAACGACAGCTACCTGCTCGAAAAGGGCATGAAGAATTACTGGGGCTACAACACCCTGGGCTTCTTTGCACCGGATCCCCGTTACTTCTCGGGCGAAGCCGTGCAGGAATTCAAGGACATGGTTGACCGCCTGCATGAAGCGCGTCTGGAAGTGATCCTTGACGTGGTCTACAACCACACCGCCGAAGGCAACGAGATGGGGCCGACCCTGTCGTTCAAGGGCATCGACAACGCGTCGTACTACCGCCTGATGCCCGAAGAAAAGCGCTACTACATCAACGACACCGGCACCGGCAACACGCTGAACCTGAGCCATCCGCGCACGCTGCAGATGGTGACGGACAGCCTGCGTTACTGGGTGACCGAAATGAAGGTCGACGGCTACCGCTTCGACCTGGCCACGATCCTGGGCCGCGAAGACCACGGCTTTGACGAAGGCGGCGGTTTCCTCGACAGCTGCCGCCAGGATCCTATCCTGTCCAGCGTGAAGCTGATTGCCGAGCCGTGGGACTGCGGCCCGGGCGGCTACCAGGTGGGCGGCTTTCCGCCGGGCTGGGCCGAATGGAACGACCGCTATCGCGACACCGTGCGCAGCTTCTGGAAAGGCGATGAAGGCACGGCGGCCGACTTTGCCACGCGCATTACGGCATCGGGCGACAAGTTCAACCGCCGCGGCCGCAAGCCGTGGGCCAGCGTCAATTTCATCACCGCGCATGATGGCTTCACCTTGAACGACCTGGTGTCTTACAACGAGAAGCACAACGATGCCAACGGCGAAGACAACCGCGACGGCCATTCCGACAACAAGTCGTGGAATTGCGGCGTGGAAGGCCCGACCGACGATCCGGAAATCATCAACCTGCGCGAGCGCCAGAAGCGCAACATGCTGGCCACGCTGCTGCTGTCGCAAGGCACGCCGATGCTGCTGGCCGGTGACGAGATCGGTCGTACCCAGCAGGGCAACAACAACGCCTATTGTCAGGACAATGAGATCAGCTGGCTGGACTGGGACGGCATTACCGAAGAAGGTCATGCCCTGCACGAGTTCACCCGCAAGCTGTTGTTCCTGCGCCGCCAATTGCCGGTGCTGCGTCGTAGCCGCTTCTTCATTGGCGAATACAACGAAGAACTGGATGTGACGGACGTGAAGTGGCTGTCGCCGTCGGCTACCGAGCTGACCAGCGAACAGTGGGCCGATGCGTCGATGCGCTGCTTCGGCATGGTGATCGATGGCCGCGCGCAGGCCACCGGCATCAAGCGTCCGGCATCGGATGCGACGCTGTTGATGGTGTTCAACGCCTATCACGACACGGTCAACTTCACCCTGCCGAACATTCCCGGCCCCGACCAGTGGACCTGCATCCTCGACACCAATATGCCGGTGCGCGAAGACCTGCCGGTCTTCAACTCGGGCGATGAATATCAGGTGACGGGCAACTCGATGCTGGTGTTTGCGCTGGAAGCCAAGGGCGCCACCGGCAAGGTGTTCGAGAAGATCGAAACCCGCATGACGGATACGTCGCCGGCCGTCGCGCTGTAAGTGCAGTGATGCCCGTCGCAGGACGGGTGTAAAGGCTGAAATGAAGAATGCCCCGCGGACTGCGACAGTCCGCGGGGCATTTTTTTGTGCGTTCGTGTGGGTCGCAGCGAGCGCGAGCATGTCGTGCGCGTGTGCCCTGTATGCCCTGTGCGCCCTGTGTGCCGCGCCGCGCCAGTGATCAATCCAGCGCGATGTTAGCCGTCTCGACCACCTGCTTCCACTTTGCCGACTCGTCTCGCATCAGCGAGCCGAGCTTGTCCGGTGACCCGCCGCCGACGATCGCGCCGTATTGTTCCAGCTTGGCCCGCGCTTCCGGCGAGCTCAGGATCGCATTGATTTCTTTGTTGAGTTTGTCAACAACCGGCCTGGGCATGCCGGCCGGGCCAGCCACCGCGAACCATACCGACGCGTCGATATCCACGCCCTGCTCGCGCGCCGTCGGGATGTCGGGCAGGCCGGCAAACCGCTTGGCCGACGTGACCGCCAGGCCGCGCATCTTGCCGCCCTGGATCTGCGGAATGAAGGCCGTGATCGGCGCGATGATCGCGTGGATGGACCCGCCCATCAGGTCCGCCATGGCGGGCGTGTCGCCTTTGTAGGGCACGCCCAGCAGGTCCACCTTGGCGTTGTGGCGCCAGAGTTCAAACGCCAGGTGCCCGATCGTGCCCTTGCCCGGGTTGCCCACCGAATACTTGCCCGGCGCGGACTTGGCCAGCGCCATGAATTCCTTGAGCGAGGCCGCCGGCGTCTTGTCGGTGGACACGATCACCAGCGGGATCTCCCCTACCAGCACGACAGGCGCGAGGTCCTTGTCGGCATCGAACGGCATCTGCTTGTACAGATACTTGTTGTTCGCCAGCGGGCCCGAGGTCGTCAGCGCCAGGGTATAGCCATCGGGCGCCGCCTTGGCGACCTGGTCGGTGCCGATGTTGCCCGCCGCGCCCGGACGGTTGTCGACCACAACTTGTTGGCCCATGCTCTGGCTCAGCTTCTCGCCGATCAGCCGCGCGACGGCATCCGTGCTGCCGCCGGCCGGGAACGGCACGACCAGGCGGATGGGTTTGGTGGGATAGCTGGCGGCATCGGCAGCCATGGCAGCGCCAGGCGCCATCGTTGCCACCAGGGCCGTCAGTGCCAGGCTTAGTGCCGACGTCAGTGCTGACGTCGTGGCACAGCCGCGCGGCGTCGGGATCGGGCGGCGCGGGATCGCGCGGGCAGGCACGCCGTGGTATGCGTGGGTCATGGTTGTCTCCGTTCTTATCATGATTTTTTTTCAGTGGCCGGGCAGCGGCGCCCGTGTCCGGTCCAGTTCTTCAAGGATGGCAGGCAGCCGATCCGTGGCCGTCTGCCGCAGGCTGTCGTACAGGCTGTTGCCGTGCGCATCGATCCCGACCGTGGCGGGCCCCAGGCCTTCCACGCGCAGGGTCACCAGGCGAAATTGCGAAATGTATTCCTCCCAATCCACGGCCACGACTTCCTTGATCGCTCGGGCCAGCAAGGTTGCGCCACCGCCCAGGAACGACAGGTAGATGCAGCCGACTTCCTGCATGGCCTTGACGCTTTCGGCATCCAGCCCGCCCTTCCCGCCGATCACCCGCAGTCCATAGGATCGGATCAGCGTCGGCATGAAGGCGGTGTAGCGGGTGCTGGTGGTCGGGTTCATGTACAGCGCTTCGTGGCCCGACGGCGTATCCGCCTCGCGGTTGTACGAGCTCAGATGCAGGAAGGCGCCGCCCTGCAGATCCACGGGCAAGGCCTCGCCCCGCGCCGCGCAGTCGATCATGCGCTGATGGGTGGGCAGGCCGATGGTGACGACGATGTCGCCATCGAGGTAGACCAGATCGCCCGCGCGCACCGCTGCGATAGCTTCGGCGGTCACGGGCAAGGTCAGACGATGGGTGGTGCTCATGACGGTGCTCCTACTCGATCCTGACCACGCGGCCATCGTTATAGATCCGCGCGCGGGTGCGGCGGTTGATCCAGCAATTGAAGGCCACGGCGACCGGCGTGAAGCCATGTCCCGACGAGTAATCGATGTGCACGGCCATGGCCGTGGTGTCGCCGCCCGTGCCCATCGGACCAAAGCCCGTGGCGTTGATGGCCTTGAGCAGGCGCTGCTCCATATCGGCAAGAATGGGTTCGGGATTGTCGTGGCCAAAGGGACGCAGCACGCATTCCTTGGCCATCCTGGCAGCCGTGTCAAAGGTCCCGCCGATGCCCACGCCCACCACGATGGGCGGACAGGGTTGCGAGCCGGCCTTGAGCACCGAGTCCAGCACATACCGTTCAATCACGGCGAGCGACGGATAGACAAAGGTCTCGATCGATTCCCATCGCCCGGTGCCCAGTGCCTTAGGCGCGCAGATGATCTCGATATAGTCGACATCGTCAACCATATCGAATGCCACCAGGGGCATGTTCTTGCCGACGTAGCTGCGTTGCAAGGTCAGCGGATGAGTGACCATCTGCAGGATGGGCGGATCGATGCGGGCGGCCAGGTCGGCAAAGCCATCGACGATGGCCTGACGCACACTGCCGGAAAATGACACCTGCGTGCCGACCTTGATCGAGTAGGTCGGCACACCGACATCGGAACACACCAGATGATCTTCGCGCTCGGCGGCATCGGCGCTCTGCAGCATGATGCGGAAGGTGTTCTTCGCGACATCGGTGCGTTCACGCTCGCTGGCGCGCGCCAGTTCAAGCTGGGTATCGTCCGGGACTTTCTTCAACGACCACTCGTACAGAGAGGACGTGACTGACCGGATCAGTTCACTGGAAATCGCCATGGGCCACCCGCCGCAGAAGACTGCGGCGTCTCCTGTTTTAAGGGGTAAGGAACGTGCTGGCCGAAGAATGCGCCAAGCGCGGTGGCCGCGCCATAGGGACTCACGGCAGTTTCACTGCGTGAAACGAAGGCCCCGGATGCCCCTGTTGTTCGGGCACCGGAACGTGCTTCCTTGGGATTACGCCTCGTAGATTCCCGCCATCCGCGCCCGTTGCACCGCCATGCTGAACACCGTTCGCAGCAGCGGAACTTCCACCCCGGCCGCATCCGCCGCTTCGATCGCCGCCCCGACGATGCTGTCCAGTTCGACGCTGCGGCCAGCCTCCAGGTCCTGCAGCATCGACGTCTTGATATGCCCCAGCTTGCGCGTCTCGCCGATGCGCTGTTCCGGCGCGATGTCCAGGCCGATCCCCAGCGCCCGGCTCAAGCCCAGCAATTCATGCATCATGCCGACGAACAACTGTTCCAGCCCAGGATCGGCCAGCATCAGGTCCGTTGGCGACTGCGTGAGCAGACTGACCGGATTGAAGCAGGCGTTACCGAGCAGCTTGGCCCAGATGTCCCGACGGATATCCGGACTGGCGGTGGCCACGAACCCCGCGTCCGCAAACATCGCCGCCACCCGATCCGCCCGTTCACTCGGCTGGCCAGACGGCTCGCCAAACACCACCTTGTTGCCCGACGCATGCACCACCTGCCCTGGGGCCGACGTGGAACTGGAGACAATGACGACGGCGCCAATGACATGCGGCAAGGGGATGCCCGCCTCGATGCTGCCGTCCGGATCGACCCGCTTCAGCCGCGTGCCGGACAACGGCACACCCTCGTTCAGGAAAAACCACCACGGAATGCCATTGAGCGCAGGAATGACGATCGTGTCTGGCCCGATCATCGGCGCCATCGACGCCGCCACCGCGCCCAGCGCGGGCGCCTTGACGGTGATGATGACAATGTCCTGGACTCCAAGGTCCGCCGCGCTATCCGACGCCCGCACCGGGTACGCCGTCTCCACGCCCCCCGACGTCAACCGGATCCCATGCTGCCGCAAGATCCCCGTCAACGCCCCCCGGGCCAGCACGCTCACCTGATGCCCCGCCCCCGCCAACCGCGCCGCAAACAACCCCCCAATCGCCCCCGCCCCGACAACCGCTATCTTTACCGCGCCTGCTTTGAAGGATGTTTGCTCGAGCGCCATGCGTGTCCCCTGCGTATTCCGATTGAGATGCGCCCGATCTTACGCGAGGGTCCCCACCCCACCCCAATCAGATCGCCAGCGTTTCATTCCCGAGACCCACCACTCAAGAAAACAACTCGAAGCAACCCCAGCGAACAGCCCCCAAGTCAACGCAACAGTTGCGAGTAAAATCCCCGCATTCCACGATCCAAGAATCGTTTCGCGCCAGACGCCTCACCCTGGATCGGCCCCGAAGCCGGTCTGCCGACGGAGTCCCCGGCGCACGCCGCGGTCGCCCCCCGTCCCCTGCAGGAGAGTCACTGTGGCCCTATGGAGTTCCCTGGCCTTGGTCGGCCTGTTCGTCATCTGGGCGCTTGCCAGCCCCGCGTCGATGAGCGGCGCGATGGACGCCATGCTTGCATTCAGCACCCGCAGCTTCGGCTGGTTCTATCTATGGGTCGTCTTTGCGTTAGTCCTCGTCTGCTTCTTCCTGGTCTTTTCCCGGTACGGCAACATCCGCCTGGGCGGCGACGACGAAAGGCCCGCGTACGACCGCAAGTCCTGGTTCTCGATGCTGTTTGCCGCCGGCATGGGCATCGGCCTCATGTTCTGGGGCGTGGCCGAACCCGTCTCGCACTACCTGCAGCCTCCGCCCGGCGTGGAACCCGTCACAGCGGCCGCGGCCAACGCGTCCATGCGCTATACCTTCTTCCATTGGGGCCTGCACCCCTGGGCGATCTACTGCACCTTCGGCCTGGCCGTCGCGTTCTTCCAGTTCCGCCGGCAGGCGCCCATGACCATCAGTTCCACCCTGGGCGGACTGCCCGAGCGGTGGCGCGGCAAGTGGATCGTGATCGTCGACATCCTGGCGCTGGTGGCCACGGCCTTTGGCATTGCGACCAGCCTGGGGTTCGGCGCCATGCAGATCAACAGCGGCCTGGCGCAGCTGTTCGGCATCCCGGTCGGGCCGACCTCGCAGATCATCATCATTGTCTGCGCCACGATCGCTTTCCTGGCTTCGGCGCTGTCCGGCCTGGATCGCGGCGTCAAGCTGCTGTCCAACATCAATCTGGTCATCGCCCTTGCGCTGGCCGCGGTCGTATTCATCGTCGGGCCGACGGCCGCGATCCTGGATACGCTCACCACCTCGCTTGGCGGCTACATCAGCGAATTCGTCCGCATGAGCCTGCGCCTGACGCCGTTCACGGGCGGCGGCTGGTTCGCGGACTGGACCATCTTCTACTGGGCGTGGTGGATTGCGTGGGCGCCCTACGTGGGCCTTTTCATTGCCCGCATTTCGCGCGGCCGCACCATTCGCGAATTCCTGATCGGCGCCATGTTCGTGCCGGCCCTGACGTGTTTCGTGTGGTTCGCCATCTTTGGCGGCAGCGCCCTGCACTTCGACATTTTCCAGAACGCCGGCATCGGGCAGGCCGCGCTCAAGGAACCGTCGTCGGCATTGTTCATGCTGTTCGATTACCTGCCCATGAAGGCACTGCTGTCGGGCGTCGCCACATTGCTGGTCGTGGTGTTCTTTGTCACGTCGGGCGACTCCGGCGTGTTCGTGATGGGCGTGATCAGCAATGGGGGCAAGGGGGATCCTTCGGCCCGGCTCAAGCTGGTCTGGGGCATCCTGATCGCGCTGATCGCGATCGCGTTGCTGCTGGCCGGCGGGCTGGAAGCCGTGCAGGCCATGACCATCCTGATGGCGCTGCCCTTTACCGTCGTGCTTGTCATCGTGGTCTCGTCCGTGTTGCGCGCCATATCGCAGGACCAGGCCGAGATCGACGAGACCGAAGAAGCGCTGCACCGCGCCCTGCATTCGCAGGAAGTGCGGGACATCGTGAAACAACACCTTCGAGCCCGTGCGGGCAAGGCGCCTGACGACCCACGATGAGCCCCCTCCTTCCTGGCAGTTGGGTCCTGGCGCCGGCCCTGCTGGCCATTGGCGCCATCGCCGTCGCCGCAGTGGCGGGCGTGTTGCTGGCCCGCCGGCGCGCGCGGCTGGCGGCGCGCACGCTGGTCTATGGCGTGACTGTGTTGTCGGTGCTTGCCTCTCTGACCAGCGGCGGCCTGCATGCCTACGTGGCCCTGCCCTGGCTGGCCGTGCTGATCGTGGCCGGCCTGATGTTCCGGCTGCGCGAGTCGGTCCCGGTCTGCCTGGTGGCGGTCCTGACCGCGTTTTTCATCGAGATCTGGCGGGCCGTGGTGAACCCGCTGCCGACCTTGTGGGCGATCCGCGAACCGCCGCTGGGCATGACGTTTTCGATCACGGCGCTGCTGGCCGTGGTGCTGCTGCATTTGAGCGTGCAACAGACCATCGAACGGCGCATTGCGGCCGCGCTGTCCAACGCCGAGAAGGAACGGGACCGGCGCATCATGCTGGACCAGGCGCAGGAACTGCATCTGATGTTTGGCGGGCTGCCGGTGGCCGTCGCCCTGTATGACGCCGACGCGATTTTGCGTTACGCCAACGATCCCTATCTGTCCTTGCTGGGCAAGACGCTGCCCGAATGCCTGGCCCAGCCCATGACCGACCTGTGGCCCCGCCGCGCGTCGATGCTCGCCGCGCCGCACTTTGCGACCGCTGCGCGCGGCAAGCCCGGCACCTACAGCTTCAGCTTCAATCTGCCCGATGGCGCGACGCGGGAATTCGACGTGTTCGTCGCGCCCACGACGCCCGGCGAAGACGGCCGCTTCGACTCGCTGGTGCTGATGCTGGACCGCACCGAAAGCCTGCGGATGGAACGCGCGCTGGCCGAACGCGAAACCATGTACAGCGCGGTGGTGGACCATGCGCCGATCGCGATCCTGACGCAGGTGGATGGCCTGATCTCGTACGCCAATCCGGCGGCCCTGATGATGCTATCTGCCGAATGGTCGGGCCGCGCCGTTGGCCGGCCGTTCTCGGAATTCATCATCGAAGCCGACCGCGCGGCCGTGCGGGATCGCATCGCGATGCTGGCCGACGCCCCGGGCTTTGCCGAGTTCCGGCACCACCGCCTGGTGGCCCTGAATTCGCAGGTACGCGATGTGGAACTGGCCGCCATCAGCGTAACGCGCGACGGCAAGCAACTGGTCGAACTGTTCTGTGTCGATGTGACCGAACGCCGCCTGACCGAAGAAAAAGTCCGGCAACTGAATGAGACGCTGGAGCTGCGCGTGGCCGAACGCACGGCCGAACTCGAAGCCTTCACCACGTCGGTCAGCCATGACTTGCGCGCGCCGGCACGACAGGTCATGTCGGCGGCCGACATCATGCTGCGCAAGCTTGAACAGCCCGACGGCAACGTCAAGCCGATGCTGACCGCGCTGCACGCCACGGCCGAACGCATGAACCGCACGATTGACGCGCTGCTGGAACTGTCGCGGCTGGGCCGCGCCGGCATCGTGCAATCCGTCTGGCCGCTGGGCGTGATGGTGGAAGAGATCCGGTCCGAACTGTCGGCCGACCTGCATTCGCGCAATCTGGTGTGGCGAATCGAAGCGCTGCCGCGGGTGTATGCCGACCCGCAACTGATCCGCATGGTCATGGTCAACCTGATCGGCAACGCGCTCAAGTTCACGCGCCACAAGCCCATGAGCATCATCGAAATCTGGTCCGAAGAATTCGAGCACATGACTGCCGTCTGCGTGCGCGACAACGGCGCAGGGTTCGACATGAACAACGTCGACAAGCTGTTCCAGATGTTCACGCGCCTGCATTCGAATCGCGACTTTGAAGGCACCGGCGTGGGCCTGGCGCATTGCCGCCGCATCATCGAACGGCACGGCGGCAAGATCAGCGCCTATGGCGAACCTGGCCAGGGCGCCACCGTCCGCTTCACGCTGCCGCGCGAAATCCGCCGCGAACCGCCGGCCGCACGCACTCAACATTGAGCGGTCGGCAAGATTGAGCATGCCCATGGTTGAGCAATCTCCACGGGCGTGCGGCGGCGGTTGGTGCTATACCTCGGCTACCCGGGCGGTACGCACCTCGGTGCACACACAACAATTCTCCGCACCGGGTTGATGACGCAAGACGTCACACCAGGTCGAGGAGACAACCATGCATTACCCCACCGTTCAAGCGCCTTCGTGCGTGCGCCCGCGCACCGTGTTGCGCGCCCTTTCCCTTGCCGCCCTGACTGCCCTGGCAGCCTGTGGCGGAGGCGATGACGACAACGCCACGCCCGCACCGACTGCCGCCTACCCGCATGCGCAGGAACCCATCGGCACCGTGCGGCAGGTGTACGACGGCGCGTTGACGCCCGACTTGTCGGTCAACACCTTCCGCAACATCGACCGGCTGTTCCCTACCCGGTCCATCACGCCATCGTCCACGCCGCTGGCCATGCCCAAGGCGGCCAGACCGCTGACGGCCGTCCAGTTCACGTCCGGCGGCAAAGCCTACGACCTGGTCGACTACCTGGCCCTGAATCGCGTATCGGGCCTGCTGGTGCTGAAGAACGGCGAAATCGCGCACGAAGCCTATCTGTACGGCAACACCGAGAAGACCCGATGGATGTCGATGTCGGTCGCCAAGTCGATCACGTCGACGCTGATCGGCGCGGCCATCCAGGACGGATTGATCGCGAGCCTGAACGATCAGGTCGTCAAATATGTGCCCCGCCTGGCCGGCAGCGCCTACGACGGCGTGACGGTCCGCGATGTGCTGATGATGGCGTCGGGCGTGAAGTGGGACGAGACCTATACCAACCCGGCGTCCGACCGGCGCGCCCTGCTCGAAGCGCAAATCAGCCAGAAGCCCGGATCGGCGCTGGACCTGATGGCCAAGCTGCCCCGCGCGGCCGCCCCCGGCACCGTCAACAACTACAGCACCGGCGAAACCCAGATTGCGGGCGAGCTGCTCCGCGGCGCCGTCAAGAAGCCGCTGGCGCAATACCTGTCGGAAAAGATCTGGACCAAGGTCGGCATGGAAGCGGAAGCCAACTGGTGGCTCGATTCGCCCGATGGCGTCGAGATCGGCGGCAGCGGCATCAGCGCCACCTTGCGTGACTACGGCCGCTTCGGCCTGTTCATCATGAACGACGGCCGCGCGCAGGGCGTGCAGGTCGTACCCCCGACCTGGGTGGCCGAAGCCGGCAGCCCCAAGACCCTGGCCGGCGGCACGCCCCTGCCCTTCTACGGCTACATGTGGTGGGTGCCCACCACCGGCCAGTCTGCGCTCGACAAGGCCTTCTACGCGACCGGCATCTTCGGGCAGAACATCTACATCAACCAGAAGGAAAAAGTCGTGATCGTGACCTGGGGCGCGCAGTCCAAACCCACCGGCGCAGGCGTGGTCAACAACATCGACTTCTTTGACGCGGTGGTGAAGGCCGTGCGCTGAACGGCGAGGCCCCTGCTGCTGTTCGCAACCCGGCCTGGTTGCAGGCCGGTGTAACGCCAATGTCCTGGACCAAGGGCACGCAAGCAGCGGCAGGAATGATGCGCTTTTACCAGGACAATTTGGTCCCGACGCGGCTTGCGCTGGCCTGGCATTGCAGCGACTCTGGCACTCGCAGATTCAACGTGAGTGCGTCTTGGCCTACTTCCCACACAAACATTTCAACGGCACGACGTACCTGCTGGACCATCTTGAGCCAACCTCGATCAGGATCGCCCTGGATGTGGCCAACACCCTAAAGGTCTCTCTTCAAGTGCAGTACAGCTGCCATTGCTTTACCGAGGCGTTCGATCCCGAACGGCATCGTGATCATCATCGGTATACGCATCGTGGCGAAACGCGAGCCTTCAACATCTTGCGCTATCAATGCTCGCTGCAACTGCCTTCACTGCTAAACGGTTTGCCACGCCGGACGGTTTATCGAGCCGAACAGGACAATTACACCTATGTGGCCCTTATCCCCGTCAACCAGGGCGTTGAAACGTACTCGGTGTTTTTCAAGCTAACCGCAAAGGCGCCAGCTCAATTGCATATGCGCGTTCAAAGCGCCTACCTGAAGCCTTTGAGTCGAAAGCCCAAGGAGTCCTGGCGGTTTGGATCATTGGCGGGGCAGATCAGCGGTGTATTCGACGCCCCGGGCAAAAGGCCGCGGCCAAAGAAAAAGGCGCCGTAGCGCCTGTTTCCGACCTGGGAACCCAGGTCTGCGAGCTTCTGTTGCCTCCGCTGTCTGCGGAACCCCTTAGGGCAGCACGTCCATGTTTCACTCGCTCCTGGAACGTCTTGTCCTGCGTGTTCATCTTACAAGTCGCCGTACAGGCGGTCAACAACCCGCCAGGCGACGCTGTCAGAATCAGCCGCCCTTGGCCTTCTTGAAGGCTGCGATGCCGCTGGTGATTTCGGCCTTGGCGGCTTCCGGGCCTTCCCAGCCCTTGACCTTGACCCACTTGCCCTTCTCCAGATCCTTGTAGTGCTCGAAGAAGTGCTGGATGCGCATCAGGTGTTCGGGTTGCAGGTCTTCCGGCTTTTGCCAGTGACGATAGATCGGCAGGACCTTGTCGATCGGCACGGCCAGGAGCTTGGCGTCGCCGCCGGCTTCGTCGTCCATCTGCAGCACGCCGATGACGCGGCAGCGCACGACGGCGCCGACGGTCACGGGATGCGGCGTGATGACCAGCACGTCGACCGGATCGCCATCGTCCGACAGGGTGTTGGGCACGTAGCCGTAATTGCAGGGATAGTGCATCGCCGTCATCATGAAACGGTCGACATACAAGGCGCCGGTGGCCTTGTCGATTTCGTACTTGATCGGATCCGCGTTCATCGGGATCTCGATAATCACATTGACTTCATCCGGTGCATTGTCGCCGGGACCGACGCGATCGAGGTTCATAACAGCCTGCGAGAGTGAGAGGTAAAAGAAGAAAACTGGAAAGAAAGAGGGAAAACGGAAATCGCAAATCGGAAATCAGGAACGGGCGATCAAAGCCCCGCGGCGCGATCGGGCGCAACGGGTTCCTCGCTTTCGAACTGGGGCGCCGCAACCGGATCGAACAGCATCGTGTCGGCCGCCGCCTTGAGCACCGGCAAGCCTACCACTGCCTCGGTCGCCAGGCGCCAGTGGCGCACGGCATCCGACCCGCGATTGGTGCGGTCGAACAGGCTGGCCAGCAGGGCATGGGTACGGGGATCGCTGCGCGCGGCCAGGCTGCGTTCCAGGTAACGCTGCGCCGGGCCCCACAGGCGGCCGCACAGGCACAGCGAACCCAGCGCCTGCAGCAGGTCGGGATCGTTCGGGCGGCTCTGGAGCCAGCGTTCGGCTGTTTCGAGACGAGGCCGGATTTCGTCGCCGCCGCATCGGGCGTAGGCCTGCAGCAAGGCGGGCGCAAAGTCGGTTTCGATGGCGTCTTCCAGCACCTTGCGGGTGCGGGCTTCTTCGCCATCGGCATCGAACACGGCGGCAGCCGCCAGGGCCACTTCAGGCAAGGTGCGTTCGTCGGCCTTCAGGTCTTTCCAGATGGCGCGGCGCGTGACGATATCGGACGAGGTCAGCAAGCCTGCCGCGGCGGTGGCGATCATGCGCGCGCTGGCCGCCGGATGCAGGGCGTTGCGCTTGGACAGCGTGCGCGCCAGCTTGAGCACGTCGGCCCAGTGGCCAAGGTCGCGATGCGCGCGCAGCTCGAGCCGCAGCGAATGCATGTGGCGCGGACCGTTTTCGTGCAGCTGGGACAGCAGCGCCAGGGCATCGGCCGGACGGTGCTGGTCAAGCAGCATGTCCGCTTCCACGATCATGGTGGCAGGCTTGAGTGCGGGGTCGGCCGCGGCGGCATCGCGTGCGCGCACCAGCAGCGCATCGCGGCGCACGTATTCCTGCATGGCGTGTGCGGCGCGTGCTGCCGACAGCAAGGCCAGCACCTTGCGTGACGCGACGTCGGTCTGGTCGGCCACGTTGCCCATGTCGGCTTCGGCCCGCGCGTAGCGGCCTTCCAGCAGACCGATCCAGCCGCGTTCCAGCAGTTGCTGCTGCTGCGCCAGCGCACGGCGTTCGCGCCATTCCCGCACCCGCGTCGGCAGGCCCAGTGTCCATGCCACGGTGCGCAGCGCAACGTGCAGGGCAATGAAGGTGATCAGCAGCAGCAAGGCGGCCAGGCTGGCCGACAGTTCCACACGATACGGCGGCAGCAGCAGCGCGACGTTGCCCGAGTGGTAGCGCACGCCTACCGCCAGGCCGACCGCGGCGACCAATAAAAGCAGAGTCCAGATCCAGGAGCGCATGACTTACCTCTGGCGTGCGGCGGGCACCGCGCTGCGAGGCAGGACCGACCGCACGGCGGCCAGGCTGTCATTGATGCCGGGAAGCTGGATCGTGATTTCGGTGTCCTTGACCTGCGTCAGCAAGGCCTGGGCGCTGCGGGTGGCAGGCGCTTCGACGTCGAAGTACACCGGGATCGCGGCCGAGATGGCGGCCAGGTCGGCGTCCCACGCATGTTCCTGGCGCGACAACAGGGCCTGACGGGCATTGAGCAGGCGCAGCTTCAGGTTTTCACGCAGCAGCGCGCCTTGTTCCGGCGACACCAGCAAGGCATCCGGCCGGTCCACGCGCTGGATACGAATCAGATCGCGCGTGTCGTTCAGGAAGCCATCGCGCAGCGACGGCCACCACGCCAGCCAATCATTCCACCAGCGGCCATCGTCCACCGGGGCAACGGCGGGCGTCGTGTCGACGGGCGCTTGCGTGTTCCCGCGGCGGCGGGCCGGTTCCACGCTGGCCAGGAGCGGGATCTTGTCGAACAGGGTGACCAGCTGGTCGATCTTGACGACCAGGCCCGACACGTCCACCGACGGCAAGGCACGCAGGCGTTCCAGGTCTTGCGCAATGGCGCGGCGCACCGGCGTGAACTGGGGACGGTCGGCGCGGGCCAGGCGGGCATCGGCCACCTGCAGGGCGGCGATCGAGTTCGGGACGTTGCCAGCCAGCTGCAACTGCTGCGAAGCGATCGACAGGGCCTGCTCGACTTCGATCAGGGTCCATTCATCTTCGCCGCGCGACAGTTCCTGATAGAGCTGTTCCAGCGCGGCCTGCTGGCTTTGCGATTCCAGAATCTTGGATTCAAGCACAGCCAGCTTGTCGGCATTGCCCTGGCTGGTGGACAGCGACTGGCGGGCACGCGCCTGGGCGTCGCGCGCGGTGGCGTCGATCTGCGAATAGCGGGTGGCCGATTCGCGGCCGATGGCTTCGACCAGACGCTGCTGGCGCCACAGCGCGGCGGCCAGCACCAGGATGACGATCAGCGCGAATACCAGGCCGGTAGTGACCCACGGAAATGGCTGGCCACGGCGCTTTGGCGCGCGGCCGGCAGGTCGGTCGGACGCCGGGCGCGATTCAGGCGCGGCGGCGGTCGGCGGGCGAATGTCATTCTCGGGTGCAGTCATGGCGTCGATTCTATCGCGGCAAAGATGTCATCATCGCGTGGCGATGATATTTGTAACAAGGGTTCTCCAGCGCCGAGGCCACGGGGGACTGAACCGTTGCTGGGCAGGGCGATCGCCACGTGAGCAGCAATGCGCGGATGCGTTGCAATCAGGCGACATCCGGCGTACCAATCGAGCAGGCCGGCGGCCTGCGCAGCGGCTTGCAGGGCATCGGCGCCTTCCTTGCTGGTGACCAATATGACCGCGGAGCGGCCTGCGGCGGCCCAGGCCTGAAGCGTCGCCATGGCGTCGTCGGACCACGGCGCGGGCTCCCGCCGATAGGCGCTGTGGATCGTGACGGCAACGCCCGCTTCGCGCAGCCGGGCCGCCAGCCAGTCCCTGCCCCGGCCTTCCGGTCCGCTCCCGCCGCGCACGATCAACGCTGTCGACGGCATCGGCGCAAGCGCAGCCAGTTCGGTCCACAGGGATTCGGAGTCGAACGTGGCCGCGTCGGAAGAAGGCTGGATGACAGAAGGCGCATCGCCAAACGCCGGATGGGCCCGCAGCGCCGCACTGCTGGACGGGCCGACCGTGGCCGCCGGGACGTTCACCGGCCAGGGCAGCCATGCCCCATAGGCATCCTGGCGCGTGTCCAGATAGAAGCGGACCGCGTTGCCGCTGACGAACACCACCAGGTCGAACGCGGCAGGGTCAGGTGCCGGGCCAGGCAACGGGGTCAGTTGCAAGGACGGAAGTTCCAGCACGTCACGGCCGGCGGCGCGCAAGCGGGCCGCCAACGCGGCGTTCTGGCCGGCCGGACGGGTCAGAACCACAGGCTGCGCCGCGGCGGCCTGCCGCCCGTCACTCGCCATGGGGGTCCGGGGCATGGGGGTCCGGCGCATCCGGCGCGTTCAGCACGGCCAGGATCTCGGCGGCGCCACCGGCCAGCAGTTCGTCCGCCACCGCCTGGCCCAAGGCTTCGGCGTCGTCCATGCGGCCCGCGCGCGCCACGCGGATCACCCTGGATCCATCGGGCAGGGCCACCAAGGCGCGCAAGGACAGACCGCCATCCAGATCCGCCTGGGCAAACGCCGCCAGCGGCACCTGGCAGGATCCGCCCAGCGCCCGCGACACGGCGCGTTCGGCAATGGCTTCGGCCGTGGCGGCCGTGTCGGACAGCGGTGCAAACAACGCCTGCAGATCACTGCGATCGGCACGGATTTCGATGCCCAGCGCGCCCTGCCCGGCCGACGGCAGGCTGTCTTCCGGTTCCAGCAGGCAGCGGATACGCGCGCCCAGGCCGAGCCGGCTCAGCCCCGCGGCCGCCAGCACGATTGCGTCGTAGTTGCCGCGATCCAGCTTGGCCAGCCGTGTGTCCAGGTTGCCGCGCAAGGGCTGCACATTCAGGTGCGGGAATCGCGCACGGATCTGTGATTCGCGGCGCAGGCTGGACGTGCCGACCACCGCGCCCGGGGGCATCGCGGCCAGGTTGGGGTAGGTGTTGGATACCAGCGCATCGCGGGGGTCTTCCCGCGACAGGATCGTGCTGAGGCGAAACCCGTCGGCCATGTCGACCGGCACGTCCTTGAGCGAATGCACTGCCAGGTCGGCGCGGCCGTCCATCAGCGCATTTTCAAGTTCCTTGACGAACAGGCCCTTGCCGCCCACCTTGGACAACGTGCGATCCAGAATCTGGTCGCCGCGCGTCGTCATGCCTAACAGCTCGACCGACATCTGCGGATACAGGGCCCGCAGTTTCGCCTGCACATGTTCCGCCTGCCAGAGGGCCAGGCGGCTTTCGCGCGTCGCGATGATCAAACGGTCGTGGGTCAATGTGGATTCTCTTGGAAGCGTGAAGGCGGGGGTCGATGATTATAAGAGACATCGTTGCCACGCCGCTTTCCCGATCGCCGTAGGCCAGGCGCGGTAAGCTTAGTCCGTGCATCCCCCAAGGAGTCCCTTGCCCATTTCGAGCCGCACCCGCTTTCCTGTCAACGCCTTCCAACCACAACCAGAAGCCAAGACCTGATGACGACTGCCAGCGCCGCCCCCGACCTTCCTTTCCGCAACGATATTCGCCTGCTCGGCCGCCTGCTCGGCGACGTGATTCGCGCCAGCGAAGGCGAACATGTCTTCGATACGATCGAGACCGTCCGCCGCAACGCCGTTAAATTCCGCCGCGATGGCGACGAAGGTGATGGGAAAGCGCTCGAAAAGCGGCTCAAGCAACTGTCGCCGGATGACACGAATTCCGTGGTGCGCGCCTTCAGCTACTTCCTGCACTTGGCCAATATTGCCGAAGACCGCGACCAGAACCGGCAGCGGCGCGCGCAGTGGCTGGAAAACGATACGCCCACGCGGGGCACGCTGCGCGATGCGGTGGCCGGACTCAAGTCGCGCGGCGTGACGCCCGCCAAGATCCGCCAGGCCTTGCACACGGCGGTCATGTCGCCGGTATTGACCGCGCACCCGACCGAAGTGCAGCGCAAAAGCACGCTGGATGTGCACCGCGAGATCGCGCGTCTGCTGCAGGATCGCGACGCGCCCCACACGCCTGACGAGGCCTACGAGAAGTCACTGGAGTTGCTCGGCCGGATCGACACGCTGTGGCAGACCCGCATGCTGCGCTATACCAAGCTGACGGTGGCCGACGAGATCGAGAACGCGCTGTCGTTCTACCGCAGCACCTTCCTGACGGTGATCCCGCAGATCTATGCGCACCTGTCGCGCCTGCTGGGCCGCGAGGCGACCGACCCGTTTGCTCCCCTGCCCCCGCCCATGACGCCCTTCCTGACCATGGGCAGCTGGATCGGCGGGGACCGCGACGGCAATCCGAATGTGGACGCCAACACGCTGCAACTGGCGTTGCTGCGCCAGACCGCCACGGCCGTCGAGTTCTATCTGGACGAGACCCACGCGCTGGGCGCCGAACTGTCGATGACGACGCTGCTGACACCCGCATCCGAAGCCCTGCTGGAACTGGCCGAGTCCAGCGGCGACACGTCGAGCCATCGTGCCGACGAGCCCTACCGGCGCGCCCTGGTCGGCATCTATGCCCGCATCGGCGCAACCGGCAAGAAGCTGACGGGCCGCGACCTGGCCCGCCGCGCCGCGCCGCCGGCCGAACCCTATGGCAGCCCCGATGAACTGGCGGCCGACCTGACCGTGATCGCCGATTCCCTGGTCGAGCACCATGCCGCCCCGATCGCCCGCCTGCGCCTCGCCGCGCTGCGCCAGGCCGTGTCGGTGTTCGGCTTCCACTTGGCCACGATTGACCTGCGGCAGAGTTCGGATGTGCATGAACGCACCCTGGCCGAGCTGTTTGCGCGGGCTGGCGTGCAAGGCGATTACGCCGCACTGACCGAAGATGAACGTGTCGCCCTGCTGCGCGACGAGCTGACGCAGGCCCGCCCGCTGGGGTCCCCGTGGATGGCCTACAGCGAAGAAACGCAGCGGGAACTGAACATTTTCCGCGCGGCGGCCAAGGCACGTGCCGACTACGGTCCCCAGGCCCTGCAGCATGCCATCGTGTCGCATACCGAGACCGTCAGCGATCTGCTGGAAGTGCTGGTGCTGCAGAAAGAAACCGGCCTGATCGCCCCCGGCGCCGACCCCACCGGCAAGCGGCCGCCCGATGTCGGTGAAGGCCTGATCGTGGTGCCGCTGTTCGAGACCATTCCCGACCTGGTCAATGGCCCCGGCATCATGTCGCGCTATCTGGACCTTCCGGAAGTGCGCGCCCGGGTCAAGCACGCGCAGTACGGCGTGCAGGAAGTCATGCTGGGCTATTCGGACAGCAACAAGGACGGCGGCTTCCTGACGTCCAACTGGTCGCTGTACGAAGCCGAACGTGCGCTGGTGGATGTGTTCAGCCAGCGCAAGGTGCGCCTGCGCCTGTTCCATGGCCGCGGCGGCACGGTGGGCCGGGGCGGTGGTTCCAGCTTCGACGCCATCCTGGCCCAGCCGCCCGGTACCGTGGCTGGCCAGATCCGCCTGACGGAACAGGGCGAGGTCATCCAGAGCAAGTACAAGGACGCCGACATCGGCCGCTGGCACCTGGAATTGCTGACGGCGGCCACGCTCGAGGCCAGCCTGGTGGACCCGGCCGAGGCCAAGCAGGCCGAAGACAAGCTGTTTGCGGAATTCGGCCCGACCATGCAGTTCCTGTCGGACACGGCCATGCGCACCTACCGCGCGCTGGTCTACGAGACCCCCGGGTTCGCGGACTATTTCTTTGCCGCCACACCGCTGTCGGAAATCTCGGAGCTGAACATCGGATCCCGCCCGGCGGCCCGCAAATCCACCGGCCGCATCGAAGACCTGCGCGCCATTCCCTGGGGCTTCTCGTGGGGCCAATGCCGCTTGCTGCTGCCGGGCTGGTACGGCGTGGGATCCGCCATCGAGGCCTACCTGCGGGGTGGCCCCGACTCGGGCGCGGAAGGCAAGCGCAGCGATCGCCTGCGCCACCTGCGCGACATGTCGCAGCGCTGGCCCTTCTTCAAGACGCTGCTGTCGAACATGGAAATGGTGCTGGCCAAGACCGACCTGGCCATTGCGTCACGGTATGCGCTGCTGGTCGAGGACCGGGCCCTGCGCAACCGTATCTTTGGCGCGATGCGCGACGAGCTGGAACGCACGATCGCGGCGCTCAAGCTGATCACCGGGCAGCGGCAATTGCTGGCCGACAATCCGTCGCTGGCGCGATCGCTGCGCGACCGGATCGCGTACATCGACCCGCTGAATCACCTGCAGATCGAACTGATCCGCCGCTATCGAAGCGCCCAGCGCGACGCCGCCGGCAAGGCCAGCAAGAAGTCGGCAGGAGGCAAATCGGGCAAGGCTGGCAAAGCCAAGGACGTGGCTGCGCCCGATGAACGGACCCAGCGCGGCATTCATCTGACCATCAACGGGATTGCGGCCGGGCTGCGCAATACAGGGTGACACCAGGGTCCACGCCACGTCGTCGACAAAGAAAAAGGAGCCTTCGGGCTCCTTTTTTCATGGCCGCCGCCCGGTCAGGCCGGCACGCCGGGTGTCACCGCAGGTAGTGCGCGGCCACGGCGACGACCGCGCCGACCACGCCGATCAGCAGCAGCATCTGCATCAGAGACATACCCGTTTGAAGCTTTTTCATGACGAACCCTTGATCCGGCAGACCAGCCTGCCGCAGCCGAATGATAGCCGACGCACCAACGACAACGCCCCGCAGGGCGGGGCGTGTCGTCGATCCGGCACCCTCTCCTGGCAGGAGAGGGTGACTGCTTCGCTTGCTTAGACCGCGTGCGGCGTGGTCGTCGTCTTCTTGCGCTTGGCAATCGCCAGGCCCACGACAACAACGATCAACGCGCCCAGGATTTCGGCGGCGTAGGTCAGTTCCGTACGGTAGTTGGCCAAGGCCGTCGGCGCGATCAGGTAACGCTCGGTCGCGACGTCGGTGACCAGCATGCCGCCGGCAATCCAGCCCAGCAGTGCGCCGCCCAGGATGATGACGACCGGGAAACGGTCGATCAGCTTCAGGACGATCGTGCTGCCCCAGACGATGATCGGCACGCTGACCAGCAGACCGAAGATCACCAGACCCAGCTGATGGGCTTCGTCGGCACGCTGCGCGGCGGCAGCAATGGCGATGACGTTGTCCAGGCTCATCACGAAGTCGGCGATGATGATCGTCTTGATGGCCGACATCAGGGTCGAGCCGCCTTCAACGTTGTGCGCATCATCTTCAGGAATCAACAGCTTGATGCCGATCCAGAACAGCAGCAGACCGCCCACGACCTTCAGGAACGGAATACCCAGCATCGTCACCGCGAACGCGATCAGGATCACGCGCAGGATGATGGCGCCGGCGGTACCCCAGAGAATGCCCTGCATGCGGGTCTTCTGGGGGAGGTTGCGACAAGCCAACGCGATCACGACCGCGTTGTCCCCACCGAGCAGAATGTCGATAAGGATAATTTGAAAGACGGAGCTCCAATTGAGCGTCTGGAAGAACTCAAGCACGTGCGATCCCCTAGCAGGTGGTAAGTGGGGTTGGACCCCATTTATGGTGTGGACGGACGACCCGATGCCTCTTCGTCCCGCCCCTGTTGTTTGCGCCCGCACGCTCACGACAAGGCTGATGGGAAAAAGAAATGCCGGCCCGATATTCTGCATCAGGCCGGCAAGGTGTCACATCAGGCTTTTACATAAAGAGAAAAACCCGAGAATTACGCCGTGACGGCGCCCTTCTCGTGGCGCGATTTCATGTACTTGCCGATGGCAAGGACAATCACCGCACCGATAATGCCGCACGCGATTTCCGCACCATGATGGCTCACGCCGATGGTGGCTTCGATCGAATCGGTATACGTGTGGTACAGGGCCGGGTCGTTGACGAACAGTTCGCCAGCGATGAAACCCAGCAGTGCCGCGCCTGCCCAGACGATGAGCGGGAAACGCTCGATCACCTTGAGCAGCAGCGTGCTGCCGAAAATCACCAACGGAATGCTGATGGCCAGACCCGCGATCAGCAATGTCGTATTGCCCATCGCTGCGGCAGCCACCGCAATCACGTTGTCCAGGCTCATGACCAGGTCAGCGATAAGAATGGTTCGAATGGCAGCGAGCATCGTGCCCTTGACCGCGTGACCGCTGTCGTCCTCGTTTTCAGGCACCAGCAAAGTGATACCCACGTACAACAGCAGGATGGAGCCGATAAGCTTCAACCAAGGCAACTGCAACAACTGCGCAGCCACCAGCGTCAACACGATCCGCATGACGATCGCTGCCGCCGAGCCAATGACAATGGCTTTCTTCTGTTGATGCTCAGGCAGCGAACGCGCCGCCAAAGCGATAACCACCGCGTTGTCCCCCGACAACAGGATGTTTACCCAAACGATCTGGAGCAATGCCAGAAAAAACGCTGTCGATCCGAATTCCACTTCTTATCTCCTCTTCGATGGTGCGCGGTTTGCGCGCACCATCGCCCGCTTATTACATGACGGACTTGAGAAGCTTGGCCATTTCAGACGGGTTCTTGGTCGTCTTGATGCCGCACGCTTCCATGATTTCCAGTTTTGCCTGGGCCGTGTCGGCACCGCCCGAGATCAGCGCACCGGCGTGACCCATGCGCTTGCCGGCAGGCGCCGTGACACCCGCGATGAAGCCAACCACCGGCTTCTTCATGTTGTCCTTCGCCCATTCCGCGGCGTTGACTTCATCCGGACCACCGATTTCGCCGATCATGATGACGGCGTCGGTATCTGGATCGTCATTGAACATCTTGAGGATGTCGATGTGCTTCAGGCCGTTGATCGGGTCGCCACCGATACCGACGGCGCTGGATTGACCCAGACCCAGTTCGGTAACCTGCGCAACCGCTTCGTACGTCAGGGTGCCGGAGCGGCTGACGATGCCGATGCGGCCCTTGCGGTGGATGTGACCCGGCATGATGCCGATCTTGATTTCGTCCGGCGTGATCAGGCCCGGGCAGTTGGGTCCGAGCAGCAGCGTGCGCTTGTTTTCGGCGCGCATGCGATTGCGCACTTCCAGCATGTCACGCACCGGGATGCCTTCGGTGATGCAGATGACCAGATCCAGATCGGCCTCGACGGCTTCCCAGATCGCGGCGGCTGCGCCTGCCGGCGGCACGTAGATCACCGACACGTTGGCGCCAGTGGCGGCCTTCGCTTCGGTGGCGTTGGCGAAAATCGGAATGCCTTCGAAGTCTTCGCCGGCTTTCTTGGGGTTCACGCCCGCCACGAACGCGTTGCGTCCGTTGGCGTATTCGCGGCACATACGCGTGTGGAATTGACCGGTCTTGCCGGTAATCCCTTGCGTGATGACCTTGGTATCTTTGTTGATCAGAATCGACATGAAAAGTCCTTGTGTCCTAAGAGCGCGGCGGTTACTTGGCGGCGGCTACGACAGCGGTGGCCGCTTCGGCCATCGTGTCGGCGCTGATGATGGGCAGACCGGAATCGGCCAGCATCTTCTTGCCGAGTTCCTCGTTGGTGCCCTTCATGCGAACCACCAGCGGCACGCTCAGGCTCACGGCCTTGCACGCGGCGATCACGCCTTCGGCAATGACGTCGCAGCGCATGATGCCGCCGAAGATGTTGACCAGAATGGCCTTCAGTTCCGGGTTCTTGAGCATGATCTTGAACGCTTCGGTCACTTTCTCGGCCGTGGCGCCACCGCCCACGTCCAGGAAGTTGGCCGGCTCGCCGCCGAACAGCTTGATGGTGTCCATCGTGGCCATGGCCAGACCGGCGCCGTTCACCAGGCAGCCGATGTTGCCATCGAGCTGGATGTAGGCGAGGTCGAACTTGCTGGCTTCGACTTCAGCTGGGTCTTCTTCGTCCAGGTCGCGGTAGGCCACGATTTCCGGATGACGGAACAGCGAGTTCGAATCGAAGTTGAACTTGGCGTCCAGGGCGATCACGTCGCCACTGCCGGTCACGATCAGCGGGTTGATTTCGGCCAGGTCGGCGTCGGTTTCCACGTAGGTGGTGTACAGACCCTTGAACTGGACGACAGCCTTGTCGATCGAGCCTTCCGGCACGCCGATGTCGCGAGCCAGCTTGGCTGCGTCGGCATCGGTCAGGCCGGTTGCGGGGTCGACGAAGACTTTCAGGATCTTCTCGGGAGTGGCGTGGGCCACTTCTTCGATGTCCATGCCGCCTTCGCTGGAGGCCATGACGCAGACGCGCTGCGAAGCGCGGTCGGTCACGACGCTGACATACAGTTCCTGCTTGATGTCGGCGCCTTCTTCGATCATCAGGCGCTTGACCTTCTGACCTGCAGGACCGGTCTGGTGCGTGACCAGTTGCATGCCCATGATCTCGCCGGAGATCTTGCGCACTTCGTCAAGGGAGCGCGCGAGCTTGACGCCACCGCCCTTGCCACGCCCACCGGCGTGAATCTGGGCCTTCACGACCCACACGGGGCCACCCAGTTTTTCGGCCGCGGTGACGGCTTCGTCGACCGTGAACACGGGGATGCCGCGCGGAACGGTGACGCCAAATTTCTTCAGAAGCTCTTTGCCCTGATACTCGTGGATTTTCATGCGGAGCCTTCGCTGTCAGGGAGACGTTGAATGATCGGTTGAAAGGATGACGGACAGAGCGTCGTGCCGACTGCGCACGCGCGGATGCCCGATGCAGGTACTAGGTAAAGCATGGAATGACTCGCCGGTCAGGCGTGGCCGGAACGACATACCGGCCACGGCGCTCACACTTCGGGCGCATACGCAAACGCTCCTGCGCGCAAATGGAGCAGGAGCGTTCGGACGTTCGAGACTGCAGATTCAGCAAATAAAGGCATGCGTTACAACTACCCGGTTGGTTGCCGACCGTACGCGCTGACCACAGGGAGAACCCTGGTTGCGGTGCCGGAGCAACAAAACCCGTGAAGTATAGCGCACGCCCGGGACGGGCAGTATGTCAGGCCGCGGACCGCAAAAACCGCGCTGCATCGACCATTTTCGCCAGTGCAGCCTCGGTTTCCGGCCATCCGCGCGTCTTCAAACCGCAGTCAGGGTTTACCCATAGACGCTCGCGCGGAAGGCGCTTTGCCGCCTTTTCCATCAGCTGAACCATCCAGTCCACCTCCGGCACATTGGGCGAGTGTATGTCGTACACCCCCGGGCCGATATCGTTCGGATAGCTGAAATCCTCGAACGCCTTGAGCAGCTCCATGTTGGAGCGCGACGTTTCGATCGTGATCACGTCGGCATCCATGGCCGCGATCGCCTCGATGATGTCGTTGAATTCCGAATAGCACATATGGGTATGGATCTGCGTGGTGTCGCCGACACCCGCCGTGCTCAGGCGGAAGCAATCGACCGCCCAGTGCAGATAGTGCGCCCACTGCGACCGGCGCAGCGGCAGCCCTTCGCGGAAGGCCGGTTCGTCGATCTGGATCACGCGGATGCCGGCCTGTTCCAGGTCCAGGACTTCGTCGCGCAGGGCCAGGGCAAGCTGCTCGCACGTCTGCTGGCGCGGCTGATCGTCCCGCACGAACGACCACTGCAGGATGGTCACCGGGCCGGTCAACATGCCCTTTACCGGTTTATCCGTCAGGGACTGCGCGTAGGTGGTCCAACCCACGGTCATCGCCGCCGGGCGGGACACGTCACCGAAGATTACCGGCGGCTTGACGCAGCGCGACCCGTAGCTCTGCACCCAGCCATTCTGCGTAAAGGCGAAGCCTGCCAGCAGTTCCCCAAAGTACTCGACCATGTCGTTGCGTTCGGCTTCGCCATGCACCAGCACGTCCAGGCCGATACGTTCCTGGAAGGCAATGCTGCCGGCAATTTCCTTGCGGATGGCCGCTTCGTACACCGCGTCGCCAATCGCGCCTTCTTTCCAGTCCCGGCGCAGGCCGCGGATGTCCTTGGTCTGCGGGAACGAACCGATGGTGGTGGTCGGGAATGCGGGCAGCTTGAGCCAGGCCTGCTGGGACGCGATGCGATCCTTGAACGGCGCGCGGGCGCGGTCGATGGCCAGCGCGTCGGTCAATCGGGCTTGCAGCGCGCGGTTGTGGATGCGCGGGGACGTACGGCGCGTCTGGCAGGCGGCGCGTTGAGCCGCCCAGGCGGCATGCGTGGCCGCTAGGGATGGCTGTTGGGATGGCTGTTGGGATGGCGTGCCTGCGTGGCCGGGTGCGTGGTTCAGCGCCTGGCCCAGCAGCGCAAGTTCCTCCAGTTTCTGGTGGGCGAAGCTCAGCCAGCTGCGCAGTTCGTCGTCCAGCTGCTGTTCGGCGGCCAAATCCACGGGCACATGCAGCAGCGAGCACGAGGGCGCCAGCCACAGACGGCTGCCCAGGGCCTCGGCCACCGGGGCCAGGCGGTCGCGTGCCGCATCCAGATCCGTGCGCCAGATGTTGCGGCCATCGATGATGCCGGCAGACAGCACCTGGTCGGCGCGCAAGGCGGCCACCACCGGAGCCAGCTGTTCGGGGGCACGCACCAGGTCGATATGCAGGCCCGCCACCGGCAAGGACAGCGCGGTATCCAGGTTGTCGCCCAGGGCGCCAAAGTAGGTCGCCAGCAGCAGCTTGACCGGTGCGGCCTTCAGGGTCGCGTAGACCGACGCGAACGCATCGCGCCAGGCTTGCGGCAGATCCAGGACCAGGATCGGATCGTCGATCTGAACCCACTCCACGCCCTGCTCCGCCAGCCGCTTCAGCACGGCTTCGTATACCGGCAGCAGGTTGGGCAACAGGTCCAGCTTGGCAATGTCATCGGCGCCGTCGTAGGCGTCGCCCTTCGCCAGCCACAACCAGGTCAACGGACCGGGGATCACCGGCTTCGCATTCACGCCCAGTTCACGCGCTTCGGCCACCTGGTCGAACAGGCTGTTGCGGGCAATGCGGAAGGTCTGGCCGGGCCAGATTTCTGGCACCAGATAGTGGTAGTTGGTATCGAACCACTTGGTCATTTCGCAGGCGGCGGCGGGCGCGCCGGTTGGCGCGCGGCCCCGCGCCATGCGAAACAAGGTGTCCAGTTCCCCGGGTTGGTCGGCCGGCTGCTCGAACCGTGCCGGCACGGCGCCCAGGGTGCACGTCCACTCCAGCACGTGGTCATACCAGGCAAAGTCGCCCACCGGCACCAGCGTCACGCCGGCCTCGGCTTGCACCGCCCAGTGGCGGGCGCGCAATTCGCGGCCGGTGGCGTCGAGTTCTTCGCGGTTGGCCGTACCCGCCCAATAGCGTTCAAGGGCGTGCTTGAGTTCGCGGCGGACGCCGATACGAGGAAAACCAAGAGTGTGAAGCTGGGGCATGACGGATCCTGAAGACGGGTGGGCGGCAGCGCGTGGGCAGCAGTGACTGCGGCACAAGCACCATGCACGGCATTCTCCCGGCAACCGGTGTTGAGTCAAAATCAACTTTCGCATACGCAGCATGAGAAATATTCAAGTCGCGGCGAATTTCGGGTAGCATGCCGCCATGATAGATATCCGCCACCTTGAAACGCTGACCGCCATCCGTGAAGGCGGAAGCATGGTCGAAGCGTCCGAACGCCTGCACGTCACGCAGTCCGCGCTGTCCCACCAGCTTCGCGAACTGGAAGACCGGCTGGGCACCCAGCTGCTCAACCGGCGCACCCGCCCGCTGCGATTCACCACGGCCGGGCTGCGCATGCTCGCGCTCGCCGACGACGTGCTGCCCCGCATGCGCACGGCCGAACGTGAACTGAAACGCCTCGCCGCCGGGCGCACCGGCCGCCTGCACATGGCCATCGAATGCCATTCCTGCTTTCAGTGGCTGATGCCCACGCTGGACGTCTTTCGCGAACAATGGCCCGACGTCGTGCTGGACCTGTCCGCCGCGTTCTCCTTCGCCCCCCTGCCCGCCCTGACGCGCGGCGACCTGGACCTGGTCATCACGTCCGACCCCATCCGGTCCGAATCGATCAGCTATGTCCCGCTGTTCCGCTATGAACTGGTCCTGGCCGTCTCCCGCAAAAGTCCGCTGGCCGACGCCAAATTCGTCACGCCTGCCCAAGTCGCCGAGCAGACCCTGATTACCTACCCTGTCGACCGCGACCGCCTCGACATCTACACCGCGTTCCTGGACCCCGCCGACGTCGAACCCGCCGAAACCCGCACCGCCGAACTCACACCCATGATCGTGCAGCTTGTGGCGAGCGGCCGCGGCGTCACCGCCATCCCGAACTGGGCGCTGACGGAGTATCTGGATTTGGGGATGGTGCACAGCTGCCGGCTGGGTGAAACCGGCGTGTGGCGCACGCTGTACGCGGGCGTGCGGATCGAAGACGAACAAGCGCCCTACATTCAGGATTTTCTGGCGGTGGCGAAGGAACTGAGCTTCAAGAACCTGCTGGGGATCAAGGCGCCGAAGAGCTGAGGGTGATGCGGGCCGATCCCGGGGGTCACGTTACCGGGGTGGCCTTGTCATTCGACACGTCACTCGTCGTCTGACGAATCGCCTGCACCGGCCAACACGCGTTTGATCACGTCGTACGAAAAGCCGCGCGACATCAGGAAGCGGGTCTGTTTTGCGCGGACGTTGGCGTCTGCGGGCGGGGTGCCGTAGCGGCGTTCCCAGACGTCGCGGGCGCGGTCGAGTTCGGTGGCCTGCAGCGACTCCTTGACCTCGGCGATCTGGTCGGGATCGACGCCGTGCTGGCGCAGTTCCTGTACCACGCGCGACATGCCGCGACCGGGGGCGCGCCGATGGACCAGGCTTTGAGTGAAACGCTCGGCCGACAGCCACCCTTCTTTCTTCAGGCTGGCGATGACCGGATCGATCTCGGCCGGGTCTTCGGCATGGCGGGCCAGCTTGCGGCGCATTTCCTGTTCGCTGTGTTCGCGGCGCGATAGCAGGTCGACTGCGCGCGCTTTCAGGGAAGGGCCTTTTCTTTTGACGGGCTGGACGGTCTGGGGGCTGCCCGGCGGCGGCACGTTGGAGCTGGGGGCAACGAATGGCTCGTCATCGTCGTCTTCCAGGTCGAAGGCGTCGTTGTCGAAGGTGTCGGACAGGTCGGCAACGAAGCCGATCTTGCCGGTCAGGGGCGAGGCGGGAGGGGCAGACGCAGGCGCGACGCTGCGTGCCACATGGCTAGGCGCAAGCAACGACGATGCGCGGACAACCGGCACGTTGCTGAAGGCGTCGGCATCGGCCTGGGCGTCAGAAGCGTCTTGCGAGGTTTGTGCCGGCGCAGCCGGCGCGGCCGGCGCGGCCGGCGCGGCGGCAGGCTTGGCGGCCGACGCATATCGGCTGGACGAACGGGTGTAGCCGTCTTCGTCAACCACCGGCGCGGGCGCAACACCGCCACGACGCGACTTGGCCGGCTTGCCGAACGACTTGCCTGCCGCGCGCGTCTCGGACGAGCGGGTGAATTCGGAGGAAGAAGAGGAGGAAGAGGAAGACGAAGACAGCGACGATCCGCTGCCGGATCGAAAGCTGGACTTGGCGCCCGATCCGAAACTGCTGCCCCGCGACTTGCGCGCGGCGCGATCGTCGGACGATCGGGAAAAGGTGTCTTGCTGGGCTTCGGCCCGTCTGGCCCGCTCTGTAGACGTGCGGGAATATTCGCCGTCCACTTCATCTTCAGAAGCGGAAGCAACGGGGACCACTGGGCTTGCCGGCGCAACAGATACGGCTGCCGGCCTTGCACCCGCTTGCGGGGTGCCCGACGGCAAGTCCGCAGCGGTATCAGCATCGGCAGCCGCAGCAGCACCATCGGCTACTGAAATAGCACCCGCATCAACCGCCGCATCAGCCGCCTGTCGCCGGGGCGGCACGCGTTTGACGGGGCGGCTCTCTTCAGCCGAGTCCCCGTCGCCATCGGCCCGGCCGCCCTTCGATCGCCCGCCGGGGCGGCCGAAGCTGGAGCGGCCGTTGCCGAAACGATTACTCGTCGTCACCGCCTGCTGCAGCAGTAGCGGGAGCGGCTACACCTTCGGCAAGTGCGGCAACGCCGAGGCCTTCACGCACACGGTTCTCGATTTCGCGTGCCAGTGCGGGACGCTCTTTCAGGAACTCGCGGGCATTGTCCTTGCCCTGGCCGATACGTTCGCCGTTATAGCTGAACCACGAGCCCGACTTTTCGACGATGTTGGCCGATACGCCCAGGTCGATGATTTCACCTTCGCGCGAGATGCCGGCACCGTACATGATGTCGAATTCTGCGCTCTTGAACGGAGGCGCGATCTTGTTCTTGACGACCTTGACGCGGGTTTCGTTGCCGACCACTTCGTCGCCCTTCTTGATCGAGCCGGTACGACGAATGTCGAGACGGACCGACGCGTAGAACTTGAGCGCGTTACCGCCAGTGGTGGTTTCGGGGTTGCCGAACATGACACCGATCTTCATCCGGATCTGGTTGATGAAGATGACCATGCAGTTGGTCCGCTTGATCGAGGCGGTCAGCTTGCGCAGCGCCTGGCTCATCAGACGGGCTTGCAGGCCCGGCAGCGAGTCGCCCATTTCGCCTTCGATTTCAGCCTTCGGCACCAGCGCCGCGACCGAGTCGATGACGATCAGGTCGACCGATCCCGAGCGCACCAGGGCGTCGGTGATTTCCAGCGCCTGTTCACCCGTGTCAGGTTGCGAGATCAGCAGGTCGGTCAGGTTCACGCCCAGCTTGGACGCGTATTGCACGTCGAGCGCGTGTTCCGCGTCGATGAATGCGCACGTGCCGCCCAGCTTTTGCATTTCGGCCACGACCTGCAGCGTGAGCGTGGTCTTGCCCGACGATTCCGGACCGTAGATCTCGATCACCCGCCCCCGTGGCAACCCACCGACGCCAAGTGCGATATCCAATCCGAGCGAACCGGTGGAGACGATCTGGATGTCGTGCTCGACCTGGTTGTCGCCGTAGCGCATGACCGAGCCTTTGCCGAACTGCTTGTCGATCTGCGACAAGGCAGCGGCCAGCGCCTTGCTGCGCTCGGCCTGGGCATTGGCGGCAGCGGCTGCTGCGGCTTTGGAAACTTTGGTGTCGTCCATTTTTGAGTCCCTTGTGGAATGGGCGGATTATTGCATCGCCTGATACTGTATAAAAAAACAGTATGTGACCGCAAGGTCCTTCGGACAAAAAGGTCCAAAAGCATGGATTTCGCGCAACATCTGGTGCACGCGCGACCCTCTCCCCTGCTGCGCCGGCCGGCTGCCGCGTCATGGCGCGTTTGCCGGTCGTCGTCCTCACACTGCCTGTGGCGGCATCGGCCTGAAGCCATTGTGCCGCCGTCAAAGGAATGTGCGGCCACCGCCCGCTCACGCAAGGGGCAAACGGCAAAATAACTGTGTTTATTTACAGTATTTTTTGCAAGGGGACTCAGTAGCCCGCATCGCCGTACGGATTCGGGGCGGACCGCCGGTAGACCATCAGCACGCGCTGGTAGGAATTGACGAATTCCCCGCGCTGGTTGTGCACTTCGGTCAGCACCGTCACCACGCCTTCGTCGGGACGGGATTTGGACAGACGGGTATCGAGCACGGTGGAACGGGCTTCGATCGTATCGCCCGCCATCAGGTCAACACCGAACTTGACGTCACTCCACCCCAGGTTGACGGTCACCCGCCCGAACGTCCGGGTCGAAAGCGCCACGGCAATGCCGATACCCCAGGTCTGGATCACGACAGGCCCGGCCAGCCCTGCCGACCTGGCATATTCGGCATCATGGGTCTGCGGATTCCAGTCCAGCGATCGCAACGCGTGCAGCACGGCCTCTTCGGCCAGGATGGTGCGGCGGGGCGAATGGATGAAGGTCTCGCCGACGCGCAGGTCCTCGAAAAAGATGCCGACCTGCTCCAACCAGGCCCCATCCGGCCGTTGCAGGTGCGACGCGAACCGGCTTTCCAGCGCGGGACGGTCGGGGCACTGTTCGCGATCCGGACCGGCGGCCGACCGCCACAGCTCGATCGTGTAGTCCAGCGTCGCGACTTTTTCGCCATGCTGGTTGAATCCTTCGGTGCGCAGCACCACCCTGCCCAGGTCGCCGTCGATGTCCTCGACGCCCACCACTTCGCTTTCGACATACAAGGTATCGCCCGCGAACATGGCCTTGGTCAGCGCAATGCTGGACATGGCCACAATCCGGCGCCGCCTGCCGAATGTCTTGGTCGTCATGCCGATCAGCCGCTGAAGGGTCAGCGTGCTGACCATGATGTTCTTGCGCCAGCTGGTGTGCTCGGCAAAACACTGGTCGAAATGCACCATGGCCGAGTTGACCGAATCCAGAGCCTCATTCACGTTGTCCTGCTGCGAAAACGTGATGCCGGGGCGGTGAATGAACTTTTGGCCCACGCTCAGGTGGTCGTAGCCCAGGCCGAAACGTTCAAAGTACGTGTGATCGTCGACGCGATAGTAGGAGGTGTGCATGGTGGAATCCATCCGGGCGAAGTCAAGAAAGAAGGCGGACAAGCCGCGGTCAGACGGCGCGCTGCGTGATGCGTAGCGCTTGCAGATAGACGGGTTCGTCGACCATCTTGCCGTCGACCGTGCAGGCCCTTCGGCCCGCTGCCTCGAACCCGGCCACCACCCTGCCAGCCCAGGCGGCTTCGGCCGGGCTTGGCGCGAAACTTTGCAGGATGGAGGCGACCTGGGCCGGATGGATGGCCAGCTTGCCAATGAAGCCCAGTGCCTTGACGCGGCCGCATTCCTGCCGCAATCCGGCGTCGTCGGCCAGGTCCAGGAAGGGCACGTCCAGCAGTCCGACACCGGTCCCGGCACAGTCAAAGGCCAGGCGGGATCGGACGTGCGACAGCGCTTCCCAGGCAAACGCAATGCCGGCTTCCACGCAGTAATCCGCCGCGCCAAAGCCGATGCACGACACCGACGGGTGGGACCGGGCAATCCCGGCCACCGCCCGCACGCCTTCCGGCGTTTCGATCAGCGGCATCAGGCGCAGCGCCGGGGCAGCCCGCAGCAGTTGCGACGCCAGCAGGCGCACCTCGGTCCCATCGGCCACCTTGGGCAGGACGATCGTGTGCAAGGCCGGCATGGGCGCGGCATGGACAAAGGCGTAGAGATCTTCGAGCCCGGCGGGTGTCGTTGGCGAACTGATTCGGAGCGCAACAACCGGACGGGTCGACCTGGTGGATCCAACAGGGTCGGAGCCCGGAACATCAGACGAATCGTCTGCGGACGACGCCGTCGATGCCCCCGCCGAGCCGCGCAACGCCTCGACGCCACCCAGCCCCGCCAGCCACGCAAACGCATCGCGCCGAGCCGACGCCTTGTCGGCCTCGGGCACCGCGTCTTCAAGGTCGATGATGATGCCGGGCGCGCCGCTGCGCAGCGCCTTGTCGTACCGGTCGGGCCGGTTGCCGGGGCAGAACAGGTAAGTGGAAGGAACGACAGCAGGGGTCACGCGAGCACTCCCGGATCGGGAAGCGGCCCGCGCGGGACGATCAGCCCGCCGGCTCGCGCCGCATCACCGTGGTGAACAGATGCCGCCCTTCGGGAAACAGCCCGATGGAAGCGACGATGAGGTTTTTTTGCGTGCCGTAGTACCAGGTGCGGGTGCGCAAGGTAGGAGACGACGCGGGGGTCTCGAGCAATCTGGCCTGCGCGCGCGTCAGGCGCACGGCGTCGATCGATTGCCGGATTTCGGTGACCCGGTCGCCCCGTTCGTCGGCCAGCAGTTCGGCAATCGACGCGCTGTAGCCGTCGAGCCGATCCGCCGGCCCGGCGTACATGGTGGGAATGTGATGCTCGCTGTAAACCACGGGCGGAGCGCCGTCCTGCGCGCGCCGCACGCCGGTCACCCGGGTGAAGGCCTGGCCAGGCTCGGCCTGCAGGGTGCGCGCCTGGGCGGCGTCGAACACCACGTCGTTCACGGTCAGCGTCTGGAAGCGAAAGCCCTTGGTAAAGCGCAGGATTTCGTCCACCGTATTGCCGACATGCACGAAGGTGCTGCCCGGCGACGCCGACTCGACGCGGGTACCCACCCCCGCCTTGCGGCTGACGATGCCCTGGGTTTCCAGTTCGCGCAGCGCGCCGCGCACGGTGATGCGGCTGACGCCGAATTGCTGGCACAGCGCGCTTTCGGTCGGCAGGAGCGCCCCGGCCGGATACTGTCCGCCGCGTATCTGCTTGAGGAGAGTCTGCGCGAGCATCATGTATTGCGTGCCCGCATTGCGTTGAGCCATCGTTCTGCACTTCAGAGTACGCCAAGGGTTCTCAGTCTACCCTGCTCATCGCGGTCGATTCCCAGGGCGGCAAGGATGTCCCCGGTGTTTTCGCCCAGGGCGGGCGCGCCGCGCACGGGCACCGCCGGCCGCGAGGTGTGCAGCGGCGAACCCACGGTGCGCAGCGCCCCGCCGCCGGGCAGGTCGACACTGGCGATGCGCGAGCCGCTGCGGGCAAACGGCGCGTCCAGCGCCTGCCCGACCGACCACACCGGCGCCGCCGGCACCGAACCACCAAAGATGGCGATCCACTGTTCCGTGGTGCGTGTGCTCAACGCCTCGTCCAGCATGCCGGCCAGCAGTTCGCGGTTGGGCGCGCGGTCGGCAAAGGTCAGGAAACGCGGATCAGTGATCCAGGCTTCCCGGTCGATCGTCTTGCACAGGTTGCGCCAGAACTTTTCCTTGTTGCACATCAGGTAGATCCAGCCGTCTTGCGTGCGGTACAGCTGACAGGGTGTCAGCACCGGATGCCCCGAGCGCGGCTGGCGTTCGGTCTGCTCGCCCGCGTTCAGATACCAGGCGGCCACGTAGTTGAGGTTGAACAGCGCCACGTCGAACAAGGAAGTATCGACATCGCATCCCTGACCGCTGCGGCTGGCTTCCAGCATGCCGCTGACCAGGCCCAGCGACATCATCAGACCGGTCATGTAGTCGACCACGGACAGCCCCATGCGGGCCGGCAGCGAATCGGGCTCGCCCGTGACCGAAAAATAGCCTGCTTCGGCCTGCATCAGATAGTCGTAGCCCGGCCAGCTGGTGCGTTCGTTGTCGCGGCCATAGGCCGAGATGTGGCCGCAAACAATCGCGGGCTTGATGTGCTTGAGATGGTCGTAGGTCAGCCCGAGCTTGGCGGGCACGTCGCCGCGCAGGTTGTGCATGACGGCGTCGGCGGTGGCGACCAGGCGGTGGAAGACGCGCTGCCCTTCTTCGTGATTCAGATTGAGCGTGACGCTTTTCTTGCCCGCGTTCAGGCTCTGGAAGAACAGGCTTTGCGCCGTTTCCGGCAGGTCATCCCGAAAGTGCGGACCGACATACCGCGACACGTCGCCACCCATGTCGGGCTGTTCGATCTTGATGATCTCGGCACCCAACGACGCGAGCAGTTGCGTGCCGAACGGAGCAGCGCCGTACTGTTCGACCGAAAGGATTCTGTAGCCGGAAAGGATGGACATGAAGGCGACGCCAGGTTGAAGGTGCACGATGCGGATGCCACCGGGCCAGCCGGTATTGCATTTGATATAACAATATATCAAAATGGATTCAAAGCAAAGGGGCGGCCGACCGGCCACACCCAATCCGCAGGAGACGTCATGAAACCCTTGTTGAGCGCTCTGCTCGCGCTGGCCGCCGTGCTGCCCGCCTTAACCGGCGTTAGTGCGCACGCGTCATCCGCGCCCTTCCCGACCAAACCCGTGCGCATCGTGATCCCGTTCGCGCCGGGCCAGGGATCGGACATCCTGGCGCGCGCGATTGGCGAGCGGCTGACCAAGGCATGGGGGCAACCGGTGGTGGTCGAAAACCGCGCGGGCGCCAACGGCGCCATTGCCCTGCAGGACGTGGCCCGCAGCGCACCAGACGGCTACACGATCCTGCTGACGTCCAACTCGCCCATCGTCATCAACCCGAGCCTGTACAAGAAGTTGCCGTACGACGTGGGCCGCGATTTTGTCCCGGTCGCGCTGCTGGCGGCGACCGACATGGTCATGGTGGTGACCGACAAATTTCCCGCCAGGAATCTGCAGGAGGTCATCACCGAACTGAAGGCGCATCCCGACAAGTACAGCTACGGATCGCCGGGCACGGGATCGACCAGTCACCTGAGCATGGAAGTGTTCAAGCGCACCGCCGGGGTCAAGATCACCCATGTGCCCTACAAGGGCAGCGCACCCGCGTTCACGGACCTGATCGGCGGCAGCACGCAGCTGATGATCGACGCCATGCCCAGTTCGTTGCCGCAGGTCAAAGGCGGACGCGTGCGCGCCATTGCGATCACCAGTTCCGACGTGCCGTCCACCATCGCGCCAGACATTCCGACCGCGTCATCGGCAGGCGTGTCCGGCCTGCCCGAGCGGCCCTGGTATGGCGTCTTCGCCCCGCGCGCCACGGATCCCGATATCGTCGCCAAGGTGCGCGTCGACCTGCTGGCTGCCATGAAGTCGCCAGAAATCCACGGCCGCATGGCCGAGCTGGGGCTCGAGTCCGTTCCGCCGCTCAGCGCCGCCGAGTTCGCTGGCTTCCTGAAGGAACACACCGACTACTGGAACCAGGCGACCCACAAGATCGGCATGTACCAGACCGAATAGACGCCGAAATCCCGCCTCACCCGTGCTCACGCAGGCCCCGGGCCGCATTACAATCCGGGCATGCGCATCCTCATCGCCGAAGACGACAGCATCCTTGCGGATGGGCTGTCCCGCTCGCTCCGCCAAAGCGGTTATGCCGTCGACGCGGTCCATGACGGACTGTCGGCGGACTCCGCGCTGGCGGCGCAGCCTTTTGATCTGCTCATCCTCGACATCGGCCTGCCCAAGCTGAACGGCACCGAAGTGCTGCGGCGGCTGCGGGCCCGCAACTCGCACATGCCGGTGCTGATCCTGACGGCGGCCGACAGTGTCGAACAGCGCGTCAAGGGCCTGGACCTGGGCGCCGACGATTACATGGCCAAGCCTTTTGCGCTGTCCGAACTGGAAGCGCGGGTGCGCGCGCTGACCCGCCGCGGCGCGGGCGGGGGGCCTGCGGTGCTCAAGCATGGCCGGCTGTCGTTCGACCAGGTGGGGCGCGTGGTGACGATCGACGATCAGATCGTCGAGCTGTCGGCGCGGGAAGTGAGCCTGCTTGAAGTCCTGCTGTCGCGCAGCGGACGCATGGTCAGCAAGAAGCAGCTGGTGGACCACCTGTGCGAGTGGGGCGAAGAAGTCAGCACCAACGCCATCGAGGTCTACGTGCACCGCCTGCGCAAGAAACTGGAAGTGGGCGAGGTCAAGATCGCCACGGTGCGCGGCCTGGGCTATTGCCTGGAGCGCGAGGCCGGCGCACCCGCCAGCGCGCCTTGACGGGCCGCGGCGTGCTTCCGGCCGGCACCGCGCCCGCATGAACGACGATTCCGAAGGGCTGGACCCGGCTGCCGTTGCGCCGCCCGAAACGCAAGCCCGATCCCTGTTCGGCGAGATCCTGGACTGGATGCTCGCCCCCCTCTTCCTGCTGTGGCCCATGTCGGTCGCGATCACCTATGTGGTGGCGCAGTCGATCGCGGTCGTTCCGTACGACCGGGGGCTGGCCAACAGCGTGCTGGTGCTGGCCCAGCAGGTCAAGGAAGTGAACGGCCGCGCGCGCCTGACCCTGCCCGTGCCCGCGCGCGAGATGCTGCGCGCCGACGAGACCGACACCGTGTTCTACCAGGCGCTGGGCACGCGCGGCGAGTATCTGGGCGGCGACCGCGAACTGCCCCTGCCGCCGGGCGCTGAACGGCCCCTGCCGGGGATCGTGCAGTATCGCGACGACACGGTGCGGGGCTTCAGTGTGCGGGTGGCCTATACCTGGGTGTCGCTGCCGACCCTGGCGGACGGCCAGCCGGCGCTGGTCCAGGTGGCCGAGACGCTGGAAAAGCGGTCGCAGCTGGCCAACGAGATCATCAAGGGCGTGATCATTCCGCAGTTCGTCATCCTGCCCCTGGCGGTGCTGCTGGTGTGGTTCGGCCTGTCGCGCGGCATCGCGCCGCTGAACAAGCTGCAGGCCCGGCTGCGGGCGCGGCGGCCGGATGACCTGTCCCCCATCAACGAACGCGAAGCCCCGCAGGAAATCGCGCCGCTGGTGGCCGCCATGAACGATCTGCTGCAGCGGCTTTCGTCCAATGTGGAAGCCCAGAAACGCTTCGTGGCCGACGCGGCGCACCAGATGAAGACGCCGCTGGCCGGCATCCGCACGCAGGCCGAACTGGCGCTGCGCAATGCCAGTCCGGAAGACATGGAAGCCAGCCTGCGACAGCTGATTTCGGGCGCCGAACGGGCGACGCGGCTGGTCAATCAGTTGCTGGCGCTGGCACGCGCCGAAGATCCCCGCAACCCGTCGAACCTGCACAGCGACATCGATCTGCAGGCCATTGCCCAGGAACAGACGCAGAACTGGGTGCACGAAGCCATGGCGCGCGACATCGACCTGGGCCTGGAGGGCGAAGACGGGCCTGTCAGGATCCGTGGCAACGCCCTGCTGCTGGCCGAACTGCTGAACAACCTGATCGACAATGCCCTGCGCTACACGCCGCGAGGCGGGACCGTGACGGTCCGGGTGCGTGTGACGCCGACCCAGGCGATTCTGGAGGTCGAAGATTCGGGCCCCGGCATCCCGGAAGCGGAACGCGAGATGGTGTTCGACCGCTTCTATCGCGTGCTTGGCACGGCGACCGACGGCAGCGGCCTGGGACTGGCCATCGTGCGCGAAATCGCCCAGCAACACGGCGCCGCCATCACGGTTACGGGAAACTCCCAACCCGGCAGCGGCGCGGGCCCCGGCACCCGCATCGCCACTGCCTTCGGGCGTTCCGGGGTAAGTGACCCTGAAATCAACTAAGAATCTACTTCAGACTTTCAGCACGCCGTAAGGAAGCTGTCAGCGCCGCGTAAGCCAGTGTTTCTAATCTGAATCAAGCCTGACAAATCACCAGGCAAGTCTGCATCCATCAACTATCACAGCAGGCATTCCGAGGAGACACCCTTCCATGAACACCACGACGTCCGCCAGCGTGCCGCACGCCCCGGCACGCCCCATGACGAGCGAAGAGCGAAAAGTCATCTTCGCTTCCTCCCTCGGCACCGTTTTCGAATGGTATGACTTCTACCTGTACGGCTCGCTCGCGGCGATCATCGCGCGCCAGTTCTTTTCAGGTGTGAATGAAACCGCAGCCTTCATTTTTGCGTTGATGGCCTTTGCGGCCGGCTTTGCGGTGCGGCCATTCGGCGCGCTGGTGTTCGGCCGCCTGGGGGACCTGGTGGGCCGCAAGTACACCTTCCTGGTCACGATCCTGATCATGGGTGTGTCGACCTTCATCGTCGGTATCCTGCCGTCCTATGCGTCCATCGGGATTGCGGCGCCAATCATCCTGATCTGCCTGCGGCTGCTTCAGGGTCTGGCACTGGGCGGCGAGTACGGTGGCGCGGCGACCTATGTGGCCGAGCATGCGCCGCATGGCAAGCGCGGCGCGTACACCAGCTGGATCCAGACCACGGCCACGCTGGGCCTGTTCCTGTCGCTGATCGTGATCCTGGGCGTGCGCACCGTTGTCGGTGAAGAAGCCTTTGCTGCCTGGGGATGGCGCATTCCGTTCCTGCTGTCGATCCTGCTGCTGGCAGTCTCGGTGTGGATCCGCCTGCAACTGCATGAGTCGCCCACGTTCAAGCGCATGAAGGAAGAAGGCAAGACGTCGAAGGCGCCGCTGACAGAATCGTTCGCGCGCTGGGGCAACCTGAAGCTGGTGCTGCTTGCCCTGTTCGGCCTGACCGCCGGGCAGGCCGTGGTCTGGTACACGGGTCAGTTCTACGCGCTGTTCTTCCTGACGCAGACGCTGAAGGTCGACGGGACCACCGCCAACATCCTGATCGCACTGGGCCTGCTGATCGGCACGCCGTTCTTTGTGATCTTCGGGACGCTGTCGGACAAGATCGGCCGCAAGCCCATCATCATGGCGGGCTGCCTGATTGCCGCACTCACCTACTTCCCGGTGTTCAAGGCCATCACGCACTATGCCAACCCGGCGCTGGAAACCGCCCAGGCCAATGCGCCCGTGGTGGTCGTGGCCGATCCCGCCACCTGCTCCTTCCAGTTCAACCCGGTGGGCACCAGCAAGTTCACCAGTTCGTGCGACCAGCTCAAGGCCTTCCTTGCCAGCAACTCGGTCAACTACAGCAACGAAGCGGCACCTGCAGGCACGGTGGCGTCGGCCAAGATAGGCAATTCGGTGGTGCAGTCGTTCGAAGGCAATGGCCTGGCTGCCGCCGACCTCAAGACCAAGGGTGACGCCCTGAAGGCCCAGCTGACGTCCGAAATCCGCAGCCATGGCTATCCGGCCAAGGCGGATCCGGCGCAGATCAACAAGGTCATGGTGGTGGTGCTGCTGACCTTCCTGGTGATCCTGGTGACGATGGTGTACGGCCCGATCGCGGCCATGCTGGTCGAAATGTTCCCGACCCGCATCCGCTATACGTCGATGAGCCTGCCGTACCACATCGGCAACGGCTGGTTCGGGGGCTTCCTGCCGACCACATCGTTCGCCATCGTGGCGGCCACGGGCAACATCTACTACGGCCTGTGGTACCCGATCGGCATCGCGGTGATGACGCTGATCATCGGCACGCTGTTCGTCAAGGAAACCAAAAATAACCGTCTGGAAGACTGACGGACACCCGCAGGCGTGGGCATTGCGCCCACGCCGGGGTACTCTCGAAGGGCTGGCCATCGATCCGATGCCAGCCCTTTTTCATTGCCCTGGCTCATTCATGGAGAGCGCCATGATCTCGTCACTGCCGCGCCTGGCGCATCGTGCCTTCCCTGCATTGCTGACTGCCTGGGTCGGCGGCATGTTGGCTGCCGCTGCCGTCCCGATCCACGCCGCCGACTTTGCCGACGCACAACTGGACCGCGCGATTGCCGGCACCCACCGCACGGCGGCGGATCAAGCCCGGGACCCCTATCGTCACCCCAAGGAAACGCTGCGCTTCTTTGGCATCCAGCCTGACCAGACCGTAATCGAAATCGCGCCCGGCGCAGGCTGGTACACCGATATCCTCGCGCCCTTCCTGCGCGACCACGGCAAGCTGTACGCCGCGCACTACGCGGCGTCCGGCCCCGACAGCAGCGACTACCGCCGGCAGGGCCGCGCGCGGTACGAGGCCAAGCTGGCCGCCAACCCGACGCTGTACGGCAAGGTGATGGTGGGAGACCTGCCGGTGCGCAGCTTTACCGACATCCAGCCACCCGGCGGCGCGGACATGGTGCTGACCTTCCGCAACATCCACAATTGGATCAAGGACGGGCACCTGGACGACAGCCTGAAGGCGTTCTACGACGTGTTGAAGCCGGGGGGCGTGCTGGGCGTGGAGGAACATCGCGCCCGGCCGGGCACGTCGGTGGACCAGATGATCGCGACCGGTTATGTGACCGAAGCCTATGTGATCGAACGCGCGCAGGCCGCCGGCTTCAAGCTGGCGGGCCGCAGCGAGATCAACGCCAACCCGCGCGACACCAAGGACTACCCGAAGGGCGTGTGGACGCTGCCGCCGTCGTACGTGGAAGGCGATCGCGACCGCGCGAAATATGCGGCAATCGGCGAGTCGGATCGCATGACCTTGAAGTTCGTGAAGCCGGCGGCGGGCGGCAAGTAGTCAGGGCGTGAAGCGTTCAGGACGCGCCGTGGTCAGGGCACGACGCGGTCAGGACACGAAGTCGTCAGGGCGCCACCGTGTCCGCGCGCTGACCCTCCCTTTTATTCACCCTTGATGCCGCCGTCCTTGATGACCTTGCCCCACCGCGCGAATTCGGTCGTCGCATATTGGCGGAATTCCGCTGGCGACGGGCTGATGTGGATCACGTTGCCGTTGGCGGTGAACTTCTCTTGCACGTCGCTGCGCTGGAAGCCCTTGGCCAGGGCGGCGTGCACCTTCTGCACCACCTCGGGCGGCAGGCCTGCCGGTCCGCCAATGCCAAACCACGGCGCCACCACCAGACCGGGATAGCCCGATTCCTTGGCCGTGGGTGTCTCGGGCAGTTGGGGCGACCGCTGTTCGGACAATACCGCGATGGCCTTGATGCGCCCGGCCTTGATCTGCGGCCCCGCCACCACCAGCGAGCTTTGCGAGTCGAGCTGGGTCGACCCGCCGATCAGGTCCTGGATCTGCTGCTGCGCGCCCTTGTACGGGATGTGATTGAACTGCACGGCGGCCTGCGTCTGGAACAGTTCCACGGCCAGATGGGGAATGGTGCCCACGCCGGGTGTGCCGTAGGCGATCTTGCCGGGGTTGGCCTTGGCGTAGGTCACCAGTTCGGACAGGGTGGAATACGGCGCGTCCTTGGCCGCCACCAGCACCGGCGTGGTCGACGCCACGTTGCTGATGTACGTGAAGTCCTTGAACGAATCAAAGCCTGCATTGCCCAGGTGCGGTGCAATGGCCACGGTAATCGCGACCAGGCCCAGCGTGTAGCCATCGTTCGGCGCCTTGGCCAGCACACCCAGGCCCAGGGTGCCGTTGCCGCCCGGGCGATTCTCGACGATCACCGGTTGCTTGAATTCGGCCCGCAGCACTTCGGCCACTTCACGGCCGATCATGTCGGTCGGCCCGCCCGCCGGAAACGGCACCACCAGCTTGACCGGACGGTTGGGCCAGTCCTGGGCCATGGCCGTGGCCGAGGCAGCGGCGGTCGCGGTAAACACACACGCGGAAAAGAGCAGGCGGATCGAACGCTTCATGACGGTCTCCAATATCGTTGTCGTGGTGGCGTCGTGGCCACCTGCCGATATGGTATTCCGATGCGTGCAGTGAGCGCACGCACTTGTCGCGTGGCCTACAGGAATCGGTCCAGCAGCCGCCGGCTGCCGCGGTCCAGCCGGGTCAGGTCCCGGATCAGGAAATACAGCCCATGCCCGTCGGCAATCAGCAGCGTATTGCCCGACACCCGGCGGATATCCTGCTCGCTGCGCAGCACCAGTTCGGTCGGACCGCGATCGGTCTCGATGGCCCAGCGGCTGGGCGTGGCCAGCGTCGACACGCTGATGATGCGAGTAACCACCGGCATGAATTCCCGCCGCGCCAGTTCTTCGGCGATCAGCGCGCGGCTGGCATCGTCAAGCGCATCCAGCCGGGGGATCCAGGCCAGTTCGTGCCCTTCCCGGCCGACCAGCGCGATGTGTTCCAGGCGGCCGTCGATCGGAAAGGCGCGCACCGGCACGACGCCGTTGTGCGCCACGCCGTCGGCGCCGGTATAGACCAGATGGCCGAAGGCGTCCCGCTGCAGGGAACCGGGCACGACCGCCGCCGGGGCCATGGCGTCGCGGATGGTGGCCAGGGATCCGGGCACGGCGTCTTGAGCCATCGAAGGGGTCGGATTCATGCTGTCTCGTCCGCGTTGTTGTTCCACGCGACCACGTCGCCATCCGCCGGCCGCGACTGGGCCTGGTACAGCCGGAAGTAGGCGCCCTGTCGCGCCATCAGCACGTCGTGCGGCCCCTCTTCCACCACCTGCCCCCTGTCCAGCACCACCAGCCGGTCGGCACGCCGCAAGGTGCTGAGCCGGTGCGCCACGGCAATCGTGGTCCGCCCGCGCACCAGGTTATCCAGCGCCTTCTGGATTTCCTTTTCGGTGGCCGTGTCGACCGACGACGTGGCCTCGTCCAGGATCAGAATGCGCGGGTCGATCAGCAAGGCGCGGGCGATCGAAATGCGTTGGCGCTCGCCCCCCGACAGGGACTGGCCACGTTCGCCCACCAATGAGTCATACCCATGCGGCAGGCGCAGAATGAATTCATGCGCATGCGCCGCGCGCGCCGCCGCGATGATCTCGGCCCGGGTGGCCTGCGGCTTGCCATAGGCAATGTTCTCGGCAATGGTGCCGAAGAACAGGAAGGGTTCCTGCAGCACCACGCCGATATTGTGCCGGTAGCCCGAAATGGCCAGCGACCGGATGTCGATGCCATCGACCTTGATCGATCCTTCACTGACGTCGTAGAAGCGGCAGATCAGGTTCACCAGCGTGCTCTTGCCCGACCCGCTGTGGCCGACCAGGCCGATCATCTCGCCCGGCGCAATCGTGAGCGACACGCCGCGCAGCACGCTGCGGCTGCCATACCGGAACGCGGCCTGGCGAATGTCGATGCGGCCTTCGACGCGGCCCAGCGGCACCGGCTGCGCGGGTTCGGGCACGCTGGATACCCGGTCCAGGATGTCGAAGATGCGCTTGGCGCCCGCCGCGGCCTTTTGCGTGACCGACACGATGCGGCTCATGGAATCGAGCCGCAGATAGAAGCGGCTGATATACGCCAGGAAGGCCGCCAGCACACCGACTGAAATCTGTTTATTGGCGATCAGCCAGATGCCAAAGCCCCACACGATCAGCAGACCGATCTCGGTCAGCAAGGTGACCGTGGGCGAGAACAGCGACCAGATCGTATTGACGCGATCGTTCACGGCCAGGTTGTGGTCGTTGGCTTCGCGAAAGCGGGCGACCTCGCGCTTTTCCTGCGCGAACGCCTTGACCACACGAATGCCAGGAATGGTGTCGGCCAGCACATTGGTGATTTCGGACCAGATGCGGTCCACCTTTTCAAAGCCGTGCTTGAGCCGGTCGCGCACCGCATGGATCATCCAGGCGATGAACGGCAAGGGCAGCAGCGTGACCATGGCCAGCCAGGGGTCGATCGACACCAGGATCAGCGCGGTCATGATGATCATGAGCACGTCGGTGGCGAAGTCGAGCAGATGCAGGGACAGGAACACGCAGATGCGGTCGGTTTCGGACCCGATCCGCGCCATCAGGTCGCCCGTGCGTTTGCCGCCAAAGTATTCCAGCGACAGCTGCTGCAAATGTTCGTAGGTGGTCGTGCGCAGATCGGCGCCGATCCGTTCGCTGACCCAGGCCAGCAGATACGTGCGGCCCCAGCCCAGCAGCCACGCCAGCAGCGCCGACACCAGCAGCCCGCTCAGGTACCAGGTGGCCTTGGTGATGTCGATCGGCGCGCCGTTCTGGAACGGGATCAGCACCTCGTCCATCAGCGGCATGGTCAGGTAAGGCGGCACCAGGGTCGCAGCCGTCGACAGCACCGTCAGGATGAAGCCGATGATCAGCTGACTGCGGTACGGCCGCGCGAACCGGCCCAGGCGCATGAGCGCCCAGCCCGAGTCGGCCTCGGTGGGTTCCACGTCGCCGCCAAAGTCCCGCTGCGTGTCGTCGGCATCGGGTTGCGGTGCGCGCACGCCGCCGGCCGCGCGCATGGCCTGTTCGCGGGCGAAGGCATCAGCCAGGCGCGCCGCATCGGCGTGCTGGGCCAGGGTATAGCGCCAGGTGGCCAGCCGGGCATCGGGCGCGTCGAGCGCCAGGCAGCCAACCCCGGCGTGGTCATGCAGGTGCAGGCGCGTGCCATCGGCCAGGGGCCAGGATTGCCATGCGCCACCGCCATGCTGCGCGATCAGGCGGCGTGGCGTCAGGACCAGCTGGCCGAACGTGAAACGCAGGGCGTCATCCAGGTCGAGCGACACGCTGGCGAGCACGGGCTCGTCGGCGCCGAGCACGGCGGCCAGGTCGGAAGGCACGGATGCCGGGGCGTCCGCCAGGGCAGTGGCGGTTGGGGTAACGGGTGTCATCAAAGCGTGGGCCAGGGGTGGGCGGGTCGGGCCTGGGTCGCGCGCGGCCCGGGCGGGCGACTGTTACAGCATGTCTCGGAGTATAGAGGGAGCGGCGAGAAAGCTTACGCCGCCACACGGGCCGTTGCGCGGCCACACCTAGGGGATTCCCTTATCTTGTGCCCCGCCAATACTTACAGCTTGCTTACAGGAGACTTAACACATACATTTCGCGGTGCTGCACGCAAAAGCCGATATCGGGGCGCGCGCCGCTGGCGTATCCTGCTCATGGCGGTTGCGACCGGCGGGCAAACCATAACGATGCGCAACCGACGTTCGCCGTTCCTCACGGCTCCCTCCGCCCTTCGAGACACCACGACCTTCATGAAAGACAAACACATTGATTTTCTCGATGTGCTCACCCTGCGCGGCCCGAACATCTGGACCTATCGTCCGGTACTCGAGGCGTGGGTCGATATCGGCGAGTTGGAGGACTACCCGTCCAACCTCATTCCCGGCTTCTACGAACGGCTCGTGGCGTGGCTGCCCTCCCTGATCGAACACCGATGCAGCTATGGCGAGCGCGGCGGTTTCCTGCAGCGCCTGCGCGAAGGCACGTGGCCCGGCCACATCCTGGAACACGTCACCCTGGAATTGCAGAACCTGGCCGGCATGCCGGGCGGCTTCGGCAAGGCGCGCGAAACCTCCACCCGCGGTGTGTACCGCGTGATCGTGCGCGCCTGGCACGAAAAGGTCACGCATGCGGCGCTGTACGCCGCGCGCGACCTGGTCATGGCGGCGATCCAGGACGAACCTTTCGATGTGGACGACGCCGTCTCTGACCTGCGCCGCCTGATCGGCCGGCATTGCCTGGGCCCCAGCACGGCCTGCATCGTCGATGCCGCTGATGACCGCGACATTCCGACCATCCGGCTCAGCGAAGACAACCTGGTGCAGATCGGCTACGGCGCGCGCCAGCGCCGCATCTGGACCGCCGAAACCGACCGCACCAGTGCGATCGCCGAAGGCATCTCACGCGACAAGGACCTGACCAAGACGCTGCTGGAAGCCTGCGGCGTGCCGGTGCCGCAAGGCCGCGCGGTTGACAGCGCCGACGACGCCTGGGACGCAGCCGAAAGCATCGGCGTGCCCGTGGTGGTCAAGCCCTGCGATGGCAACCATGGCCGCGGCGTGTTCACCAACCTGCGCACCCGTGAAGAGATCGCCACCGCGTATGGCATTGCCAACGACGAAGGCAGCGGCGTGATCGTGGAACGCTTCATCAGCGGCAACGAACACCGCCTGCTGGTGGTCGGCGGCAAGCTGGTCGCGGCTGCGCGGGGCATGGCCGCGTCGGTGGTCGGCGACGGCACATCCACCGTCAAGGAATTGATCCAGAGCCAGTTGAACAGCGACCCCCGCCGGGGCCGCACCGAAGACCATCCGCTGAACCTGGTCCACCTGGATTCGGCGGCGCGCCTGGAAGTCGCGCGCCAGGGCTTTGACGCCGATTCCGTGCCGCCGGCCGGCACCCACGTGCTGATCCAGCGCAATGGCAATGTCGCGTTCGACGTCACCGACATCGTGCACCCCAGCGTGGCCGCGCATGTCGAACTGGCGGCGCGTGTGGTGGGTCTGGACATCGCTGGCGTCGACCTGGTGGCCGACGACATTTCGCGTCCGCTGGCAGAACAAGGCGGCGCCGTGGTCGAGGTCAATGCCGGCCCCGGTCTGCTGATGCACCTGAAACCCGCCGAAGGTTCGCCCCGCCCTGTTGGCCGGGCGATCATCGATCACTTGCTGCCCGAGGGCGACACCGGACGCATCCCGCTGGTGGGCGTGACCGGCGCCCGTGGCAAGACCACCGTGGCCCGCATGGTGGCGCGGCTGCTGCATCTGTCGGGTGCGCGCGTCGGACTGGCCTGCAGCCAGGGCCTGTTTTTTGACCGGCGCGAGGTCGAGACGGCCGACGCCGCCCACTGGACGGCGGCCCGCCGCATTCTGGTGAACCGCGCCATCGATGCCGCGGTCATCGAGAACGGCGCGCGCGCCATCCTCACCGAAGGCCTGGCCTATGACCGGTGCCAGGTCGGCATCGTCACCCATCTGGACCCGGCGCTGACCTTGCCGGACCTGTCGATGGACTCGCCCGAGCAACTGGCCACCGTGTTCCGCACCCAGGTCGATGTGGTGCTGCCAGGCGGCTGCGCCGTGCTCAACGCCGCCGAGCCGCTGATCGCCGAGATGGGTCCGCTGTGCGATGGCGAAGTCATCTACTTCGCCGCCAATGCCGATCTTGACGTGATCACGACGCACCGCGCGGCAGGCCATCGCGCCGTGGTGGTCGAAGACGGCCAGGTCGTCCTTGCCACCGGTCGCGAATCGCTGGCGCTGACGCCGCTGGCCGACGTGCCGGCCATCGTGCAGGAACGATCCGCCGGGGGCGCGGCGCAGCAGACCGGCAACGTGCTGGCGGCCGTGGCCGCCGCCTGGGCGCTGGGCGTATCGATTCCGGCGATCCGTGCCGGCATCGAAAGCTTCACGCTCAGCACCACGACCGACGCGCAACTGCTGGCCGCCTAGCCTTCTTCCCATCGAGTGCCCACGCCGGACGCCAGCCGTCCGGCGCCCCATGTCCTACAGGAATTCGTTCATGGAAGTTTCACGTATCCGGGCGCTGCGCGGGCCCAACCTCTGGAGCCGTCGCACGGCGCTCGAGGCCATCGTGTCGTGCACCGACGCCGAATGCGCGATCGGCGACATCCCGGGCTTCGAAGCCGGGCTGCGTGCGCGGTTCCCCGCCATCGGCGCCTTCCAGCCCGCCGGCCATGAACGCGCCGTGTCCATGGCGCGCGCCGTGGGCCTGGCGGCGCTGGGGCTGCAGTCCGAAGCGGGCTGCCCCGTGACCTTCGCGCGCAGCGTTCCTACCCTGGAACGCGGCGTGTTCCAGGTAGTGGTCGAGTACACCGAAGAAGACGTGGGCCGCCTGGCCTTCGAGCTGGCCCAGCAACTGTGCCAGGCAGCCTTGGACGACACCCCGTTCGACCTGGCCGCCGCCGTGGCGCGCCTGCGGGAACTGGATGAAGACGTGCGCCTGGGCCCCAGCACGGGCGCGATCGCCCAGGCTGCGGTGGCGCGCGGCATTCCGTACCGGCGCCTGACCTCGGGCAGCCTGCTGCAGTTTGGCTGGGGCCGCCGCCAGCGCCGGATCCAGGCCGCCGAGACCGACATGAGCGGCGCGATTGCCGAGTCGATCGCGCAAGACAAGGAACTGACCAAGAACCTGCTGCAGGCCGCGGGCGTGCCGGTGCCGACCGGCCGTCCGGTGGAAGATGCCGAAGACGCCTGCCGCGCCGCCGCCGACATCGCCGCCCCCGTGGTGATCAAGCCGCGCGATGGCAACCAGGGCAAGGGCGTGGCCGTCAACATTACCGGCCGCGACGAAATCCTGGCCGCCTATGAGGTTGCCGCAAAGATCAGTTCGACCGTGCTGGTCGAACGCTATATTCCTGGCCACGATTTTCGCCTGCTCGTGATCAACGACACCCTGGTCGCCGCCGCGCGCCGCGATCCGCCGCAGGTGATCGGCGATGGCCGCCAGACGGTGCGCGAACTGGTCGATCAGGTCAATCGGGACCCGGCCCGCGGCGAAGGCCATGGCACCAGCCTGACCAAGATCCGTTTCGACGCGGTGGCGCTGGCCACCCTGGCAGGCCAGGGGCTGGATGCGGAATCGGTCCCGGCCCAGGGCGTGCGCGTCGCGCTGCGCAACAACGCCAACCTGAGCACCGGCGGCACCGCCACCGATGTGACGGACGAAGTGCACCCCGACCTGGCCGCGCGCGCGATTGCCGCCGCGCAGATGGTGGGGCTGGACATTGCCGGCGTCGACATGGTCTGCGACACCGTGCAGCGGCCATTGGAAGCCACGGGCGGCGGCATCGTCGAAGTCAACGCCGCGCCCGGCCTGCGCATGCATATCAGCCCGTCCTACGGCAAGGGCCGGCAGGTGGGGGAAGCCATCGTGGCATCGCTGTTCCCTGCCGGTGACGATGGACGCATTCCCCTTGTGGCCGTGGCCGGCACCAACGGCAAGACAACCACCGTGCGCCTGATCGCGCACCTGATCGGCCAACGTGGCGACACGGTCGGCATGACCAATTCCGACGGCGTCTACATTGGCGCGCAACGTATCGACACCGGCGACTGCAGCGGTCCGCGCAGCGCCCGCAACGTGCTGCTGCACCCCGATGTGGACGCGGCCGTGTTCGAGACCGCACGCGGCGGTGTGCTGCGGGAAGGCCTGGGTTTCGATCGCTGCGACGTGGCCGTCGTGACCAACATCGGCATGGGCGATCACCTGGGCCTGAACTACATCAGCACGGTCGAAGACCTGGCGGTGGTCAAACGCGTGATCGTCGAAAACGTCAAACCGCAAGGCATGGCGGTGCTGAACGCCGACGATCCGATCGTCGTGAAGATGGCCGACAGCTGCCCCGGCGGCGTGATCTTTTTTGCACGCGATCGCCAACAGCCCGTGCTGGCCATGCACCGCGCCAAACAACGGCGGATCGTGTATCGCGAGGGCGGCGACATCGTCACCGAACAGGTCACGGACCAGGGTGATGACGTGCAGCGCTACCCGCTGGCCGACATCCCGCTGACGTGCGACGGCGCGCTCGACTTCCAGGTGGAAAACGCGATGGCGGCGATTGCCGCGGCGTGGGCGTTGGGGCTCGATACGGACAGCGTCCGGGCAGGTCTGGCCAACTTCGTGAACGATGCCGCCACCGCGCCGGGCCGCTTCAACCGCTATGCCTATCGGGGCGCCACCGTGATTGCCGATTACGGCCACAACCCCGATGCGATCGGCGCCTTGGTCAAGGCTATCGACAACCTGCCGGCCACGCGCCGGTCGGTGGTGATCAGCGGTGCGGGCGATCGCCGGGACATCGACATCCGCCGCCAGACCGAAATCCTGGGCGAAGCGTTTGACGACGTGCTGCTGTACGAAGACCAGTGCCAGCGCGGCCGCGCCGATGGCGAGGTGCTGGGCTTGCTGCGGGATGGCCTGTCGAACGCGTCACGCACCCGGAACATCCAGGAAATCCGTGGCGAGTTCGTGGCGATCGATACCGCCCTGGCCGCCCTGCAGCCGGGCGATCTGTGCCTGATCCTGATCGATCAGGTGGACGAGGCGCTGAACCACATCGCGCAGCGGGTGCAAGAAGCGCAAGCCGCGGCGTAAACGATCAGGCCCCGGGCAACGTGGTGTCACCCGGGGCCTGATGGCGTGCAACCCGCGTCTTCAGGGCGTGACTTTGCTCCTGATCAATCGGTCAGCACTTTCCCGGTAGCCGCCCAATCCTTGCGCGACGAAAACCGCGCCAGCAAGGCATTGGCGTCCACGCCCAGGGGGATCAGCCGAGGTTCCAGCCTGGCTGCAGTGGCGCGCATGGCGTCCACGGACGGCAAGGGACTGGGCCCCGCCAGGATGATCCGATTGTTGGCCCGCAGGTTGTAGAACGGGCCAAAGACATCCGCATAGGTAGTCGACTCGTCGTCGTACACCCGGCTCGCGGTAAAGGTATTCGCGGCGACCACGCCACCCGGCGTCAGCACGGCTTTCACTTCCTGCAGGAACTCGCGCGTCAGCAGGTGCGGCGGAATGTAGTCTTCGTCGAAGGCGTCGAGCATGACGATGTCATACCGCCGCCCTTCCTTCAGCGCCTGCTGCACAAACGCGCGGCCGTCGGCCACGTGCACCCGCAAGGTGCCGTCCGGTTTGAAGTTGAAGTATTTCTTGGCCACCGACACCACGGCCGGGTCGATCTCGACTGTGTCGATGACAGTGCGTGGCAACACCGTGTGCAATGCGGTGGGCATGCTGCCGCCGCCCAGTCCGATGATCATGATCCGCGCCGGGTCCGGCTTGAGGTACAGCGCGCCGAACATCATGCGGGTGTAGTCAAAGATCAGGCGCTGCGGCGCGTCGATCGCGTAGCAGCTTTGCCGGCCGGGGGCTTCGACGCTGCCGAACTTCATGCAGCGTTCGCCGGCTTGTTCGTAGACCACAATGTTTTCGAATGCCGACTTTTCGGTGTGGATGACCGACGTATTGGACTCGGCGCACGCCGTCACCGCCATGACGGTGCAGACCAGCGCCAGCGCCTGGGCCCGCAGGCCCAGCGAACGCCAGCGGGTCATGACGGCATCCGGCGCGGCGCCGCAGGTAGGCACACGGCGGTCATCGTGACAGGATCACGCTGGTGATCACCCCGGTAGCGATCGCGACCAGCAGGAATTCCGATCCGGATTGCACCCACTGATAGCCCGGGCCTGGACGGTGCAGGCGGCGGCCTTGCCAATCGTTCACGACGTAATACCGCTCGTGATACCCGCGGGGCAGGCGGTCGCCCCGGCTCCACCGATGTGGCGGGCTGTAGTAGCGCACCTGCGGGCTGAAGCGCTGGGCGTCGCGATAGCCGCGCTCGTACCCGTGGCTGTAGTGGCGGCGATCGTCGCGGCGTTCGCGCCAGTCATGGCGATCGTGCCGGTCATGGCGGTCATAGCGCCCATGCCGATCGTGGCCGCGGCCATGGCCGTGGTCATCGCGGGCCTGGGCCACGGACATGACCGACGACACCGCCATCGCGGCGCTGGTCAGCAGGATTGCAATCGTTCGTTTGTTCATCACGGCACCTCTCAGTGTTACCGGGCACCTGGCGCGTTCGGCTATCGGGACGCGTTGCCAGGCTGTCGACAAGCTGAATTTACCCTGACAGCGGCAGGGCCGGGATGCCGGAGTGGTAAACAAATGTCAGTTTCGCGTCAGCTTCGGAAGGAACTTGAATCACCGTGATCATGCCGCCGTTCGTCGAGCCAGCATCGCTGACAAACGGGTCGTCAGATCGTCCAGCTCGAACGGCTTGGTGATCATCTGCATATTGCCCGTCAGAAAGCCGGCCGACCGCGTGGCCGCTTCGGCGTAGCCCGTCATGAACAGCACTTTCAAGTCCGGCCGGGTCTGCAGCGCGGCGTCGGCCAACTGGCGTCCGTTCAGGCCCGGCAGGCCGACGTCGGTCAACAGGACGTCCAGCGGCGCTTCACTGTTCAGTATCTTGAGCCCGGACGGACCATCCGCGGCCTCGCTGACCTGGTAGTCCAGGCTGCGCAGCACTTCGCACACCACGGCGCGCACGGTATCGTCGTCTTCGACTACCAGCACATTGGCGCCCGCACAGGCGTCCGCGGCCAGGGGCAAGCCCTGCGGGTCGTCCAGCGCGACCGCCGTTGCCAGATGCCGCGGCAGGTACAGGCTGATCGACGTGCCCTCGCCTTCCCGGCTGTCGATCCGGGCCGTGCCGCCTGATTGCTGCGCGAACCCGTAGGCCATGGACAATCCCAGTCCGGTGCCCTGCCCGATCGGCTTGGTGGTGTAGAACGGCTCGAACGCGCGTTGCACAATGTCCGGGCTCATCCCCGTTCCCGTGTCGGCCACCTGGATCAGCACATACTGGCCCGCGGCCACGCCCGGCAAGCGCCGCGCGGCGTCGGCCGTCAGTTCCGTGTTGGACGTGGTGATTGTCAGCGCGCCGCCATCGGGCATGGCATCCCGGGCATTGATCGCCAGGTTCAGCAGTGCGTTTTCCAGCTGGTTCGCGTCGCAACGGGCCATCCAGATGTCGGGATCGGTCACGGTGCGGGTCTCGATCCCCTCGCCCATGGTCCGGCGCAGCAGGTCCGCCATGCTGTCGACCAAGTCATTGGGATTCAAAGGAACCGGCGCCAGCGGCTGACGGCGCGAAAACGCCAGCAGGCGGTGCGTCAATGCCGCCGCGCGCCCGGCGGACGTCCGGGCCAGCGCCACGTAGCGCGACAGGTCCACGTTCGTCTTGCGCCGCAGCGCATGGTCGATCAATTCCAGCGGCCCGGTAATGCCCTGCAGCAGGTTGTTGAAATCATGCGCGATGCCACCGGTCAGTTGGCCCAAGGCTTCCATTTTCTGCGCCTGCCGCAGTGATTCTTCGGCAATGAGCAGGGCATCGGCCGCATCCCGTTCGGCAGTGATGTCGCGGCCGAACATGAACAGCGCGTCGCCTTCCGATACCACCGTCAACGACAGCCAGCGATGGCCGCCTTCCTTGTGCCGGAAGGCCACGTCCTGGCGCAGCGGGACATCGCCCGCGCCGACCTGCGTCCAGGGCTCCGCACCCGCCATGTGTTCGCTGGACGTGAAATCCCGCAAGGGCATGCCGATGACAGCGTCTTCAGGCCAGCCCAGCACGGCGGTGAACGCCGGATTGACCCGCAGCAGATAGCCGTCGATCGACGCCGACGCCAGCACTTCGTGCGACATCGTCCAGACCCGTTCGCTGGCGCGGCTGGAGTCTTCCACCTGCCCTTCCAGGATCTGGTTCAGGCGGCGCAGCTTGGCTTCATTGACGCGCAGGCGGTCTTCGGCACGCCGGCGGTCGTCCACGTCTTCAGTGGACCCATACCACTTGACGATCTGGCCCGACGCATCGAACCGGGCCGACGCGCGCGAACGCACCCAGCGATAACTGCCGCTGCGCAGGCGCAGCCGGTATTCGATGTCGTAAGGCTCGCCGGTGGCGACCGAGCGATTCCAGTGGTCGATGGCGGGGCGCACGTCGACCGGGTGCAACACATCCTGCCAGGACGAGCCCGTGCCCGGCGCGCCCGTCCAGTCTTCCCAGCGCTGCGCGACCTGATCCACCACCCCGTCGGCCGTGGCGGTCCAGGCGATCTGGGGATTGTGCGCCACCGTATGACGGTAGTGATCCTCGCTTTCGCGCAGCGCCGTGACGGAACGGCAACGTTCGATGGTCAACGCCACGGTCTGCGTGACCAGCACGATGACTTCCAGGTCTTCCGGGGTCGGTCCCCCCGGCACGTCCAGATAGATGGCAAAGGTGCCGAGCAGCATGCCATCGGCGCCGATCAGCGGCGTCGACCAACATGCCCGCATGGCGTAGTCCGCAGCGATGGACGCATAGGCGGCCCAGCGGGGGTCGGTGGCGATGTCCGACACATAGGCGGGTTCACCGCTGTAGGCCGCGCTGCCGCACGATCCCTGGAAGGGCCCGATAGGCAGCCCGTCCACGATGGCGTTATAGCTGTCGGGCAGGCTGGGCGCGGCGCCGTGGCGCAAGGTCGCCCCGTCGGGGTCCATCAGCAGCACCGATGCGCGCACCGGATGGCGCGCCGTCGATTCCACGGTGGTCACGACGGATTCGAGCACGTCTCGCAAGGGATCGCCGGCGGCGATGCGGCGCAGGGCGGCACGTTCGCTGTCGATCAATGACGCGGTAATGGCAACGCGATGGAAAATCGGGTCAGCGGACATGGCTCGCATCTCGGGGGGTCGCCAAAGCATAGCGCAACAACGACACAGCGCGACCGAAGTCGCGCTGTGTCGCTTGCAAGTCACGCCGCGGGGCAGAGATGCGTCAGCCGCGCCTTACGGGAAGATCTGGCGGGCCGTGGCCTCCTGGATCAGCCGGTCCGCATCCCGCTGCAGCAAGAAGCGCTGGGTGACCAGGCTGTTGGCCGCCGCCGTCACGGCCGCAACATACCCCGCCTGGTTGCCGTACAGGCTTTGCAATGAAGGACGCGTGTCACCGGCCGCAATGCGCGCGGCTTCGGTCACGTGGAACGGCAGGTAGCCGCCCGACAGGCCCGACAGATCAATGATCCCCGGAATCGCCACATAGTTGAATTCCAGGCTGGTGCCCAGCGGCGCCAGGGCCTCGACGCTGCGGATGCCGGTCTTGGCCATGCCGGTGGACGGATCCACCTGCGGCACCAGGATCGCGTAGTCCTTGCCCGAATAGGCGGGCGGCAGGACCGTCGCGATACCCGATTCGTCTTCCGGACGGTATTGCGGACCGTAGTTCAGCACCGAATAGCCGTTCACACGAGCCAGGTAATTGAAGGTCGGCACGGGGGTCTGCACGCCGCCCACGGGCCAGGTCAGCCCCTTCATGACCGGGAACTTCAATTGATCCGGACGCGTCAGCGTGCCGTCGGCCACCTTGGGCACTTGCGATGCCGGCGGCGCCTTGTCGGCCACCACCCAGTCTTCCAGGTCCAGGAACAATGCGCGGAAGGTGTCGGTGTGATGCGCCACGGTGCCGGTCGGATAGACGTTGGACGCAGGGTTGTAGCCGATGCTGCCCGTGCCGCCATTGCCGCCGTGCTGCGTGCTGGCGTAGTAATAGATACGCGCGTTGTCAGGCTGGACGAGGTCCGTAAACCCGTAGGCGTCCGTCAGCACAGGCGAGCCTTGCAGCACCCAGAATTCGGTGCCCGACAGGCCCAGGAAGAACTTGGGGCAGGTCGACGAGGCCGAGCAGCGCGTCATCACCCCGCCCTTCTGGCCGGTGATCGGGTCGACATAATCCTTGCCGAGCGCCCGCGGCGCGGTCTGGCCAAAGGCCGTGTGATCGGTCCGCAGACCGCCCCCACCGCCCGGCACGGCGAACCGGGTGTTGATGTTGGTCTGGCGCGCGGCCACATGGGCGTACATACCGTCGAACACCTTGCCGCCTTCCAGCGACTGGTTGAAGCCCAGATGCAGGAAGGTCTTCATGGCATTGCCCGACTGCGACGTGCCCTGGCCTATCGTGTACTTGATCCTTCCGGCAAGGGGGTTGGGCGTACCGGCCGCATCCGCCGTCTTGCTGCGGAAGAAGCTGACGGTATCGCGCAAGGCGGCCAGTCCGACGCCCATGACCTTCGGGTCCTTGGCCACGTAGACCAGTTCATACAGATAGTTGCCCTGCAGCCCGCCCTTCACGCAGATGCTGGCGGGGTCGGGCTTGCCCGGAAACGGCGTGGTGGCGTCGCAGGTGGCGAATTTCCAGTCCGAGGGCGCGATCGTGACGCGCTGATCGGTCTCGTTCAGGCGACGCGTCAGCGAATAGCCCGGCAAGGTGTTGTCCAGGCTGGCCGGTGCGTAGGGGATCATGGACCCGTTGAACACGCCGCCCGGCAGCGCGGTCGACAGCACATCGCGGCTCGGGACCAGTTCCGCACGATAGGTGCCGGTGATGGACGAACCATCGGCATTCTTCGCCACCGGCACGGTCGCGGTCAGGCGCGCCGCGGAGCTTTTGGGCACATCGCCTTGCCATGCCGAATACAGCACGACATAACCCCGTTCCAGGAAGACAGCGTCACTGGGCGTCGCGGTCGGATTCAGATAGGTCAGGATGTTGCCGCGATTGGGGGCGTCATACCGCAGCACCCCATTGGACTTGCTCATGTCCTTGGGCTTGAGCATGACGAAGTCAGCCGAATAATCGACCATGCCGCGCGCATTGACCGGCGCCAGCGCCAGATCCTGGATCACGGCATTGCGGCTGTCCTTGGGATCGACCTCGCCGGCGATGGTGCCGGTCACGCGCTCGTAGGCGCCGACCGATCCGTAGGTGCCCGGAAAGTCTTCCGTCGCCGTGACGGTCATCGTCAATCGCGGGGTAACGCTGGGCGTCGACGGCGCGTCGTCGCCATCGCTTCCGCCACACGCCGCCAGGGTACCCGCCAGCGTGACCGCAGTGGCTGCCCACATCGTTCGTTTCATGCCTGTCTCCTCGTTGTCTGCCCGGATATCCACCGGATCTGGGCCCTAATCTAATCGGCGCGAGACTATTGTTGAAATCAATAATCGAGATAGGTCGATCTGGAAAACAGATGAATCAGGCATGAAAAAAGCGGCCCGTCAGGCCGCTTCGGATCACATCGGGACGCAGGCAACTCTGGCCGCGATCCGGTAAGGCTTACGCAGGTCCGCCCCACCGGTCGGCCCGGTCCATCGACATGCTGTCCAGACCACCGGGCGGCATGTCGGCATCATCGAAACTGTCAGGCGCGGCATCCAGTTCGAAGCGTTGGTGGCGTTCGGAAGGCAAGGCGCCACTGACGTACTGCTCGTAGCGGTGGGCGAGTGACGTGTCGAGATCGCGGCTCATGGCTTGCCCGATCCGCTGGACTTGGCAGGGTGGGTATGACCAGGATCGGCGGGCGGACCGCCGTCAGCCGCGTTGCCCGGCGACGTCACGCCGGCTTCGCCGCCCAACCCGCCGCCCTCGGCCAGGCCGCCCTGGTCGTTGCTTTCGGTGGATGCGGTGGTGCGGCTGTCGTGGGCGCGGTTCAGCGCTTCGGCTGCCGTGTCTTCAGTGTCTTTTTCTGGGGGCGTGGTGGCATTCATGTCGCTGCTCTCTACCGGGTTGGAGCAGACCTTTGAGCAAGTGCTGTGCCCAGAATGAACAAAGCCCGCAGATTGCCGCGGGCTTTGCAGGAGGCCGGCGCAAGCGCCGCCGTGTCGCGCGACTCAGCGCAGGCCGAAGAACGACAGCACTGCGATGACGATGACGACCAGCCCAACGATATAGATGATGCCGTTCATATTGCTTCCCCTCACTTCGTTGAAAGTACGAATCGAATCTTGCGCCGATTCCCCAAACTTGAGCGGCCATCCTAGCACCGCGACTTTCGTGCACACCTAAGGGTTCGGCTCAATTCGTAACGGCACGCATCGGGGGATGCCGTGCTTATTCTCACCTTTGATCCCTCGCGAAGCATCGCGCAGAACGTTTGCCCGCCTGCCTGCAACCCCGTGCGCCACCTGACGCCGACGGCGTGTTTGGTACGTACCCTTGCGTGCTTGCCGGATACAAGCACTTTCACTGTAGTGAGCTTTGAAGGCATCCCGACTGGCAGGTGCGAGGGCCTGACCGGCTTGACCAGCATTCAAGCCTTGTCATACAACGTGAAGCACTGTCACTTGATCGTCGCAAGCAGCACATAAAGTCATTGGCGGGTGTAATGATCCAGCCCATCCATTCATGGAGGGCTTCCATGTTGAAACTCGACACCACGATCGCCTTGGCCGACCCGGTCGGCTCGTTCGACGGGGCCGCGCCCCGCTGCGTCGGCAACATTCGCAGCACTGCGGCCATCGACCAGGACGTGTCCCGTCTGCTGGACCTGGCCTGCGCCGAGCAGGCCGCCGTTGTGTCCCACAAAGACAGGTACGCCGACTTCGCGCACGACCCGTCACGTCTGTGGCTGCCCGACGAGCCGTCGGTAGCGGCCAATCCCCATGCTGCCATCCTGACCGCACCGGTGTGGGATGAGGCGGCTGACCGCCTGATTCCGCAAGGCTGCTGCCTAGTCGAAGACGACCCGGACCACCAGGTAAAACTCACCTGGCGATATGGTCCAAACCGTCATACCGCGCTGTTGAGCAAAGATACTTACCAGCGTCTGCTGGACAGCGGCACGATCGTCGAATAATGGCGCTGTCGTTAAGGATGAACATGGTCTGCCGAACGCGGATTCATCCTTGGTGCTAGTAAAAATGCTTAGTTTCCTGTGAATTTGAAAGCGTTTGCAATACTCTCCAAAGCTCACTAAGAAACGCGCTATTTCTGACCTGTCGCTGAACTCATGCTGAGTTCGACAGGACGGAGCAAGTATGACCGAGCAACTCAAAACTCGACGGCCGCGCGGATTTGCGGCCATGGACCCCGATAAACAAAAAGCACTCGCTTCGGCGGGTGGACGCGCCGCCCACCGCCATGGCCGCGCGCATCAGTTCACGGAAGACGAAGCCCGTCAGGCTGGCGCGAAAGGCCGGGCGGCACGGCAGGCGAAACGGATTGCCGCGCTGAACGCCGCGCAAGATGAAACGCGTGAGGTGCAGGACGAAGAAACTTCGATCGAAGAATCCGAACTGCAAACCTGACGTAATCGACACGTTGCGCCCACGCCGCCACGCTACGGCTGCCTGGCAGCGGCGGGTCGGGGGAAGATGATGAACCTCAAAGCCATGCCAGCCGACGCGATCGTCTTCGCATCCAAGCCGAGCCACCGATCGTCTCGCCGCGCCGCCCACGAACGTGACGGCCATGACGATCAATGGGCCGCGATGGCCCGCCGTCTGGAAGATGCGGGCGCCCGCTTCAACGCACACATGGCGCGCGACACAGCCAAGCCGAAGTGGACCGCGGCGACGGGCTTCTGGCAGGCGCGATCCTGCCGGCCCTGGACCAACCCCCGCGCCGCCGTCGTCACCCGCCCGATCCAAGGCGAGCGCGACACCGCCAGCGTGCCCGAAGGCTGCTGCCTGCTGGAAACCGAACCCGACCACACCGTACTCAGCTGGCGCCGCGGTATCGATGTCGTGCAGGTGAGGCTAACGTCGGCCGAGTTCGACGCTTACTGCGCGGATGGCACGATCGTCGAGTGATCAGTCGGGCAGTGTGCCGAGGTCGATGGCGGGAGCTGTGACGGGATCGGTGATGTAGCCGAAGTCCCCGGGCCAACCGGTGGGCGTATAGGACGCGACGCCGGCGTGCGGCGGCGTGAGTTCAGCATGCGCAGGCCCGGCAGGTAATGTCAGCAGCGCAGGGGCCGCGGCTAAAAAGGTTCGGCGATCCATCTCGACTACTCCAGACTGCTGCCCCGTTTGCGCCGGACCATCAAGGACCGAGCGAGTTGCCAAGTATCGCTCGCAAAAACAAAAACGCCACCGGCGAGGGTGGCGTTTTTGCTTCGTCTTTGCAGTGGGCCGTGAAGTGAACTTCAATGCCTGCTGCAAGGCTGAATTCTTGGTGGCGCATCAGGGATTCGAACCCTGGACCTAAAAAGCTTCTTCGCGTCAAACTTCAAAGAAGTAGACAGAAGCATCGACGGCTTCATCTACACACTTGCAGCGACCCGGATCCTTCCGGCGATCGCGAGTGCACCTTTGCTGTCAACGGCTGAAATGTGCGATTAAAGCTCCTTACAGCTAGCCGAATATGCCAACCAAACCGTGAGGAGTGACGCAATTAGGGGCTATTGAAGCATAAGGCGACTTTACCTATGGAGATTGATAGGCCCTATCAACCCCTACCGGTTTTGCCCGAGAATCGCTGTTGCCAAGACGAATAAGAGTTTGATCCGCTGCCCTAAAGACATCGTACCGATCGACAAGTATAAGCGTGACACAGCATCCGGCGCCGACGTGCTTGTGCGTAAGTCAAATTGCCCCATCGCATGCGTTCGGCGAGAGGCTGACAAGGACTTCCTTATTGTTGGATTTAAATAGAAAGCCGACTAATGAGGTGACCAATAAAGCCATTTTCTCTGCAGCCGTGATATTTTCAGGAGCTAGCAGAGGCTAGTTCAATCAACGCAGCGGGGGCTGAGTGGACCGAGTACATACGCACTACGATAATTTAAAAGTGTCAAGAGAGGCACCGCCTGAAGTCATACGTGCGGCCTACAAGTCGTTAGCTCAAAAATACCATCCAGATCGTAATCCCGGAGACCAGGCCTCTGCTCGAGCAATGGCGTTTATTAATGCTGCCTATCAGGTGCTGTCGGATCCTGCACTTAAGGCAGATCACGACGCCTGGATTGTCGAGCAAGAGCGGCCATTCGCAAATGTACATCGAGAAGAATCTCAACAACCCCATCAACCGGGACCAGTACAGCCAAGTGCCACTACCGCGGGGCCCGCGAAAGATGAAGATGCGACGCCGAATAGGACCAGTACTACCAACTATGATCGCGAGATCGTGACCGTATGCGTCATAGGACTGCTCTTTTTGGCAGGATATTTACTGCAGAAGGAGCGCCCCACAGACTTTGCAACGGCGGCGCCGTCAGATATTGTCGCTGCGCCAGCGGTTGCGAAAAGGCCGGAGCAAGCAATCGAAGCTCGCATTTACAGGCCAAGCAAGGCTAGCGAGCCAATCGAAAGTCTGAAGTTCATGCCCCCGATGCTGGCTCCGAACGGCTCCCCTTGGCCGCGGGCCGCCGCTTATGTCGTCGATTACCCACGGCTTAAAAGTGAAGGTCTTTCGAGTGTCACGGTGGACAATAGTCGCAATGGCAGTCCTGTATTCGGCAAACTGTTTGCTTTAGATGGACTTTCGAACACTGCAGTTCGCTACTTCTATATCCCAGGCTTTCAAACTTTCACCCTTGATACAGTGACGGCAGGCAGATACGACGTTCGTTATCAAAACCTTGATGACGGCGGCTTTTCAAAGACGGAATCCTTCAACCTTTACGAAAGGGAAGTCTACAACGGGACTGAATACAGCAATCTGACCCTTACTCTCTTCAAGGTAGCCAACGGAAATATGCGTACTACGCGAATATCTGCAAGCGAGTTCTAAGGTATTTCAGCGACATACTCAAAGGGGAGGATCTCTACCTTCCCAGATAACGATCGCCTCGGCTTCAAAACGCCCTCTTGCCAATGGTCGGACCCAGCAATCTGCAAGCACACTTCGGCACGACTCGACAGGGTTACCGGTGAGTCCCTGGCCATAGGGCACCCACCTAAACCCGGCGGTCAACTCAGTCGAACCTAGCCCATGCCGCCCTCTTTAGCGCACGGTACTTTCAGCTACCGATTGAACAACTTTCCTGGCGCACCCGTCTCTATATCCCTCGGTATAGTGGCCCGCTCCGATAGCGGCAAAGTCACCTCGGCGGCGGAACTGCGGCATTGCTGCCAACCGATGCCAGTGGTAGTTGCGGCGTCGCAGACATCCCCGACCCGTTCGCCCCCGATCCCTACTTTTCGGTGGCCATCAGACTGCCCATCGGCAAATGTCCCAACGTCCGGCATACCCAACGCAAAGTTGAACTTGGCCCGAAATGCTAGAGCCGCGATCGCCGGGGCACACCTTGTAGCTTTGCGACAGCGAATACCGCCAGCGTTTGCACTGTGACAATCATTCAGTGATCCGATCAACGAGCCCGTGAATACCAATCTGTCTACCGGCCGCCATTACTCAGTCGTCGCCAACATCCGCTAGCCTCGGACTACTAGGGTGTCGCTCGGAGCCATGCAGCCTTGACGATGCGCACCAGTATGCAAGGTGCGCGTGATGCCAACCTTTAACATTGTCATCGCCCAGATTACTGTTCGCTGCCGCTGTTGAGATAGTAGGCAAAGCCGGCCGTGCGAGTTCGGTGGATGACACGGGCGCAAGCCGACGCCTTGATCGAAGCCATCCCTTGGGACTGGATGAAGGACGCATGCGCCTGCGCCTTGGCCACGGGCATGCGGGCTGCGGAAATCCTGACCGTGAGATTCAACCAAGTCGACCTGTCGCGGCGACTGGCATGGGTGTCCGCTGCAGACGCGAAGTCAGGTCGCGCCAGGGCCGTGCCGCTCAATGACGAGGCGGTCGCAATCGTCGAGCGGCGCAAGCGCACTCATCCGTCGCTGGTGTTCACCCGCAACGGGCGGCCGCAGCCGCAGATTGACCCGAAGATGTTCGGCCGGGCATGCGCCCGAGCAGGCATTGAGGATTTGCGCTTCCACGACCTTCGGCATACCTGGGCAAGCTGGCATGTCCAGGCAGGAACGCCGCTGTTTGTACTCAAGGAGCTTGGGGGTTGGGAGACGCTGGAGATGGTCAAGAAGTACGCCCACCTGAACCCTGAACACCTGGCCGCGTACGCAGGCGCGGTCACGTTTTGGGCACAACCAGCGCCAGAAGCAAAAACGCCACCGGCTAGGGTGGCGTTAAATGCTTGATTTACAACGGTATTCTTGGTGGCGCATCAGGGATTCGAACCCCGGACCTGCGGATTATGATTCCGTCGCTCTAACCGACTGAGCTAATGCGCCAAATGCAGAGGCCGAACTATACCTAATTTTTTTGCCGTGCGCAATTCGTGCCGGTTTCGTCGTAAAGTAATTGGCTTGCCTGCGCGAATGTCGCGACTGCCCATCGGGAACACCGCAAAAAAAATGGCCCGACATTGCTGTCGGGCCAATAGGGAGCACACAATATCGCGCCTCAATATGCTCGCGGGGGAAGCGCGATATCGGTGTCAGAGTCGCAGCACAGCGAGCCAATCGGGGGATCTGCGGATTCCGCCATGGCCCTTGACGCCGTGCGCGTCTCAGAGCTTGCAGTCTAGATCCAACCCTCTGACATCAACCTGAACATTGCTGCAGCGCGATGTCACGCGTTGTATCGGCTGCGCCGGGCTCAGCCGGCCGTCATCAACCGCGCTTCAGCCAGCGGCGCGCGGTCCAGCACATCATTCGCCATCGCCATGGCATGGGACACTGCATCGCCCAGCACGATCACGGCCGGACTGCCCATGTCGTGCGTCTCGATATCGGCCGCCATGTGCGCCACGGTCGTCGTCAGATGCCGCTGATCCGCACAGGTGGCGCGTTGCACGACCGCGACCGGCAGGTCGGCCCGGAAGCCGGATGCCATCAGCATGCGCGCCAGGCGGCCCGGGTCGCTCATGCCCATGTAGCAAACGATCGTCAGGCCGCTTTGCGCCAGGGCCTTCCAATACGGTTGGGACCCTGCCCCGGTTTCGTCCACCGTGTGCGCCGTGACCAGGGCCACGCCACGCGCGACCTGGCGGTGGGTGATGGGCAATCCCATCTGCGCGCCGATCGCGAGCCCGGCCGTCAGGCCGGCCACCGCTTCGACCTGCACGCCGCGTTCGGCCAGCCACGCCCATTCTTCGCCGCCCCGGCCAAAGATGAAGGCATCGCCGCCCTTCACGCGCGCCACGGTTTCGCCCTGGCGGGCGTAGCGCAGCATCAGCCGCAAGATGAAGGGTTGCGGCGTCGATTTGCAGCCACCGCGTTTGCCGACGCGCACGATGCGGGTTCCGGGCGCTGCCAACTCCAGCACGCCCGGGCCAACCAGATCATCGACCAGCCATACGGTGCAGGCAGCCAGCGTCTTGACGGCACGCACGGTCAACAGGTCCGGATCCCCCGGGCCCGCGCCGACCAGCCAGACCTTGCCGCGGCAGGGCACGGACCGCACGGGCTCGGACGAAAACGTCGACGACGGCAGCGGGTTGAACGACAAGGCGTCAGACACCACCGCCGTCGCTGGCAGTGCGGACACAGGCAGATCCGTGATCAGGGCGGATGTCATGACGTCACCTCGTTGGAAGTCGATGCGGGCGTCGATGCAGCAGCGGCAAACTGGCTCAGATACGTATCGGCATGGCGCGCGTCCCACGTGACGCCGTCCAGCAGCACCGCGCTGCGCCACGGGCTTGCCGGCACGGCCACCCCGGCCATGGCCGCGGCATCCTGGTACACATCGATCCGATGCACGGCGCGGGCGACCGCCTCGTAGTCCGGCACGTCGCGCAGCAGGCCCCAGCGCACGAACTGCGTCAGGAACCACATGCCGTCCGACACGAAGGGATAGGTCACTTCCCCGTCATTGAAAAAGGTCAGCGGGTGCGTATCGCGCCAGCGGCGGCCCTGCGCATCGCTGGACATGCCCTGCAGGCAATCGGCCAGCAGCGTGTAGGGCTGGTCGATGGCATCGGCCGCGGCCAGGCGGCGGGCCACGCCGTCGCGGGCGCGCATCGTGTCCAGATAGCGGGCGGTGTCCAGCAGCGCGGCGACCAGGGCGCGCGCGGTGTTCGGATGGCGCGTGACCCAGTCGTCGGTCGCGGCCAGGACTTTTTCGGGATGGTCCGGCCAGATGGCCTGGCTGGTGCACGCAATGATTCCTTCGTTGCGCTGCGCGGCCAGGGTGTTCCACGGCTCGCCCACGCAGAAGGCATGTACCAGTCCTTCCTGCGCGGCAGCCACCATGCGCGGCGGCGGCACCACCACGCGGTCCACATCGCGCGCCGGATCGATGCCGTGCGCCGCCAGCCAGTAGGCCAGCCACATTGCATGCGTGCCCGTGGCAAAGGTATGCGCCAACGTCAGGCCGGCGCCGTCGCGCACTGCGCGCGCCATGGACCAGCCATCCCGCACACCCTGCTCCGCCAGGCTTTTGCCGATCGTGATGCCCTGGCCGTTGTGGTTCAGGCCCATCAATATCGACATGGGCGTGGCGGCCGACCCGATGCCCAGATGCGCGCCGTACACCATGCCGTACAGCGCGTGCGATGCGTCCAGCGATCCATTGGCCAGACCGTCGCGCACCATCGACCAGGAGGCCTGACGGACCGGTTCGATGCGGATGCCGTAGCGCCGGTCGAACCCGAGTTCGGCGGCCATGACAACGGTCGCGCAGTCCACCAGCGGGATGAAGCCTAGCCGGACGGTGTCGAGTTCTGGGGCGTCGCCATCGGCGCGCCGGGAAAGAGGGGATGTCATGCCTTGCTCACTCGGTTCCGGAATGAAAAAGCGCCCGTCCACGCCAGGAAACCTTCCTGACCTGAACGGACGCCGTTGTCCGTGACGCGGCTGTCACGATGCGCCGTCATTGGTGCATCGAGCCACGCTCGTTGATCATCATGCAAAGCGCGTGCCAGTGTGCGGCGGTTGAGCTGGCTGGCCAGCAAGGGCGGGGACCCGGGCCGGAGCCTGGCCGCCTTCCTGGGTTGGCCAGGCGATCTGCGAAGGGCGGCTTCCGGTCGCCGTGCACCAAACCCATGCATACAGGCACCAGAAACGGTCAACGCAAGGCGCCGGCCGCCGCCGCATCACGGCTTGAGCCACCCCGCCACTTCCACCATTTCGCGCGCCACGTCACCGATGCGCCGCTGGCTTTGCATCGCCCGTTCGCGCAGCAGCTTGTAGGCTTCGTCTTCGGACACGCCGCGCAGCTGCATCAACAGGCCCTTGGCCTTGTCGACCCACTGCCGTTCGGCCAGCTTCTTCTTGGCGTCCTGCAGCTCTTCGCGCAGTTCACGTTCGACACTGAAGCGTTCGATCGCCACGTCCAGCAAGGTCTGGATACGTGTGGCGGGCACTTCACCGACGACATAGGCCGCCACGCCGACTTCCAGCGCCAGCCGGATCGTATTGCGGCCGCCGTCTCCCGTGAACATGACGACCGGACGCGCGCTGTGTTCGCTTGCCACACAGACGTCTTCCAGCGTGTCGCGCGAGGGCGCGTCCGAATCGATCAGCACGACATCGGGCTTGAGCTTGGCGATGACGCTCGCCATTCCGACGCTGGCCTCGATCTCGGCAATCACATTGACGCCCGCTTCGGCCAGTGTCTTCCGCAGCGACACCGCCCTGCCCGATCCGTCGTTAATCAGTACCACATTGAGCATGTTGTTCCCCGTCGCTTCCGGCGACGCAAGTTGTATGCCATTGCTGGCTTCGTGATGCCGCCATCCCCAATGCCCATGCGGGGTCGCGTGATAAACTGGCCGGCTTGCCCCCGGGCTAATTCCCGTTACGGCACCTTCAATGACCGAACCCCGCAAACTCTATATCCGCACTTTCGGCTGCCAGATGAACGAGTATGACTCGGACAAGATGGTCGATGTGCTCAATGCCGACTCCCCGCTCGTCTTGACCGACACGCCGGAAGACGCCGACGTGATTCTATTCAACACCTGTTCGGTGCGCGAGAAGGCGCAGGAAAAAGTCTTCTCGGACCTGGGCCGCGTCAAGCAGCTCAAACGCAACAAGCCTGGCCTGGTGATCGGCGTGGGCGGCTGCGTCGCCAGCCAGGAAGGCGCGGCCATCGTGGCGCGCGCGCCGTATGTCGATGTGGTCTTCGGCCCGCAAACGCTGCACCGCCTGCCCCAGCTGATGGAAAAGCGCCGCGTGACCGGCCAGTCGCAGGTCGACATCAGTTTCCCCGAAATCGAAAAGTTCGACCACTTGCCGCCCGCGCGGATTGACGGCCCGTCGGCCTTCGTGTCGATCATGGAAGGCTGCAGCAAGTACTGCAGCTTCTGTGTGGTGCCCTATACCCGTGGCGAAGAAGTGTCGCGCCCGTTCGAAGACGTGCTGACCGAAATTTCCGACCTGGCGGACCAGGGCGTCAAGGAAGTCACGTTGCTGGGCCAGAACGTGAACGCGTACCGCGGCCAGATGGGCGACACGGCGGAAATCGCCGACTTTGCCCTGCTGCTGGAATACGTGCACGACATCCCGGGCATCGAACGCATCCGCTTCACGACGTCGCATCCCAAAGAGATGTCGCAGCGGCTGATCGACGCCTACGGCAAGTTGCCCAAGCTCACGTCCTTCCTGCACCTGCCTGTGCAGGCCGGCAGCGATCGCATCCTGATGGCCATGAAGCGTGGCTACACCGCGCTGGAATTCAAGTCCATCGTGCGACGCCTGCGCGCCGTGCGGCCCGACCTCGTCATGTCGTCGGACTTCATCGTCGGGTTTCCTGGCGAGACCGAAGAAGATTTCGGCAAGACCCTGAAGCTGATCGAAGACGTGAACTTCGATGCCTCGTTCTCGTTCGTGTATTCGCGCCGCCCGGGCACGCCCGCCGCCGACCTGCACGACGAAGTGGCGCAAGAGGTCAAGCTCGAACGGCTGCAGCGGCTGCAAGCCCTGATCAACCAGCAGGCGGCCGCGATCAGCGAAGCCATGGTCGGTTCGATCCAGCGCGTGGTGGTCGAAGGCGTGTCGCGCAAGCGCGCCGACGAACTCATGGGCCGCACCGAAAACAACCGCATCGTCAACTTCCCGGCGCCCGCGCGGCTGCTCGGAACCCTGGCCGACATCCGCATCACGGCGGCCATGTCCCACACCCTGCGCGGCGAGGTCGTGACGCACGACCCCGTCAGCCCCGGCGCCCACTCCGGCGCCATGACCGAATCGAGTCCCTCGCACGCATGACAGATCCCCGTTCCGCTTCCCCTGCCCGCCGCAACCTGCCCGTCGTCCTGACGCTGGATGAAGACAATGTCCGTCTTGCGAACCTGTGCGGTCCGCTCGACGAAAATCTGCGCCAGCTGGCGGCGGCCTATGGCGTCGAACTGACGCGGCGGGGCACGCGGCTGACCTTCGACGGCGACCGTGCCGACGATGCCGCCGCAGCCGTGCTGTTCCTGCACCAGCGCGCGCAGGAACCCATTTCCATCGACGACCTGCAATTGACCCTGGTCGAACTGGGCGCCATGGACACGCAGCACGATCCGCGCGACGTGCCCGCCCTGGTGCCCGGCACCGGCAACGAATCCGAGATCGTGCTGCGCATTCCGCGCCGGCAGGACCTGAAGGGCCGTACGCCGCGCCAGCGCGATTACCTGCGCAACATCCTGTCGCACGACATTTCGTTCGGCATGGGTCCGGCCGGTACCGGCAAGACCTATCTGGCCGTGGCCTGCGCGGTGGACGCGATGGAACGCGAATCGGTCAAACGCATCGTGCTGACGCGTCCGGCAGTGGAAGCCGGCGAACGTCTGGGCTTCCTGCCGGGCGACCTGTCGCAAAAGGTCGACCCTTATCTGCGTCCGCTGTACGACGCGCTGTATGACCTGCTGGGCTTCGAGAAGGTCGGCAAGCTGTTTGAAAAGCAGGCGATCGAAATCGCGCCGCTGGCCTACATGCGCGGCCGCACCCTGAACAACGCATTCGTGATCCTGGACGAAGCGCAGAACACGACGCCGGAACAGATGAAGATGTTCCTGACCCGGATCGGCTTTGGCAGCCGCGCGGTGATTACCGGCGACCCGTCGCAGGTCGACCTGCCCAAGGGCCATCGCAGCGGTCTGGTGGACGCTGCGAACATCCTGTCGGCGGTCAAAGGCATTTCGTTCACGCAGTTCACAAGCAGCGACGTGGTCCGCCATCCGCTGGTGGCGCGGATCGTCGATGCGTATGAAAAGCATGGCGCGAGCAGCAGTGGCAAGTAAGGTGGCGGCAAAGCAGGCGGCAACGAAGAAAGTGACGACACCGCAGGCCGCGGTTGACATGACCGAGGCTTCGCCCACTGTCACGCCGCTCAGCCTGTCCGTGCAGTACGCCGTCGACGACGACCGCCTGCCCCGGTGGCGCGTGCGCCGCTGGGTGGCGCTGACGCTCAAGCATCTGCGCACGTCGAAGTCGGCGCCGACCGCCGTCCACCTGACCCTGCGGATCGTGGGCGCGGCCGAAGGGCGTCGATTGAACCGCGACTTTCGCGAGCGCGACTACGCCACCAACGTGCTGACCTTCGAATACGGCGACGATCCGTCGGGCACCACCAGCGGTGACATCGTGCTGTGCCTGCCGGTGCTGGTCAAAGAAGCACGCGAACAGAAAAAGCCCTTCCTGAATCACGCCGCGCATCTGGTGATTCACGGCGTCCTACACGCATTGGGTTACGATCATTTGAACGCGCGGGAAGCCACACGCATGGAGCGTCTGGAAACCCGCATTTTGGCCGAATTGGCAATACCCGACCCGTATCGGGTATCCTGAGACCTTCACAAACTGTCCTGTCAGGACGATGTCAGACTCCTCCCCTAGTCCGGCGTACGCATCGCGTGCGCCCAAACATCCTCCCAAAACCTTCTTCGAGCGACTCTCGGCGCTGATCCATCGCGAGCCGGAAGACCGCGAAGACTTGAAGGCGGTGCTGGAAGCGGCCTATGGTCGCGACCTCCTCGACGCCGAAGCGCTGTCGATGATCGAAGGCGTGCTGGCCGTGTCCGAACTGGCCGCCGGCGACATCATGATCCCGCGGTCGCGCATGGACATGCTGGAAGTCAGCGAACCCATCGAAGCCCTGCTGCCGGGCGTCATCGAAACCGCCCACTCGCGCTTTCCGGTATATGAAGAAAGCCGCGATAACGTGATCGGCATCCTGCTGGCCAAAGACCTGCTGCGCTGCGTGGTGGACCGCCACCTCGAACTGCGCACGCTCTTGCGTCCGGCGGTGTTCATTCCCGAATCCAAGAAACTGAACGTGCTGCTGCGTGAATTCCGCAGCAACCGCAACCACATCGCGATCGTGGTGGATGAGCATGGCGGTACCGCCGGGCTGATCACGATCGAAGACGTGCTGGAACAGATCGTTGGCGAGATCGAAGATGAGTACGACGACATCGACGTCGAACAGTCCATCCTGCCCGACGGCAAGAACCGCTGGCGCGTGATGGCCACGACCAGCATCCGCCGGTTCAACGAGACCTTCGGGTCTTCGCTGGACGACGACGAATACGACACCGTGGGTGGCTGGATGGCCGGCAATCTGGGCCGCATCCCCCGCCGCGGCGACCATATCGAACGCGACAACCTCAAGCTCGACGTGATCCGGGCCGACGCGCGCCGCGCGTTGTGGCTGCGTGTGGCGCGGCTGCCCAACGACGGGTCCGAGCCGACGCCGATCGACGAGCGATAGGCCGGCCGCCGTGCGTCGTCCTTCCGCGTCGCTCGTGGGCGCCCTGCTGCTGGGCGCGCTCCACGGCCTGGCCTTTGCGCCTGTTCCGTTCCCTGCCTGGCTCCTGCCTTTCGTCCAGATCGCCGCGTTCGCGGGTCTCTGCGTTCTGACGTGGCGCTCGGCCTCCGTACCGCGCGCCACGGTGCTGGGCTTCGTGTTCGGCATGGGGCACTTTGGCGTCGGCATTTCCTGGATCTACACCAGCCTGCATGTGTACGCGCACATGGTCGCGCCCCTGGCCATCATGGGCGTGGTGCTGCTGTCCGCCTACCTGTCGATGTTCACGGCGGCGGCCACGTCCTTCGCGCGCTGGGTGTCGCGGGGGCCGGATGCTCCTGCCGGGGTTCCCACGCGCTGGACTGCCCTGCTGTCCACCGTCGCGATGGCCACGGCCTGGACCGCGGCCGAATGGGTACGCGGCGTGCTGTTCACCGGGTTTCCGTGGCTCAACGCGGGCTACGCGCATGTCGACGGGCCGTTGCACGGCTGGGCATCGCTGGTCGGCGTGTACGGCGTGGCCTTCCTGGCGACCCTGACCGCGGCGGGCATTGCTGCGTTCGTGATGCACGCCAAGACGCAGCGCGGCGCGGGCCTGCCGCTGGCGCTGGCCGTGCTGATCTGTCTCTTGGGCGCGGGCGCGGGGCGGATTTCGTGGGTCACGCCCCATGGCGACCCCATCACCGTGCGCCTGGTGCAGGCCAATATTCCGCTCGACGACAAATTCGATCCGGCCTTCATCTGGCAAGGCATGGACGCCCACCGCCGCCTGGCCGAGATGCCGACGGCCAATGGCCGCCCCATCGACCTGACTTTGCTGCCCGAAACCGCCGTGCCGGTGTTCCAGGACCAGCTGACGCCCGCCGCCTGGGGCGAATGGGTCGGCAGCGCGGCCACCGCCAAGAGCACCTTCGTGCTGGGCGTGGCGCTGCGCGACGTGCGGCCTGACCGCGAATACTTCTACAACGGGGTCGTGGAACTGGACGGCAATACGTCCGAAGACGCGCTGGTGGCCGGCCGCCCCGGACATCGCTACAGCAAGAACCACCTGGTGCCCTTTGGCGAATTCGTGCCACCCGGCTTCAAGTGGTTCGTCAATGCCATGGTGATGCCGCTGGGCGATTTCGACCGCGGCGCGCCACGCCAGCGGCCGTTCGCGATCGCGGGTCAGCACGTCGCCATGAACATCTGCTACGAAGACGTGTTCGGTGAAGAACTGCTGCCCGCCATCCGGCCGTGGAGTGGCGATGACGACGATGCGCCCGAACAGGCGCCCGACGACGACGCCGATCTGGAAGCCGGCGCCACCATTCTGGCCAACGTCAGCAACCTGGCGTGGTTCGGCGATTCGCTCGCCTTGCCGCAGCATCTGCAGATGTCGCGGATGCGGGTGCGCGAGACCGAACGGCCCATGCTGCGCGCGACCAATACCGGCATGACCGCCGTCATCGACGCCACCGGCAACGTGCAGTCGCAGCTGCGTCCGCTGACCGTCGGCGCGCTTGATGCAACCGTGCAGGGCACGACCGGATTGACGCCGTATGCGCGCACCGGCAACGCCCCGGTGCTGGGCGTGCTGCTTGCCCTGCTGGCCTTTTTGACATGGCACCGCAAGCGCCGCAAGGCCCCCGCCCAGACAAAGACGGCGCGATCGGCCCGGCGCAGTTAAAATCCCCCCTTTCGTCTTGCGGTCCGCCCTCGCCGGGCAGGACCGGACGTACCCTCGGCAAGCAAGCGCCGAATTCACCGCGAACACCATGCTGACATTTCAACAGATCATTCTTCGACTCCAGGAATACTGGGCCCAACAAGGCTGCGCGCTGCTGCAGCCGTACGACATGGAAGTCGGCGCGGGCACGTCCCATACCGCGACCTTCCTGCGTGCACTTGGCCCCGAGCCCTGGCGTGCGGCGTATGTGCAGCCCTCGCGGCGCCCCAGCGACGGCCGGTACGGCGAGAACCCCAACCGCTTGCAGCACTACTATCAGTTCCAGGTCGTGCTCAAGCCGGCGCCCACCGACATCCTCGAGCTGTACATCGGCTCGCTCAAGGCGCTTGGCATCGACCCGCAGCAGCACGACGTCCGCTTCGTGGAAGATGACTGGGAAAACCCCACGCTGGGCGCCTGGGGCCTGGGCTGGGAAGTCTGGCTCAACGGCATGGAAGTGACCCAGTTCACGTACTTCCAGCAGGTCGGCGGCATCGACTGCAAGCCGACCACCGGCGAGATCACCTACGGGATCGAACGCCTGGCCATGTATCTGCAGGGCGTTGAAAGCCTGTACGACCTGGTCTGGACCGACAGCCCGCACGGCAAGCTGACCTACCGTGATGTGTATCACCAGAACGAAGTGGAACAGTCGACCTATAACTTCGAGCACTCGTCGCCCGATATCCTGTTCCAGCACTTTACCGATTACGAAACCCAGGCCAAGCACCTTGTCGAGGTGCCCCTGGCTTTGCCCGCCTACGAGATGGTCCTGAAAGCCGCCCACACGTTCAACCTGCTGGATGCGCGCGGCGCGATCAGCGTCACCGAGCGCGCCGCCTACATCGGCCGCATCCGCAATCTGTCGCGCGCCGTTGCGCAGAGCTATTACGAGTCCCGCGAACGCCTGGGCTTCCCGATGCTGGCGCGCAAGGAGGCTGCATAAATGGCGCACGCTTCCCAGCCCCTGCTGATCGAACTGTTTACCGAAGAGCTGCCCCCCAAGGCGCTGAACCGCCTGGGTCATGCGTTTGCCGATGGCGTGGCGGCCGGCCTGTCGGCCCGCGGCCTGCTGGCTGACGGCAATACCGTCACGCCGTTTGCGTCGCCGCGCCGCCTGGCCGTGCGCCTGTCGGCCGTGCTGGCGCAAGGCGCTGACGCCGCCTTTGCCGAAAAGCTGATGCCTGCCAGCGTGGGCCTGACGGCCGACGGCAAGGCATCGCCCGCCCTGCTCAAGAAGCTGGCCGCCAAGGGCCTGCATGACCTGGACGTGTCGACCCTCGCGCGCGAGTCCGATGGCAAAAACGAGAACCTGGTCTATCGCGGTGTGGCGCCCGGCGCGGCGCTGACGGCAGTGCTGCAAGGCATCGTCGAAGACGCGCTGACCAAGTTGCCGATCCCGAAGGTCATGAGCTATCAGCTGGCCGATGGTGAAACCACCGTCAAGTTCGTGCGCCCGGCCCATGGCCTGGTCGCGCTGTACGGCAACGACGTGGTCGACATTTCCATTCTGGGCCTGAAGTCGGGCCGCAGCACGACCGGTCACCGCTTCCAGTCCAGCGGCACGATCGACCTGCCGTCGGCCGACAGCTATGAAGACAAGCTGGCCGGCCAGGGCCGCGTGATCGCCGCGTTCGACGCGCGCCGCGACAATATTGAAAAGCAGCTGCGCGACCATGCCGCGCGCCTGAACGCATCGCTGGGTGACGAAAGTGACGTCGGCCCCCTGCTGGACGAAGTGAATGCCTTGGTCGAGTACCCCACCGTGTACGTGGGCGAGTTCGAACCGGAATTCCTGGCCGTGCCGCAGGAATGCCTGATCCTCACCATGCGCCTGAACCAGAAGTACTTTCCGCTGTTCGAATCGGACGGCAGGAAGCTGACCAACCGTTTCCTGATCGTCAGCAACATGGCGCTGACCGATCCGGCCAACATCGTTGACGGCAATCAGCGGGTCGTGCGCCCACGCCTGGCCGACGCGCGCTTCTTTTTCGAAACCGACAAAAAGACGTCGCTGGCCTCGCGGGTCGATCAGCTTGGCACCATCGTCTATCACAACAAGCTGGGTTCGCAGCTGGACCGTGTACAGCGCGTGCGCCAACTGGCCTCGTGGGTGGCCGAACGCATCGGCACCGACCCTAAGCTGGCGGACCGCGCCGCGCTGCTGGCCAAGACCGATCTGGTCACCGGCATGGTGGGCGAATTTCCGGAACTGCAGGGCCTGATGGGTTCCTACTACGCCGTGGCCGATGGGGAAGACCCGGCCGTGGTGGCCGCGATCCGCGATCAGTACCGCATCCGTTTCGATGATGCGGTGGAAGACGAAACCGCCGTGGCGGCGGCGCTGTTCATTGCCGACCGCGCCGAGACGCTGGTCGGGATCTGGAGCATTGGCCTGGTGCCCACCGGCGACAAGGATCCGTTTGGTCTGCGCCGCGCGGCGCTTGGCCTGATCAGCGCCTTTGAACAGCTGGCCGCCGGGGATCGCCTGGGCACGGGCGGCGAACCGTTTACGCTGGACCTGCTGCTGGAACGCGCGGCGGCCACCTTTGGCACGTCGGCAGCGGCTGTCATCGTGACTGAAGTGCGCGCCTTTGTGTTCGAGCGTTATCGCAACCAGCTGGCCGCGACGTACGACCGGTCGGCCGTGGACGCGGTCATTGCCGTCACGCCGCCGCTGGAAGAAGTGCCCGCCCGCGTGCGCGCCGTCGTGGCCTTCGGCGCCCTGCCCGAAGCCGCCAGCCTGGCGGCCGCCAACAAGCGGATCGGCAATATCCTGAAAAAGAACGAAGGTGAAGGCAAGATCGGCAAGGTTGATCCGGCCCGCCTGGTGGATCCGGCCGAGCAGGCCCTGGCGGCCACGGTGGAACGCCTGCGGCCCGAAGCCGAATCGCGTTTTGCGGCAGGCGATTTTTCGGGTGCGCTGACGGTGCTGTCCGAAGCGCGCGGCCCGGTGGATGCCTTCTTTGCGGATGTGATGGTCATGGCAGAAGACCCGGCGCTGCGCGCCAACCGCCTGGCGCTTCTGGCCGATCTGCACGGGGTGATGAACCGCGTGGCGGACCTTTCCCGTCTGGCGGCCGCGTGATCAAGCCCGTCTCCAACAAACCGGCTGGCAAGCCCGCGGGCAAGACCGGCGCCAGCAGCGGCATGCCGCGCAACCGGCTGATCATCCTGGACCGTGATGGGGTCATCAACCAGGACAGCCCCGAGTTCGTAAAGTCGCCCGACGAGTGGATCCCCCTGCCGGGCGCGCTCGAGGCCATCGCGCGCATGAACCAGGCCGGCTACCGGGTGGTGATCGCCACCAATCAGTCGGGCCTGGGCCGCGGGCTGTTCGACGCCGCCACGCTCAACGCCATCCACATCAAGCTGAAAACGCAGCTGGCCAAGGTGGGCGGTACGGTGGACGCCATTTTTATCTGCCCGCATGCGCCTGACGATGAATGCGACTGCCGCAAGCCCCTGCCCGGCCTGTTCTATTCGATCGCGCAGCGCTTCGACATCGACCTGGCGGGCCTGCCCGCCGTGGGCGATTCGGCGCGTGACTTGCAGGCGGCCTATACCGCTGGCTGCACCCCGTGGCTGGTGCTGACGGGCAATGGACTCAAGACCCAGGCGCAGGGCAACCTGCCCCCCACTACGGTGGTCTGGGAATCGCTGACGGCCGTGGCCGAAGCGCTGGAAACCGCCAACCTGGCGGAGGAACACTGATATGGCGTGGTTACGCTCGGCGTTGTATGCGGTTTTCCTGCTGGTTACCGTCATTCCGTTTGCCCTGGGCAGCGTGCTCTGGTCTCCGTTGCCGCTGTCGTGGCGCTATCGCCTGACCGTCGGCTGGCCACGGCTGGCCGTCTGGGGCGCACGGTTCATCGTGGGCATCCGCTGGCAGATCAAGGGCTGGGAAAACCTGCCCGACAAGCCGGTGGTCATCCTGTCCAAGCATCAGTCGGCATGGGAAACCATGTTCCTGATCGCGTGGATGCCGCGCGAACTGTGCTTTGTCTACAAGCGCGAACTGCACTGGGTGCCCTTCTTTGGCTGGGGCCTGGCGCTGCTCAAGATGATCGCGATCAACCGCAAGAAAGGCAGCGATTCGTTTGAACAGGTCGTGGCCCAAGGACGTGAAAAACTGGCGGCTGGCCGCTGGATGATCATGTTCCCGGAAGGCACGCGGATTGCTCCGGGCAAGGCAGGCAAGTACAAAAGCGGTGGTGCTCGCGTGGCCGTGCGGACCGGCGCCTGGGTGGTGCCGATCGCGCACAACGCCGGCGAATGCTGGCCGCGCAACGCATTCGTGAAACGCCCCGGTGTGATCACGGTGTCCATCGGACCGGCCATCAATTCCGAAGGGCTCACCGCCGACGCATTGAACCGGCAGGTCGAAGCCTGGATCGAAGGCGAAATGCGTGTTCTCAACCCCGAGCGCTACAAGGATGGTCGCCCGTCCGAGCGCCCGTCGCCCAGGTAGTCCTGTCGCTGAACATGGCTGGTTCCCGTCGTCCCGATTCCGTGCATCCTGATCCGTCCCGCCCGCGCGTCCGTCCGGCGAGCGCGGCGGCCGCACGTGCGCCGGGCAAAAGTGACCCGCCGCCCCAGCTCGAATTGCTGCTGAACCCGCCGTCCCCGACCCCGGTGGCATCGACGCCGCCGGTTGCACCGCCCGATCCGGCCGTGCAACTGCCCCCGGGCGCGCGCTGGCGCGAAGTGACGGCCGACGGCCAGGTGATCCGCTTCGTGCTGCAACGCTCGCGCCGCCGCAGCATCGGCTTCGTGATCGGCGACGACGGCCTGCGTGTCACGGCGCCCCGCTGGGTGGTGCTGGCCGACATTGACACGGCCGTGCTGGAAAAGTCGCGCTGGATCCTGTCCAAGCTCAACGACTGGCAAAACCGCAAGGAACGCCTGGCGCTGAATCAGACCAAGTGGGAAGACGGTGGCGAATTGCCGTACCTGGGCAAACGCATCACCATCCGGCTGGACGCGCATCGCAGCCTGCTGCTGGAAGGCGACGCCCTGGCGCCGCAGGATGGCGACGTGTTGTGGCTGCCACTGCCGCACGATGCCGGCGCCGCGCGGGTGCGCGACTCGGTCCAGGCCTGGCTGCAATCGCGGGCCCGCGCAATCTTTGACGTGCGCCTGAAGGACTTCCTGGACCGCACTGGCCTGACCATCAACCGGTGGAGCCTGTCGTCGGCCGCCACGCGCTGGGGTTCCTGCACCAGCGCCGGCAACATCCGGCTCAACTGGCGCCTGATCCACTTCCCCATGAACGTGATCGATTACGTGATCGCGCACGAACTGGCGCATCTGCGCGAAATGAACCACAGCGCCGACTTCTGGGCCGAAGTCGGCCATCTGCTTCCGGGCTTCGAAAGCGCGCGGGAAGCCCTGCGCCGCCACGACCCGACCAGCCTGCCGCAGTTCGTCTAGCGGCCGGCGTTCTCTTCCAAGGACCCTATCATGCGACTTCTCCACACCATGCTGCGCGTCGGCGACATGCAGCGTTCCATCGACTTCTACACCAACGTGCTGGGCATGCGCCTGCTGCGCAAAAGCGACTATCCGGAAGGCAAATTCACGCTGGCGTTTGTCGGCTACCAGGACGAGAAAGACGGCGCCGTGCTGGAACTGACGCACAACTGGGACACGTCGTCGTACGAACTGGGCACGGCCTACGGCCACATCGCGCTGGAAGTCGACAACGCGGCCGAAACCTGTGACAAGGTGCGCGAACTGGGCGGCAAGGTGGTTCGCGAAGCCGGCCCCATGAAGCACGGCACCACCGTGATTGCTTTTGTCGAAGATCCGGACGGCTACAAGATCGAATTCATCCAGCGCGGATCGCGCAAGGGCGCCAGCGACTGATCGCTGCGTGCACCGCAGGCGCCGGGTGGCATCCTCGGCGCCTTTTTTTCATCTTCCTTGCCCGCCGCGCGGCGCGGCGTGACGCCACGACGGGCCCTTCATGCTCAACAAACTCTGGTTCGGATTCTTCCTGACCGCGGCGGTGGCGGCCTTTGGCCGCTGGGCCATTGCCGGCGACCCGTCGGTATTCCCCGCCATCGTCACCGCCCTGTTCGCCATGGCCAAGCTGTCGGTCGAGGTCATGGTGCTGCTGTTCGGCACCATCACCTTGTGGCTGGGTTTCCTGCGCATTGCCGAGCAGGCCGGCCTGGTGGATGCGCTGGCGCGCTTGCTCGGACCGCTGTTCGCGCGCCTGATGCCCGATGTGCCGCGCGGCCATCCGTCCATCGGCCTGATCACGCTCAACTTTGCCGCCAATGCGCTGGGCCTGGACAATGCCGCCACGCCGATCGGACTGCGGGCAATGAAGTCGCTGCAGACCCTTAATCCCAGTACGACCACCGCCAGTAACGCGCAGATCTTCTTCCTGGTGCTGAATGCCTCGGCGCTCACGCTGATCCCGGTGACCATCTTCATGTACCGCGCGCAGCAAGGCGCGTCCGACCCCACCCTGGTCTTTTTGCCGATATTGCTGGCCACCAGCGCGTCGACCCTGGCCGGCTTCATCAGCGTGGCGCTGGTGCAGCGGCTCAAGCTGTGGGACCCGGTCGTGATCGCGTGGATAGGCTCGTCAGTGCTGCTGATGGGCGGCTTCATGGCGCTGCTGGCCACCTTGTCGGTCACCGCCCTGAGCGCGCTGTCGTCCTTGCTGGGTAACGTGACGCTGTTCGGGCTGATCCTGCTGTTCCTGATCGCGGGCGCGATCAAGAAGGTGCCGGTCTACGAAAGCTTTATTGACGGCGCCAAGGAAGGGTTTGACGTCACCAAGAGCCTGCTGCCCTATCTGGTGGCCATGCTGTGCGCAGTCGGCGTGCTGCGGGCGTCAGGCGCGCTGGATCTTGCGCTGGACGGGCTGCGCTGGCTGGTAAGCGGAATGGGCCTGGACACCCGTTTTGTCGATGCCATGCCCACGGCGCTGGTCAAGCCGTTTTCCGGCAGCGCGGCGCGCGCCATGATGATCGAGACCATGCAGAACTTTGGCGTGGACAGCTTTCCGGCCCTCGTGTCCGCCACCGTGCAGGGCAGCACCGAGACGACCTTTTACGTGCTGGCCGTGTACTTTGGCGCGATCGGCATCCAGCGCACGCGCCACGCGGTCAGCTGCGCGCTGATCGCCGACGTGGCCGGTGTCGTGGCGTCGGTGCTGGTGTGTTACTGGTTTTTTGGGTGACGGGCTGGCGGCCAGGGACTCAGACCACGCCAGCCTTGTGCAGCACGTCCGACAGCGCTATGAACTGCGCCACCGACAGCTCTTCGGCACGTGAACTGTCGGCAATGCCGAGTTCTTCCCACGGCACCAGCGCCGCCCATTCGCCGAGTCCCCGCCGCAGCATCTTGCGGCGCTGCGCGAACGACTTCTGCACCGTCAACGACAGGGCTTCGTCGCTGACCGGACGTGGACGATCCTGCGGCAGCGGGATCATGCGCACCACCGCCGACACCACGCGCGGTGGCGGATCAAACGCTTCGGGGGGCACATCGAACAATTTTTCCATGTCGTAGCGCGACTGCAGCATGACCGACAGGCGGCCATAGTCCGAATCACCCGGCCGCGCGACCATGCGGTCGATCACTTCCCGCTGCAGCATGAAATGCTGGTCGAACACCTGATCGGCAAACGGCATCAGGTGAAACAGCAGCGGGCTGGAAATGTTGTACGGCAGGTTGCCCACGATACGCAGACGATCGCCAAACTGCGCAAAGTCCACCGTCAGCACGTCGGCTTCGGTGATCTGCAGGCGGTCTTCGGTATGCTGCTTGCGCAGCCGGGCAGCCAGGTCCCGGTCAATTTCAATGACTTGCAGACGGTCCAGTTTTTCCAGCAGCGGCCTGGTCAGGGCCGACAGGCCCGGACCGATTTCCACGACGTTGTCGGTGCGGCGCAAGGCTGCGGCGCGCACGATGGCGTCGGGAATGCTGTCGTCGATCAGGAAGTGCTGGCCAAAGCGCTTGCGCGCCTGGTGCTTCATGCCGCGGCTCCGCGGGTGGCGGGGGACGGCGCGGCGGCCTGGGAAGGCAATTCGAAGTCGGTGGCGGGGATCATCTGTAACGCAGTAAGAATGGCGTGCTGCATGCTGCCGGCGTCGGCCCGGCCGGTGCCGGCCAGATCCAGGGCAGTGCCGTGGTCGACTGACGTGCGCACATACGGCAGGCCAAGGGTAATGTTGACGCCCTGCCCGAAGCTGGCGTGCTTGAGCACCGGCAGCCCCTGGTCATGGAACATGGCCAAGGTCGCGTCGTAACCGGCCACATGGCTGGGCACGAACAGCGTGTCGGCGGGGAACGGTCCGGTCACGTCAATGCCGGCGGCGCGGGCCGCGGCAACGGCCGGGATGATGACGTCGATCTCTTCATGACCCAGGTGGCCACCTTCGCCCGCATGCGGGTTCAGCCCGCAAATGGCGATGCGCGGCCTGTCCAGGCCCCAACGTGACCGCAGGTCGGCATCCAGGATCGTCATGACCTGCATCAGGGTGTCGTGCGTGACGGCATCCGGCACGTCACGCAGCGGCAGGTGGGTGGTGGCCAGCGCCACGCGCAGTCCCCCGCCCGCCAGCATCATGACCACCTTGTCGACGCCGGCATGCTCCTGGAAATACTCGGTGTGGCCGGAAAACGCCACGCCGGCATCGTTGATCACGCCCTTGTGCACCGGCGCCGTCACGATCGCCGCGGCCTTGCCGCCCTCGATCATGGCAATGGCGGCATCCAGCGTATCGAGCACGTAGCGGCCGTTGTCGACCGCCAGGACACCTGCTTCCGACGGCGCGCGCAGCGGCACGGCGGCGATCGACACGCCATCCAGCGCGCCGATGTCGATGTGCGGCGCCCGGGACGCCAGCAAGGCCGGGTCGCCGATCAGCACCAGTTGCGCGGCACGCAAGCGGGGCAACACGGCCAGATCGGCGTCCGACCAGCCTTCGGTCGACACGGCGCCCGTGCGCAACCCCGCGAACCACGCCGCGGCCGCGACCGACAGTTCCGGTCCGACCCCGGCGGGTTCACCGGTGGTCAGGGCGAGCGTGGCGGCCGACGGGATCAATTGAGGGGCGCGTCCGTGTTGGGACCCAGGCGCACTTCCACATAAGCGCGGTCGCGCAGCTGGCGGGCCCAGTCTTCGTACTGCTGGTCCACCTTGCGCTGGTAGATCGCCTGGCGGGCAGCGGCGCGCTGGCGCTCGCGGCCAACGTCTTGCGTGCGGCGGCCCGTGACCTGGATCAGGTGCCAGCCGAAGGGCGACTGCACGGGCTGGCTGATTTCGCCCGGCTTGAGCGCATCCATCGCCTGCTCGAACGCCGGCACGGTTTCGCTGGGCGACAGCCAGCCCAGATCGCCGCCCTGGGGCGCCGATGCGTCGTTCGAATACTGGCGCGCCATGTCGGCAAACGTGACGTTACCGGCCACGACCCGGTTGCGGATATCGCTCAGGCGCTGGCGGGCCAATTCATTCGGCATGATTTCCGACGTGCGGATCAGGATATGGCGGGCCTGCGTCTGCTGGATCGGCACGGCCGATGCTTCGCCTGCGGCGGTGCCGGTCTTGCGGTCGATCAGCTTGACGATGTGGAAACCGTTGCCGCTTTGCACGATGCCGCTGATCTGACCCGGCTGCAGCTTGGCGACGGCTTCAATGAAGATGCCGGGCCAGCGGTCGGTAGGCCGGGTGCCCAGATCGCCGCCCCGCAGCGCTTCTTCGCCGTCGGACGCCGATGCCGCCAGCCGCGCAAAGTCGGATGGGCCACGCGCCTGGTTCAGCAGCGTTTCGGCCTTGCGGCGCAGTTCAGCCACCCGTTCCGACGACGAGCCTTCCGGCACGCGCACCAGGATCTGCGCCAGCGTCAGTTGCGACGGCGTCGTCTGGTTCTGGTCGGTCAGGAAGTTGTCGATCTCGGATTCGGACACCTGCACCTGGCTGTCCACGGCGCGTTCACGCAGGCGCACCAGCGTGATTTCCTGGCGGAGGTCTTCGCGGTACAGCGCGAAAGGCAGGCCTTCCTTTTCGATCTGGTCACGCATTTCGGTGACCGAGACCTTGTTCTGTTCGGCAATGCGGCTGATCGCGCGGTCCAGCTGGAAGTCGTCGATGCGGATGCCGGTCTGCGCGGCTTCCTGCATCTGCGTGCGTTCCACGATCATGCGCTCCAGCACCTGGCGTTCCAGCGACTCGGGGTCCGGCTGCGGAATGCCCTGGCGCGACAGCGTCGCGATCGCGGCCTGCACCCGCTGTTCCAGCTCGCGGCGCGTGATGGCCTCGCTGTTCACCACGGCGGCGATCGAGTCGCCAGCCTGCGTGCCGCTTTTACGCGGCGCGCTGCCTGGCGCCGGGGCCGACCGCAGCGGCTGCTGCGCATTGCGCGGATTGGTCGTCATCGTCGGCGATTGCGGCAGCGGGCTCTGAGGCTCGGTCACCTGCGGCGTGATCATCGATCCGCTGCCTGACGACATGCCACTGTCCCCGCCGCCCGACATGCCACCGGGAAGGCGCAGGCCCTGCGCGTGGGCGCCCACACTGCTGGCCAGCAAGGCAGCCAGCAGAGAGGACATCACGGCGCGACGGGCCAGGCGAAGAGGATGAGGCGTAACCATGGAATGCATTTATTCGTACCTTTCGAAACCCGTGCCTTTCTCAGGCGGCGGGTTGATCACCTGATACCCCGGAATACTCCGGCGCAGTGTGTTGATGGGACTTGTACCGACCCGTGCGAAGCCGTTTAGTTCGAGTTGCAGGAAAAACGCCGTGGTCGTATCCCGCGTCGCAACCGCATAGCGCTGGACCACCGCACGGACGGCAAAACAGCAGGCCGAGTTGTACTCGACACCCGCCACCACTTCGGCAATCCGGTTCTGCAGCAGCGAATAGTCGAAGCGGCCCACGCCGAACCAGCGTGGCGCCAGCGGCCACTGGAAGGCCAGGTCGATCTGTTCCCGGCCCAGCACGCTGACCGACTCGCGCTGATAGCGGTAGGACAGGGCCACCGTGCTTGCGCGGGCGGGGCTGAAACGCGCGCCCACGGTCGAGCGCGAGACCCGGCTGATCTGGGGATTGTATTGCACCGTGGTCTCGCCGCTCAGACTGGAGGTCAGCGCGCCATAGACCGAGGCCAGATAATCCGACCGGCCGTCGGACCGCACCGCGTCGCCCGGCAGCGTCACGCGCTGGTCGCTGAAGTACAGGCGCTGGGCGCCGGTCACGCGGGCGCGTTCCACGCCGGTCTTGGGATCGAGCCAGCGCGAGGTCAGCGCCGCCGTCACCTGGTTGGCTTCGGCGATCCGGTCATTCCCCGCGTAGATGTTTTCAGAAAAGATCTGCGCAAAGTTGAAGTCGGCCAGCGCCGTGTCGAACACGGGCAGGCGCGACTGGTCGCGATAGGGCACGCGCAGGTAGTACAGGCGCGGTTCCAGGGTCTGGGTGACGTCCTGGCCCAGCATGCGGCCGTCGCGCTCGAAGATCAGACCGGTGTCCAGCGACACGATCGGCGTCGTGCGGTTGGCCCGGTAGGCATCGGCGCCCTGGAAGGCATCCACGTCATACCGCGTCGTGTTGATCCCGATCTTGGGGATCAGGAAGCCGCCCGGCCGGATGATCGGATAGGCGACCGACGGATAGGCGTAGCTGCGGGTGCCCGAAATCAGGCGGCTGTTCTTGAATCGGGTGGTGTCGACTTCGACCCGCGCGTCAAACCCGTTCCAGTCGTAGCGCGCGCCATTCAGGCGCAGTTGCGGTTCACGATCGTAGGGCGGGATGATGGGCAGCAGCGGATCCTGCAGGGTCTGGAACTTGACCACGCGGCCAAAGGCGTCCCAGTACCCGCTCTTCCAGGTCAGCGCGGCCGACCGTTCCAGCGTGGCGGTCGACGCCAGGCCCGTTCCGGCCACGGAAAAGTCGCGGAAGTAGTTGTCGTCGGACGCGCCGTTGATGTTGAAATTCAGGCCCAGCGTGTCGGTCAGGCGCTGACGGTGCGCAAACGAATACAAGTAGCGGTCGGTTTGCGTGACCCGGTCGTTGCTCAGGTACGTGGCGCGCGCTTCACCGCTGTAGTTCGGTTCCAGGTAGCGGAATTCGCCGCCCAGCTGCAAGCCGCGGCGTTCCATGTAGCGCGGCGAAATCGTCGCATCGCGGTTGGGCGCGATGTTGAAGTAGTACGGTGTCAGCAGCTGGGGACCGCTCTTGCTGGTGATGCCGAACGTGGGCGAAATGAAGCCGGACTTGCGGGCGTCGCTGATCGGGAACGACATCTTGGGCGCGCCCAGAATGGGCAGGCTCTTGAAGTACAGGGTGCTGCCGTAGCTGGTGGCTTCACCGGCGTCGTAATCGAAATCGATGCGGCGCGCGCGCATTTCCCACGACGGTTCTTCGCAGTCGCAACCCGTATAGCTGACGTTGTCGGCCCGGACACGGCCCTGGCCCAGCAGTTCGACGTGGTCGGCCGTGCCGCGGCCCCCGTTCAAGCCAAAAAAGAAACGGGCATTGTCGAGTTCGCCGACGCCGGTGTTCAGGTTCAGCTTCAGCCGGGGTCCGCTGACCACATTGCCGTCGCGCGCCAGGCGCACGCCGCCGGTCGCCTCGACCTCGCCTTCCACCTGGCGGTATTCGATGCTGTCGCCCTTCAATACCGTGTCGGTGCGGCGGATCTGGGCATTGCCGTCCAGCCGCAGATTGCTTTCGCCGTCGCCCGTCAGGCTGTCGGCTTCCAGATAGACAGGAAGATCATCGGGATCACGCAGCGGACGGGGCTGCAACGCCGGCGACAGGCGCAGGCCCGGGCCGCTCACCTGCCCTTGCGCCTGCCCCTGCGCGGCTTCGGGCGCGGACGCATTGGTGCGCTGCTGCTCGGGCGTCACCGGGATCTCGCGGACCGGCGGATCATCCTGGCCGAACAGGCTTTCCTGCCCGAAGGGCGATCCCCCATACGAAGGCATCTGCCCGTAAGTGGCCGACTGCCCATACGTCGGCGATTGCCCATAGGCAAAAGGGGTCGCAGTCACTGCGGTAAATAGGCTGAACCACCGGATCAATCGCACGGGTATCGGGAGAACACAAAAATCGAAACGGAAGGATACGCGACTGAGGGACGCGCGCGGCTACAAACTAGATACCTCGGAAACGGTATCGCTCGGTATTATAGGAGGCATGGAACCTGTTACTTCTCCCCGTGCCGGTCAGCCCGGCCAAGACCCGCGTATCGGGCAACTCATCACGTGGCTGGGCACCCTGCCCGCCGACCTTGGCATCGATGCCGACAGCCTGCGGCCCGCGTCCAGCGACGCCAGCTTCCGCCGCTATTTCCGGGTCGACGCCGCCAACCGCACGCTGGTCGTCATGGACGCGCCGCCCGACAAGGAAGACTGCCGCCCCTTCCTGCACGTGGCCGGCCTGCTGAAAGACGGCGGGCTGAACGTGCCCGACATCCTGGCGCAGGACCTGGCACAGGGTTTCCTGCTGCTGTCCGACCTGGGATACACCACCTACTACAACTATCTGCAGGCATCGCCGTCGGCACAGGACACGCATCGTCTCTATCTGGACGCCTTGCGCGCGCTGGTAAAGATACAACAAAGCGCGACAACCGGCCTCGATCATTACGATTACGACCGCTTTCACGCCGAACTGGGCCTCTTTCCCGAATGGTATGTGGGCACCCACTGCAAGTTCGAGCTGGACGAGAAGACCCGTGCCGACCTGGAAACCGTCTTTGCCACCCTGATCGAAGCCAACCTGGCCCAGCCAACCGTGCTGGTGCACCGCGACTTCCACTCGCCCAACCTGATGATCACCGAAGCCCTGGGCGCGGGCGCCGACTTCGGCCCCAACCCGGGCGTGATCGACTTCCAGGATGCCGTCGTCGGCCCGATCACGTACGACCTGGCCTCCTTGCTGACCGACGCCCGCACCACCTGGGACGAGCCGCAGCAGCTGGATTGGGGCATCCGCTATTGGGAAATGGCCCGCGCGGCCGGCCTGCCCGTGCCGAACGACTTTGCCGAATTCCATCAAGCCTATGAATGGATGGGCCTGCAGCGGAACCTGCGCATTCTGGGCGTGTTCGCGCGCCTGGCGCATCGGGATGGCAAGGAAGCCTATCTGGCCCACATTCCGCGCGTGAACGGCTACGTGCGCCAGGTGGCGCAGCGCTACATCGCCTTCAAGCCGCTGATCCGCCTGCTCGACAAGCTGGACCAGACGCAGATCACGACGGGGTACACGTTCTGATGCACGCCATGATCCTCGCGGCGGGCCGCGGCGAGCGCATGCGGCCCCTGACCGACACCCTTCCCAAGCCGCTGCTGACGGTGGGCGGCAAGCCGCTGATCGTCTGGCACATTGAACGGCTGGCGGCGGCCGGGATCCAGGACATCGTCATCAACCATGCGTGGCTGGGCGACAGGATCGAAGCCGCCCTGGGCGATGGCGCCCGGTGGCACGTGCGCCTGCGGTATTCGCCCGAGGCGACCGCGCTGGAAACGGCCGGGGGCATCAAGAATGCCTTGCCGCTGCTGGGGAATCAGCCCTTCCTGGTGATCAATGGCGATGTCTGGTGCGACTGGTCGCCCGAGCAGGCCCAGGCCATCGCAGCCGATCTGACGGCCAGGCAGGATCAGGCCTGGCTGCTGCTGGTGGACAACCCCGAACACCATCCCGACGGCGACTTCGTGCTGCGCCGGGACGGCTCCGTGCTGCCGCGGGGGAATGACGCCGCGCTGACCTTTTCGGGCATCGGCATCTACGCGCCGTCCTTGTTCGATGGCGTCGAACCCGGCCACGGCGCGCGCCTGGCGCCAGTGCTGCTGGCTGCCATGGACGACAACCGGGTGCATGGCGCGCGGCATGACGGCCGGTGGGTCGATGTCGGTACGCCTGAGCGGCTGGCTGCGCTGGACGCCAGCCTCTGAAGGCGAACGGCCTGGCGGCCTGGCTGGAATTGTCCTGGCTCTGCGCTGCATGCCGCCCGGCACCCGCCTACAATCAAGATAGTCCCCGATTACCGGAACCTGCCCCATGAGCATTCCCGCGCAAGATTTCTCGCCTTTCGCCGCACGCCGCGCGCGCGTGCTCGACACCTTGCGATCGCAGGGGGGCGGGATCGCCATCCTGGCAACGTCGCCCGAAGTGGTCCGCAACCGCGATGCCGAGTACGACTACCGGCATGACAGCGACTTCTATTACCTGACCGGCTTTCACGAGCCGCAGGCTTGGCTGGTGCTGATTGCCGGCGACACCGACCGCAGCATCCTGTTCTGCCGCAGCAAGAACCTGGAACGCGAAATCTGGGACGGCTATCGCGTCGGCCCCGATGCCGCCAAGGAAGTCTACGGCTTTGACGCCGCGTATCCCGTGGACCAGCTGGACGCCGAACTGCCCAAGCTGATCGCCAACCAGCCACTGCTGTGCACGCCGCTGGCCAGCGACGCCGCGTTCGACCGCCGCCTGCGCACGTGGCTCGACGCCGTGCGCGGCCTGGGCCGTTCGGGCACGCTGATCCCGCTGCGCACGCTGGACCTGCGCAGCCTGCTGGCCGAAATGCGCCTGTTCAAGGACGCATCCGAAATCGCCATCATGAAACGCGCCGCGCAGATCTCTGCCGGCGCCCATGTGCGGGCCATGCAGCGCACGCGCGTCGGCATGCACGAATACGAAGTCGAAGCCGAACTGCTGCATGAATTCCGCCGCCATGGGGCCCAGGCCGTGGCCTACAACTCCATCGTCGCGACGGGCGCCAATGCCTGCGTGCTGCATTACCGCGCAGGCGACGCCGTGCTGCAAGACGGCGACCTGCTGCTGATCGACGCCGGGTGCGAACTGGACAGCTATGCGTCCGACATCACCCGCACCTATCCGGTCAACGGCCGGTTCACTGGCCCGCAGCGCGCCCTGTACGACCTGACCGTGGCCGCGCAAGAAGCGGCCGCGGCGTTGACCCGGCCAGGCGCGCACTGGAACGAAGGCCACGAGGCTGCGGTGCGCGTGCTGGCCCAGGGCATGATCGATGAAGGCCTGCTGACCGGCACGCTTGATGGCGTGATCGAATCGCAGCAATACACCCGCTTCTACATGCACCGCACCGGCCACTGGCTCGGGATGGATGTGCATGACGTGGGCGACTACCGCGAGCCCGGCGCACCGCATTCTGCCGAGACCCCTCGCCCCTGGCGCAAGCTGGAAGCGGGCATGGTGCTGACGATCGAACCGGGCATCTATGTCCGGCCTGGCGACGACGTGCCTGAGGCTTTCTGGAACATCGGGATCCGCACCGAAGACGATGCGGTCGTGACGAAGGACGGTTGCGAGCTGATCACGCGCGGTGTGCCCGTTGACGCCGGCGAGATCGAAGCGCTGATGCGCGGGTGATGGCCATGGTTCCCGACAGCGACATCACGATCCTGGGCGGCGGCCCGGTCGGCACCACGCTTGCGCTGCTGCTGGCCCGGCTCACGCCCCGGCCCGAACGCATCGTGCTGTGCCGGCCGGAACGGGCGGTCGGACCCGGCCCTGCAGTGGCCGACACCTCCAGCCCGGACCCCCGTGTGATGGCGCTGAACCATGGCAGCCGCGTGTTGCTGCAGAGCCTGGGCGCCTGGCCGGAAGGCGGCGCAGACATCGCCGACATCCACGTGTCGCAACGCGGACGGCTGGGGCGCACGCACATCTCGCACGCCGACTTTGGCGTGGACGCCCTGGGCACCGTCCAGTCCTACGCCGCCATCATGCAGGCGCTGGCCGACCCGCTGGCTGCGTCGGGCGTGACGGTGCGGGCCGGCGCGGCCAGCATCGTTTCGCAGGACGACTCCGCCGTCCACCTGATCCAGGGCGATCTCGCCTGGACAAGCGCGGCCGTCGTGCAAGCCGAAGGCGGCACGTTCGACCAGCAGGAAGCCAAGGACGTCCACCGGAAATACGACCAGCATGCGGTCCTGGCCATTGTCACGGCGGAACGTCCGCGCCAGGGGTGGGCATTCGAGCGTTTCACCCGCGAAGGTCCACTGGCGCTGCTGCCTTTCCCGAGCCATCTGAACCATCAAAGCCATCCGGGCCACCCGGGCGCAGGCGGGGGCGCAACCGCATCCGGCCGCTACGCCCTGGTCTGGTGCTGCCAGCCAGACCGTGCCGCCGCGCTTGCAGCCATGGACGACGCTGCCTTTGCCGCCGAACTGAATGCCACCTTTGGCACGCGGCTTGGCACGCTGTCCGTTGCGGGCCCGCGCCACAGCTACCCGCTGGGCATCAATGTCAAGAAGCAGATCGTCGACCGCCGTCTCGCGGTGATCGGCAACGCCGCTCAGACCCTGCACCCGGTGGCCGGCCAAGGCCTGAACCTGGGCCTGCGCGACGCGGCAAGGCTGGCCCAGGCGCTGGCCCCGGCGCTGCGGCAGACTGGCGGCGACCCGCGCCCGCTGCTGGCGCAGTATGCCCTGGCGCGGCGTGCCGACCGATGGCTGACAGCCGGCCTGACCGACCTGATGCCGCGCATCTTCGCCACGGGCTTTTCGCCCATCGAGCATGCCTGCGGCCTGGCTCTGCTGACGCTGGACCTGTCGCGCACGGTTCGCACGCCGCTTGCCCGCCAGATGATGGAAGGCGCCCGGGCGTAACCGGCGGTGGTAACCCGGCGGCGCCATGGGGCATCGCTACAACCACCTGCCGGCGCGTAGCGGTACAATCCACCCCCATTTCCAACTTTCCTCCGGCGCGCCCTTCCCCACCCTGCGGGAACGTGGCGCCACACGTCATGCGTATCGGTCCCTACGATCTGCCCAACAATGTGTTTGTCGCGCCCATGGCTGGCGTGACGGACCGGCCTTTCCGGCAGTTGTGCAAACGCCTGGGCGCGGGGCATGCCGTCTCGGAAATGGCCGCCAGCAATCCGCAGCTCTGGCACAGCGTGAAAACCGCGCGACGGCTGGACCATGATGGCGAAAGCGAACCGATCGCCGTGCAGATCGCCGGCAGCGATCCGGCCATGATGGCCGAAGCCGCCGTGTTCAACATCGGCAAGGGCGCGCGCATCATCGACATCAACATGGGCTGTCCGGCCAAGAAGGTCTGCAACGTGCTGGCAGGCTCGGCCCTGCTGCGCGACGAAGACCTGGTCGCCCGCATTCTTGACGCTGTCGTCACCGCCTGCACGCCGCATGGCGTGCCGGTCACGCTCAAGACCCGCACCGGCTGGAACCGCGCCAACCGCAACGTGCTGCGCGTCGCGCGCCGGGCGCAGGACATCGGCATCGCGGCGCTGGCGCTGCACGGCCGCACGCGCGAAGACCTGTACACCGGCACGGCCGAGTACGAGACCATCGCGATGGTCAAGGCCGAACTGACAATTCCGATCATCGCCAATGGCGATATCTGCACCCCCGAAGACGCGCGCCATGTGCTGGACGTGACCGGTGCCGATGCCGTCATGATCGGCCGGGCTGCCCAGGGACGGCCCTGGCTGTTCCGCGAAATCGACACCTACCTGCGCACCGGAAGCCACCACGCGCCGCCCACCCCGACCGAGATCCGCGACCTGCTGCTCGAGCATCTTGACGATCACTACCGGTTCTACGGCGAATTCACCGGGGTCCGGACGGCGCGCAAGCACATCGGCTGGTACCTGGGATCGCTTGAGGGCGGCCCGGCGTTCTGCGCACGCATGAACCTGATAGAAAACACGCGCGAGCAGTGGCAGGCCGTCGCGGACTGGTTCGATCACGCGATAGCCCACGCGTCCGACCGGCTGCTCGCTGCCTGAACCCCGCATCAAGGATAAAAAAATGAAAGAACATACGCTTGAAGAATGCGTGCGCCAGACGCTGGAACGCTACTTCAAGGACCTGGAAGGCGAGACCACCAGCGGTGTCTGGGAGATGGTGCTGTCGGCCGTCGAGCGCCCCATGCTCGAAGTGGTGCTCGGCCGCGCGCAGGGCAACCAGTCGCGGGCGGCCGAGATCCTCGGCATCAACCGCAATACACTGCGCAAGAAGCTCGACCACTACCAGATCAAGGCCTGACCCCCGAAGCGCCCGCTTCCGGTCCGGCTCCGCGGCCTCGTGCCCGTCTCCGCCATTCCGTTCACCGCCGCTTCCCGCGCGGCACCTTTGCTTAGCTGACCATGAAAATCGAACGCGCGCTGCTTTCCGTCTCCGATAAATCCGGCATCGTTGAATTTGCCCAGGCGTTGAACCAACGCGGGGTGCAACTGCTGTCCACCGGTGGCACGGCAAAGCTGCTCGCCCAGGCCGGCCTGCCCGTGCAGGAAGTGTCCGACTACACCGGCTTTCCCGAAATGATGGACGGCCGCGTCAAGACGCTGCATCCGAAGATTCATGGCGGCCTGCTGGCGCGCCGCGATGCCGAGTCGCACCTGTCTGCGATCGCCGAGCACGGCATCGGCCGCATCGACCTGCTGGTCGTGAACCTGTACCCATTCGTCGAAACGGTCGCCAAGCCGGACTGCGCGTTTGAAGACGCCGTGGAAAACATCGACATCGGCGGCCCGGCCATGCTGCGCGCGGCCGCCAAGAACCACGGTACCGAAGCCGGTGGCGTCACGGTCGTGATCGACCCGAGCGACTACGACCGTGTGCTGAACGAGATGGACACGCGTGACGGCGTCACGTCGTTCGGCCTGCGGCTGGACCTGGCCAAGAAGGTGTACGCGCACACCGCGGCGTACGACGGCGCGATCGCCAACTACCTGACCAGCATGACGGCCGACCCGGAACAGACGGCCGTGCCCGAACGCGCCGCCTACCCGAACGTGCTGACCTTCCAGGTCCGCAAGACCCAGGAAATGCGCTACGGCGAAAACCCGCACCAGTCCGCGGCGTTCTATACCGACGCGGCGCCAGCCGCCGGCCTGCTCGCCAACTACACGCAGCTGCAGGGCAAGGAACTGTCGTTCAACAACATCGCCGATGCCGACGCGGCCTGGGAATGCGTGCGCACGTTCGATGCGCCCACCTGCGTCATCGTCAAGCATGCGAACCCATGTGGGGTGGCCGTGGCCGACAGCCCGCTCGCCGCCTACCAGAAAGCGTTCAAGACCGACCCCAGCTCGGCCTTTGGCGGCATCATCGCCTTCAACCGCCCGGTCGACGCCGCCACGGCGCAGGAAGTCAGCAAGCAGTTCGTCGAAGTGATGCTGGCCCCGTCGTACGACGAAGGCGCGCGCGCCATCTTTGCCGCCAAGCAGAACGTACGCCTGCTCGAAGTGCCGATGGGCGACGGCGCCAATGATTTCGAAGTGAAGCGCGTCGGTGGCGGCTGGCTCGTGCAGCAGCCCGACAACTTCAATGTGCCGCGCGACCAGATCAAGGTCGTCACCAAGATCGCGCCAACCGCCGCGCAGATGGACGACCTGCTGTTTGCCTGGAAAGTGGCCAAGTACGTCAAGTCGAACGCCATCGTGTTTACGGGCAACGGCATGACCCTGGGCGTGGGCGCGGGCCAGATGAGCCGTATCGACTCGGCCCGCATCGCCAGCATCAAGGCGGCCAATGCCGGCCTGAGCCTGGCCGGTTCGGCCGTGGCGTCCGACGCGTTCTTCCCGTTCCGTGACGGCCTGGATGTCGTGGCCGACGCCGGCGCCACCTGCGTCATCCAGCCGGGTGGCAGCATGCGCGACGCCGAAGTCATTGCCGCCGCCGACGAACGTGGCATCGCGATGGTGCTGACCGCCACGCGTCATTTCCGCCACTGACCGGATGCGTATCCTTGGCGTGGATCCCGGCTTGCGGCGCACCGGCTTCGGTGTGATCGATGTCGACGGTCCACGCATGCGGTATGTGGCCAGCGGCACGATCGTCGTTCCCACCGACGACGAACTCGGGCCGCGCCTGAAGGTCATACTCGATAGCCTGCGCGAGATCATTCGTGAATACGCGCCGCAGACCTCGGCCATCGAAAAAGTTTTCGTGAACAGCAATCCCACTTCCACCCTGTTGCTCGGGCAGGCGCGCGGCGCGGCCTTCTGCGCCCTGGTGGACTGCGGATTGGGCGTGCAGGAATACACCGCGCTGCAGATCAAGAAATCGGTGGTGGGCACCGGACGCGCCGCCAAGGAGCAGGTGCAGTCCATGGTGCAGCACCTGCTGGCGCTGGATGGCGCGCCGGCTTCCGATGCGGCCGATGCCCTGGCCTGCGCCATCTGTCACGCCCATGCCGCGCCACTGGCGGATCGCCTGCGGGCCGCGGGCGTGCTCGACCAACCCGCCTTCGGCCGTCGCGGCACCCGCATGCGCAACGGCCGGATGATTGGAAATCCCTGACCATGATTGGACGTCTTACCGGAACGCTCGTCGAAAAGTTTCCGCCCCTGGTGTGCCTGGACGTGCAAGGCGTGGGCTACGAAATTGACGTGCCCATGAGCACCTTCTATTCGCTGCCCGATGTCGGCGCGAAGACGACGCTGCTGACCCACCTTGCCATCCGCGAAGACGCGCATGTGCTGTATGGCTTTGCCACTGCGAATGAACGCAGCGCGTTTCGCGAACTGATCAAGATCAGCGGCGTGGGCGCGCGGATTGCGCTGGCCGTGCTGTCCGGCATGACCGTGACCGAACTGTCGCAGGCGATCACGCTGCAGGAAGCCGGCCGCCTGACCCGCGTGCCGGGCATCGGCAAGAAGACCGCCGAACGCCTGCTGCTGGAATTGCGGGGCAAGCTCGGCGCCGACCTGGGCACGACGCCCACGTCCGTGCCCGACAGCCAGGCCGACATCCTGAACGCATTGATCGCACTGGGGTACTCTGATCGCGAGGCCGTCGCGGCCCTCAAGACCTTGCCGGCCGGCGTGGGTGTCTCGGACGGCATCAAGCTGGCCCTGAAAGCGCTCGCGCGCTAGGCCTCCGGCCCGGCGCCCTCTTCACTAGGCGAATCCTTTTATGGCGATCCAGTCAGACAAACTTTCCGTTCGCGAGGACCCCAAGCGGGACCCGGTCGCCGACGCGCGCATCATCTCGCCGCGGCCGGCCTCGCCCAATGAAGAGGCGATCGAACGCGCGCTGCGGCCCAAGGCGTTGGACGAATACGTCGGCCAGCAGCGGATCCGCGAACAGCTCGAAATCTTCATCACCGCCGCCCGCCAGCGCAGCGAATCGCTGGACCATGTGCTGCTGTTCGGCCCCCCGGGCCTGGGCAAGACGACCCTGGCGCACATCGTCGCGCGCGAGATGGGCGTGCAGTTGCGCCACACCTCGGGCCCGGTGCTGGAGCGCGCCGGTGACCTGGCCGCGCTGCTGACCAATCTGGAACGCAACGACGTGCTGTTCATCGACGAGATCCACCGGCTGTCGCCGGTCGTCGAAGAAATCCTGTATCCGGCGCTGGAAGATTTCCAGATCGACATCCTGATCGGTGAAGGCCCGTCGGCCCGCAGCGTCAAGCTCGACCTGCAGCCCTTCACCCTGGTCGGCGCCACCACGCGCGCGGGCATGCTGACCAATCCGCTTCGCGACCGCTTCGGGATCATCGCGCGACTCGAGTTCTACACGGCCGCGGAACTGACCAAGATCGTGACGCGCAGCGCCGGGTTGCTGAACGCGCAGATTTCGGAAGACGGCGCGCATGAAATCGCGCGGCGCTCACGAGGCACGCCGCGGATCGCCAACCGGCTGCTGCGGCGGGTGCGCGACTATGCCGAGGTCAAGGCAAAAGGGATCATCACGGGCGATGTGGCCAAGGCGGCATTGGCCATGCTTGATGTGGACCCGGAAGGCCTGGACGTCATGGACCGCAAGATTCTTGAAGCCATCGTGCACAAGTTCGATGGCGGGCCGGTGGGCCTGGACAGCCTGGCCGCCGCGGTGGGCGAAGAACGCGACACGATCGAAGACGTGATCGAGCCCTACCTGATCCAGAACGGCTACATCCAGCGCACAGCGCGCGGCCGCGTGGCCACGCTCAGCACCTACCGGCATCTTGGACTGGCGGCGCCGTCGAGCGGCGGCACGGGCGAGCTGTTGCTGTAAACGCGCCGCCCAACGCGGCGGCCCGAACAAGCGCCCGCCCAAAGAAAAACGGCCGGATCATCACGATCCGGCCGTCGGTGTATGTGAGCGCCGTGCCTGGGCATCCCCCAGGTCACGTGCTCGCTGCGACAAGCGCAGTTGACTGGTGCAGTGACTGTGAACACTGCGAAGTGAATGATATCGACGCCGCGTGACACCGCGGTGACAGAAAGCAAGCACTCGTAAAGAGGCGGAAGCGTCAACAGACCCGGACGGCGCCACCCACGCACCCGAAGCCGTACAGGCGCAAAATCAACGCTTCCTGAATGTCAGACGGCCCCGTTGCGCCAAAGTTCGCTGCTTTACACGCCGTCACATTTACTCGTGCATGAAGTGCATGCGCCAATGCGGACGCCGTCCGGGTTGTTTACAATTTCGCGTCCCGGCCCGTCGCCGGTCCGACCTGAGCAAGGCTTTCGATAACGTGTCCGCAGCAGTGCCCGCCGTGTCCGCAGCGCAACCCGCCTCCCCTTCCGGCGAATTTCACTTCCCCGTCCGCGTCTATTACGAAGACACGGATGCCGGAGGAGTGGTCTACTACGCCAACTACCTCAAGTTCTTCGAGCGCGCGCGCACCGAATGGCTGAGGTCCCTGGGCTTTGGCCAGACTGCGCTGGCCGAAAGCACGGGCTGCATCTTCATCGTCCGCGGCCTCGACATGCAATACAGAAAACCGGCCCGGCTCGACGACCACCTCGTCATCGCCAGCCGCGTGTCGCGGCTCGGCAAGGCTTCCATGGATTTTTCACAGACCTGCCTGCGTGACGGTGAACTGCTCGCGTCCGGTCAGGTCCAGGTAGGGTGCGTGGACCGCCACAGCCTGCGCCCCACCGCCATGCCGATTGGCATCGCTGCGGCGCTGGCCCGGCTAGAATCCCCGGTTGCCCCGATTTGATCCGTCATCTTCTTTCGAATATCTACAAGGACTTTGCATGAACGCCACCCAGGACATGTCGATCCTGTCTCTGATTACCCAGGCCAGCTTCACGGTGCAAATCGTGATGGGCATCCTGGCGGTTGTTTCTTTGATGTCCTGGACGTTTATCTTCCGCAAGGCCATCGCGCTCAAGCAGGCCAAGGCACAGACCGACCGGTTCGAATCCGACTTCTGGTCGGGCGGCGACTTGAACATGCTGCATCAGTCCGTGGCCACGCGGCGTACCGAACATGGCGCGCTGGCACGTATCTTCGAAGCCGGCATGGCCGAATTCGTCAAGGGCCGCCAGGTCAAGATGGCCGACACCAACACGCTGCTCGACGGCTCGCGCCGCGCCATGCGTGCGGCCTACCAGCGGGAAATGGACGCGCTTGAATCGCACCTGAACTTCCTGGCCTCGACCGGTTCGGTCAGCCCGTACGTCGGCCTGTTCGGCACGGTGTGGGGCATCATGCACGCCTTCCGCGGCCTGGCCAATGTGCAGCAGGCCACGCTGGCCAGCGTGGCGCCAGGGATTGCCGAGGCGCTGGTCGCCACCGCGATCGGCCTGTTCGCCGCCATCCCGGCGGTGGTGGCCTACAACCGCTACTCGCATGACATCGACCGGATCGCCATCCGCTTCGACAGCTTCATCGACGAGTTCCTGAACATCCTGCAAAGACAGGTGCGCTGATGCCGTCCGTCCGCTCCGGAAGCCGTCGCGGCCGTCGCGCGATGACCGACATCAATGTCGTTCCCTACATCGACGTCATGCTGGTGCTGCTGGTGATCTTCATGGTCACTGCACCGATGGCGCCCCCGGGCGTCATCGACCTGCCCACGGTCGGCCGCGCCGCGCAAATGCCGGTCAAGCCACTCGAAGTGCTGCTCAACGCCGACGGCACCGTGCAGATCCGCGACCGCGAACGCGGCGACAGCCGTCCGCAAACGGTGGCGCGTACCGATCTGGCGCGCATCGCCCGCGAACGCCAGACCGAGCATCCCAACCAGCCGGTCGTGATTTCCGCCGACCGCAAGTCGCAGTACGAATCCGTGCTGACCGTCATGGACGACCTCCAGAAACAAGGCGTGGCGCGCGTCGGACTGCTCGTGAAGCAAGGTTCCTGATCGTCTATGGTGCCGAACGACAATTCACGCCGTCCCCTGCCGGTCCCGCCCGAGCCCGGGAAGTGGCCCGCGATAGGCCTGGCGGTGCTCATGCACCTGATGCTGGCGCTCGCCTTCATCTTCGGCCTGTCGTGGAACACGACGGCGCCGGGCCCGGTGCAGGCCGAACTGTGGACGGCCTTGCCGCCCCCGAACCGGCCTGAACCCGACCCGACGCCGGATCCGACGCCCGCGCCGGCGCCTCGTCCTACGCCTGCCCCCACGCCCAAGCCGCTTCCTCCTCCGCCGCCACCGCCCGAAACGCGCGTGACGCCGGAAAAGCCCGATATCGCCATCGAGCAGGAAAAGAAGCGCCGCGAAGCCGAAAAGAAACGCCAGGCCGACCAGGACGCCGCCGAGCAGCGCGAACGCGACCGCAAGGAAGCCGATCGCAAGCTGGCCGACAAGAAAGCGGCCGACAAGAAAGAAGCCGATCGTCAGCAGGCCGAACAGGCACGCCGCGACCAGGACAAGAAAGAAGCGGACAAGAAGCTGGCTGACAAGAAGGAAGCCGATCGCCTGGCGGCCGAGAAGGCCCAGAAAGCCATCGCCGACAAGGCGGCTGCCGAAAAGGCTGCCGCTGAGAAGGTCGCCGCCGACAAGAAGGCCGCTGCCGAAAAGCGTGCGTCCGACGAACGCGACCGCAAGTTGCGCGAAGCCTTCCGTAGCGACACCGCGCGCGCAGCCGGCCTGGAAGGCGGACGCGAAGGTGGCCGCGAGGGTGGGCGTGAAGGCGGCAACGCCGATCGCAACCAGGCAGCCGGCGCCAGTGGCAACCCCGGATACGCCGACCTGATCCGGTCGTGCGTGCGTCCGGGCGTGATCTACGCCGCGACCGGCAGCTCGGCCAACGGGAACCCGACGGCCGTGTTCCGAGTCCAGTTACTACCTTCCGGCGACCAGGCCGGAGCCCCACGCCTGATTCGCAGCTCAGGCGTACCCGCGTTCGACCGCGCCGTCGAGAACGGCATCCGGCGCTGCGATCCGTTCCCGCGCCCGCCTTCCGGCCGGTTCGAGTCCAACATAGAAGTTCAATATCGGATGTTCGACTAATGACCCTTGCACATACCCTCGCCCTCACGCCACCGCCCAGCGCGGCGCGCCGCCACGGCCTCGGCCTGTCCCTGAAACGCCGTCTGCGGACGGCCGTCCTGTCGATGATGACCGCTGCCATCGGGCTGGCCGCCAACGCCGCCCATGCCCAATTGACGGTGCAGATCTCGGGCGCCGGCGCCAACCAGTATCCGATCGCCATCGCCGACTTCGAATCGTCCGACCCCCAGGGCAAGGCGATCGCCGACGTGATCCGTGCCGACCTGGGCCGCACCGGCCTGTTCAAGCTGATCGACGCCACCGGCGCCAACCTGTCGGACTCGTCCACGATCGGCTTTGCCGCCTGGAAGACCCGCGGCGCCGACGCGCTGTCGGTCGGCAGCGTGCAGCGCGGCGCCGATGGCCGCTATGACATCCGCTATCGCCTGGTCGACACCGTCAAGCAGGCCCAGATCGACGGCGTGGCCTTCGCCGCCGGCAACAACCCCAACGAAATTCGCCGCACCGCGCACCAGATCGCCGATCGTATCTACGAAAAGCTGACCGGTGATCGCGGCGTGTTCTCGACACGTATCGCCTACGTGCTCAAGCAAGGTCCGCTGTTCGAACTGCAGATCGCCGATGCCGACGGCCAGAACGCCCAGACCGCCCTGCGCTCGCGCGAGCCGATCATCTCGCCCGCCTGGTCGCCCGACGGCTCGCGCCTGGCCTACGTCAGCTTCGAATCGCGCAAGCCGGTCGTGTACGTGCACAGCATCCAGACCGGCCAGCGCGTGCCGGTCGCCAACTTCAAGGGCAACAACAGCGCCCCGGCCTGGTCGCCCAACGGCAACCAGCTGGCGGTCGTGCTGACCCGGGACGGCCTGTCGCAGATCTACCTGATGGGCGCCGACGGTTCCGGCCTGCGCCGCCTGACGCAATCCCCCGGGATCGACACTGAGCCAGTGTTCACACCCGATGGCAAGTCGCTGCTCTTTACCAGCGATCGCGGCGGCGCGCCACAAATCTATCGTTTGAGCATCGACAGCGGTTCTGCCGAGCGCGTGAGCTTCAAAGGCACTTACAATATCTCTCCCCAGTTGTCGCCTGATGGCAAAACCTTGGTGTATGTCACCCGCCGTGCCGGTTACCAGATCGCATCGCTCGACCTTGCCTCCGGCAACGAAATGCTGCTGACCAGCAGCGGCAAGGACGAGTCACCAAGTTTTGCTCCCAACGGAAAAATGATTCTGTATGCAACGTCCCAAGGCGGCCGTGGCGTGCTTGCCGCCGTGTCATCCGACGGCCGCATCACGCAGACGCTTTCGGTTCTGAGCGGCGACGTGCGCGAACCTACCTGGGGGCCTTTCCTCACCAACTGATACCACCCACCTTGGCGAAATGTCGCGCCGCCGCATCGTTGTCACGCCTTGCAACGAGCGGCGGCGCGTAGTCCATGTGACACTGCCACGTAACGGGTTGGATTAATCCGGCAATTCGTTTTCTACCCACGCTTTCATCTCTGAAAAAACCCAAGGAATCGATCATGTCTACTCGTGCATTAAAGATGTTTATGGTTGCCGGCCTCGCTGCCGTCATCACCGCTTGCTCCAGCCCGGTCAAGCTCGATGAAAGCTCGAACGTGCCGGTTGAAGACCGTACCGCAGGCTCGCAGTCCGGCGCCGACCCACGTGGCGTTGCTCGTGTCGACACTACCCAAGGCGGCCTCGATCCCCTGAACGACCCGAAGGGCGTGCTGGCCCAGCGTTCGGTCTACTTCGACTTCGACAGCTACGCCGTCAGCGACAAGTTCAAGCCGCTGGTCGAAAACCATGCGCGTTTCCTGAACTCCAACCGCAACCGCAAGATCGTCATCGAAGGCAACACCGATGATCTGGGTGGCAGCGAATACAACCTGGCCCTGGGCCAGCGCCGTTCGGAAGCCGTGCGCCGCATGATGGTATTGTTGGGCGTCCGTGACGACCAGGTCGAAGCCGTGTCGTTCGGCAAGGAAAAGCCCAAGTCCACCGGCAGCGATGACTCGTCGCGCGCCGAAAACCGCCGTGCCGATATCGTTTACCGTTAAGGATCTGCCGCAATGATGTTTCGCGCTTCCCGCAATCAGGTCTTGGCAGCCGTGCTCTTGAGCGCCGCGCTGTCGAGTGTCCCGGCCCACGCTGCGCTGTTTTCCGATGACGACGCGCGCCAGGCCATCATCGACCTGCGCAAGGAAGCGCGCGACCGATCAGACCAGCAGGCCCAGCAGCTTCAGGATGCCCTGTCGCGCCTCGAAAACAACCAGCGCGCGCAATTGCAGCTCGCCGGTCAGATCGAATCGCAGCAGCAAGAGATCGCCCGTTTGCGCGGGCAGATCGAAATCCTGACGAAGCAGGTTGCCGACACGCAGCAAGCCCAGAAAGACATCTACCTGGACGTCGATACCCGGCTGAAGCGGCTCGAGCCGCAAGCCGCGTCGATCGACGGCCAGCAGGCGATGGTCGATCCGGGTGAAAAACGGTCGTACGACGCTGCGATCGACATGTTCCGAAGCGGCGCCTACGCCGATGCGATCCCCGCGCTGTCCGCCTTCGTGCGCCAGTACCCGCAAAGCCCGTACACGCCCGCCGCCCAGTTCTACATCGGCAGCAGCCAGTACGCGCTCAAGGACTACAAGGCCGCAATCGCGCAGCAGCAGGCGCTGGTCAAGAACTTCCCGACCAACGTGCGGGCCCCCGACGCGTTGCTGGTCATTGCCGGCAGCCAGGTCGAACTGAACGACCGGCGCGGCGCGCGGACCACGCTCGAACGCATCGTGAAGGACTACCCCGGCGTGCCCGCGGCCCAGACGGCCAAGGACAGGCTTGAGTTGCTGAAGTAATTAGGTAGCAGCGCCTGTTTCGATTTGACAGGCGCATCTACCTTTGCCATAATCTATGGCTTCGGGTCGTTAGCTCAGCTGGTAGAGCAGCGGACTTTTAATCCGTTTGTCGTGGGTTCGATCCCCGCACGACCCACCAGTATTTTTGTTATGCGTTGGTCCACGAAAGTGGGGTGATGCAGGCAGGTAAAAAAGCCACCAGCAATGGTGGCTTTTTTGCGTCTGGCACGCTGGTTCGCTCGTATCCGCCCTGCCAAGATGTCGTGGGTCGTTCACCCTCAGCACGAGGACAAATGCGGCATACCCCCGACGCAACATCCCACCGGCCGACGATAGAATGACCTTGATCCAGTCACCTTGCGTGACTGCACGCTTCAAGGACCCGCAATGCGCCTGCGTTTTGCCCCATCCCTACGCCGTCAACGCCAGACCCACCGCCAACGCGCCAACGACGCGCAGGGGACAACAGCGCTTGCGCGAGATGAGATGAACGCCAGGTTGGAGACGATCGACGCGCGCGTCGATGGGCGGATGCGGCGGGGGGAGGATTCCATGTCGTTCATGATCGAGTCCATCCGCGAAATGCGGACGGCACTCCGGAACGTGCAGATGACGATCATCGTGACGGCGATCGGGGCGACGCTGACGATCCTGCTGGGGCTTGCGGCCTTCAATGCCACGCTGCTGTCGAACATGGTCGCCAGTTTCGATTCAGGCAAGGGAATGGCATCGTCGCTGGCCGAGATCTCGGCCAAGATACAGATGACCAATCTTCACCAGGAACGCATCGAGTCGGCACTGCGGCAGCTGCAGCCGGCGCAATAGCGGTGCGCGGCCACATCAGGTGGCGGTCGATCACCACCCGATGTGGCCGGCTGGACCTAGGCGTTGGCTTGAGCTGACACGGTCACCACATTCACAAAGGCAGGCTTGCGCCGGTGCCGATCGATCCAGCGCTTTGCGAGCGCGCGGCCGCCCTCTTCCGCTTCGGGTTCCTTCCTGAACACGGACACGCCCTTGCCCCCGAACCAGGGGTTGCGTTGGGACACGCCCGAGTCACCTTCGGTGATCCAGCAATCGACGGCGTAGCCGGCAGCGCAGCGGTAGACGAGCATGACGTACGAGTCGCCGCCGTAGTGTTCGACGGGGTGTTGTTTCATGGCACTTCCGGTTAAGACACCAAGACCAAGGTACGGACAGGGCGTGCAGGTCACAAGATCGGGTTCGCAACGTGGGGCAACACGCAACGCGCCGGGGCGAGCAAGGTAACAAGTGGCGTCGCAGGGCGATCGATGACGGTGTCGGCAAAGCGACAGAGAAGGCACCCAGCGTACCGGTCTATTCGATCGCGCGCGATACGTCATAGACGCGAATCACGGACGGCAGCGGTGACTAATCGTGAACCATTCGGATACCTCCCTGATGAGGCCTCGCGGGGTAACCCTTGCACATCGGAACGCGCCGGACGCCGCCGCTTCTGGATCCACCCGGTGGCCGCCAGCAACCGACAGCGGGTACAGTGACGCTGACAAGCACTTTCCACCGCTCAAGGAGACTCCATGACCGCATCCCCCGATCTCATCCGTGAACTGGCCCCAACCGGCCGCCTGCGCGCCGCGCTCAACTTCGGCAACATCGTCCTGGCGCAGCGTGACGCGCAAGGCCAGCCTGCCGGCGTGACGGTGGATCTGGCGCGTGAACTGGCGCGCCGCCTCGGCCTCGAAGTCGATTTCCTGTCGTATGAATCGGCGGGCGTGGTCGCGGATCAGGCGCAGGATGGCGTGTGGGACATCGGCTTCATGGCGCGCGATCCCGCACGGGCCACGGGCATCTCGTTCACGGCGCCCTACGTCATCATCGAGGGCAGCTACCTGGTGCCGGCCGATTCGCCGCTGCAGACGATTGCCGATGTGGATGCCAGCGGCGTGCGCGTGGCCGTCGGCAAGGGCGCGGCGTACGACCTGTTCCTGAGCCGGACGCTGAAGCACGCCGAAATCGTGCGTGCGGCGACGTCGGCCGATGCCATCGACCTGTTCGTGGCGGACAAGCTCGAGGCCGTCGCCGGGGTAAAACAGCCGCTGATCAAGTACGCTGCGGCGCACCCGGGCTGGCGTGTGATCGAAGGCCGCTTCACGGCGATCGAGCAGGCCATGGCCGTGCCCAAGGGCCGTCCGGAAGCGTTCGCGTATGTGCATGCGTTTGTCGAAGAGATGAAGGCGTCTGGCTTCGTGGCCGACGGCCTGGCCCGCAGCCAGCAGTTCGACGCCGCCGTCGCGCCACCCGAAGCCATGCCGTGACACACGCTGATGGCACCGGTGGCAACCTGTCAGCACACTGAACATTGCACTGACGGCGTACCGATCGCGTACTGACGGCATACTCCCCATTGCCACCGTACAAAAGCCGGACCCCTCAACAGGCGTCCGGCTTTTTTGCGTCCGCGAAGAACGCCTGCCGCACCATCCGCGACTCGCCCGGCCGCAACAACCTTTACACCTGCCCTCAGACCTTCAGGCGGCTGTAAACCTTTCTGGCGTTGCCTTCGAATATCTTCGCCTTGGCATCGTCGCCAATCTTCGACGCATCGATATACCGCCGCGTGTCGTCGAAATAGAAACCCGTCTCCGGGTCGATGCTGCGCACCGCGCCCACCGTTTCCGACGCGAACAGGATATTTTCGGCCGGAATCACATCCAGCAGCAGGTCGATGCCGGGTTGGTGATACACGCAGGTGTCGAAGTACACGTTGTTGAGCAGCAGTTCCTTCAGGGGTGGCAGGCCCATGTCCAGCGCCAGGCCACGATAGCGGCCCCAGTGATACGGGGCGGCGCCACCGCCGTGCGGGATGATGAACTTGAGTGTCGGAAAGTCCTTGAACAGCTTGGACGTCAGGAACTGCATGAAGGCAGTGGTATCGCCGTTGATGTAGTGCGCGCCGGTCGCATGAAAGTGCGGGTTGCACGACCCGCTCACGTGGATCATGGCGGGCACGTCCAGTTCGACCATCTTTTCGAACAGCGGGTACCACCACTTGTCGAACAGTGGCGGATCGGTCCACATGCCGCCGGTCGGATCCGGGTTCAGGTTGCAGCCGATGAAGCCAAGTTCATTCACGCAACGTTCCAGCTCCGGAATGCAGTTGGCCGGCGCAACGCCCGGGCTTTGCGGCAACTGGCAGACGCCCGCAAAGTTCTCGGGGTAGAGCTGGCACACCCGGTGGATCAAGTCGTTGCACACGGTGGACCATGCTTCGCTGGTCTTGGCGTCGCCCACGTGGTGCCCCATGCCGATCGCGCGCGGCGAAAAGATCGTCAGGTCGGTGCCGCGTTCGCGCTGGATACGCAATTGCTTGCCTTCGACGCTTTCGCGGATCTGGTCGTCCGAAATCACGGGCGCCGGGAAGATGCAGCCGCTGCCGCCACATTCGCAGGCCGCGACTTGCAGGCGCCGGTATTCGTTCAGTTCTTCGGGGGCGGTGGTGTAGTGCCCGTGGCAATCGATGATCATGCGAACTCCTTGTTGTCGTCTGGGGTGGCCGACGCGGGGTCGGCCTGCAATGCGGGGTAAAGCATTTCTGCAGTCTTGCGAAAGACCCAGTCCTGGTCGCCGGCCGATGCCCAGGCCAGGGCCGCTTGCGTGTCCTGCAGCAAGTCTTTGAGCGAGCCCGGGCTGGCCGGAAAATTCGATCCCCACGCGATACGCGGCGCGCCGAACTCGGCGAACACCTGCTTGAAAAAGGACTCGGGGGTGGCCTTGCCTTCCCGGGCCTTTTTCAGGATCACGGGCGTCAGCTTCAGATAGATGTTCGGGTAGGCAGACAGCCCGTACAGCGCCTCGGCCTCGTGGTACGGCGGGCCATCGTCGAGCGGAATATTCAGCAGGTGGTCGATGATGATGGGCAGGTCAGGATATCGATCCAGCAGCACCTTCAGTTGCGGCAGGCCAGCCACGCGCATCTGCACACACACCGGCAGATTCAAGTCCGCGGCGCAATCCCAGGCCGCAAAGCTGGCCGGGTCACCCAGGCCGGGCGCCTGGCCTGTGATGGTGCTGCCGGCCGTGAACAGACGCAGGCCGGTCAGCTTCCGGTCGACCCAATGGCGGATACGTTCCGGGGCATCCGGCGCCATGACATCCACCGAAAACACGCCAGTGAACCGATCCGGGTGCGCCGCCACGGCATCGGCCACATACGCGTTGTCAAAGCCATAGCAGGTCGACGCCTGCACGATCGCGGCCCGGGCCACGCCCGCGTCATCCATGGCGGCAAGCAGTTGCTCGGTGGTGGTGGGGCGCTCCTGCGACCAGGTGGACTGCGTGCCGTGCAAGGGTGCGCGAGGGTAGGTCGCGGTGTCCGTCGTGATGATGTGCGGATGGACGTCGATGACGTGGAGAGTCATGGAAGCGGTCTCTTCATAAAGATGCGGTGGAAAACGGTGCCGGCGGCCGGATCACCGCGCCAGCTCGGGCAGGCGTCCGGGAAATTCGGGGGGCACCTGCATGTCGACCAGGGCAAGCATGGCGGCGGTATTGGCATAGGTCCCCATCAGCACCACCAGCTCCAGCATCTGACGGGTTCCGAAACGTGCATGCAGCTGGGCATAGGTGTCGGCGCTGACCCGATGGGTGCGCCACAACTGCCGTGCCAGATCGATGATCAGGACGTCTTCATCAGGCAGACCATCCAGCGCGCGGCCGTGGCGAATCGCTTCGACCACTTCGGACGGCACGCCGACCCGCAGCGCCTCGGCCTCGTGCGTGGCCCATTCGAACTGGCTGTCCATCTCACGCGCGGTGGCCAGGATCGCGACTTCACGAACGCGCGGCGCAAACCCTGCCGCTTGCCGCAGGTAGATGTTCAAGGCCGCCAGATGGGGGGAGGTCTCGGGGCTATGCAACTGCAGGCCCGCCGGGCCGCGCAGACCGGCCAGCGTGCCCGGTCGGTTGGCGCGGTCCCATGCGGCCTGCCCGGCCTCGCCCAGCGCGTCGCGCGACGGCAGCGGCAGGCGGCAGCCGGAATGGGGATCGATGTCTTGCGGGTGTGGCATGCAGCATCCTGGGGATGGACGTAAAGAACCGCGGGGGAAAAAGGCCCCTGCCCGCGCACGTTGGCGACATCGCGCCTCACTGCAGCGGGATCTCGGCCTGCACGATCACTTTCTTCCATTTGGCAGCGTCGTCGCTGATGCGGGTCGTCATCTGCTCGGGCGTGCTGGCAGAGGCCACGTAGCCCATGCCCTGCAAGGACGCCTGCACGTCGGGGGACGCCACGGCGGCCTGCACGATGGCCGACAGCTTCTGCACGACGGGCGTCGGTGTCGCGGCCGGCACGCTGAAACCGGCCCACGACGACGCATCAAAGCCCGGCACGCCGCCCTCGGCCACCGTCGGGACGTTCGGCAGGCCAGGGAACCGTTTGCTCGCGGTCACGGCCACGGCGCGGATGGCGTTCGATGACAACTGCCCCAGGATCGGCGACAGCACTTCAAAGGCCACCTGCACGTCGTTCGCGCGGACGGCGCTGACCATCTCGCCGGTGGTCTTGTACGGCACACTGACGGCATCGATGCCGGCCATGGACTTGAACATTTCGGCCGCCAGATGCTGCGTGCTGCCGATGCGCGACGTGCCGATATTGAGCTTGCCGGGGTTCCCCTTGGCGAACGCGATCACGTCGGCAACCGATTTGAACGGCGACTGCCCGTCCACGATCAGCCCCAGGTCGAACGACGCGATCGACGACACGTGGCGAAAGTCCCGCGCCAGGTTGTAGGGCAGGTTCTGGAACAGCACCGAACTGATGGCCGTGCCGTTGCCCGTCAACAGCACCGTGTAGCCATCGGGCTTGGCTTTGGCGACCGTGACGGCCGCGGCCGCAGCGCCGGCACCGGGCCGGTTTTCAACGATCACGGATTGCCCGGTGGTGGCCGACATGGCCTGCGCCACGCGGCGGGTCACCAGGTCCCCGGCGCCGCCCGGGCCGAAGGCCACCACCACGGTGATCGGCTTGTTCGGGTAGTCCGGTGCGATCCCCTGCGGTTGAGCCAGCGCGCCGGTCGCCAGGGCTGCGCAGGCGGCCACTGCCAGGCCCCTGCGCCAATGCATGCGGCCATGCGTGGCCGAAGGCATGGCTGGCCCCTGGGCCGGGTTCGCGCCTGGGTTCACATCCCGCGTCGTGGTTCTTGTCATCGTGTCTCCTTTCTTGTCGTCGCCGACCTCCGGCCCCGTCCTGCCGCAAAAGCTGGCGGGTGCCGTATCGACGCCTGTGCATTCTGCCCTCGCAGTTGCCGCCCGACCCATTGAGTATTCCTTCCGAGCCGTTGAAGGAACACTCAACCCACCGCGTGGGACGGCCGTCTCAGGCACCCACTTAACGATTCACTCAACCCCACGGAAGCAATACTCAATTGATCGCGGCCGCAGGCCAGAGGCAACATCCTCTCCGACAACACGCCGGCGTCCATGAACGCCGGCACAAGGAGACATGCCGTGAAACTGTTGCGCTTCCGCGTTCGCCGGACCACTCTCGCCCTCGTCATTTCGACCGTGGCGGCCGCCCACGCCCTGCCCGCCGCGGCGCAGGGCAACACCTATCCCGACAAGCCCATTCGTATGTCCCTGCCCTATGGCGCAGGCGGCATCGGTGACCTGACCGCGCGGGTCGTCACCCAGAAGGTCAGCGAGATCCTCGGGCAACCGATCGTGATCGAGAACCGGCCCGGCGCCGGTGGCGTGCCTTCGTTCCAGGCCGGCATGCAGGCGCCCGCCGATGGCTACACACTCGTCACTGGCGGCAATGGCACGGCCATCACGCAGACGCTGATCAAGGACCTGCCCTACAGCATCATCAATGACTTCACGCAGGTCGCCACCATGTCCAAGTTCGCCCTGGTCGTGGTGGTGCGCGCCGACTCGCCCTACAAGTCGCTGGGCGAACTGGTGGCCTACGGCAAGGCCAATCCCGGCAAGCTGAGCCTGGGCACCGCCAACATGGGGTCGTCGCAGCACCTGGGCGCCGAACTGTTCAAGTCGGTGGCCGGCATCGATGCCCAGGTCATTCCCTACAAGATGAGCCCCGCGCTGCTGACCGGCATCCGGTCGGGCGACATCGACGCCGCATTCGAATTCGTGCCGCCCATGCTGGCATCGATCAAGGGCGGCACCGTCCGCGCGCTGGCGATTGCCGACGACAAGCGCAGCCCGGCCTTGTCGGATGTGCCGACCTCCAAGGAAAGCGGCCTGGATGGCTATGTCGTGACGTCGTGGAACGGTGTGTCCGCCCGCGCCGGCACGCCGCCCGAGATCGTTGAAAAGCTCAACAAGGCGTTCGTCGCGGCGGTGAACTCGCCCGAAGTCGCACAGAAGCTGCGCGACATGAATTCCGAACCCTATGCGCTGACGGCCCCCCAGGCCCGCGAACTGATGGTCTCCGATGTCGCCAAGTGGAAGACCGTCATCCAGCGCGCCAACCTTCCGATCAACTGAACGAGGCTTCTTCATGAGAACAGTCGCTGTACGAAACATCCCGCGCGGTCCGGCAGACGCCATCCAGGCGCTCGGCGTAGCGGGGGTCGCCACCGTGCACGAAGCCATGGGCCGATCGGGCCTGATGGCGCCCTACCTGCGGCCGATCTATGCCGGCGCCAGCATTGCCGGATCCGCTGTCACGGTGCTGGTCGCCCCTGGCGACAACTGGATGCTGCACGTCGCGATCGAACTGTGCCAACCCGGCGACGTATTGGTCGTTGGCGTGATGTGCGAGAACACCGACGGCATGATCGGCGACCTGATCTCGACGGCCCTGCAGGCGCGGGGCGTGCGGGGCGTGGTGATCGATGCCGGCTGCCGCGACGTCAAGACCCTGACCGAGATGGGCTTTCCGGTCTGGTCGCGTGCCATCTCGGCGCGGGGCACGGTCAAGACGGTCGTTGGCAACGTCAACCTTCCGGTCGTGTGCGCCGGTGCGATGGTCAATCCGGGTGACGCGGTGATCGCGGATGACGATGGCGTCGTGGTGGTGCCCCGGCTGGACATCGAACGGATTGCCGGACTGGCTCGCCAACGCACTGACAAAGAAGACCGCTCACGGCCGCGTTATGCCGCGGGTGAACTCTCGCTGGACGTGGCGGGCATGCGCGCGGGGCTGGAAGCCGCGGGCCTGGTCTACGTCGACAGCGCCGACGACCTGTGATGCCTGCCATGCAAGGGCTTCGAAGCGCGCCTTGGCCGGCCGCCGCGGGCCTCCCCTTTTCATTCCATTGAAGACACCGACTCCATGACCTCCTCTCAACCGCTTCCCCTGAAAATCGCCATTGCCACCTACGGTCACACCGCTGCCCTCAAGCAAGGCAAGGTCGAGATCGACGGCGTCCAGCCCGACTTCGTCGAGATCAAACCCATCATCGCGGCCTTCCGCCGCATGGTGCGCGACGTCGAGTTCGACGTGTGCGAAATGGCCCCTGTCACCTACCTGATCGCCCGCGAAGCGGGCGCGAAGTTCAAGGCGCTGCCGGTGTTCATCTTCCGCCGCTTTCATCATGCCGGCCTGGTGTATCGCGACGACGCGGGCATCAAGGAACCGCGCGACCTGGAAGGCAAACGTGCCGGCGTGCGGGCCTATTCCGTCACGACCGGCCTGTGGACTCGCGGCATCCTGATGAACGACTACGGCGTCGACAACAGCACCATCACCTGGGTGGTCGACGATGAAGAACACGTCTCGTCATTGGTGCTGCCCGACAACGTCGAACAGGCACAGGACGGCAAGTCGCTGGTGGACCTCATGGCCAGCGGCTATCTGTCGGCCGCCTTTACCGACAACGCCGGCATCGGCCGCGCCGGCGCGCCCGCCGACGGATGGCAAGCCGGTGGCCGCATCAAGCCGCCCGAATACCGCGAGCTGTTCCCCGACGCCGCCAAGCTCGAAGCCGAGTGGTACGCCAAGACCGGCATCTATCCGGTGCACGGCCTGATCGTGGTGAAGGACGAATTGCTGGCCCAGTACCCGTGGCTGGCCAAGTCCCTGTACGACGCCTTCCTGGAATCCAAAGAGATCTATCTGAAGCAGCTGGCGGCGGGCGAATCGGTGTCGGACAAGGACACCCATTACCGGGCCATGGCCGAGATCGTGGGCGACCCCCTGCCCTACGGCATCAAGGCCAACCGGGCATCCATCGAAGCCATGATGCAGTACTGCTTCCAGCAAGGCCTCCTGAAGAAACAACACGCGGTCGACGACCTGTTCGTTGACGTCGGCAACTAATCAGACATCAAGGAAACACACCATGGCAACGCGCCTGATCGATATCCATCCGCACATCATTTCCCCTGACGAAAAGAAGTATCCGCTTGATCCGCTGGGCGGCGAACGCTCGGGCTGGTCCGCCAAGCGCCCGGCCACCTTCGAACAGTTCGTGGCCGAGATGGACAAGGCCGGCGTCGACAAGGCGGCCATCGTGCATTCGTCGACCACCTATGGCTTCGACAATTCCTATGTGGCCGATTCCGTTGCCACGGACCCCAGCCGCTTTGCCGGCGTCTATTCGATCGACCTGCTGGCCCCCGACGCCGCCGAAAAAATCCGCTACTGGAAGGAACGCGGCCTGTCGGGCCTGCGCATCTTCACCACGGGCAGCACCATGCCCGGCCAAGCGCCGACGCTGGAATCGCCGGATCTGCACGGCGCCTGGAGCCTGGCGGGCGACATGGACTTATCGGTATGCGTGCAGATGACCAAGGCGGCCATTCCGGCGCTCGAAAAGCTGCTGACCGCCTTTCCGGCTACTAACGTCATCATCGACCACATGATGAAGCCGCCGATCGCCGACGGCGCGCCCTACCCCGGCGCCCAGTTCCTGTTCGACCTGGCCCGCTACAACAACGTGCACCTGAAGCTGAGCAGCCGCAACACCGAAGAATCGCAAGCGGGCAAGGCCACGCCCCAGACGTTCTTTGGCAAGGTCGTCTCCACCTTCGGCGCCGACCGCATTGCGTGGGGGTCCAACTTTCCGGCCAGCGAAGGCAGCTTGCTTGACATCGTCAACGACCTGAAGCGCTGCATCGACTTCCTGCCCGCCGCCGACCAGCACTGGATCATGGCCGGCACCGCGCAGAAGCTGTATCCGCAACTGGCCGACTGACCCCCACATTCAAGGAACAACCATGTCCACTGCTGATACCCGCGTGCTGACCCTGAAAACCAACCTTGCCGACTCGCCCGTCGTCGCGGCCATGAAAGACGGCCGCATCACGTCCGACCTGGTGCAACTCGATTTCTGTGGTCCCAAGACCGCCCACGACGGCTTCAAGCCGATGATCCGCAACAACGACTTTGACGCCGGTGAACTGGCCATCGTTACCTACCTGCAGGCCAAGGCCTTCGGCAAGCCCTTCGTGATGCTGCCAGCACCGGTGGTGGGCCGCTTCCAGCACCACTGCATCGGCTTCAACAAGGAATTCGGGCACCTGAACCCGAAAGACATCGAAGGCAAGAAGGTCGGCGTGCGCAGCTATGCGCAAACCACCGGCCTGTGGGTGCGCGGCATCCTGCAGCACGAACACGGCGTCGACCTGGACAAGGTCACCTGGATGACGATCGACGACTCGCACCTGGCCGAATACCAGGACCCGCCCAATTGCCAGCGCCTGCCCAAAGGATCGTCCATTCCGCAGATGATGCTGGACGGCGAACTGGCTGCGGCCATCCTGGGCAACGACATGCCCAAGGACCCCCGCGTGCAGACCCTGATTCCCGAGCCGATCGCCGCCGCCAAGGCCTGGTACGAACGCGAACACGTTGTGCCCATCAACCATGTGTTCGTCGTGCACCAGGACATCTCGCGCAAGCACCCGGAGGTGGTGCGCGACATCTACCGCATGATCAAGGAAAGCCGCGCCCTGGCGCCAGAGTCGGCGCTGGCGACGTTGCCGCCGCTGGGCCTCGAGGCCAACCGCAAGGGGCTCGAGATGGCCATTGACTGGTCGTACGAACAAAAGATCATTCCCCGCAAGTTCTCGGTGGATGAACTGTTCGACGACGTGACGGGGTCGCTGGACTGAACCCCGTCGAGTAGAATCCCCCGGGGCTTCCGGCCCTGCACTCTTTCCCGGGGGAACTTGCATGACGCAAATCGACTGGTACATGCAGCTCAATCTGAAAGCCCGCCATCTGCGGTTGATTACCGCGCTCTACGACCACGGCAATCTGAAGCAGGTCGCCGAGATCTCGCACGTGACCGTGCCCGCGGTATCGAAGGCACTGGCGGAACTGGAAAAGGGACTGGGGCTGGAACTGTTCAGCCGCACTGCGCAAGGCCTGCGGCCCACCGCCTACGGCGAGTGCCTGGTGCGCCATGCACGCACCCTGATGACCGAAATCCACCAGGCCCGCGACGAACTCAAATCGCTTAGCTCCGGCGCCGAAGGCAAGGTCCACGTCGGCGCTTTTCCGGCCGCAACGTCAGTGCTGCTGCCACAAGCCATTGCCCTCCTCAAGCAGCGATCCCCGCGCACCAACGTGCTGGTGACCGAAGGCATCGCCCAGACCCTGCTGCCCGAATTGTGGCAAGGCCGCGTCGATATCGTCGTGGGCCGCCTGCCGGTGCGCAACGCCACAGACGGCTTCGACGAAAAGGAACTGCTCGACGAGCCCGTCAGCCTGATGATCCGCAACCAGCATCCGCTGGCGCGCAAGAAGCGGCTGAAGTGGTCAGATCTGCAACCCTACCCTTGGGTGCTGCCGCCCACCGGCACGATCCTGCGCGCCCCGCTGGAGCGCACGCTGGAACAGCACGGCGTGGCGCTGCCGAACAACTATGTCGAGACGCTGTCGACCAGCCTGGCGCGGGCCTACTTGCTGGTGACCGACGCCATCGCCGTGATGGCGGGCGCGGTGGCGCACGACGCGGCCCAGCCTTTGAAGATCCTGCCGCTGACTTTCCCGCATGTGATGCGGCCCCGCGGGGTGCTGTGGAACAAGAACCGCGGGCTGACCCCCGGCGCGGAACTGATGGTGCAGTGCCTGGAAGAAGCCGCCACGGCGATGAAGCTGCGGCCGGCGACCCCGGTCAGTGATCAGGACACATGACGGGCCGGCGACGTGATACTGCCTGTCGCCCCCAGGTCAACGCGGTGGCGGTGGCGGATCCTGGCGAGCGCGATAGCTTGGAATATCAGGCGCGGCGGCGGCAGGCGGGTGGTCCTCCAACGCCTTGATCAAGGCCTGCATGTCACCAATTTCCTTGACCTGCGCGCGAATGATTCCGTCGGCCAGTTCCCGAACGCGGGGGTCGCGGATATGCGCACGTTCACTGGTCAGAATGGCAATCGAGTGGTGCGGAATCATCGCTTTCATGTAGGCCACGTCGTCTACTGTCTGTTGGCTTCGAACGAGCCATAGACTCCCCGCGAACACCGCGATGCCACCGATAACGATCGCTACGTTCACCGTACGCCGGGCGTACATCGCCCACATGAACCCGATCATCACCACCGCCATCACCGCGCCCATCACCAGCGCCATCCACATTCGCGTCTGGCTGAACTCGATGTGCTCGACGCTAAAAACGTTCAAGTACATCAGGCCATACATGAGCACTGTCGACACAGCAATCATGGCGGCGAATCGCCCGTAGCCCATCGCCATTGACTTCATACCTTGTTCGGTCATCGTCATTCCTTGGGAGGGGTAAAGAGTCCGACAGAGCAAGGGGCATGCCGGACGGACGTCAGACGAACAGCGCGCGTTGCCCCGGCGCACGCGTCGCCATGAACCACTCCAGCTTGCGCGCGAAATAATTCCAGGAATGCTCGACATGCACGGGGGTCATGATCTGCGCATTGCGGCGGGCGCGTACTGCAGGGTTGGGCATCGTCGTGGCCGCGGCGGACTTGTTGCCAAGGACGTGGATACGCGCGGCGCGTTCCAGGAACACACCGATGATGATCGCGTGCTCGATCGACGTTCCGCAGAACGACACGCCATGATTGGCCATCAGCACGGCAAAGCTGCTACCCAGGCTGCGTGCCAGCGCTTCGCCTTCTTCCTTGCGTGTGATCAAGGCCACGTCGTCGGTATGCCGGGGGATCTCGTCAAAGTAGTCGGCATCCAGGGTGAACGGCTGCAAGGCGCCTTCCATGGCGGAAAGAATGCTTGCGTGCAAGGGATGCGTATGCGCGACGACCTGCACGTCGGGGCGTAACCTGAAAATCTCGGAATGGATGGGCCATTCGGAATGGCGGCCGCCGTCTCCTTCAAGCTTGTTGCCGTCGAAGTCGACCAGCACGAAGTCCGCCGACGACAGCACTTCGCCAAGGCCGATCCTGTTGCGCTTCATCCAGAAGCCTCGCCCATTCGGGTCGCGCAGCGAGACATGCCCGAGGGACATGTCTCCGTGCCCTTCCAGCTCAAGTATCCGGCTGCCTACCGCAAGCCGATCCAGCATCGCACTCAGTTCTGCATCCATCATTGTCACTCTTGAAGATGGCTCCACCGCAGCGCACGGTTGCGCACGGCGATCACGCCATGGTCCAGTACCCATCCCAGCAGCCCGATGCTGACGATGCCCGCGTAGAGCTTGTCGGGCCGGAATGAGGTGCCCGCATAGCCCACATAGAACCCCAGCCCGTGGGTGTCGCCGATCATTTCGGTCACCACGACAACGGTGATGCCGATCGGCAATGCGATGCGCAGGCCCGCCAGGATCCCCGGCAGGGCCGCGGGAATCAGCACGTGGCGCAGCAGGCCCGCACCTTTCAACCCCATGTTCTGCGCAGCCCATACGACCTCGCGGCCGATACCGCGCGTCGCCAGATGGGTCGCGACGACGACCGGATACAGGCACTCGACGGCAGCAAACGCAATTTTTGATGGCGTGCCGATTCCGAAGACGAAGGTGAAGATCGGAAACAAGGCGATCTTGGGAACCGGATAGCCTGCAAAGAAAACCGGCTCAAACAGGTACTCGACCCACTTGACGCGGGCAAGTGCAAAGCCGATCAGCACCCCCGCAATCGACCCAATCGCGAAGCCCGACAGCGTCCGGTACAGCGTGATGCCTGCGTGATAAGGAAGATTGCCGTTGGCCATGTCAGCCAGCCAGGCAGTAGCCACACGATCCAGTGGCGGCAATACCCGGGGCGAGACCCAACCCGACCAGGCGACCGCTTGCCAGATCAGCAGCAGCAGCGGGATCGAGTACCAACGTTCCATACGGCGCGTCAAGGTCATGTCCGCGCCTCTTGCGTGCCGATCAGTGAGCCACGCAGCACACGATGCCTGATGCGCAACAGCAGGCGGTCCGCCAGGAATCCCAGAACGGCGTATCCCAAGATGCCCGTCAGCATGATGTCGTAGCGCACCCATTCTTCACCTTCGACGATCAGGCGACTCAACCCCGTCTTTGCGCCGATCAATTCGGCAGCGAACAACACCACGAAGCTCAGCGCCAGTCCCACCCTCAGGCCCGCGAAGATGCCAGGCAGCGCCGCAGGGAACACCACTCTCGACCACAGGGTCAGAACGGGCGTTTCGAAATTGCGGGCAACCCAGATCAGGTGGCGATCCACCTGCGCCACGGCTTGCTGCGCCCCGAGAAAGACCGGGAACGACACGCTGAGTGCGACGATGGCGATCTGCGTTGCGTGCGTCAGGCCGAACACGAGCAGCACAACCGGCAGGAAGGCTATCTTGGGGACGGGATTGACCACCGCGACCAAGGGGTCCAGAAAGTTGCGTGCCGTGCGCGACATCCCGGCTGCCATGCCCGTCAGCACGCCAACCATCGCCCCGATCGCAAAGCCGCACACCAACCTCAACAGCGTCGCGCGGACGTGCATCCACAATTCACCGTCGGCCGACAGTTCACGCGCCGCGGCCCAGATGGCGCCGGGCCAGGACAGGTAATGCGGCAGCCGTTCGGTGCTGCCCATCCACTGCCACGCCAGAATCACGGCAAGCGGAACGGCGCAGCGGCCGATTCCTCGCAGCGCCTGCCGTGCCAGGGCAGGCCATGCGTGCGCGCGGGTCATGTCGCCCTGCTCATGCCGTACCGTCCAGAGCCCTGGCTTTCAGCACTTCTTCGCGGACAGCTTCCCAAAGCTGCGTCCGCAGTTCGAAGAAGCGCTGCGACTTCCGAAAGGCGACAAAGTCCATCTCTCCGCGATCGACTGCCAGATCCAGCTTGATGCGGCCAGGCCGTGTCGTGAACACCACGATACGCGTGGCCAGGGCGACCGCTTCGTCGATGTCGTGCGTGACGAACAACACGGTGCGCCGGTGGCGGGTCCAGATGTGGCCCAGTTCTTCCTGGAGCAATTCCCGGTTCTGCGCGTCCAGCGCACCAAACGGCTCGTCCATCAGCATGATGCGAGGTTCCAGAGCGAGCATCCGCGCCAACGCTACGCGCTGCCGCATGCCTCCGCTCAATTGCCCTGGATAAAGGCCCGCGCCGGTAGGCAGACCGACCATGACGAGGAGTTCGCGCACCCGTTCGGCGCGCGTTGCCGTATCGACGCCAGCCACGCGCATCGGCCAGCCAATGTTGTCCGCCACGGTGGCCCACGGGAACAGCGAGTAGCCCTGGAACATCATGCCGCGATCGCGGCCCGGCGCCGTCACCCGCTTGCCGTCGACGCGAATCTCGCCCGCCGTGACCGCTTCAAAGCCGCCGGCCATATGCAGGAAGGTGCTCTTCCCGCAGCCGGAGGGACCAAGTATCGCTAGGAACTCGCCTTCCTGGACCTGCAGGTCGAACCCATCCAGCGCCGAGACCGTGCCAGAGGGCGTCGTGAAGGACTTGACGACGCTCACGGCTTCCAGAATGGTCATGCGGCTACTTCGCGGGCAGATACGACAGATCGACGAGGGTGGCCAGATCGACGGCCTTGCGCTGAAAGCCCTTCGCAACCAGCAGATCCTGCATCTGGCCAAGCGCCTTGACGTCGACGCGGGCCGATGGGTCCCGGTAGTAGTCGGCCATCGGCAGATAGATGTCGGGCGAGATGCGCACCTGCTTCCCATCGATCAGAGCCTGGCGCGCCGGCTTCGGATTGCCGTTGTAGTACCGCGTCGACGCCACCAGATCGCCAAGAAAGGCTTTGACCGCCGCGGGCTTGGAGGCAAGCACCGCAGGCGATGCGATGACGACCATCAGTTCCTCATCGAAAGGTACGCCATCCTTCGACGTAAACAGCGTGCGCACACCGCCTTTCATTTCTTCGGCCGTGGCGAACGGCTGCGGAAACGCGCCGACGTCGATCTTGCCTGACCGGAGGGCTTCACCTTGTGCCGGAAAACTGACCGGCGTGAAGGTCACGTCACGGTCAGGATTCAAGCCATTTTTTTCCAGCACCATCTTGGCCCACAGATGCGATGAGCTGTTCAGGTTGTTGACGCCGATGGTCTTGCCCTTCAGGTCCTTCACGGTCTTGACGGGGGAATCCTGCTTGACGAAGTATTTGGTCGAGAAGCCTTGCGTGCTCTCGCGCGACAGCGACGCGATGATCTTGAACTGAGCGCCTTCCGACGCAGCCAGCATGGCGGCGTTCGCGCTGGCGGTTGCCAAATCGAGTGCGCCGGCTTCGAAGGCCTGGAAGCGTTTGTCCGTGCCGGGGAAACGTGTCACGTCCAGGGTATAGGCCTTGCCTTGCTCCGGCCCGACGTCCGGCTTGGCCTGCATCAACCAGAGTTGTTCCTCGGCCGCGCCACCGGTTCCCAGGCGCAGCGGAAGCGGCTGGGCCAGGGCGGTGGCGGCCAGGGTGAGGCTCCCATACATAAGGAGCGGCGCAAGGAAACGTCGGACGGCACAACAGGCTTGCGTGGGCATGCGATCTCCATCAGTCATCGGGAAAGTTTGTGCCAGGAGACCAGGGGTGTCTAATACGAAATTCCGGGCCGATTAAGACGTTTTGCATATTATGGAACTTCGTCAGTTGCGCTACTTCGTGGTGGTCGCCGAGGAACTTCACTTCAGTCGTGCAGCCGCGCGGCTCAATATGTCGCAGCCGCCACTAAGTCAGCAGATCAAGGCGCTGGAGGCCGATATCGGCGCGACCCTGTTTCACCGTACCAAACGCAGCGTCGCGCTGACGGCGGCAGGTCGCGATCTGTATGAGCAATTGGGGCCCTGGCTGGCGGGTCTGGGCGACATCGTCGGCCGGGCCCGCCGTATTGCCAAAGGCGAAGAGGGGCAACTGAGCGTGGCCTGCAGTTTCTCGACCACGCAGGCGCTGCTGCCCCAGATCATCCGCAACTTTCGCGACAGCTATCCCAAGATCACGCTGCGCCTGCGAGAGATGCAGATCGAACAGCAGCTCGAATCCCTGGCAAGAGGACTGGTCGATATCGGCATCATGCGGTTGCCGGTGGACGAATCGCACCTGATGACCGCACCTTTGTATGACGAAGCCCTGATGGTGGCCTTGCCGCTGCATCACCCGCTCGCCGCCCGCAAGCATCTGTCGCTGATCGATCTGAAAGACGAAGTCTTCCTCAAGGCCAGCCGCAATTCGGCCGCCCTGTTCGAATCGATTCAGTCGATCTGCCGACGGGCAGGCTTCGAAGCGACCGTGACCGATGTCTCGTCCAACCTGAACACCGCGGTCGGACTGGTGGGCGTGGGCATGGGGATCGCGCTGGTGCCCGAATCGATGCGCTGGGCCAAGCCCAGCCAGATCGTCTACCGCCCGTTGCGCGACTCGCCCCGATCGACCGTGGGGGCGGTGTGGCGGCGCGGCGATGCGCCACCGGCGATTGCGCTGTTCGTGGATGTTGCCAACAAGACTGCCGTGGCGTCCCAGGCGAAACGCTGAGCGTCAGAAGCACCGTCGCGCGCGGGCTCGTTTTGATCGCACTCGATTCGGAGCGCGCGCGTTTTTGCGCACGCTCGTTTTTGAGCGTGCGCTATCCCGAGCACGCTCAATCCACCGTAATGTTCCGCGCCTTGATCAGCCCCGCCCACCGCACCTGTTCGTCAGCGATCAGCTTTCGCATCTCCTGCGGCGTATCCAGCGACGGGACGGATCCGATGTCCTGCAGGCCCTTTACCACCTCCGGTTCGCTCAGCACGCGCGCCAGTGCGGCGTGGACGCGGTCGACGGCCGCGGACGGCATGCCGGCGGGGCCGAGGATGCCGAACCAGCTGACGCCGTCGACGCCGGGGTAGCCCTGTTCGGCGATGGTGGGGATGTCGGGCGCGGCGGGGCTGCGGGTGTCGCCGACCATGCCGAGGGCTTTGACGGTGCCCGCCCTGATCAGGGGCAGCGCGGCGGGCAGGTCCACGAAGACGCCGGCGATCTGGCCGCCCATGACGTCGGCCAGGGCCGGGGCGACGCCTTTGTAGGGCACGTGCACCAGGTTCGCGCGGGTCGATTCCTTCAGCAGTTCGAGGTACAGGTGCGTGATGTTGCCGGTGCCGGCGGACCCGACAGCCACGGGTGTGGCGGACTTGGCCGCATAGGCGACAAATTCCTTGATGTTGTTGGCCGGCACCTGTTTGTTGACCAGGAGCGCGCTGCCGTTGGCCACCACCCGCGCGATGGGCGTCAGGTCGCGCAGCGGGTCGTAGCTCAGGTCCTTGTAGAGCCCGGGACTGATGGTGAGCATGCCCGAGGTGGCGAACAGCAGCACGCTGCCGTCCGCGGCAGCTTTCGATACGGCCTGCACACCGATCACGCCGTTGGCGCCGGGGCGGCTGTCGACCACGACCACGGTGTTGAGCTGCGGGCCGAGGCGGTCGGCTATCTTGCGGGCGATGACGTCGGCCGGTCCGCCTGCGGCGAAGGGCACCACCAGGCGGAGGGTGCGGCCTGCGGGTTGTGCGACGGATGCCGTCGCGGCAAGCGCCATCAGGGCGCCCGCAAGAAGGCGGGTGGCAACATCGCGAAGACGTAGGCGCATGATCTTTCCAGGAGGGGCGACGACACAGGGACGAACGACACAGGGGCGAACAACACAGGGGACACGCAATACAAAGGGCAAGAACAACCTGGGGCAAGCGACGGAAAGCGGCACGTTAAGACACGGCCCGGCGATGCACACCGACCCCGGGGCCTTCCGGCAGGCTCAGGTATCCGTCCTGCACGGTCAATCCTTCAAAGGGATCGTTCAGCAGTTTCTGGAACTCGGCCAGTTCGCACGCGTAGGTCAGGTTGGGCAGGGTCACCGCCAGGTGCAGGGCATGGGCGGCGAGCAGCTGGCTGCCGACGTTGGCGCCCATGCGGCATCCCAGGTGCGCGACTTCGCAAATGCGCGCGGCGGTCTGCACGGCGCGCAGGCCGCCCATCTTGGGCACCTTGAGGCTGACAGCGTCGATCGCGCCGGTGGCGGCAAGCCGGTAGGTGGACTCGGCCGAATAGGCGCTTTCGTCGGCTTCGATGGCGATGCTGGACAGTTGCGTGACATGGCGCAGGCCTTCCAGATCGTCGGTGCGTACGGGCTGCTCGATGATGTCGACGTCGTAGTCCACGGCGCGCTGGGCAAAGGCGATGGCATCCTTGGCCCGGTAGGATTGGTTGGGATCCGCAACCAATCGCACCGCGTCGCCCACTTGTTTGCGTACGGCCGCCAGGCGGGCGATGTCGTCGCGCACCTCGCCGCCTACCTTCAGCTTCAGGTGCCGGTAGCCCTGATCGACCAGGCGCTGGGCGCGCTCGGCCATCTCGTGCGGCGCTTTCAGTCCCAGCATGCGGCAGATGGCGATGCGGTCCACGACCTTGCCCCCCAGCAGTTCGTACAGGGGCACTTCGAGCAGCCGCGCTTTCAGGTCATGCAGCGCGCAGTCGATCGCGGCCTTGGCCGGATGGTTGCCGACCAGCGCCCCGTTCACGAAGCGCAGATTGCCCTCGATCGCCATCACGTCGCGGCCCACCAGCCCGGTGCAGATGCGCTGCAGGGCACCTTCGACACCCAGGGCCGTGGCGGCCAGATGGGGAAACGCGGCGGCATACCCGATGCCCCGTGTGCCATCTTCGGCAATGATGGTCAGGATGCAGGCGTCATTGGTGGGATAGGCCTGCCCCGCGAATTTCCAGTTGGGGTCTTCGTCGGGCAGGCTGATATGTTCGATCTCGTAGGCAAGGATCCGCACGCGAAGTCTCCAGCAGATAAAAGAAGGCAGTTCGTCAGGCCGACTCTAGCAGCGCCCTTTTGCCCGCTGCATTCGCATTTGGTGCGGTGCGAGAACCAAACGGTTATGGCTCCCGGCATGGCATGGCAATGCGGGCGTTGTTGGTTAAGATCGCGGAATCAACCGCCCAAGCTCCGGCAAGGATTCCCCATGTCTGCCGATCGTTCGATCGAACGTATCCTGACCACCCAGATCAAGCTGCGTCAATTGATGCTGCTCAAGGCGGTGGCCGATTGCGGCACCGTGTCCCGGGCGGCGGAGGCCCTGCACATGTCGCAGCCGGCCGTCTCGAAAACGATTCACGAACTGGAAGCCCTGCTGGAAGAGCCCCTGTTCGAACGCACGTCCAAGGGGGTGACGCCCACGGTGTTCGGCCGCCATGTCATCCGTTATGCCCGATCGGTGCACGCGGAACTGCGGCGCGCCGCGGATGAGCTGACCGCCTTGCGGCATGGCGGAGGTGGCAAGCTGACGATAGGCAGCTACATGGTCGCCCTGCCGCAATTGCTGCCCCGGGCGCTGTCGATTTTCTTTGACCGCGACGACACCGCGCGGATCACCGTCGTGGACGGCAACAAGGAAAAGCTGATGGGCGGCCTGGTGGCGGGCGAGATTGACATCGTGGTCGGGCGCATGACGGACCTGGGCGACATGGAGTGGATCACGCAGGTGCCGCTGTATTTCGAGCCCATCGTGCTGGTCGCCGGAAGCCAGAACCCGCTGGCGCAGCGCGATTCGCTGGTGGCCGCCGACCTGCTGGACCAGGAGTGGATCATGCCGCATGCGACCAGTGTGGTGCGTACGCCGATCAATCTGTTTCTGATGCGCGAAGGCCTGCCGCGGCCCCGCCGCATTATCGAAACGGTATCGGTGCCGCTGATCCGCAGCCTGCTGGCGCAGCGGCCGGCGGTGGCGGCGCTGCCCTGGCAAGTGGTGCAGGCGGATATCCAGCAAGGCCTGTTGACCCAATTGCCGATCGATATCGGCTACCCCGCCTTGCCGGTCGGCATCAGCACCAACGACACCTTCAAGCTGTCGGACGCGGCCATCTCGATGATTGCCTGTCTGCGTGAAGCGGCGGCCGAGCTGTATCACGCGGCGCCCGGCGCGGCGCGGGTGCAGGCGCCCGGCGCGGTGTCGTGATCAGTGGCCTTCTGCCGATGCGGGCGCCGCGTCGGGATTCCACTGGCCGCGCCGCATGCGGGAAATCGAAACCCGTTTGAACAGGCCCGCCTTGCGGAAAGGTTCATTCAAGGAAAACGCTTCGGCATCGGCCAGGCTGGGCACGTTCAGGATCAGCACGCTGCCGGTGCGTTTGACGCCGTCTTCGGCAAGCAGGGCCCCGCCCAGCACCAGCACGGATTCGAAGCGGTCAAGGTAGGCAAGATGATCGGGTTTGACCTGCTGGCGGATCTCGGCGGCGCCGTCGTCGCGGTCTTCCTGGTAGATGATGTAGAGCATGCGGCTATCCTGGTCGGTGCAGGCGCCCATCATAGAAGCGCGCACGGACCCCGCCCCATTCCACTTGGTGCGCCCGCTACAACCGGCCGGTTATGGCGGGCGCACAAACCGTCAGCACCGGGTCACGAAACCGGCGCATGCTGTGTCTGTTTCGCGCCCGCTTCCTGGTTCATTCTTCTGGAGCTTCACCATGACCAACCATCCTGTCCCGCCACCCATCGACGCCGACGAATTACCCGAAGCGCGCCTGCGCCGTCTGGGGATCGAGCTGCCCGAGCCGGCGCGCCCGCGTGCCGCCCGCATCCTGATGGCGCGCCGCGTCGGCAACCAGCTGTGGGTGTCCGGCCAGTTGCCCAGCTGGAATGGCGAACTGCGGTACGTGGGCCGCGTCGGCAGCCGGTGGACGCTGTCAGAAGCGCAGGACGCCGCCCGATTGAGCGCGCTCAATGTCCTGGCGCAGGCCCGCGCGCTGTTGACCCATGGCCTGGATGACGTGGTGTCGGTCATCAACCTGCGGGGTTTCGTGACCGTCGAACCCGACTTTACGCAGGTGGCCGATGCCGTCAACGGCGCGTCGGACCTGATGATGACCGTGTTCGGCGAAGCGGGCGCCCATACCCGCACGGCCGTCGGCGTGGCCAGCATGCCCTACGGGGTGGCGGTGGAAATCGAAGCCTTGTTCGAAGTGCGGGGCTGACCGGTCCGGCCGACACGGGAACGGGCTAGCGCCTGCGGCTGCGCTGCCGGCTTCCATCCGCCGGGCCCGGCAACACGACCGCGCCTTTGGCGGTCTGATGGATCTCTGCCAGACGCGCCGTCAGGATGTCCTGGAACCGGGTCAGCGCCAGGCTGACCGGACGATCCACCCGCCGCACCAGGAAGCGCGATACCGACAGGCCGGCAACCGGCCCGCCGATGAACGCGCCGCGTTCGATGCCGCGCACCACGGCCGAATACGGCGACAGATGGCTACCGACCCCGCGCCGCACCAGGTCCTTGATCAGGTGCAGCGCTTCCGCTTCGACCACGACCTTGAGTGTCAATTTCTGGCGCGCGGCCTGATCGTCCAGCATCTGGCGCAGCGTGTTGGCCCGGCTGGGCTGGATCAAGTCGCGGCTGGCCACATCGGCCAATTGATAGCGCTTCTTGCGTCGCGGCGCGCCATCGGCCGCCGGGGGCTCCATCAGCCAGATCTGCTCGTCGTACAGGTGGGTGGTGACCAGCAAGGGGTTGACGTCCTGCCCGGTAATAAAGGCCAGGTCCAGACGATCGCCCAGCAGGGCATCGCGCATGGCATGGCTGTAGCCTTCCTGCAGGCTCAGTTCGACATTGGGGTGCCGTGACCGGAAAGTGCCGATGACGTCTCCCAGCAGCAAATCCCCCATGGATGGCGGAAAGCCGATGCGCAGCGAACCCGACACCACCGCGCTGGACGCGATCACATCGGCCCGCGTCTGTTCCAGCAAGCGGAAAATGGCCTGCGCGCCCATGCGCAACTGCCGGCCCGCTTCCGTCGGCTCGGCGCCGCGGCTGTGGCGATACAGCAGTTGCACGCCCAGCTCGTCTTCCAGCAGATGCACGTGCCGCGTGATCGCCGGCTGGGCAATATGCAGCGCAGCCGCCGCCTTGGTGAAGCTGCGCAGGTCCACCACCTGCACGAAATACCGAAGCTGCAACAGATCCACGACGACCGCTCCCTGACTGTCGATCATCGAATGATGATCCCGGAACGCCAACCCGCCGTCCCATCACACAATGTTATCGCTTCCATCAAAACACGGTATTTCCTGAATGACACGCCGCGCCTCTACAGTCGCACAGCGGCAGGCAACGATGCCGTGCTTCCTGACCTTCTGCCCCCGTTCCTGCGACGAGACCCCATGGCCCGATTCCTGACCGAAGACGATGTTGGACGTTTGCTCACCATGCCCATGGCCCTGGACGCCGTGGAGGCGGTCATGGCCGAAATGGCGGACGGCGCCGCGCAGAACATTCCGCGTGAACGCCTGCGCACGCCAGGCACGACGCAGCACCTGTTGCAGGGCCTGGTGCCCAGCGAACAGGCCGTGGGCTACAAGGTCTACACGATCAGCCAGGGGGTCGTGCGCTTCCTGCTCCATGTCTACGACACGACCGATGGCCACCTTGCCGGGATCCTGCAGGCGCAGACACTGGGGATGATGCGCACCGGCGCGGCCAGCGGCGTCGCGACCCGGCACCTTGCCCGCGCGGACGCCGCGGTGCTGGGCGTGTTCGGCAGCGGAAGGCAGGCGGTCGGCCAGATCGAAGCGGTCTGCCATGTACGGTCCATTCGGGAAGTGAAGGTGCACGCCCGCGATCCGCGGAAACTGGCAGCCTTCTGCGACGCCATGTCGCGCCGGGTCGGCATCCGTGTCCGCCCAGCGGAAAGCGCCGAAGACACGGTCCGCGGCAGCGACATCGTCACCACCATCACCACGTCGGACGTGCCGGTGTTCGACGGCGCCTGGCTCGCCCCCGGCACGCACGTGAACGCCGCCGGGGCGAACATGCTCAGCAAGCGCGAAGTCGACGAGACGACCTTGCAACGCTGCAACGCGATCGTCGTAGACGGCCGCGCCGTTGCCCAGAAGGAATGCGGCGACCTGCTGCCCCTGCTGGAAAAAGGCCGCCTGGGTTGGGGCGACATCCACGAATTGGGCGAGGTGATCACCGGCCGGCGTCCCGGGCGGCGCGACGCCGACGACATCACGTGCTTCGAATCATTGGGCCTGGCCATCCAGGACATCATCGTGGGCGCCCGCTTGCTGCCGCTCGCCCACACGCAAGGATTGGGTACCGATTTACCAGTGGGGATCTAGATATTCCCGCGGACACACCAGGAGACACGCATGACCTTCATCCGCCTGCCCGGCGCGCCCGCCCTGATTGTCGGGGCCTGCCTGGGCCTTGCCTTGCCTCTGGGCGCCCATGCCCAGGACTATCCCAGCCGTCCGATCCGGCTGGTCGTTCCCTTCCCTGCGGGCGGCCCGACCGACGCCTACGCGCGGCTGATCGGCCAGAAGCTGAGCGAGACCTGGAAGCAGACGGTTGTCATTGACAACAAACCGGGCGCCACCGGGTTGATCGGCAGCAACATCGTCAAGGAGGCCGCGCCCGACGGCTACACCCTGCTGTTCACCTCGAACAGTGCGCAGGTGATCGGTCCATTGCTGCACAAGCCTGCCTCGTTCGACTCGGTCGCCGACTTCACGCCTGTCACCATGGTGATCCGTTATCCCATGTATTTCCTGGTGTCCAGCGCATTGCCGGCCAGGAGCCTGAAAGAGTTCGTCGCGCTCGCCAAACAGCGTCCCGGCAAACTCAATTATTCGAGCGTCGGCCTTGGAAGCGGCGGCCATCTGGCCTGCGAACTGATCAACCTTGCCGCCGGCATCGACACGGTGCATGTACCGTACAAGGGCGCTGCCCCGGCGCAGGCCGCCCTGGCCGCGGGCGAAGTGGACTTCATGTGTGATTCGGTCGGCTTTTCGCAGCCCATGGTGCAGGCCGGCAAGATGCGTGGCCTGGCCGTCACGGCATCCAAGCGTTCGCCTGCCGTGCCCGACGTACCGACGGCCGCCGAAGAAGGCGTGCGCGGTGTCGAAGCCTACATCTGGACCGGCGTGTTCGGCCCGAAAGGCATGCCCGACGCCATTCGCGACAAGTTGCAGACCGAGGTGGCCCGCATCATGGCCCTGCCGGAATTCAAGGCGCGGGCGGACAAGGACGGATCGGAAATCATCGCTGGCAGCCCGGCCAGCCTGACGCAGGACATGACCGCCGAAAAAGCCACCTGGGCTCGCGTGATCGCCGACAAGAACATCAAGGCGCAGTAAGCCGCCCGCCCCGCCTTTCATCAGGAAACGAAGCATGAGCACCTCACCCCTTACCCCCCTGCGCAGCGAAGCGCGGGACGGCATGCGCATCGATTGGGACACGCCCATTCCCATGGACGATGGCGTCGTCCTGCGCTGCGATGTCTTCCGTCCGGACGACGACCAGGCCTATCCCGTCCTGCTGAGCTACGGCCCGTATGGCAAAGGGCTCGCCTTTCAGGAAGGCTACAAGACGGCATGGGACATCATGGTCGAGCAGCACCCGGACACCGCGCGCGGCTCATCCAACGCCTACCAGAACTGGGAAGTGGTCGACCCGGAAAAGTGGGTGCCCGACGGCTACGTCTGCATTCGTATCGATTCGCGCGGGGCCGGCCGATCGCCGGGCGTATCCGACCAGCACTCGCCCCGCGAAACAAAAGACATCGTCGACAGCATCGAGTGGGCCGCCGCGCAGCCCTGGTGCACCGGCAAGGTCGGCATGAACGGCATTTCGTACTACGCGATCAACGCCTGGCGCGCAGCCGCGCAACAACCGCCCAACTTGGCCGCCATCTGCGCGTGGGAAGGCAACAGTGACCGCTATCGCGAAGCCACGCACCACGGCGGCATTCTGTGTGTCTTTGCCAAGAACTGGCACGAGATGCAGGTCAAGACCGTGCAGCATGGACGCGGCGAACGTGGCGCCCGCAGCGCTTTCAACGGCGAATGGGTATGCGGCCCCGACACCTTGCCGGAAGACCAGTTGGCCGACAACCGGGTCGACATGTGGCGGCAACTGATCCAGCATCCGCTGGACGACGACTACTACCGGGAGCGTTCCCCCGACTTCGACCGGATCACCGTGCCGTTCCTGTCGGCCGGCAACTGGGGCGGGCAAGGGCTGCATCTGCGCGGCAATATCGAAGCCTTCATGCGATCGGCATCGACGCAGAAGTGGCTGGAAATGCACGGCGGCGCGCATTGGGCCGAGTTCTATACCGACTACGGCGTGACCTTGCAGAAGCGCTTTTTCGGGCATTTCCTGAAGGGCGAGGCGACCGGCTGGGAAGACCAGGCGCCGGTGCAATTGCAGATCCGCCATGTTGATCGTTTCGTGGTGCGCGGTGAACACGAATGGCCCCTGGCCCGCACGCAGTGGACCCGCTTCCACCTGAATCCGGATGACCTCAGCCTGAGCCAGGAACCCGCCCGCTCAAGCTTGAGCACGCTCGACTTTGACGCGATGGGCGACGGCCTGACCTTCCGATCGTTGCCCATGACCACCGACACCGAAATCACCGGCCCGTCGGTGCTTCGCCTGAAGGTGTCGTCGTCGACGACCGACGCGGACATCTTTGCGGTGCTGCGCGTGTTTGATCCGTCGGGCACCGAAGTCGTGTTCCACGGCGCGCTCGACCCGCACACGCCGATCGGACAAGGCTGGCTGCGCGCGTCACATCGCAAGCAGGACGCCGCGCTGAGCCTGCCCTACCGGCCCTACTACACACACGACGAACCGTGGCCACTGACCCCGGGCGAGCCTGTTGCCCTGGATGTCGAGATCTGGCCCACCTGCATCGTGGTGCCGGTCGGCTACCGGATCGCGATCACGGTCCGCGGCAAGGATTACGAATGGGACGGCCCCGCGGCCCGGCTGTCGAACATGAAGCATCCCATGAAGGGCTGCGGCCCGTTCGTGCATGACGATCCGGATGACCGCCCGATGCACACCTTTGGCGGGGTCACGACCCTGCACTTTGGTGATGCGGCGGACAATGCGGTGATGCTGCCGGTGATCCCGGCGGATTGACCTGCGGCACTCGGGGGGCGATCCGCTGCCGCCCGCCCTTGCCTACTCCGGCCGGATATTGCGTTCCTTGACCACGGTTGCCCACTTCGCCATGTCCTTCTGCAGGAAGCTGGCAAAGTCGGCGCGCGTGCTGCCAACGACGTCTACCGAGTCCTTGGCCAGGCGTTCCTTCACGTCCGGCCGCGTCACGAAGCGGACCACGTCGCGGTTGATGCGGTCCAGCACATCGACCGGGGTACGGGCGGGCGCAAAAATGCCATACCAGTTCACGGTTTCAAAGCCGGTCAGCCCGCCCTCAGCCAGGGTCGGCACGTCGGGCAAGGCTGCTTCACGTTTGCTGCCGGTGCTGGCAATGGCCATGAGCTTGCCGGACCGCACATACGGCAACGACGTGCTGGGGTTGTCGAAGAAGTAGCTCACCTGCCCGCCCAACAGGTCCGGCATGGCTTGCCCGGTGCCCTTGTAGGGAACGTGGGTCACCTGGATTCCGGCGGACGCGGCAAAGAGTTCGCTCGACATATAGCTCATGCCCGTGTTGCCGACCGACGCAATGGTCAGCGCGCCGGGCTTGTTTTTGGCCAGGGCCACCATGTCGCGTACCGTTCTGGCCGGCGCGCCCGGATGGGCGACCAGCAGCATGGCATTTTCGGCAACGCGTACGACGGGCGCCAGGTCCTTGGCGGGGTCGTACGGCAGCTTGGGATACATAGCCGCAATGATGGCGTAGGGCGACGTCGTGAAGAGCAGCGTCAGGCCGTCGGGCGCGGCCTTGGCGACGGCGTCGGTGCCGATCTGGGTATTGGCCCCGGGCCGGTTTTCCACGATCACCGACCTGCCCGAGGTCTTGGCCAGGTCTTCGGCTAGCAGACGCGCCATGGCGTCGGTCGTGCCACCCGGCGGAAACGGCACGATGATGCGCACCATGCCCGTGGGCCAGTCCGCGGCCGTGGCCGCTGACGAGGCACCGGGCCAGGCGGCCACGGCGCATAGTGCGGCCAGAGTGGTAGCGCCCACCGTTGCGGCAAGGCCAGGAATCTTCAGGGTCAGCATGGGGGTCTCCTCCGTGTGTTGCGGCGCGCCCGGTCTGCGCGGGCGTCGTCATCGATGTCAGGCGCAGGGCTCAGCCAGCAAATCGTGGGAACAGCGGCAACGCATTGTCGCGAGCGATCGCCTGTTGCCGCTTCGCGTCGAAGTGGTCCGGCTGCGTCAGCGCATCCACCGTCAGGGTCGTGACCGATTCCGGCGCATAGGGCCAGTCGCTGCCGAACACGATGCGGTCGGGCCGCGCCACGGCATCCAGCGACCCAAAAGTGGACGGGCCCGCCGAGATCGCCGTGTCATACCAGAATCGTCCCAGCCGCTCCATGATGTCGTCGGGCGACAGCCGCGGCAGCCGGGGATCAATCACCGGCGATACCGACATGCGCCACGAAATGTAGGGCAGCGCCCCCCCGGCATGGGCCAGGATGAACCGGATGTCGGGATAGCGGTCCAGCGTGCCGCTGAAAACCAGGTTGGCGGCGGCGCGCGTCGTGTCGAACAGGAACTCCATCATGAACGCCGGGTACGGCAGCTGAATGGTCCGGCTCGACGGATGAAAGTTGGGATGGATGAAGACCACCGCGCGCCGCCGCGACAGCTCGGCCATCAACGGTTCGAAATGCGGGTCACCCAGGAAGCGCTCGCCATAGCTGGCCAGCAGGCATACGCCGTCCAGCTTGAGCGTATCGAGCGCATAGGCGACTTCCTTGCAGGCCGCGTCCACATCGGGCAGCGGCACGGTGGCAAACGCGCCGAAGCGGGTCGGCCGGTCGCTGATCAGACCCGCCATGTAGTCGTTGCACCGGCGGGCCAGCGCCGCCGCCGCCGCGTCGTCCCCAAAGTGCACGCCGGGCTGCGACACCGACAGGATGGCGGCGGCAATGCCATGCCGGTCCATCAGCTGCAATGACGCATCGGGCGTCCAGGCCGGAAAGCCGGAACTGATGGTGGGCCCCCGGCCGGCGGCGATCACCGCATCACGAAAGAAGTGCGGGATGGTGTGGAAATGCACGTCGATCCGTTGGGGATCGGGCTGGCGGTCGTGTGCGGATACGGGTCGTGCCTGGTCGCTCATTGGCGGCTCCTGTACGGCCTGGCGGCCGGGTCGTCTCTGGCCCGAAGTATGGTCGCGGCGCACGGCGGCAAGCAACGGGTGCTGGGGCTATACCCGGTATAGGCGGATGCCTATATGTGCTAGTTTTCGAGCATGCTCAATCTTTCCGTCCGCAGCCTGGAAGTGTTCGTTGCCGTTGCCGAATCCGGCAGCTTTGTCGCGGCCGCGGATCGTCTGGGCATCACGCAGCCCTCGGTCAGCGACCACATCCGGTCACTCGAGGCACGCAGCCGGACACATCTGGTGGAGCGGCGGCGCGGCCGCTCGGGCCAGCTGACGGATGCGGGCCTCGCGCTGCTGGCGCACGCCCGCGCCCTCCTCAGCCATGCCAGCGATCTGTCGGATGACCTGTCGCGCCGCAGCCAGTCCGCAAGCCGGCAGGTGGTGCTGGCCTGCCAGCCCGCCGTCGCCAGTCTGCTGTTGCCCCCCTGTCTGGCCGGCTTTGCCCGCGACCAGCCGGACACCGATCTGGCGACGCTTGCCGTCGATACCGACACCGTGGTGCAACACCTGACAAGGGGCACGGCTGATGTCGGTTGCCTGCTTGCGCGAAACGCATTGCCGTCCTTGCCGTCCGATGTGATTGCGCAGGTGACCTTCGTGATCGTGGCCGCGCCCACGCATGCGCTGGCGGGCCGCGCCGCCGTATCGCCACAGGAAGTCGCCCGCCACCAGTTCGTGCGCGCCACGCATCGGCTCGGCTTCGGGCCGCAGATGAATGACATGCTGGCGATGGCAGGCATTGCCGACGCGCCGGTCGTGGCACGCGCGACCGAGTCCGCCGTGGTCCGCGCGATGGCGATGGCGGGCGTCGGCATGTTGTGCACGCTGGCGCGCGCGGTGGAACGCGAAGTGGCGGCCGGCGTGCTGACGGTGATCCGCATGACCGGCGAGCCGATGCAGATGGAACTGCGGCTGGCGCACACGCCGTGCCGGCGGCCCAGCGACACGACAGCAACGCTGATGCGTCACATCGCGGCGCACTTCGCGGTCGAATCTCGTTGATAAACACAACTTGTTGCGCTACCGTACTCGCATTCGACGACGGGGCACCTTGATGCTTCGCGCAATGGAGGATGACATGTTCGTGTTTGCTACCCGCCGGCTTGCCGGTGCGATGTGGGCGACGGCCGCCGTGGCCGCCCTGGCCGCGCCCCTGGGGGCTGTCGCCCAGACCTATCCCACCCGGCCGGTCCAGGTCATCGTGCCCTACCCGCCCGGCGGCCTGACGGATGGCATCGTGCGCCAGGTGGCGCAGGGGCTGACCGAAAAGTGGAAGACCACCGTCTTCATCGAAAACAAGGGCGGGGGCGGCACGACGATAGGCACGGCGTATGTGGCGCGCGCGGCGGCCGATGGCCAGACGCTGCTGTTCACCAGCACGGGCTACGTCACCAACCAGGTATTGATGAAGTCCCTGCCCTATTCGGCCGATGCCTTCACGCCGATCGCGATGGGTGCGACGGCGCCGAATGTGCTGTACGTGCATCCGTCGGTGCCGGCGACCAATCTGGCCGAGCTGCTGACCTACGCCAGAGCCAACCCGGGTGCCTTGAAATTTGCGTCCACCGGCCACGGGTCCAGCCCGCATCTGACAGCCGAACTGTTCGCCTCCAAGACCGGGATTTCCATGGTCCACGTGCCGTACAAGGGCGCGGGGCCGGCGCTGGCCGATCTGCTGGCGGGGCATGTGAACGCCATGTTCCACTTCCCGGCGTCGCTGGCCTTGGCCAAGGAAGGCAAGCTGAAGGCGATTGCGGTCGCCAGCACCGACAAGCTCAAAGAAGCACCCGGGTTGCCGACGTTCATCGACAGCGGCGTGCCCGATGTGGTGTCAAGTTCCTGGTTCGGTTTCTTTGCCCCGGCCGCCACGCCCCAGCCGGTCAAGGACAAGCTGCACAAGGACATCGCCGACGTGCTCGCATCCGCACGGCTGCGCGCTTTCATGGAGGAATCGGGGCTGACCGAGACCCCCATGACGCAGGCGGAGTTCGCGACCTTCATCACGAATGAACAGGACAAGTGGGCGACGGTGATTCGCGAACGGAAGATACCGATCGAGTGAGGCGGCCCGTGCGGCGCTCACCCGCGAAAGCGCGGTTCCCTGATGCCCTTGACGCCCACGTCCATCATCAGCAACGCACCGGCCGGCTCGGTCGCCAGTTGCTCGGGCGTCAGTCGCTGCGAATGGCTGGTCACGAACAGCATGCCCAGGTCTGGCCCGCCAAAGGCCGGACAGGTCGGGTTCGTGACCGGTAGCCGGATCACGCGGTCCACGCTGCCGTCCGGCGCGAGCCGCACCAGTTCGCCCGACGCGACCATCGCCGTCCACAGATAGCCGTCCGCATCGACCGTCGACCCGTCAGGCCGGCCGACCTGATGCGTCCAATCCTTGAACACGCGCCGGTTCGTGATCCGACCTTCGTCAATGTCGAAGTCGTAGGCCCAGATGATCTGGATATGCGTGTCGGCAAAGTACATCGTCTTGTCGTCGGGGCTCCACGCCACCGAGTTCGGCACCACGATACCGGTCGCCATGGGCGTGGCCTGGTAGTCCGGATCGAAGCGATACAGGGTGCCGTCGGGCTCGCGCTGCGCGTCGCGCATGCTGCCGACCCAGAACCGGCCGCGCCGATCGCACTTGCCATCATTGAGCCGGTTGTGCGGCAGGTCCGCTTCGGGATGGTTGATGAAACGCGGCGGCTCGCCGGTGTCGGGGTCGTACACAAAAAAGCCGCGCTGCGTCGCGAGCAGGAAACCGCCGGCCTCACGCAGGGCGATGCTGCCGGTCAGCAGGCCGTCGGGCAGCCGGATCGCGCGGTGCGCGCACGTGGCAGGATCGTAGGACTGCAGCGCCGGACGCCGCACGTCGACCCACCACAACCGCTGCGTGCGATCGCACCACAACGGCACTTCGCCAAGAATGTCCGCGCCCTGCACGGCGCAGTGAATGTCGAGGGTCATGAGAATGTCTCCCGGCCTGCCTTCGGCCTATCGTTGATTTTCTCAACTATATCGGAGACGGCGGAAACGCGGCAAGCAAAGGCGACGCCTCTTCCGCCGGCCCATCAACCCGGCCCATGAACCCGACCCATCACCCCGACTCAACAACCGCCGACTAGAACCGCGTGCGCACGCCTGCCATCGCGCCGATCCGCGTCGGGTTCGATGCGTAGAAGGGCGTGAAGAAGCCCGGCGTGCTCGCCACGCCTATCCACTCCCCTTGCAGCCAGGTGTAATCGGCCGCCACATACACGTCGCTGCGCTTGGACAACGCATAGCCCAGGATCGCGCCCGTGCTGACGCGCTGGCCCGACGCGCCGCCCCGCGACAGCCTGTCATAGGTGATGGCGCCGATCAGGCTCCAGGCCGGGGCCAGCGTGGCGTTGAAGCCCGTGTAGACCGCCTGGTTCAGCGTGTCCGACTGCGCCAGGTGGTTCCATGTGTAGCCCAGGTAGAGCTTGGCGCGGTCGAGCGCATAGGTCCCGCCCACCGACCACGTGGTCTGGCGGGTCGCAGGCACGACCGACCCGAAGTAGCTTTCAACGTCCTTCTGCACCTGATACACGCCGGCCAGCATGACGCGGCCGGTGGTGTGCGACACCGCCCCGGCATAGGTCGCGCCGGTGCTGACGGCCTGACCCGGACGTTCACCGGGGGTGTAGCTCGCCATGAGCGTGGTATTGCCCACCGCGCCCACGTACTTGACCATATTTTCCTGGCGCAGGCCGGTGTAGGTCGTGCCCTGGTAGCCCAACAGCACCAGGTTGCCCAGGTAGGTGGCTTCGTAGCTGCCGATCACGTCTTGCGGCAACGTGAATTGCCGGCCCACCGTCACGCGGCCAAAGCCGCCCGACAGGCCCAGCGTCGATTGGCGGCCGAACAGGCGGCCGCCCTGCTGGTTGATGCCAGTGTCCGGTGAATAGCCGGTTTCGAGCACGAACTCGGCCTTGTAGCCGCCGCCCAGTTCTTCGGCGCCCCGGAACCCCAGCCGGCTGCCGGTCAGCACGCCGTCGGACAGTTGCGCCTTTCCACTGCCGTCCGCGCCCTCGTGGGTGCTGTAGCGCACGGCGGTATCGATCAGGCCGTAGACGGTGACGTTGGATTGGGCGTGGACGAGGCAGGGTGCGGCGGACAGGGCCGCCAGGGACAGGGCCCAGGCGCCCGGCGCCGGGCGGAACAGACGGATCATTGCAAGGCTCGACAAGGCGCGCACCCGGAACGACTCGGCATCCAGGCGGCGCTGGCAAAAAAAAACGCGCGGGGACAAGCCCGCGCGCCGGCAGTATAAAGCACCGTCCTGCTACACCCGCGCCACCACGGCGAACGGGCCGCCGCCCGCCGGGCCCTGGTGTTCCGCGCCGCCCGACACATAGACCGCGCTCTGCCCCACGACCGAGGCCACCACGGCTCCCACTGCGGCACGCGCATGGCGGGTCGAGTTGATATCCGAATCGTTGAGCATGGTGTGCCGCACGCCGCGCACCTTCCCGTCGGGTGACGCTTCCGCCTTGCCGAACACGTTCACGATACGTTCGGCCAACGCCGCGCGGCCCATGCCCGGATCGATGTCCAGGCGCTGCAGGCAGGCGCGCAGGCTGTCGGCGTCGATCGCGTCATCCATGACGCCGTGGTCGATCACGTACGGGCTGTCGGACGCGCGGCTCATGCCCATCACGATCACGACGTTGTAGTCGATCTCGATACCGGCCGACGCCGACGCCACGCCCGAAAACAGCGACCAGTCGGCGTTGATCGATTCGTTGCTGACCGCCGATTCGGCGATCTCGCCCGTGGCGACCGCGACCCCCAATGCGGACGCCGCACGCGACGCCCCCATGGATTCGTAGGTTTCGTGCGCAACCGGCGTTTGGCCGCGCGACAGCGCATCGGCGATCTTGGTCGACGTCAGCAGCGGGCATTTGACCTGCACGAAGTGCACGTCCGCCGTCGAAGCAATGCCAGCCTCGGCCATCGCCTCCTTGACGGCCTGTGCGGTCTCTTTGACCTGCACCGTGGTGCCCAGTTCTTCAGGCAGGAAGGCGCGGGTGAAGGCAATGCCGATGGCCAATCGCGGCGCGCCGTCATGCGTATCGTCAGTCACCTTGCGCGTGAACACCGTGAAGTGCGGGCTGAGCACGCCTTCGGTCCCGCCCGACATCACGAAGGCAATGCGATGCTCCACGTCGTCGGCGGTCATGTCCAGGCGCGGCGCCAGGGCGTGGCACCAGGCGCGCGTGGCGTATTCGCGCGTGAAGTCGTTCACGCAGCCGTTGCCTTCGGTCTTGCCCATGACGGCAACGATGTCTGCCGGGTCGATTTCGCCCGCGTCGATCAGCGTGAGAGCGCCCGAAATGTCGCCCGGACCGCTGCAGAGAATCTTGTGGACACCAACGCGTTGCATGGAAAAGCTCCTGGAAAGTCAACCAACGATGCCCCATCATGCCGTCACGAGTGCATCGTATCCAGTGCTAAAGTCGGTGCACCCTGTTCGAATTCCAGCAACGCTCGCATCCTGTCCCATGTCCCTCCAGTACCTGCGCGTTTTCCGCCACATCGACGAAATCGCCCGCTGCGGTTCCATTCGCAAGGCGGCCGAAGCCCTGTTCCTGACGCCTTCGGCGCTGGACCGCCGCCTGCAGGACCTGGAAGCGGAACTGGGCACGCCCCTGTTCGAGCGGCACGCCCGCGGCATGCGGCTGACGTCGGCGGGCGAGATCTTTCTGCATCATGTACGCGCCCAACGGGCGGACTTCGAACGTGTGCGCGCCGAAATCGAGCAACTGAAAGGCCTGCAACGCGGCAGCGTGTCGGTAGTCGCCAGCCAGGCCCTGGTCCACACCGTCCTGCCCCAGGTGATCCAGCAGTTCAACGAACGGCATCCCGGCATCACTTTTACCGTGACCGTGGCCGACCACGCGGTCGTCATCCAGGCGCTGCGGGAATTCCAGGCCGACCTGGGCATCGTCTACCACGCGCCCGCAGCCGCCGACGTGCTGCCCCTGTTCACGGTAGACCAGGCGCTGTGCGCCGTCATGGCCGAAGGGCATCCCCTTGCCGCGCAGCCGGGCGTCAGCATGGCCGACTGCCTGGCCTACCCGGCCGCCCTGCCCGACCGGTCGCTGGGTGGCCGGATCGTGCTGGATCAGTTCTTTGCACGCAGCTCGCTCAAGCCCAAGGTGGCGATGGAATCGAATTCCTTCGAAATGCTGCGCAACTACGTGCGCGGCACCACCGCCGTCACCTTCCAGATTCCGCTGGGTGCGCCGATGGCCGAGGCGCGGGATGGCGTCGTGGCCCGGCCCATCACCGACCGCAAGCTGGAGCGCAGCACGCTGGTGGTCGCGCAGCTCAAGGGCCGTCCGTTACCTGGACCGGCGGCGCGCTTTGTCGAAGCGCTGCGCGAGGTACTGGTGCGCCAATAACGTCAGGTTGTCGGCCAATGGCCGAGTTACAGGCGCTTTCCAAGTCGAGACGCCCTGTCGCACGCACGGTCGCGCACGCGAGCTACGCTAGCCCTTCACTTTAGGAGCGACTCATGAAGAAGAAAGGTTCGGCAGTCTGGCAAGGCGGGATCAAGGACGGTCAAGGCAAGATCTCGACCGAAACCGGCGTCCTGAAAGATGCCCCGTACGGATTCAAGTCACGCTTCGAGACCGGCCCCGGCACCAACCCCGAAGAATTGATCGGCGCGGCCCACGCCGCCTGCTTCTCGATGGCCCTGTCGTTGGAATTGGGCAACGCTGGCATCACCGCGCAAAACATCGCGACGACGTCGACGATCACGCTCGACAAGGTCGGCGAAGGCTTCGCCATTACGGCCGCCCACCTGGACGTGACCGTGACGGCGCCTGGCTCCGACAAGGACGCCGTGCAGAAAGCCGTGGATAACGCCAAGGTCGGCTGCCCGGTTTCCAAGGTGCTGAACGCCACGATCACGATGGATTCGAAGATCGAAAACTGATGTTCGGAAAGTGCTAGCGCAGCGATAGTCGCAAGCACCGGAACAGTTGTTGCGCTGCATCTCGCGCACGTTCGGAAAGCACTGCATAATCGAGTTGAACGGGTCCTTCGTGGGCCCGTTGTTGTTTGCGCCTATCCGGCAAGACATCCCGAACTCGACACTCCGGACTGGAGCCCGACGCGTGCTGCGCAAGAATGCCACCCCCCTCCCCTGGTCGACTCCGGCCTGGGTCGCCGATTCGGTCTATCGCCTTGCACTTGAAGCCGCGCCCTGCGGCATGTTCCTGTGCGATGCCGACGGCACGTTCCAGCTGGTCAACCTGGCGTATGAACGCCTGACCGGCTACAGCGCCGCCGAACTGGTCGGCGTTGCCACCTTCGACACCCTGCACGAACCCAGCGAATGGCAGCAGCGGCGCGAGGAATTGCTGTCCCCCACCGTTCCCGTCCAGCACGCCTACGCGGCGGGACCGGTGCGCGACATCCACACCCTGCCTGATTCCGAATGGGTCTACGTGCGCCGCAACCAGAGCCGGGTGAACGTGTTGCTGACGATGTCGCAACTGACCGACCATGCGGGGCGCCTGCAGGGCTATGTGGGCATGGTGATGGACAACACGCGGCGCGCGCAGCAGCAGTCGCGGCTGTGGTACCTGTCCCACCACGATGAACTGACGGGCCTGCCCAACCAGACCTGGGTCGAAGAACACCTGGACATGGCGATCCAGCGGCGCAAGGTCATGAGCGAACCCGTGTTGCTGACGGTGATCGAGATCGACAATCTGCGCAAGCTGCACGACACGCTGGGTCCCGCCGCGCGCGAAACCGCGATCAAGCATGTGGCCGAACGCCTGCGCGCCGGGTGCGACGCCAGCCAGTCGGTCGGGCTGATGAGCGCAACCCAGTTCGCGATCGTGACCACTGGCTTGCGCACCATGGGCCCGGAACGCGAAGCCGCGCTGCTGCGGTCGCTGGCCCAGCCTGTGGATTACCTGGGCACCCAGCTGCGCCTGACGGTCAGCGCCGGCGCCTGCGCCTTTCCCGACGCGGGCACGGAAGCCACGTCCCTGATCCGGCGCGCGCTGCTGGCGCTGAGCGCCGCGCGCAACGAGGGCGGCAACACCCTGCGCCATTTTGAATACACCATGCAGGCCCAGTCCACGCGCCGCCTGGAACTGGAAGTGCTGCTGCAGGAAGCGGTGGAAACCGAGCAGTTCACCCTGGCGTTCCAGCCGCAGATCCACCTGGCCAACGGGCGCATCACGCTGGCCGAGGCCTTGCTGCGGTGGAATCACCCGGTCAAGGGCGCGATCGGCCCGGGCGAATTCATTCCCGTTGCCGAAGATACCGGTCTGATCCTGCCCATGGGGGAATGGGTGGTGCGCACGGCCTGCCGCCAGGCCGCGCGTATCGTGTCGCGCTTTGGCACCTGCCCGCGGATCGCCGTGAACGTGTCGCCGATCCAGTTCCGCAAGGTGGACGTGTTGAAGATGGTGGAGCGCGCGCTGGATGCCGCGTCGCTGGACCCGGCCTACCTGGAAGTCGAGATTACCGAAGGCGTGCTGCTGGATGACACGTCGGCCGCCATGGCCACGATCAAGGGCCTGCGGGACATGGGGGTCGAGATCGCGATCGATGATTTCGGGACCGGCTATTCCAGCCTGTCTTACCTGACCCGGTTCCAGGTGGACCGGATCAAGATCGACCGGTCACTGGTCATGGCCATGTCCACCGGGCGGCAAGGCCGCGCGATCGTCAGCGCCATCATCGCAATGGCGCATGAACTGGGCATCCATGTGACGGCGGAAGGGGTCGAGACGGCCGACGATGCCGACAGCCTGACCAGACTCGGGTGCGATGAAGCGCAGGGCTACTGGTTTTCGCGGCCGCTGAACCCGGCGGCCTTCGAACACGTCCTGTCGCCGCTGCCTTCGACCCTGCTGCAGCCTTCGACGCTGGTCTGACCCGGCGCCCCCGGCCGATCAGGCGTCGCGCAGGGGCGGCGCTTCTTGCGCCAACGTCTGGGCGGGCGTCGGGACCAGTTCGATATCCCCGGCGATCGGCATGTCGGCCCGCGGCGGCGCTTCAACCTTGAACGAGCGTTCGCCCGCCGGCACCGCCTGGGGCGACGATGTCCACTTCGGATCCGGAATCTCGGTAAACACCTGGCGCAGGCGTTCGCCCCAGGTCGAGTGGATCATCTGGTAGTACTCGTTGGTGTGGTCGATCAGCGCGTACTTGGTCACGCGCAGGCTGTCCTTTTCATACACCAGCAGGTCCAGCGGCAGGCCCACCGACACGTTGGACCGCAGTGTCGAATCCATGGAGATCAGCGCGCACTTGGCCAGTTCGTCAAGCGGCGTGGACGGCGTGATGACCCGGTCGATGATGGGCTTGCCGTACTTGGCTTCGCCGATCTGGAAATACGGGTTCATGGTCGACGCTTCGATGAAGTTGCCGGCCGCGTAAATCTGGAACAGCCGCATCTTCTGGCCATGGATCTGGCCACCGAGCAGGAAGCTGCAATTGAATTCGACGTTGAATTCCTGCAGCGCCGCGGCGTGCTGCTTGTAGACCTCGCGCACGGCCTCGCCGATCAGGCGCGCCGCCTCGAACAGGGATGGCACCGTCCACAAGGTCTGGCCACCTGGATGGGTCGGCTCGGTCAGCAGTTGCACCACCGACTGCGTCAGGGCGAGGTTGCCCGCGGTCATCAGCACCAGCACACGTTCGCCCGGCTGCTCGAAGACCGCCATCTTGCGAAAGGTGCTGACGTGATCGACGCCAGCGTTGGTGCGGGTATCCGACAGGAACACGAGGCCGTCGGACACGCTCATTGCGACACAGTAAGTCATGGTCTGGGAAAACAAGTGGAACGCGATGGACCGTCCATTCTACCGTCTGTCGCGCCCCGGACTGACCCGTATCGCCTAGAAGCTTTTGACCACGACCTGCACTTTGACGTCCACCGACAACGTCTCGTTTCCGCCCCCGACCCGCATCCCGCGCAGCGGCGCCGCCGCCGAGTAGTCGCGTCCCACTGCCAGCCGGCAATACTGCTCGCTGGCGAACTGGCCCTGGGTCACGTCCACCGAGATCCAGCCGCAGTCTTCGAGCCAGACATCGACCCAGGCGTGACTGGCGGCCTGCTCGCCGATCTCGGGTGCATTGCTGGTTTCAAGGTAGCCGCTGACATACCGTGCGGGCAGATTGCGCGCGCGGCAGCAGGCGATGAACAGATGCGCATGGTCCTGGCAGACGCCTTTGCCCTGGGCCAGGGCTTCGGCCGCCGTGCCCGTGACTTCGGTCGACCCGGTCTGGTAGGCGACCTTGCCGCGAATGGTCTGCGCCAGGTTGACCAGCGACGACGGCGACTTCAGGTCGGTAATCGTGTTGGCCAGATCCAGGATCGCAGGGTCCACTTCCGTCAATGGCGTCGTGCAGGTGAAGTGTTCGAGCGGAATCCGCCCGGGGCCTTCCAGCAGACGGCCGTCCTGCAAAGGCGTGGTTTCGACTTCGCCGGTGGCCGTGAAGGTCATCTCGGTAATGGGCCGCGTCAGCACCAGCGTCTGCAGCGTATTGCCGTAGGCGTCGAGCGACGTGTTGAGCTTGCCCGGCACCGACAGGTCCCAGTTGGCGACGAACTGGGTCGGCGCCGAATTCGGGGTCAGCCGGATCTGCTGGATGGAATACAGCACGGGGCTGTCATAGGTGTAGCGGGTCTGGTGGCGGATCGACAGACGCATGGGAGCCCCTTATACCGTCGTCGGCAGCAAGAACGTCGTGCTGATCTTGTTGCCAAGCACATACATGCGGGCCAGGAACTGGGTGAGGTACTCGTGCAGACCTTGGTCCAGCACGTCGCGAATGTCCGAGAACAGGAGTTCGGCGCGCAGCTTGCCGGCGTAGCGCTCGCATTCCATCGAGTTCTGCGTGGTCAGCATGGCCAGGTTGGTCACGACGCCGTCGAGCGAGGCCAGCAGCGACCGCGGCATGGACGGATTCAGGATCAGCAGTTCCACCACGCGTTCCGGCGCGAGCACGTCGCGGTAGACCTGGCGATAGATTTCCAGCGCCGACACCGAGCTCAGGATGGACGTCCAGTAATAGAAGTCGTCCAATTGCGCGGCGCTGACCGTGCCGGTTTCGCGCCCGCCGCTCACGAAACGAACGTCCAGGATCCGCGCCGTGTTGTCGGCCCGTTCCAGGAAGGTGCCCAGCTGCGTGAAGTAGAAGGCGCCGTCCTGCAGCGCGGTGCCCAGGGTCACGCCGCGCGACAGGTGCGAACGGAACTTGACCCATTCGAACAGTGCGTTCGGATCCTGCAGCCAGCCGTTGTCGGCCAGGCGGTTGCCGAATTCCAGCCAGGTGTGGTTGATGGTTTCCCACGATTCGGTCGTGATCGCGCCGCGCACGGCCCGGGCGTTTTCACGCGCCGCCTGCAGGCAGCGCAGGATGGACGACGGATTGTCGGCGTCGGTGACCATGAAGCGCAGCACGTTCTCGGGCGTGAGCGCATCGTAGCGCTCGGAAAATGCCTGGCCGAGTTCGGAGATGTCCAGGACCGCGCGTTGGCTGCGCGTTGCGCTTTCTTCCGATTGCGGCAACAGCAGGGCTTTGAGGGTGACGTCGAGCATGCGCGCGGTGTTTTCCGCGCGTTCCATGTATCGGGCCATCCAGAACAGATGATCGGCGGTTCGACTCAGCATCTTATTTCTCGGTAATCCACGTGTCTTTCGTTCCCCCGCCCTGCGACGAGTTCACCACCAGCGAGCCTTCGCGCAGCGCCACCCGGGTCAGGCCGCCTGCGACCATCGACACGTTCTTGCCCGACAACACGAAGGGGCGAAGGTCGATGTGGCGCGGCGCGACGCCCGATTCCACGAAGGTGGGGCAGGACGAGAGCGCAAGGGTGGGCTGGGCGATGTAGCCATTGGGCCGGGCAATGAGCCGGGCCCGGAAGGCTTCGATCTCGGCCTTGGACGAGGTCGGCCCGACCAGCATGCCGTAGCCGCCGGCGCCGTGGACTTCCTTGACGACCAGTTCCGGCAGGTTGGCCAGCACGTACGACAGTTCGTCGGGCTTGCGGCACTGCCAGGTCGGCACGTTCTTGAGAATGGGTTCTTCGGACAGGTAGAACTTGACCATGTCCGGCACGAAGGGATAGATGGACTTGTCGTCGGCCACGCCGGTACCGATGGCATTGGCCAGCGCCACCCGGCCGGCGCGATAGACCGACAGCAGTCCCGGCACGCCCAGCGCGGAGTCGGCGCGGAAGGCAAGCGGATCCAGGAAGTCGTCGTCCAGGCGGCGGTAGATGACATCGACGCGCTTCGGGCCGCGCGTGGTGCGCATGAACACGCTGTTGTCGTCGACGAACAGGTCCTGCCCCTGCACCAGTTCCACGCCCATCTGCTGCGCCAGGAAGGCGTGTTCGAAGTAGGCGGAGTTGTACATGCCGGGCGTCAGCACCACGACCGTCGGATCGTCGACGCCGCTGGGCGCCACCGACCGCAGGCTTTCCAGCAGCAGGTCGGGATAGTGGGCGACCGGCGCGACCTTGTTCTGCACGAACAGCTCGGGGAACAACCGCATCATCATCTTGCGGTTTTCAAGCATGTAGGACACGCCCGAGGGCACGCGCAGATTGTCTTCCAGCACGTAGAACGTGCCGTCGTTGTCGCCGCCGGCCTTGACGATGTCGACGCCGGCCACGTGAGCATAGATGTCACGCGGCACCGACACGCCCTGCATTTCCGGACGGTACTGAGCATTGGTATAGACCTGCTCGGCCGGAATCACGCCGGCGCGGACAATGCGGCGGTCGTGATAGACGTCGTGGATGAACATGTTGAGGGCGCGGACGCGCTGAGCGAGACCGTCTCGCAGCAGGCTCCATTCGTCGCCCGGAATGATCCGGGGGATCAGGTCGAACGGGATCAGCCTTTCGGTGCCGCCCGCGTCCCCATCGACCGCGAAGGTGATTCCGACACGTCGGAAAACAAGGTCGGCTTCCGCCCGCTTGCGCGCCATCGTCTCGGGAGACTGGCGGGAGAGCCAAGCGCCGAAGCGCTCGTAATGCTGGCGGACCTTACCTTCTTCAAACTGCATTTCGTTGTAAGACCGCATCGTGTGCCTTTCGCCTTTCGCGCTCTGCGCAATGTGACTTTTCTACTAAAGCAAAGGCCGTACCCGTTCGCCATGCACGTTTTGCCACAGCTGCGCACCATCGGGAGGCGTGGGTGCCGGTCCCCCTGCACCACGTGTCCTCATCATAAGCTGGGCAGCACCACCTTGGTTACACAATTACCGGCGCCACGCGCAAATCCCGGGCCGAAATGATTACGGAATATTGCCGCCCGCCGGGGGCTCACCGGAATCCAGGAATCGTGCTACGTCGTCAAGCACCGGTCCGAGGAAGCGGGTGGGCCTGGCCAGGGCGCCGATCAGGGTGACGTGGCTCAGGCCCGGGTAATAGTGCTCGAAAGCCTGGCCGCCGTGTTCGCGCACGCTCGCCGCCAGCCGTTCGGAGTTTCCCGGACGGACCGTGGTGTCCTTGAGGCCGGACATCAGCAGCAGCGGAGGCGATTTGCCATCGACATGGGTGATCGGTTGCGTGGTGCGCAGGTCGGTGGCGGTGCCGAAGATGATCTTGAGCGTGGGATCGGTCAGCGGCAGGAAGTCATAGGGGCCGGCCAGGCCCACCACGCTGCGGATCGCACCGCGGCGCGGGCCCAGCCAGCGATCATCCATGACCAGGTCGACCGCAATATAGGCGCCGGCCGAATGCCCCATCAGGTGGACACGCGACGGATCGCCAGCAAAGTCGGCCAGGTGATCCAGCGTCCACCGCACGGCCGCCGCGCCGTCGTCCATGAAGCCGGGGTAGCGGACCTCGGGGTAAATGCGGTAGTCCGCCAGCACCACGACGTAGCCGCGCGACGTCAGGGCTTCGGCAACGAACAGGTAGTCCTGCTTGCGGCCGCTGTCCCAGTTGCCGCCGTAGAAGAACACCACGACGGGACGCAGGGCCGAGGACGGCGGCCGGGTCGGCACATAGACGTCGACCGATTGCCGGGGCGACGGGCCGTAGGACAGATCGGCTTGGCGGGTAAACCCGCTTTCAGGGACGAGGGCGTTGATCGCCTGGACGGTGGAACAGCCCGCCACGATCAGGGCGGGGATGCACAGACAGGCCACCTTCAGGCAGGTGCGCCAGAAGGCCTGGGTCGGGGACAGGGGCATGCGGTATCCGGTAGTTGCGGGGTGTCAGCCCGCAGCGTATCAGTCTGCCGCGCTTCAGCCTGGAATGCCCGGCAACGACGCGTCGTGGGGCCGGGGGTCCGGGGCGCCGCCGTCCGTGACCGCTGCGTCCTGCGCATAGTGAAAGGCTTCATCACGCGCGCTGTCGTAAACCGGCACGCCGGCCACGTAGGTGGCCTTGACGGCCCGGTCGTCGCCCAGCGTCATCAGCACGAACAGCTTTTCCAGGATGTCCTGGGTGAAGCCCATGCGGAAGGCGATCAGCGGCGTCGGCGCCAGATCCAGCACGACCAGGTCGGCGTCGTACCCCGGCGCGACCGATCCCAGCGAGTCCTGCAGGTACAGGGCCTCGGCCCCGCCCCGCGTCGCCAGGTAGAAGGCATGCGCTGCCGTCAGCCGGCCCTGCGCCATTTGCGAAACCTTGTAGGCTTCGTTCAGGGTGTGCAGCGTGCTGAAGCTGGTGCCCGCGCCGATGTCCGACCCGATGCCCACGCGGACCGGCCGATCCGTCTGCTTGGCTTCGGTCAGCTTGAACAGGCCGCTGCCCAGGAACAGGTTGGACGTCGGGCAATGCGCCAGCGCCGATCCGGTGCGATGGCAGCACGCGAAGTCGACATCATCCATGTGCACCGCGTGGCCGAAGATGGCGCGTGGACCGGTCAGGCCGGCATGGTCATACACGTCCAGATAGCTGGAACGTTGCGGGAACAGATCGCGCACCCAGTCGATCTCGCCGGTGTTTTCGGCCAGATGGGTCTGCATGTAGGTGCCGGGGTGCTCTTTCCACAACCGCGCGGCGGCGGCCAATTGTTCGTCGGTGGACGACGCGGCAAACCGCGGCGTGATGCAGTACAGCTGCCTGCCGCGGCCATGCCACTTCTGCAGCAAGGCCTTTGATTCGTCGTAGCCGCGTTCGGCGGTGTCCAGCAGCGCATCAGGCGCGTGCCGGTCCATCAGCACCTTGCCCGCGATCATCCGGGTGTTGAAACGTTCGGATTCTTCAAACAACGCGTCCACCGATTCGGGGTGAACGGTGCAGTACACCGCGGCGGTCGTCGTGCCCGAGCGCAGCAGCTCGCGCAGGAACACACGCGACACGGTATCGGCGTGCGACTTGTCGGCAAACTGCTGTTCGGCAATGAAGGTGTACTTGTTCAACCATTCCAGCAGTTGCTCGCCGAATGCGCCGATCATTTGCGTTTGCGGGTAGTGCACGTGGCAGTCGATGAAGCCGGCGCAGATCAGGCTGTCGGGATAGTGCGTGACCGTGACAGCCGACCCCGCGGCCTGCGTCGCGGCATCCACCGCGGCATCCGAATAGGGATCGACCGACACGATCTTGCCGTCCGCCATCACGACCAGGGCGTCGTCCAGATATCGGTAGCTGCTGGCCGGGTCGACCAGGAAAGGGTCCTGATGAAAGGTAATGACCGAGCTGCGCAATGCCGTGACAGTCATGGCGGTGTCCTCATGAAGCGCGCCGATGGCGACGTGGCGAAAGTGCGGCCAGTGTAGAAGAGATTCGTCTCCACACGTTGCACACAAAGTCTCGACGCCCGGGCAAGGTTGGCGCAGCAGACTGCGCCCAGTCGTCACCTCGGGGGCCCGCGGTGACACCCACCTTCCTGAATCGGGGTTGATTCGATGAGCGCAGCGATGCTGGCGGACGAAGCCAAATATTGTTCCTTCGGTGACACGGTCCACTATGTGAACCCACCCAAGATCTTCACCGGCTGCGACGGCAGCTATATGTTCGATGCCGCGGGCACGCCGTATCTGGATCTGCAGATGTGGTATTCGGCCGTCAACTTCGGCTACAAGAATCCGCGGCTGACCGCCGTCATGAAAAAGCAGCTGGACGAGCTGCCCCAGGTGGCCAGCCAGTACCTGCATCCGACCAAGATCGAACTGGCCAAGACGATTGCGCAGGATGCCGAACGCAAGTTCGGCCATGCCGGCCGCGTGCACTTCAATGTGGGCGGATCGCAGTCGATCGAAGACTCGCTCAAGATCGTGCGCAACGCATCGAATGGCAAAAGCCTGATGTTCGCCTTCGAAGGCGGCTACCACGGCCGCACCCTGGGCGCATCCAGCATCACGTCTAGCTACCGCTACCGCCGCCGCTACGGCCACTTCAGCGACCGCGCGCACTTCATTCCTTTCCCCTACCCGTTCCGCCGCAAGCCCGGCATGACGGCCGAGGAATACGCCGACTTTCTGGTCAAGGACTTTGCCCGGCTGTTCGAGACCGAATACCACGGCGTGTGGGACCCGAAGGCCGGACAGTGCGAATACGCCGCCTTCTACGCCGAAGCCATCCAGGGCACGGGCGGATATGTCGTGCCGCCGCGCAACTACTTTCCGGCGCTGAAAAAGGTGCTGGATCAGTACGGCATCCTGCTGGTGATCGACGAGATCCAGATGGGCTTCTACCGGACCGGCAAGCTGTGGGCGATCGAGCACTTCGACGTCAAGCCCGACATGATCGTGTTCGGCAAGGCGCTGACCAACGGCATGAATCCGCTGGGCGGCCTGTGGGCGCGAGAAGAACTGATCAACCCGACGGTGTTCCCGCCCGGGTCCACGCATTCGACCTTTGCGGCCAATCCGCTCGGCACGGCGATCGGCCTTGAAACGCTGCGCATGACGTCCGAAGACAACTTCGGCCGGCAGGTGATGGAACGGGGCGCCTACTTCCTGGAAGGCTTGCGCGACCTGCAGAAACGGCACAAGGAAATCGGCGATGTCGATGGCCTGGGCCTGGCGCTGCGCGCCGAGATCTGCCAGGAAGACGGCTTTGCGCCGAACCGCGAATTGCTCGACAAGATGGTCGACATCGGCCTGTCGGGCGATCTGGAATACCAGGGCAAGAAGGTCGGCCTGGTGCTGGACGTGGGCGGCTACTACAAGAACGTGATCACCTTTGCCCCGTCGCTGATGATCTCGTTTGCCGAAATCGACCAGGCCATGGTGCTGCTGGATCAGTTGCTGACGCGCGCAAAACGGGCGATGTGACGACACTCGAACCTGCTCCCCTGCTGTCGGCATTCCTGCGGCATCCGCCGGAAGGGTTCGACGTGCTGACGCTGCCGGCGCCCTGCCACGAACCGGTGTTTGCGGCGCACTTCGACCTGCTCACCACGGCCGACCCGGCACTGGTGATGCAGGTCAAGGGGCTGCCGGGCTACCGGTGGTGGGGCCGCTGGCTGCGCATCCGCACGGCGTTTGTCGGGACCACCGTGTCGGAATACGTGCCGCTGCCGGCGGCGCCTTGCGTGCTGCCGCAGATGCGGGTCGCGGCATGGCGCGCCCTGGCGGCGCGCTTTCGGCTGCTGGTCGTCAAGGATCTGCCCTGCGATTCGCCGCTGCTGGGCGCGCAAGGCAACCTGGCGGCCGATGCCCTGGCGCAGGCCTGCGCCAGGGCAGGCTTCGTGCTGCTGGCCGGCCAGCAACTGGCCTATGTCGATATCGACTTCGTGTCGATCGATGCCTATCTAGCCCGCTTGTCGGCCAGCCGGCGCAAGAATATCCGGCGCAAGCTGCGCAGCCGGACCGATCTGGACGTGGCGCTGGTACAGACCGGCGACCCCAACTTTGACGACCCCGCCGTGATCGACGCGTATTACGCGCTGTACCTGAACGTGTATGCGCAAAGCGAGATCCACTTCGACCGGTTGTCGCGCGACTTCTTTGCCTACGTGCTGCGGGACGCGAGCAATGGCGGGATGGTGTTTGCATATCGGCATGCGGGCGAGCTGATCGGCTTCAACCTGTGCTTTGAACACGGCGGCAAGCTGATCGACAAGTACGTGGGCTTTGCCTATCCGCAGGCGCGCACGCACAACCTGTATGCCGTGAGCTGGATCGTGAACCTGGAGCATGCCCTGGCGCGCGGATTGACGCACTACGTGGCGGGGTGGACCGACCCGCAGGTCAAGGCGGAACTGGGCGCCAGCTTCACGCCGACGCGGCATGCGGTGTATGTGCGCAACCCCCTGCTGCGCAAGCTGGCGCGTGCTTTTGCGCATCGCTTCGAGGCGGATCGGGAATGGAAGGAAAGCGCGGGGAGACGCGCCACTGTCGGCCCCCCCGGAGCCGCATCGTGACGCCGCGCCGGACGCCGGTCGCACTGGACTTCGATGGGTCGATCGGCGCCCTGCCCGGCATGACCCGCATCGCGTTGGGCACCTGGCAGGAAGCGATCCGTTTCGGCTGCCGCGTGGGGGTCATGGACGCGCTGTCGACCCAGCTGGCGGCGGCGTTGCCTCGTGAGCACGGCACAGTCCTGATGGGCAGCGGCGACTTCCATCATGTGAGCTGGCCCCTGATCGAACGCCAGCGGCGGCGGCTTGACGGCAAGCCGTTCCGGATCGTTGTGTTCGACAACCATCCGGACAACATGCGGTTTCCGTTCGGCGTGCACTGCGGATCGTGGGTGCGGCGCGTGGCCTTGATGCCCGAGGTAACGCACGTGCATGTGGTGGGCATTACATCCGCCGACATCGGCGCGGCCAGCTGCTGGGAAAATTATCTGGCGCCGCTGCGCCGCGGCAAGCTGACGTACTGGAGCGTGGGGGTGGACACGCGATGGGCGCAGTGGGCCGGCGTGGCGCGCGGCTTCCGGTCGTTCGAACATGTCGACGCAATGATCGATGCGTTCGACGGCATGCTTCGCGGGCAGCCCGAGACCACCTATCTTTCCATCGACAAGGACGCGTTCAGCACGGATGTCGTGCGGACCAACTGGGATCAGGGCCGCCTGCTGGAAGCGCATGTTGATCGGGTGATCGATAGCCTGGGCGGGCAGATCGTGGCCAGCGACATCACGGGCGAGGTCTCGTCCTATGTGTATCGCAGCCGATGGAAACGGTGGCTGAGCGCTGCCGACGGACAGGACATTGCCGTGTCCGCCGGCGATCTGGCGCAGTGGCAGGCACAACAGCACGCGTTGAATGCGCGGCTGGTGGCGCGGATCTCGGCGGTCAGCGGCTGATCGAGCTGGACGCGTCGGCAGGCAGGGCATCTGCCGACGCGCCAGCGCCCCCGTCATCCTTTACCGCAGCCCCGCCCTGCCGGCTTTCCGCGATGGCCAGGCACACGATGCCCGCCACGATCAGCACCGCGCCCACGCCTTGCAGCGCCGAGATGTGTTCACCGAACAGCCACACCGAGCACAGCATGACACTGACGATTTCCAGATGCGTGGCGGCATAGGCGGGCCCGATGGGGGCATGACGCAGCAGCGCCATCCACGTAAAGAACGCACCGATGTAGCCCACGAACGCGCCATAGATCCACGGCTCGCTCGCCACGCGCGCCAGCCATGCCGCGGACAGGTCCATCGGCAAGGCGTGGTTGGCGGCCAGCTTGAAGCTGACCTGCGCCAGGGTATCGAACCCCATCAACACCAGGAAGCCCAGCAGGTAGAAGCGGCGCATCAGGTCCACCCGACGATGGCGACGCCGGCCGTGATCAGCAGGATGCCGACCACCCGCAGCTGTGACAGCTGTTCCTTGAACAGATAGCGTCCGGCCAGCATGATCGCCACGATGTTGATCGATCCCAGCAGCACGCCGTCCGACAGCGGCACCAGCGACAGGAAGGCCAGCCAGGCAACGAATTCCACGACATAGCAGGACAGCCCCAGCCACAGCCAGGGGCGGCGGGCCATGCCGCGCCAACGGGCCACGCCATCGCCTTCGATCGCGTCGGTCGCCGCATATTTGAAGGCCAGCTGGCCGCCCGTATCGACGACCACGCAGACCATCCACACCAGCAATGCGACCGGCGGCAAGGTGCTCGTCATGACATGCCCGTAGTGGATGCGTTCGGTATTGGAGCGTTCGTTAGCGGAGCGTTCATCACGCCGCGGCGCGCAGCGCGGGTTCGCGCGCGGCCACCACGCGATCGATGAACGCGACCGACCGGCGGATCACGGTGCGGCGTTGACGGTCGATCGTGACCATGTGGTAGCTGTCGTTCAGCAGCACCGTTTCGACACTGGCCCGATGCACCCGCCGCGCGATCAGCGCCGCGTTGCGCACGCTGGCCACGTCATCCTGCGTCGCATGCACCACGAGGCAAGGCGAGCGGATGTCGCGCAGCTGCCGGCGGACCGCGGCCGACAGCGCATACATCTCGGCCACGGCATACCACGGATTGCCGGGCAGGCCGGCCGCGGCGCTGTCGCCGCCCTGCATCTTGGCCACGATGCGGCTGCGCAGGTGTTCGTCCTTGATGCCGTAAGGCGGCCGCTCGGTAAAGCTGCGGCGACGCCCGACGCCCAAGGCCTTGAACACGGGCAGCAGGAAACACAGCCGCGTAAAGAACGGCATGCTCCACCCGTCGTGACGGAACATGGTGGCGTACGCCCCCACGCCGTGGACCTGGGCGGGCCGATCGGCCGCCAGCTTCAGCGCCAGCAACGCGCCCATCGACAGGCCGATCACAAAGAAGTGATCGACGTCGGCCGCAAGCCGGTCGGCGGCGGCGCACACGCTGGCATACCAGTCCTGCCAGCCGGTCGCGATCAGGTCATCCTCGGTGCCGCAGTGACCGGCCAGCTGCATGCCATGCACCGTGTAGCCGGCCTGATGCAGGCCCTTGCCGACCAGCCGCATTTCATTGGGGGTGCCGGTCAGACCATGGATCAGCAGTACGCCCACCCGCCCGCCGCGAAACAGGAATTCGTTGTCGGTCATGCCGAGATCCGGGCGGGTTCGATCACGTCGGCCAGCAAGGCCAGCGCCACGCCAAAGTCCGCGATGGGCGCGAACGGAATGCGTTCGGCTTCGCAGTAGTCGATCAGGCGGCTCTTGGCGAACACATAGTCTGCCTTGCCCGACACGCAAAAGTCCGACGTGCTGTCGCCCACGAACAGCACTGCCGCGCCGTCCTGGTGATGCACGGCCAGGCAGGCGCATTTGCAGGTGCCGCTGGCCCGGGTGCACGACGCCTTGGCGTAGGGCGATTCCAGGGCCCAGCGCCGCTCGCCCACCTGCACCAGATGGTTTGCGCTGACCGGCAGATCGCCCAGGCCGTGCCGCTGCAGGATGCTGCGGATCACCCGGTCCATGCCGTCGCTGATGACTTCGACCGGCAGGCCCAGCGACTGCGCCGTGCGCACGAAGTCCACAAAGAACGGATCGATGGCGATGGTGTCCAGATGCGCCGCCAGTTCGTGCTCGCTCATGTCCAGCAACGCGATCTGGCCGCGCATGCATTCCCGCGAGCCGATGTCGCCGCGCTCCCAGGCGGCTTCCAGTTCATGCCATCCGGGCTGGCCAAACCGTTCCAGCAGCGAGTCGGTCACGTCGGCCAGGCTGATGGTGCCGTCGAAGTCGCACTGCACACGCCAAGTTTCATTCATGGAAGTTCACCCTTACGGTTTGGCCGATGCGCAAGGCCGGCGGCTGGTCGAATTCAAGGACGCACTCGATGACACGCACCGCGGCGCGCGGCTGGGTGTCGTCATACAGCTGGCTTGCGCCATAGGTCTGCGCGATGCGGATAAGGCGCGCCGGCAGCGCCTGCTGGCGGCCGTTGGACTCCAGCGTCACATCGGCGCGCATGCCGGGTTTGACTCGCGCGGCATAACTTTCATTGAGTTCCGCGCGCACGATCAGCGGCCGGTCAGGCACGATCACCAGCAGCGGCGCCGCCTGCCCCGCACGAACCCATGCACCTGCCTGCGTGCTTACTGCCGCCACCCGCCCGCTCTGCGGCGCGTGGATCGTGCGCTGCGCAAGCGCGTACGCGGCCTGCGCGCGTTTCTGTTTCTGGATGGCGGCGTCGGCACGCGACAGACGCACGGCGGCTTCCAGCTGCTGCACGGTGGCCGCGGCATCGTCAGCACGCTGACGGTCGGTCGCGCCCAGCGCCGCGGCGGATGCCAGGCGGCGGGCCAGGTCACGGGCGGCCGGCACCCGGGCAGCGTCCGACTGCGCGACGGCAGTGGCGCGCTGCAGTTCGGCGTCGGCCAGGGCCAGATCGAGTTGCGCCGATTGTTCGGACAATTGGACCAGCACCTGGCCGCGCTTGACCGCATCGCCGGGCTTGACCGCGACGTGGGTAACCTGGCCATCGGCCATGGCGGCGATATCGAGCAGCCCGCCATCGATATCGACCTTGCCCCGCGCGATGGCGACGACCTGGGCGGACGCCGCCGCGGCGTTGGAGCCTGAGGCCGCGGCGTTGGACCCGGAGGGCGCGGCCGCCGCCGATCCCGCGGTCTGCGCGGTCGGCGCAGCCGACGCCCCATCGGAACATCCGGCCAGACCGCCAAGGGCCATCAGACCAAGAACTGCCCCAAGCCACGTCAGCCGCGTGACCGGGGACACGCCCCGCAGCAGCGTCGACCGCATCGTGCGGGCCATGAATCGGGCCATCATTCCTCCTCCTTGATCACGCCGGCGGCCTGTCCCTGCGCCTCGCCCTGCCGCCAATCGCCACGGATCATGCCGTCTTCCATCGTCAGGACACGATCGGCATGGCGCACCAGCCGCGGATCGTGGCTGACACACAGCACGGTCGTGCCGCGCGTGCGCGCCACACGGTGCAGGATGTCGACCACGTTCTGGCCATTGGTCGCGTCCAGCGCGCTGGTCGGCTCGTCGGCAAACAGCAGTTGCGGCGCCTTGGCCAAGGCGCGGGCGATCGCCACGCGTTGTTTTTCACCGCCCGACAATTGCGCCGGACGCCAGTCGGCGCGATGCGTCATGCCGACGTCGTCCAGCGCTTCCCGCGCGCGGCGGCGCGCTTCGCGGCTCGAGATGCCCAGGTAGCCCAAAGGCAGCTCGACCTGTTCGCACGCGGTCAGGGCCGGGAACAGATTGAAGCCCTGGAACACAAAGCCCGTGTGATGCAGGCGAAAGCGTTCAATAGCCCGCTTGCTCAGGTTGCCCAGCCGCTGGCCCAGCGCCAGGGCCTCGCCTTCGTCCGGAGCCTGCAGGCCGCTGAGCAAGGACAGCAGCGTGCTTTTGCCGCAGCCCGACGGACCCGAGATCAGCGTCAGTTCCGCGGGGAACACGGCGATCGACAGCCGCTGCAGCACCTGGATGCGGACCACGCCCGACAGGAAGGACTTGCTGACGCCCACCGCTTCCAGGCTGGGCGCCGGGAGGCGAGCCACGGGTTGACGGGATGCCGGATGGCGGGAGCCGGTCTTGGCAGGTGCGTGCAGCGATGCGGTCTGGATAGGCATGGCAATCACCGCAGCAACATCGAAGGGTCCGCACGCGACAGGCCGCGCACCGCGATCAGACCTGACACCAGGGCCAGCACGATCACCAGCGCGGCGCACGCCGCCGCCACGGTCACATTCAAGGCGACCGGCACATCGCGGCTGGCCGCGATCGACAGCAAGGCCGCGCTGGCCAGGCCGCCCACCATCAGCCCCAGGCCGCCGATCCAGCACGACTGTTCCACCACCACCCGGCTCAGCGCGGACAGGCTCGCACCCAAGGCATTGAGCGTGGCGTATTCCCGGGCCGATGCCACCACCATGGCCATCAACGACTGGCTGGTAATGACCGCGCCGACCAGGCAGACGATCCCCGCCATGAACAGCACGGCCACCCCTGCCCCGGTATCGAAGATCCAGTAACGCTGCGACAGCGTGGCGAACGCATCGGCGGTCCAGACTTCGAACGGGCCGAAGGCGGCGTCGGGCACCAGCCGTTGGCGCACGGCGTCGGCCTTGGCCGGATCGCGCACCCGGGCCACGAAATAGGTGGCACTGCCCGGCACCGCGTCGGCGGCATCCAGCATGCGGGCCGTGTCGATCGACGCCAGCACATTGACCCCGCCCAAAGCACGCAAGCCCGCGACGGTCGCGACCACGTGCACGCGCTGGCCGTTGATCCACGCGGTCGCCCCGTCATCCACACCCAGCGAGGCAAGGTCGGCCCGGTCCACCACCACGGCGCCCGGGTCAGCCAGCTTGCGGCGCGTGGCCGGCTTGATCAGGCGCGCGAACATCATCGCGTCGGCACGCGTCTCGATGCCCGACACGAACACCGGCACGCCGCCACCGGTATTGCCCCGGTCACGCCAGTCGCCTTCCACCCACACATAGGGTTCGACGGCGGTCACGTCCGGATCCATGCGCAGGCGCACCTCGACATCGGGGCTGATGGCCCGGCCGAAGTTCACGCTTTGCGTGCCCGGGAAACCGGCCCACAGGTCGGCTGTCGACCCGGTCACATACACCGACGCGCTGCCGAAAATGCCCAGCACCAGGGCAGCCTGCACCGTCAGCAGCACCCCCGAAAAGGCGATCGCCAGCACCGCGGGCAGAAAGCGCCGCCATTCATACACCAGGGTCTTGCGGGCGAGCGCGATCATGAGGCAGCCTCGTCGTGGGGCGGTGGCGACGCCGCGTCCGGTGGTGGCGTTGCCGCCCCGTCCATCGGCAGCGGCGCGCCGCCCAGCGCCTTGTACAGGGTCACGAAGGCCAGGTTGCGGCGCGCCCGGGCGACCACCAGATCCTGGTCGGCCGACAACGCGCCCTGCTGGTCGTCCAGGCCATCGAAGTCGCTGGCCAGGCCCAGCCCGACCAGGGATTGATGGGTGGACCGCTGCCGTGCGACAGTCTGGCGGGCGTCCTCGAGTTGCGCGACGCGCTCGGTCTGGAATTGCAGCGCGGCCAGGGCGATTTCAACGTCGGCCACGCCCTCCAGCACAGCCTGCCGGTAGGCCGTCACGGCGGCGTCCAGCGCTTCCCGCTTCGCGGCGGCGCCGGCCTGACGGCGGCCCCAGTCGAACAGAGGCAGATCGATGATCGGGCCGGCCGCGACCCCTGTGTTGAAGCGCGACCTCGGCGAGCGGGTCAGGTTGTACGACACCAGATAGGACGCGCCCAGCGCCACGCGGGGATAGAGTTCGGATCGCGCAATGCCCAGTTCGCCCGCGGCTTGGGCCACATCGGCTTCGGCGCGGCGGATCTCGGGCCGCACCCGCAGCAAGTCCGCGGGCACCTGTGCAATCGACCGGACCGCCAGCGCAGGCTGGCCAGCAGGCGACATCCAGGCCGGATCCGGCCGCGTCTGTCCCAGCAACGCGGCCAGGCTGTGCGCGGCCGCGGACTGCGCCGCCATCGGATCGGCCAGCGACGCACGGGTCCGTGCCTGGCGCAGCGCCACGGCATCGCGTTCGCCCGCAGCGGCCAGCCGGTGATCGATGCGGGCATCGATCAGCGCCAGGCTGCGGGCATCCAGCCGCAATTGCGCCTGACCCTGCGCCAGTTGCTCCTGCGCCGCCCGCAAGTCCAGATAATGGCGCACCACCTCGGCCACCACCGTCACGCGCGCGGCCTGCTCTTCGGCCAGCGCCAGATCGATCCCGCCCCGGTAGCGCTGGGTGGCGCCTTCGCGCGCGCCGAACAGGCCCAGATCCCAGATCGCATCCAGGCTGCCCTGCAGATAGGTGTCTTGCGCGGAAGGCGGCTGGACGCTGCGCGTGCCCGCCGACAGGCTCGGCAGGAAGGACGAGGTCACGCCCTGCGACAGTTGCCGGGCCTGCCGCACCCGGCTGCCGGCCTCGGCCAGCGTCAGGTTCTGCGCCAGCGCCTGGTCCACCAGCGTGTTCAGCGCCGGGTCGTTGAACGCGGTCCACCACGTCCGCAGGTCGGGCCCCGCCGGCAAGGCAAGCGCCGGATCCGCTTCGCTCCATGCCGCCGGCACGCTGCGATCCAGCGGCGGGATCGGCACGCCCATGCACCCGGCCATACCGGCCGCGGCGGCGCACGCCGCAAGGCAAGACATCAGGGGACGGCGTAAAGGCACGACAGGCGGGTCCAATCCAGAGCCGCCACCAGGGGCGGATGCTGCCCCGTCCCGGCTGGGGCGGACGGCAAGTGGCCGGATTGTCGATCCCTTGTCTTGCCCGCCGGTGCAGGTTATGTGGAGACTGTGTGGAGAGGCCCCAGCCAGAGAAATGTTGTCGCGAAGGCGATAACAAGGCGGATAATCGGCGCAAAACAAGACTCGACAAACAGCCCGCCCATGACCAACCCCGACGCTTCCCATCTCAACCGGCTGGTCCTCGTTGTCGAAGACGAAGGCAGTCTTGCCGACATCCTGGTCGCCTATCTGCAGCGCGATGGCCTGCGGACGCAACATGCCGACAATGGCCTGACCGCCTTGCAGAACTTCCGGCAGAACCGGCCCGACATCGTGTTGCTGGACATCCGGCTGCCGGGCATCGATGGCGTCGATGTGCTGAAAACCATCCGCGCCGAAAGCGATACCCCGGTCATCATGGTGACCGCCATGGCCGACGACGTGGACAAGCTGGTCAGCCTGCGTATGGGCGCCGACGACTACGTCGTCAAACCCTTCAATCCCGCCGAAGTCGTGGCGCGCGTGCGGGCGGTCCTGCGGCGCACTGCGGCGGCGGGGCAGCAGCGGCCGTCCATGCTGCGCGTCGGACGCCTGCAGATCGATCGATCAGCCCACGCCGCGTCGGTGCGCGACGATGACGGCACGACCCGGCCCCTGCCGCTGACCCTGACCGAATACAAGCTGCTCGAAACGATGGCGAACCAGCCGCGGCGCTGCTTCACGCGGTCCGACCTGGTGGAGGCCTGCCTGCCGGAAAGCGACGCGCTGGACCGGGTCATCGACTCGCATCTGAGCAAGCTGCGCCGCAAGCTGGAAGTGGGCGGCTGCGGCGACATGATCGACACCGTGCGCGGCATCGGATACCGGCTGTGGCCCGAGTCCTAGACCGCATCTGGGTCCGCTTCGGCCTCTACATGGCCGGCACCATCGTCGTGACCTTCGGCCTGGTGATGGGCAGCCTGCTGCTGTATTCCGAGCTTCAGGAAGGATGGCTGCATCGCAGCCTGCCGAAGACCGCGTCGGCCGAACTGGCCCGGATCGAAGAAGTGGAAGACCGCAACTCGGCGCGCTTTGACGAAATCCTTCGCGAACATGGCCGCAACAGTATCTGGCTGGACGAGACCTGGCTGCTATTCATGGCCCTGCTGCTCTGCCTGCCGGCCGGTCTGGCCGCGGGCTTCTGGCTGTCACGGGTGGTGACGCAGCCGCTCAATTCAATTGCGCAAGCGGCCAATCGGGTGGCGCTTGGGGACCTGGGCGTACGCGCGCAACCCGTCCGGCAGCGCGGCGAACTGGCCGAGCTGGTGCGCGACTTCAATCTGATGACGGACTCGCTGGAAAACCTGGAGCGGGAACGACGGGCCACGGCGGCCGCGATCTCGCATGAATTGCGCACGCCACTGGCCGTGCTGCGCGCCCGCCTGTATGCGATCTACGACGATGTGATTCCCGGAACGCCGCAGGAACTGCGGCGGCTATTGGATCAGGTCGAGCACCTGGGCAGGCTGGTCGACGACGTGCATACCCTGTCGCTGGCGGACGCGGGCCGGCTGTCCCTGCATCGCAGCGATATCGACCTGAGCGCGGCCTGCGCGCAGTTGCTGTCGACCTATGCCGGCCGCATCGCCGATCACAACGTACGCGCGGAATACCGGACCGACATCGTGCCGGTCCACGCGAACGCCGACCCGGACCGGATCAACCAGATCCTGTCCAACCTGATAGAAAATGCGTTGCGGTATGCGGCCAGCGGCGAGTGGCTGGAAATCGCGGTGCATCGGCACGACGACAAGGCCGTGCTGACCGTGACCGATCGTGGCCCCGGTCTGCCCGAAGATGTGGTGGCGCATCTGTTCGAGCGCTTTCACCGCACCGATCTGTCGCGATCGCGAGAGACCGGCGGGTCGGGACTGGGCCTGGCCATCGTGCAGACCCTCGTCATCCAACAAGGCGGCCAAGTGACTGCAGAACGGCCGGCCGAGGGCGGCACCCGTTTCCGGGTAGCCCTGCCGGCGGCCTGAGGGAAAAAAGGACCCCGAGGGCCCTCGGGCTCACCCCAGCGCCGGGTAGTCCACGTAGCCTTCCGCGGTCGGTGCGTAGAAGGTTTCGGGCTTGGGCGCGTTCAGTTCGGCCTTCAGTTCGAAACGCTTCGGCAGATCGGGATTGGCGATGAACAGCTGACCGAATGCAACCGCGTCGGCTTCACCGGCGTCCAGCGTGCGCTGGGCGTCTTCTTGCGTGAACTTTTCGTTGGCCACATAGATGCCGCCGAAGGCTTCCTTCAGTTGCGGGCCAAGACGCGGCGAGTCCAGCGATTCGCGAGCGCAGATGAACGCGATCTTGCGCTTGCCGAGTTCGCGGGCCACATAGCCGAAGGTTGCACCCAGGTTCGAGTCGCTGGTGTCGTGCGAGTCGCTGCGCGGCGCAAGGTGCATGCCGACACGCGAAGCGCCCCACACGTCGATGCACGCATCGGTGATTTCCAGCATCAGGCGGGCGCGGTTTTCGACCGAGCCACCGTAGGCGTCGATGCGCTTGTTCACGCCGTCCTGCAGGAACTGGTCGAGCAGGTAGCCGTTGGCGCCGTGGATCTCGACACCATCAAAACCGGCGCGCTTGGCGTTTTCGGCGCCCTTGCGGAATGCCGCCACGACACCCGGGATCTCGTCGATCGACAGTTCACGCGGGGTCACGTATTCCTTCTTGGGACGGACCAGGCTGACGTGGCCGGCTGGCGCAATGGCGCTGGGGCCGACGGGCAGTTCGCCATTCAGGAAGATGGGGTCCGAAATGCGGCCCACGTGCCACAGCTGCAGGAAGATGGTGCCGCCCTTGGCATGCACGGCGTCGGTGATCTGCTTCCAGCCTTCCACCTGCTCGTCGGACCAGATGCCCGGGGTGTCGGCATACCCCACGCCCTGCGGCGTGACGGCGGTGGCTTCGGACAGGATCAGTCCGGCGCTGGAACGTTGCTCGTAGTACTGCTTCATCAGGGCGTTGGGGACGCGACCTTCGCCGACGGCGCGCGAGCGGGTCAGCGGCGCCATGAAAATGCGGTTGCGCAAGGTCAGGTCACCAACGGTGATCGGGTCGAACAGGGTAGGCATGAGGTATCCAGTAAAAACGCGGCGATCAGAAATCGCTGTTCATGTGGTCAAGGAACGCCTGGATGACAGGTTCATTCCGCTTGAAAAAGACCCATTGGCCAACGCGTCGCGAGGTCACCAGTTCGGCGCGCAACAGCGCCGCCAGGTGAACCGAAACGGTCGACTGCGACAGGCCCGTGCGATCGTCGATCATGCCGGCACACACGCCGAATTCCAGCGGATGTTCCTGCGTTGCGAAGTACGCTTCGGGCGTCTTGAGCCAAGCCAGGATCTGTCTCCGGACCGGGTTGGCCAGCGCCTTGTGGATGGCGTCGATGTCCATGGGTGTCAGCAAAGTAAATATCGGGAAAACACAAACCTAATATCGATACTTTACGATATTGGCCGGCGCAACGCCAGCTGGCGTTGGTAAGCAAGCTTATCTGCCCGGCGCCGTCCAGCCGCCGCCCATGGCGCGATACAGGTCGACTTCGGCCGTCAGCAGGTTGGTGCGGATCTGCAGCAGGCTGACTTCGGCCGTGTTGAGCGTGCGCTGCGCGTCCAGCGCTTCCAGGTACGACGCGTAGCCATTGCGCTGCCGGTTGACCGCAATCCGCAGGGCTTCGGCGGCGGCGGCACGCCGTTCGGCCACCTGCACTTCCTGCTCGCGCAAGCGTTCCACGGCAACCAGCCCGTTGTTGCTTTCGGAAAAGGCATTGCGCACGGTCGACTCGTAGGCAAACACTGCCTGGTCGCGCACGGCCGCCGACACCTCGGTCTGTGCCCGCAGCCGCCCGCCTTCGAACAGGGGCGCGAGCACGCTGCCGCCGATCGACCACAAGGTGAAGGGGTTGTTCAACAGCTGGTCGAGCGTGAAGCCTTGCACACCGGCGGTCGCGGTCAGGCGCAAGGACGGCAGCAGTTGATCGCGCGCGGCGCGCAGACTGGCGTCGGCCGCCACCACGGCGCGTTCCGCCTGAAAGATATCGGGGCGGCGGCGCAGCAGTTCGGACGGCAGGCCATCGGGCAGCGGCGGCATCCGGATGTCGCCCAGCGCGGGGCCGCGCGGGATCGGACCCGGATTGGCGCCGATCAGGATGCTGAGGGCGTTTTCCTGCTGCTGGATGGCGCGTTGCAGCTGCGGAATGGTCTCGGCCGTGGCGCGGTATTCGGACTGCGCCTGCAGCCATTCCAGGCGCGAGCTGTAGCCGGTCTCGAACTGCCGGCGCGCAAAATCCAGCGAGCGCTGGCGCGTTTCCAGTGTGGCCTGCGCCAGCGCCAATTGCGCATCCTGGCCACGCAGGGTCAGGTAGCCGGACGCAGCGGACGCGGCCACCGACAGGGCTGCCGCATCGGCGGCGGCCTGACGCGCTTCGGCGTCGGCAAACGCCGCCTCGGTCAGCCGGGCGATGCGGCCCCATACGTCGACTTCATAGGCTGCCTGCACGCCTGCCTGATAGACCGTCAGTTCCCGATCGACACCCAGTGCACTGAGCGATCGGGCGCGCGACGGCGACACCGACAGGTCCAGCGTCGGGTAGCGCGCGGCCTGCGCGATCCGCAGCCGCGCCTGAAATTCTTCCATGCGCGAGCGGGCCACCCGCAGGTCGCCATTGCCTGCCAGGGCCCTATCCACCAGCGCGTTCAACGCCGGGTCACCAAACGCCGTCCACCATGCCGCTTCGATCGGCGCTGAAGGGCCGACGCGGGTGCGCCAATCAGCGGGCACCTGAAGGGTCGATGCCGGCGGCGGTTGCGGCGGCGCGGTGCAGGCAGACAGGAGCGTGGCCAGCGCGGCGATGACGGTGGCGGTCAGGGCGGCGGACACAGCGGCGGACACCGTGGCCGGGCCGGTACTTTCAAGGCTACCCCGCATCACCGCGGCGCCTCCGTTTCGACCGGGACGCTGGCCGTGTCGATGCTGGCGACCACCGACATGCCGGGCCGCAGCCGGTCGGCCAGCGGCTGGTCCGGATCGATGCGGATGCGCACCGGGATGCGCTGCGCGATCTTCACGAAGTTGCCCGTCGCGTTGTCGGCTGCCAGCACGCTGAACTCCGACCCCGTGGCCGGCGATATGCGTTCGACATGCCCGGTCAGCTTCGCCCGATTCAAGGCGTCGATCTGCAGCGTGGCGGCCTGCCCCAGCCGCACCTGCGCCATCTGCGTTTCCTTCAGATTGGCAATCACCCAGACCTGTTCGGGCACCAGCGCCATCAGTTGCGCGCCCGAGTTCACATAGGCGCCCTGCCGCACCAGCACCTGGCCAAGCAGGCCATCCCGCGGCGCGACGATGCGGGTGTTGGACAGGTCGATCTCGGCCAGTTGCACGGCGGCCTGCGCGGCTTCCACCGCAGCCTCCAGCGACCCGCGATTGACGACCACGGTTTCGCGATCCTGGCGCGAAATTTCCAGCGCCGCCCTTGCCTGCTCTGCCGCGGCCGCGGCCTGCGCGTGCGCCGCACGGGTCTGGTCGCGTTCGCGCAATGACAGGGAACCATCCGACACCAGTTCTTCGACCCGGCGCAGATCCGCGGTGGAACGTGCCGCCTGCGCGTCGGCATTCGCAATGGCCGCGCGATTCTGCGCAATGACGGCATCGGCGCGGCGGCGCTGCTGTAGCGCGTTGGCCAGCGCGGCTTTCTGCGCTGACAGTTGCGCCAGCGCCTGGTCCAGGCGCTGTTTGTAGATGCGGTCATCGATCCGCACCAGCAGGTCGCCGGCCTTGACGCGCTGGAAGTCCTGCACCCGCACCTCGGCCACGTAGCCGCTCAGTTGCGGGCCGATCAGCGTGACCTGCCCGCGTACATAGGCGTTCTCGGTGCTTTGCACGCCGCTTGTGAATGGCGGAAGCCGCCATGCATACAGAACGATCAGTACACCGATGATCGCGATGCCCGCGAAAAGAGACAGCGACAGCGCCCGGCGGCCACTGAACCGGCGCGCAGGCGGTGGCGGGGGGGCAGCAGCGGCGGGCGGTATCGCGGAAGGCGGGGCGGGTGTGCTCATGGTGGGTGGAAAGCCAGGTACGGGATCAGTCGGCATTGCCGATCGGCGCAACCGCCATGCCGGCTTCGGCATCGGGAGGGGGCGGCCGGCGGGGCGTGACGGGGGACGATGGCGCTGCCGCGGCCACCGTGGCCGCCACGGGCGCAGGGGCATAGCGGTTGATCAGCAATCGCACCATGGCCCAGATCAGGGTGCCGATCGCAATACACGCGATCAGCAGGAATACATCGTTATAGGCCAGCACGTTGGCCTCGCGCGTGGCAGCGGCGCCGAGCGACACCACCGCTTCGGCATCACGCAGGGCCGGGTCGGCCAGCACCCCCGACGTGGCGCCCGCGCTGCCCTGTATCCGCGCAGCCACCAGCGGGTTCTGCAGCGTCAACGACTCGACCAGAATGCTCGAGTGGAATTTTTCGCGCACGATCTGGAACGTGCCCAGCAGCGCTGCACCCAGCAGGCCGCCCAGGTTCTGGGCCATGCCGAACAGCACCGAAAAGCTGATCAGGTTGCGCGGCTCGGCAATGACGCCGCTCATGCCGCTGAGCATGGCCGCGCCCAGAAAGAAGGTGCCGCCAAAGCCGAGCAGGAACTGGCTCACATACATGTTCGCCGGCCGGGTCAGGTTGGTGGCATGCGCATCGATCAGTGCACCGATAGTCATCAGGATCAACGACACGACAATGGGCATGGCGATCCGTTTCGGATGGATCGTCATTGCGCTGGCGGCCAGTCCGGCCACGGACCCAAGCAGCACCACACCGAACAGCCCCTGCATCTGGTCATTCGCCATGCCGAGCGCGGTCAGGAAACCGACGGCCCCGGTGGCCTGTTCCGACAGCACGATACGGATCAGCGTGATCGCCACGCCCAGCCGGATGATGCTTGCACTCGTCAACCATCGGGTGTTCAGCAAGGGGCGCGCGCGATGATGCTCGACCGCAAAGCCCGCCGTGATCAGCACGATGGCGCCGGCCAGCGCCCACCCCAGCCACGCCGTCTCGGTCCACCAGCCGAAGCGGCCCAGTGACAGCACCGCGCAGAGCAACGCGACGCCCGGTGCGAATAGGCTGAAGGTCAGGAAATCCAGGGGCTCGAAGGTCTTGATCCGGTCGCCGGGCGGCAGCTTGAGCGCCAGCACGCAGGCCAGTGACAGCAGGGCCAGCCCCAGCTCGAACAAATACAGCCCCCGCCACTCGCCAAACTCCAGCAGCTCCGACGAAAAGATGCGGGCCAGGGGCAGCGCCAGTTGCGAGAACCCCAGTCCCAGCACCAGCCCTTTCAGCCGGTGTTTGGCGGGAAAGGCCTGCAGCGTGTAATACAGACCGAGCGACGTCAGTGCGGCGCCGACCATGCCGTGCGCCGCCCGCACCGCGATGGCGGACCCCAGGTCGTTCACGAAAAGGTGAGCGAACGTCACCAGGGCGTACAACAGCAGGAAGGCTTCGGTGAACAGGCGCAGGCCGAACTGCTGGCGAAACTTCACAAGCAGGATGTTCATCGACACATTGGTCATGACATAGGCGGCCGGCAGCCAGGCCATTTCTGACGCATAGGCGCCCAGGGAGCCCTGCAGATTCAGCAGGTTGGCCGTCACCAGCGCATTGCCCAGGCCACCCGTCATCGCCACGATGAACCCCACGATCGCATAGGCCGCGCGCTTGGGCGGGGAATGCAGCGGACTCGATGGCGAGCCCGGCAGCATGGGCCGTTCGTGCGGCAGCCAGTCTCTGGGGGCGTAAGGGTTGGTCGAGGCCATGCAGTCGATGGGTCAGGTAACGGTGCAGGGGAACACAGCGGCAGGCCCTGTATTACGCCAGATAATCCCGGCGGCCATCCACCGCGGGCCATAACCGCTTGCATAACTTTGTAGCAGTTCGTGTCGCGCCCCTGGCACGGCTGTGCTCTGATGCAGGGTGGCCTCTGCTTCCGCTGCGGCCGCCTTATCGGATAAACGTATGAAACGCCACCTGCTGCTTCTTCTTGCCCTGACCCTGTCGGGCGCCGCCCATGCAGAAACCGTGGGCGAGGTCGACACCGTCTTCAAGTTCATCGGTCCCGATCACAAGATCGTGGTCGAAGCCTACGACGACCCCAAGGTGCAAGGCGTGACCTGCTACGTGTCGCGCGCCAAGACCGGCGGCGTGAAGGGCGCACTGGGCCTGGCCGAAGACAAGGCCGAGGCGTCCATCGCATGCCGTCAGGTCGGCCCGATCGCCTTCCGCGGCACCCTGCCAAAACAGGAAGAAGTGTTCAACGAACGCCTGTCCATCCTGTTCAAGAAGCTGCGTGTGGTGCGCATGGTCGACGCGTCGCGCAGCACGCTGGTCTACCTGACGTATTCGGATCGGGTCATTGAAGGTTCACCCCAGAACGGCGTTACCGCCGTGCCGGTCGACCGCGCCACCCCCATCCCCGTCAAGTAAGCCTTGCCTGTGCAGCCCGCCGACACCGCGCCGCTCTCCCCTTCCGCTGCCGACGACCTGAAGCGCCAGCAACTGCGGCGCATGCAGTGGATTGCCACGGGCATGTTCTTCGTGGTCACCGCAATCTATGCGGCGGCAACGGTGCTGGACACACGGCATCCGGCATGGAGTTATGTGGCCGCCTTTGCCGAAGCGGCCATGGTCGGTGCGATTGCCGACTGGTTCGCGGTGACGGCGCTGTTCCGTCATCCGCTGGGCCTGCGCTTCATCCCGCATACGGCGATCATTCCGCGCAACAAGGCGCGCATTGCCGACAACCTGGGCGCGTTCGTGCAAGGCGAGTTCTTTGCGCATGAGCGCATCGCGGCCATGGTGCAATCGCTGGACCCCGCCAGCCGCCTGGCCGCCTGGCTGGCCGTGCCGGCCAATGCGGGCGTGCTGGCCGACACCGTGCGCCAGGCCTTGCTGCTTGCGCTGAAAGCCCTGGATGACCGCGCGGTGCGGCAGTTCCTGGACCGCAATCTGTCGAATCTGTTTCGCGAACTGGACCTGTCGGCGCTCAGCGGCAAGGTGCTGCAGGCCCTGACCCACGAAGGCCGCCACCAGGCCATTCTGGATCAATTGCTGAAAAGCCTGAACCAGTTCATCAGCCAGCCCGAGATCAAGGAAAGCCTGGTCGATCAGCTGGCGACCAAGGTGCCGCTGTATTTTGACAAGATCAAGGCGTCCACGGCACGCTATCTGCTGGAACGTGCGCTGGACTCGGTGCGCGAGCTGCTGATCGCGGTGGACGAGAACCCGGAACATCCGCTGCGCATCCGGTTCGACGCGTCGATTGCCAGCTTCGCGACGCGGCTGGAAGACGATCCGGAACTCAAGGCGACCATTCGTCAGTACCAGGAACAGATGGCCGCCAATCCGGCACTGCGGCGCTACGTCGAAGGCCTCTGGACGGACTTCAAGGCCTGGATCGAACGGGACCTGGCGGCGGAACATTCGCGGCTGCACGGCCGCGTGACGTCGGTGCTGGTGCATGCCGGCGCGACCCTGTCCGCAGACGCGGCCATGCGCAACTGGATCAACACGCAGCTGATGGCGCGGGTCCCGGGCGTGCTGGACCGCCTGCGGCCCCGCATCGGTGCGCTGATCTCGGACAAGGTCAAGGAATGGAAAGATGAAGAAGTGGTCGACAAGGTCGAACTGAACATCGGCAAGGATCTGCAGTACATCCGCATCAATGGAACATTGGTGGGTGGGCTGGTGGGACTTCTCATCCACGCCGTGACGGTATGGCTGCGCTGATCCCTTGCCATCATCCGACAAGGAGGACGTGATGGAATATGAACTCTGGTATTGGGACGGCATTCCCGGCCGCGGCGAATTCGTGCGGCTGGCGCTGGAAGGCGCGGGCATTCCGTACGTGGAGCGCGCGCGTGGGCCCGACGTCGACGACAACGCATTGGTCGATGACATGGCGCGCGACCGGCCGCATCCGCCGTTTGCGCCGCCCTATCTGGTTGCCGGTCAGCTCACCATCGCGCAGACCGCCAACATCCTGCTGTTCCTGGGCGAAAAGCACGGGTTGGCGCCTACCGATACGGCCGGCAAGCTGTGGGTCAACCAGCTGCAATTGACGATCGCGGATATGGTTGCGGAAGTCCACGATGTGCACCACCCTATCGACTCGTCGATGTATTACGAAGACCAGCAGCCCGAAGCCAAACGCAAGGCCTACAGCTTTCGCCGCAACCGCATCCCCAAATACCTGGGCTATTTCGAACGCGTGCTGGAAGCCCAGGGCGACTGGCTGGCGGGCGGCACGGACTGGACCTATGCCGACCTGTCGCTGTTCATTCTGGTGGATGGCCTGAAGTTCGCCTTTCCGAAACGGCTGGCGCACGTCGGCAAGAATTATCCGCGCGTGATGGCCCTGCACCGCAAGGTCGCGGAACTGGACGCCTTGCAGGACTACTTCAAGAGCGACCGCCGCCTGCCCTACGGCGACGGCATTTTCCGCCACTACCCGGAACTCGACGAAGCGTAAGCTTTGTCGCGACGCGCTAGCGCGCCGGCATGTCCTTCTCGGTGTAGACCAGTTCGCTGCGCGCGTCCGCAGGGATCGGGCCGAAAGTGTCGGCCCATGCCGCGGCCTGCGCCTGCATGGCCGCAAGCCGTGCCGGATCGCGCTGCGCCAGATTCGCGCGTTCCCGCTCGTCCACCGACAGGTCGAACAGATAGCGGTTGCCGTCCACCTCAAGGTATTTCCAGTCCCCCTCGCGCACCGCCTGTTGCGACCGATGATTCATGCGCCAATACATGGGCCGGTCGAACACCTGATCCGGCCTGCGCAGCACGGGCCACATCGACACGCCATCCAGCGGATAGTCCGGGTGCGGGGCCACGCCGGCAATATCCAGCATCGTCGCCGTCCAGTCCATCGTCATGCAATGCTGGGTGCAGACCTCGCCTTCCGGGAGCTTGCCTGCCCACTGCACGATGTAGGGCACACGAATCCCGCCTTCGGTCAGATCCATCTTGCCGCCCACCAGCGGCCACGTGTCCGAAAACCGCTCGCCCCCGTTGTCGCTGGTAAAGATGACGACGGTGTCGTCGGCCAGGCCCAGGTCATCCAGCGCCTGCAGCACCCGGCCGCAGCCTTCGTCCAGCGCCTTGATCATCTCGCCATACACGTGCACCGACCCGCCATCCAGGTGCCGGATGTCGGTATCGACGTGCGCGTTCGGACCGCCCTGCGCGCGCGGCTCCCACGGCCAATGCGGCGCGGTGTAGTGCAGGCTCAGCAGAAAAGGCTTGCGATCGCCGGCGCGGGTCGCCAGGTAATCGACGGCTTCGTCCGTCAGCAGATCGGTCAGGTAATGGCCGTCGTAATGCGCCGGTTCACCGTTCTTGACGAGGTCGTGCTTGCCCATGCGGTCCACGTGGCTGAAGTAGCTCACCCCGCCCGACAGCGGACCGATGTGGTAGTCGTAGCCGCTTTTCTGCGGACCGAAATGCGGGGGGTAGCCCAGGTGCCATTTGCCGATCAGCGCGGTGTGATATCCCGCGTCGCGCAGCAAGGACGGCAGGGTCGGATGGCCTGGCGGCATGCCGATCTCGGTGCTGCCGCGAAAGCGCCCGGTCATGGGTTCTTCGGCCGCGCCGCGCAGCCGGTACTGATAGCGCCCGGTGATCAGGCCAAAACGCGTCGGCGAACACACCGGCGAATTCGAATAGCCCTGCGTGAAGCGCACGCCGCGCGCGGCCATCCGGTCCAGGTTGGGCGACACCGGCTTGCGGCCGCCGTAGCAGCCCAGGTCCGCATAGCCGAGGTCATCGGCCAGAATGAAAATGAAGTTGGTCATGCTGTTCCGCTTCAGTCCACCGACATGCCGCTGGACTTGATGATCTTGAGGTACCGGTCGCGGGTGGCCGACAGCTCGCGCGTGGCCGCGTCGCCGCGCAGGTTCATGGGGCTGATATCCATCGTGCGCAGCCGCTCCTGGATGTCCGGAGCCGCCAGCGCCGTGGTGATCGCGCCTTCGAGTTTATCGACGATGGCCTGCGGCGTGCCACTCGGCGCCATCACCGTGTAGATCACGTCCTGGCGCACGTCGGGGTAGCCCAGCTCGGCCGTGGTCGGCACGTTCGGCAGCAGCGGCGACCGCGCGCGCCCCGTGACGGCCAGCGGCGTGACCGTGCCGGCCTGCACCTGCTGGATCAGGCCCGAGGCCGCCAGCGCCGCGGCCTGCACCTCGCCCGACACCAGCGCCAGCACGGCCGGCGCATTGCCGCGATACGGCACATGCGTGATCTTCAGGCCGGTCGCCTGCGCCAGCATCGCCCCGCTCAAATGGCCGGGCGAACCATTGCCGGCCGAACTGAAGCTGACGGGATCCGTGCGGCCCTTGGCCACCAGATCCTTGAGCGTGCTCACCTGCACCTTCGGGCTGACCGCGATCAGCATGTTCGACGACCCGAACAAGGTGACCGGCTTGAGCTGGTCCAGCTTGAAGCCCAGGTTGGGATACAGGCCCGGGTTCACGGTAAAGGTGGAATCCAGTCCGACCAGCAGCGTGTAGCCGTCGGGCGCGGCAGTTGCCACCGATGCTGCGCCGATGTTGCCGCCGCTGCCCGTCTTGTTTTCGACCACGAATGGCTGCTTGAATTGCAGCGCCAGCTTTTCGCCGATCAGGCGCGCCATGATGTCCAGCGGGCCGCCCGCCGTGAAGTTGACGACGAGCTTGACGGGCTTGTCGGGATACTCGGCCCGCGCCGGCGCACTTGCGCCCAGGGTGCAGGCCAGGGCGACCGACGTGGCGGCCAGGAATCGCGACGGGTGATGAAGCATGGCAAACTCTCCTCCGATAGACGTGACTTGCAGGTCGAGTACCTGCCTCACTGTGCGCCGATCATATCGGCCCCGGGCCGGCAGCAGGTTGACGGTTACGCCAGACAATTGAGCGATAGGAAATCTCTTGAGGTTCTTCGACCCCCGGCTGCGGCTGCGCCATCTGCAATGCCTGATCGCCCTGGCGAGTCATCGCAGTGTGCTGAAGGCCGCCGACGCCCTGTCATTGACTCCGTCGGCCGTGTCCAAGTCGCTGTCGGAACTGGAAGACATCACGGGCGAGATCCTGTTCCTGCGCTATCGCAAGGGGCTGGAACTGACCGCGGCGGGCCATACCCTGCTGCGCCATGCCGCCCAGGCCATGGGCATGCTGCAAGACGGTTTCGATCAGCTTGGGTCCGGCAACAAGGCGCCGGAACACCTGCGGATCGGCGTGCTGCCCACGGCTGAAACCGCCCTGGTCCCGCTGTCCATCATTGACCTGCAGGCGCGCTATCCCGACGTGCTGGTCACGGCCCACAACGGCGCCAACCCCGAATTGCTGATGCGATTGCGCCTGGGGGAACTCGACCTGGTGCTCGGCCGTATTGCCGAACCCAGCCAGATGGTCGGCATTGCCTTCGAGCATCTGTATTCGGAACCGATGGTGCTGGTGGTGCGGGCCGGACATCCGCTGCTCGCGCAACACGAGGTGGCGCCTGCCGACCTGGCTGCCTACCCGATGGTGTTGCCGACGCCCGGCACCTTCATCCGCGCCGCCGCCGACACCTTCTTTACCAGCAATGGCATCGCGCCGTCGGCACGCTGCACCGAGACGCTGTCATCGAGCGTGGCCGGCGCGCTGATGCGCGAGAGCGATGCGGTGTGGTTCAGCCCCGAAGGCATCGTTGCGCATGACGTTTCAAGCGGACGGGCGGCCGTGCTGCGCATCGATACCCGCGGCACCACGGCCTCGGTCGGGTTGTCGACGATGGGCGCCACGCCGCCCGGCCCGGCCGTGCAGGCCTTCATGGATATCGTGCGGCACCGGGCAGCGGGCAAGGGTTAGGGGCGGGTCAGGCCTGCTTGCGCCAGAGCGCCGCGCCGCCCCGGATGCCCGCGTCGTTCGACCCGACCTTGACGTTGTCGGGCAGCGTGATGGTCAGCTCGCGCGCATTGCCGCCGCCGATATGGATGCGATCCGCATGCAGCAAGGTATGCAGGATGGGCAGCACCCGCGCCATGCGCGAATTCCAGCGGCGCTTGCCGATCCGCTCGAACGCCGCGTTGCCCACGTATTCATCATAGGTACGGTCCTTGTGGACCGGGTGATGCCCCAGTTCCATGTGCGGCATCAGGTCGCCGTCACGGAACAGCGCGCTGCCAAAACCGGTGCCCAGGGTGATCACCAGCTCGACCCCCTTGCCTTCGATCAGGGCGAAGCCCTGCATGTCGGCATCGTTCAGCAACCGCGCCGGATGGCCCCCAAGGCGTTCCGACAAGGTGTCGGCCAGCGGAAAGCCGTACCAGATGTCCTTGCCCAGGTTTGCCGCGGTCAGGACCTTGCCATCGCGCACCACACCGGGGAAGCCGATCGAAATGCGGTCGTAGGCCGGCAGATCCTTGACCAGATTCACGATGGCCTCGACCACCACTTTCGGCTTGGCCGGCTTGGGAGTGTCGATACGCACGCGCCCGGTCTGCATGACGCCGTCCTCGTCGATCACGTCGGCCTTGATGCCGCTGCCGCCAATGTCGATCGCCAAAATTCCGGGCTTCATCGTGTCTCCTGCCTGCGTGTGGTTGAGCGGGGAGTGTGACATGCAGACCGGTTGACGACCGCAACGAGCTGTAAAACCCGTCTGGGGAATCGACGCCGTTCCGCGGCAGCGGCGCGACGCGCTACAGTCATTGCAACAACCACTCGTGGAGTTCACCCCGTGATCACCCTTTACACCTGGACCACCCCCAACGGCCGCAAGGCGTCCATCATGCTCGAAGAACTGGGCTGGAAGTACGAGGTCAAGCCGATCAACATCGGCAAGAATGAACAGTTCACTGACGAATTCCTGGCGATCGCACCCAACAACAAGATCCCGGCGATTGTCGACCATGACGCCGAAGGCGGCCCGCTGTCGATCTTTGAAAGCGGCGCGATCCTGACCTACCTGGCCGAAAAAAGCGGCCAGTTCCTGCCCGCCTCGGGCCCCGGCCGCTACAAGGTGCTGGAATGGCTGCACTGGCAGATCGGCGGCTTGGGCCCCATGCTGGGCCAGCTTGGCTACTTTGGCGTGCGTGCGGAAGAAAAGACCCCGGCGGCCATCGAACGTTTTACCGAAGAATCCGATCGCCTGCTGACGGTCATGGACACGCAGCTGCAGCGCCATCCGTACCTGGCGGGGGACGAGTATTCGATCGCCGACATCTCGTGCTACGCCTGGACCGTGGCGGCCACCACCTTCCTGGGCAAGGTGCTGGGCGACCGGCTCGACAGCAAGGAAGCGTTGCACCGCTGGCTGGAAACGCTGGGCGATCGCCCTGCCGTGCAGCGTGGAATGAAGATCCCCGGCTGATCAATCGATCAGCCCAGCTCACTCCATCCCAAGCATGTGCGCCAGGCTCTTGCCTGGCTTTTCCGCAATCAGGTTGATGCGGTTTTCCAGCACCAGCAGGTGGGCTTCCATGGCGCGGACCGCGCCTTCGGCATCGCGCGCGGCAATGCAATCGACCACCGCCTGATGCTCGTCGTGTTCGCATGACGCGTTGCCCGGCGGTTCGAACAGGGCCACCACCAGCGAACACCGCGACACCAGTTCGCCCAGATAGCGCTGCAGGATCGAGTTGCGCGACAGTTCCGCCAGGCGCAGATGGAAGCTGCTGGCCAGCCGCGCCCATTCCGTCTGCTTGTAGCGGTGCATGGCATGGTGTTCTTCTTTCAGCTGCCGGCGCAGCGCGGTCAGATCGGCCTTGGTCGCGTGCTCGACCACCAGCGGCATGATCGCCGCTTCGAGCGCGCGGCGGGCTTCGAACAGCTTGCCCACTTCTTCGCGAGACGGCATGGCCACGATCGCGCCCCGGTTCGGACGCAATTCAACGATGTGATCGTGCGCCAGCTTTTGCAGCACCTTCTGCACCAGCGTGCGGCCGACACCGAACAACTCGCACAGCGCGGCCTCGGGCAGTTTGGTGCCCGGCGTCAGCCGCTGGCTCATCACGCTATCGACCACCGCCTGGTAGATGCGAGTCTCGATGGCGTCGCCGGTATCGGCGTTGTCGATGCCCAGCGATTCGTCATTGTCGGCAGGCCGCGCCGGCCCGACGGTCGGACGCACCTTGGGACGGCCGCGCGGCCGGGAAGCGGAAGGAAGAGAGGACATCCGCTTATTTTGCCACCGCGGCCGACCCGGTGCCTGACGACAGGTTGACATCCGCAACGATCGCCGCGGCGTCCCCCTCGTCGCCTGCACCGGCGCCGAGGCAACCCAGCTGCCGTCCCAGGCGGACCGCGATCCGGATCAGCGCCAGGTCGCTGCCCTTGGGACCCATCAGAGACACGCCCACCGGCAGGCCCCCTTCCCCGATGAAGGGCAGATTGACTTGTGGCAGTCCCGACAGGCCCGCAATGCAGGTGATCCGGAAGGTGCGCGTGCGAACGGTGTCGACGACATCGGGCGCGGCGTCGCGTTTCAAGGCTTCGCTCGATGCCGAAGGCAGCACCGCAATGCCGTCGTCACCCAGCAACCTGTTCATGCGGTCCACGATCGCGGCCTTGCGGGCAAACGCGGGCTCGGCGGCCGTCGGCGTCACGGTGCTGGCGAACTTCCATCGCGATGCGATCGCGTCACCAAATACCGGCTGGGCCGACGTGATCCACGCACCTTGCGCCTGCCAGGCATCGAAGGCCGATGCCGTCACGTAGGTCATGCGCCAGGACTCGAGGCCCTCGTCCGCAACCCGCACGTCCTCGGCGTTCGCAGGCGTCTTCGCCTGCCCCAGCATCGCCGCCAGCGCGTCGGTCACTTTCGCGATCGGCCCTGCAAACACGGCATCGGCCTCGTCGCACGCGTCCGCCAGGCGCAGCACGCGATGAAATGCCAGCGGCGCGGCCGGCATCAGCACGTCCGCCACCTGCTCGAAAACCATGGCGCTTGACGCAAGCCAGGTGGCGGTATCGAACTGCGGCGCCATCGGCACCAGCCCTGCCGACGACAAGGCGCCCTGCGACGTGCGCAGGCCCCACAGTCCGCAGTAGCTGGCCGGCACCCTTGTCGACCCGCCGGTGTCCGTGCCCAGCGCAAAGTCACATAAGCCCGCCGCCACGGCCGCCGCCGACCCGCTGGACGATCCACCCGGCACCCGGTCCGGCGCGCGGGCATTGATGGGCGTGCCGTAATGCGCGTTGTCACCGGCAATGCTGTAGGCCAGTTCGTCGGTCAAGGTCTTGCCGACCAAGGTCGCGCCCGCATCCAGCAGCTTCTGGACGACAGGGCTGGTCGCGGTCGCGGCATCATGGGTGGCCAGCCAGGTCGGATTGCCCGCGCCGGTCACGTGGCCCGCCACGTCGTACAGATCCTTGGCCGCAAACCGCAGGCCGGCCAAGGGGCCGTGCGCCGCGCCGTCGATCACGAAACGGCCATGCGGCACCCAGGCGCCCACGGTGTCGTGGATGGGAAAATCGTCGTTCATGGGCGGGCTCCGTGCAGGGCAGATTCTGGGAAAGGGGAAGTCGAAGCCGGCAACACCGCATCGACGTGATCGCAGATGGCGCCGGGGGTCGTGAACCAGATCTCGCCGCGGTCGCGGGCGCGGGCCAGGTGTTCCAGCGCGCGCCGCAGGTGCCGCAAGCGATAGGGCTGGCCCACCAGATAGGGATGCAAGGCAATGCCCATCACCAGCGATTCGCGGCGCGATTGATGCAGCATCTCGTCGAAGTTGTCGACGATCATGCCCGTAAAGTCCTTGGCGTCCATCTGCCGCGCAATGATCATCGGGATGTCGTTCAATTCCTGTGGATAGGGAATGGCCCACAGCGGCTGCCCGCCCCGCGTACGCATGCGGGTCGGCTGATCGTCATGGCACCAGTTCAGGGTGTAGCGATAGCCGGTCTCGGCCAGCAGGTCGGGGGTCACCGCCGACTCGGCGATCCACGGCGACAGCCACCCGGCCGGCGCGCCCGCGCCGCTGGCGGCGATACGATCGCGGCAGTGCTGCAGCAAGGCGCGTTCGTCGGCTTCCGCCATCGCGCCCTGGTGCACCGAGTTGGTATGGCCATGGCCGATCAATTCGTCGCCGCGCGCCACGCACGCGGCGATCACGTCGGGGCAGTGATCGAAGATCGCGGTGTTCGCGATCACGCCTGAAGGCAAGCCCAGATCGTCGAACAATTCCAGGCAGCGCCACACGCCGACGCGGTTCCCGTATTCGCGCCAAGAATAATTGAGCACATCCGGTTCGCCCAGCGCCGGGCCGATCCGCGCGCCCATGCCTTCGCCAAACGCAAAGTGTTCGATGTTGAAGCCCAGGTAAACCGCCAGCCGCGCGCCGTTGGGCCACCGGTAGTCAGCACGCTGATGAATCGGCGAATAGTCGAAGCGGTCATGCACGGTCAGCGGGCCATGCGCGGGCGCGGCGTGGACCAAGGCGCCATTCGGAAACGTGTTCGATGCCGTCATAGCGCCGCCAGTCCTGCACGCACCATCAGCCATTCGGCGCTGTCGTTCCACACGTCCATCTGCACGATCAGGCCGTCCTTGATCACATAGCGGTCCACGTACCGGTTGCCTTCGAAGGGCGTGCCATCCAGCCATTCGCCATACAGCGTGCCGCGGTTATAGACCACCGCATGCGCATCGGTTGCGCCTGCCACGACCTCGGTCGCCTCGAAGCGTTTCTTGACCCACTTGTAGCGGCTGGCATTGAAGGCCGCGCATTCGGCCGGGTCGCGCATGGCGCGGCCGCCGGTGAACCGGATCGCCAGATCGGGCGCAACGAATCGCCGCGCGCCCTCGGGATCCGGCTTCATCAGGATGGTCAGATAGGTGTCGACGAGGACTGCCGGGTCCTGGACCTCGGGTGTCGATGATGGTGCGCCATGCATGCTTTTCTCCTTTTTCCGCACCGTAACCGTGCATTTATTGGTGCGGATCAGTTTATTGGATTGTCGGCAAAAAATTTGAATTCTTGCTGGCAAAAAATGGCTTTTCGACGGGGCGGACACACCGCCGCGCGCCGGACTTGGCACAGCCCTTGCATAAGGCATGCCAGCACTTCCCGATCATCCACTCACCTCATTGAGGAATCACCATGACTCAGCTTTCGCGCCGCACCCTGCTTTCCGTTGCCGTCGCCCTGGTCGGCATCGGCGCCTCCTCCGGCGCGTTCGCCGCCGACCCGATCAAGATCGGCCTGGTCACCGCCCTGTCAGGCCAATCGGCCCTGGCCGGCGAAGCGCTGACGCGCGGCATGCAGGTCGCGATCGACGAGATCAATGCCAAGGGTGGCCTGCTGGGCGGCCGCAAGCTGACGCTGGTGCGCCGTGACGATGAAGGCAACCCTGCCAAGGGCGTGGTGGCCGCGCGCGAACTGATCTTCAAGGAAAAGGTGGCAGTCATTTTCGGCGGGCTGGATACGCCGGTGTCCATGGCCATCGTGCCGCTTGCGAACCAGAGCAAGGTGCCCTTCATGGGACCCTGGGCGGCTGGCACGGCCATCACGCAGAATGGCGCGAATCCGAACTATGCGTTCCGCGTTTCGGCCGTGGACGAGACCGTGGACAAGGGCATGGTCGACTACGCACAGAAGACGTTCAAGACGTCCAAGTTCGGTCTGGTCATGATCAACAACCCCTGGGGTGAGTCGAACGAAAAGGGCCTGATCGCCGCGCTGGCCGCCAAGGGCATGAAGCCGGTCGGCAGCGAAAAATTCGAAGGCAGCGATGTGGATCTGGTACCCCAGCTCACGCGACTGAAGGCCGCCGGTGCAGATACCCTCTTCCTGGTTGGCAACGTCGGCCCGTCGGCCCAGATGGTCAAGTCGCTGGACCGCATGGGCTGGAAGGTGCCCGTCGTATCGCACTGGGGTCCGGCGGGTGGCCGCTTTACCGAACTGGCCGGCCCCAACGGCAAGATCGTCCACTTCGTGCAGACCTACAGCTTCTTTGGCAAGCAGTCGCCCACCGGCGAAAAAGTCATCAGCGCACTGAAGGCCAAGTATTCCGACATCAAGGGCCCGAACGACATCAGCCCGGCCGTGGGCGTGGCCAACGCCTACGACGCCATGCAGCTGACCGCACTGGCGATTGCGCAAGCCAACTCCACGGATGGCGACGCCATCCGCCAGGGCTACTACAAGATCGCCAGCTATGACGGCCTGATCAAGTCCTACAAGCAGCCTTTCTCGGCCACGCAACACGACGCACTGACCGAAAACGACTACGTGTGGGCGCAGTTCATCGACAACCGCATCCTGCCAGTCGGCATGGCCAACTGACGCTGCGCGGAGACGTCATGCTGCTATCGGCACTTATCAGCGGGCTGGGCCTGGGAAGCATGTATGGCCTGATGGCCCTCGGCTTCTACATCACCTACGCCGTTTCGGGCACGGTCAATTTCGCGCAGGGCAGTTCGATGATGCTCGGCGCGGTGCTGTGCTTCTGCTTCGCCCAGACGCTGGGCTGGCCCATGCCGATGGCCATCATGGCGGCGCTGCTGCTGTGCGCGGTGTATGGACTGCTGGTCGAGTTCATCGCCGTGCGGCCATTTACCGCGCGCGGCTCCAATGCCTGGTTGATGTCGACGGTGGCCCTGGGCATCGTCCTCGACAACCTCGTCATGCACACCTTCGGCAAGGAACCGCGCAGCCTGCCGTCCCCCCTGGTGGGCTCGCCGCTGGAAATCGGCGGCGTCAACCTCGGGGTCTATCCGCTGCAATTGCTCATTCCGGTGCTGGGCCTGGCGCTGGCCGCCGCCCTGCACTTCATCGCGCGGCGCACGCGCTGGGGAACGGCCATGCTGGCGGTGGTCCAGAACCGTGACGCCGCCCGCCTCATGGGCATCCCGATCACCCGCGCGATTGCCATTGCCTTTGCGCTGTCCACCCTGTTCGCGGGCGTGGCCGGCGTGTTGATCGCGCCGCTCTTCAACGTCAATTCGGACATGGGCACGTTGTTCGGCCTGAAAGCGTTTGCCGTGGCCATCCTTGGCGGCATCACCAGCGCCTGGGGCGTCATGTTCGCGGGGCTGCTGTTCGGTCTGGTCGAAGCGCTGATCACCGTCACGCTCGGGTCCGGCTACACGCAGATCATCACGTTCGCGCTGGTGATCGTCGTGCTGGCCGTCCGCCCCACTGGCCTGTTCGGCCGCGCCGAGGTGAAGAAAGTATGAACCGCCTGTCCATCCCCCTTGCGCTGCTGATCGCGGCGGGCGCGATTGCGCTGGCGCTCACGGTCAACAGCTACTACGTGTTCGTGCTCGCCAACGTGGCGCTGATCGCCATCGTCGGCATCGGGCTCAATGTCTTGCTGGGCCTGACCGGCCAGGTCTCGTTCGGCCACATTGGTTTCTATGCGATCGGCGCGTATGCGGTCGCGATCCTGACCAGCAAGGCCGGCTGGAGTTTCTGGGCGGCCTGGCCCGTGGGCGCCCTGATCGCGGGCTTGCTGGGCGCCTTGCTGGCGCTGCCGGCCTTGCGCGTGAAGGGCCCTTACCTGGCCATGATCACCATTGCGTTCAGCTTCATCGTGCAGCACGGCGCGGTCGAAATGCGCAGCCTGACCGGTGGCCAGAACGGCATCATGAACATTGGCGCGCCCTCGTTCGGCGGTGTCATCGGCACCGAACAAGGCGTGGCCATTCTGGCCATCATCTCGACGCTGGTGTTGCTCGGCGCGTATGCGCTGCTGTCGCGCGGCACCTGGGGCGCCGCCATGCGCGCCGTCAAGGACAGCGAAATCGCGGCCGAGTCGATCGGCCTCAGCCCGCTGGTCGTCAAGACGGTGGCGTTCGCGGTCTCGGCCTTGCTGGCCGGTCTCGCGGGCGGACTGTTCGCGCCGCTGTCAGGCTTCGTGACGCCCGACACCTTCAGCTTCATGCAGTCGATCCTGTTCGTGCTGGTGGTCATCATCGGTGGCGCCGGATCGATCGCCGGACCGGTGATCGGCGCGGCCATCGTCGGCGTGCTGCCCGAAGTCCTGTCCAGCCTGGAAGACTATCGCCTGTTGTTCTTCGGCGGCCTGTTGCTGCTGGTGTTGTGGATTGCGCCCGAAGGCGTCATGGGCCTGCTGCGCAAGCTGGCCGCCAAGGTGCGCGCCACGCCGCGTGCAGGGTTGCGCGGTGCGGCGTCCAGTACGGCGCCCGCCCCGGCGTCCCCCATTGCGGCCCGTGCCCGCGGGGTGCTCCATGCTCGCGAATTGGGCATGACCTTCGGAGGGGTGCGAGCCGTCAGTGGATTGAGTTTCGATGTGCCTGCCGGCGCGGTCACCAGCCTGATCGGCCCGAACGGTGCAGGCAAGACGACCGCATTGAACATGCTCAGCGGCTTCTATCGGCCCACGGCCGGCGGCTTCGCGCTGGGCGATCGCAGCCTGCAGGCCACCGCCGCCTTCCGTATCGCGCGGCATGGCGTGGCCCGCACCTATCAGACCTCGCAACTGTTCGGCAGCCTGAGCGTGGAAGACAACGTCGCGCTGGCGTTGAATCGCGGCGTGCTGGGCGGCCTGCTCGGGGCACGGCGCTTCGCGTCGCCCTTCGTGCGGGCGCGCAGCCGGCAATTGCTGGACTACTGCGGCTATCGCGGATCGGTCGACACGCCGGCGGCGGACCTGGCCCATGTGGATCGCCGCCTGGTCGAGATTGCCCGTGCCCTGGCGACCGATCCGGACGTGCTGTTGCTGGACGAACCTGCGGCCGGCTTGTCGCGCGAAGACAAGGAACGCCTGGCGACCCTGCTCCGCCAGATCGCCGGCGCAGGCCTGGGCGTGGTGGTGGTCGAGCACGACATGGCGCTGGTCATGGCGATCTCGGATCAGATCGTCGTGCTGGATGCCGGCCAGCGCCTGGCCGTCGGCACGCCGGCGCAGATCCAGCAGGATCCGGCCGTACGCCAGGCCTACCTGGGCGAATCGCTGGTCGCCGCCGATCAGGCCCCCAAGGCACGCGATGCGCTGGTCGGCCCGACCCTGCTGGGCGTGGATGATCTGGTGGCTGGCTACGGCGCCGAACCGGTGCTGCACGGCATCAGCCTGCAGGTCAAACGTGGCGAGATGGTCGCGCTGCTCGGGGCTAACGGCGCGGGCAAATCGACGCTGATGCGCACGCTGTCGGGTCTGCATCGTTCGGTATCGGGCGGTCTGCACCTGGACGGCAACAGCCTGGAACACAAGCCGGCCGAAGCCGTGGTGGGACTGGGCCTAGTGCTGGTGCCCGAAGGCCGGCAGGTCTTCAGTGAACTGACGGTTCTGGACAACATCCGGCTGGGCGCCTTCCTGCATCCCGACAACATCGATGCCCGCGTGGAAGAGATGCTGACGCGTTTCCCGCGCCTGCGCGAGCGGCTGCATCAACGCGCCGGCCTGCTGTCGGGCGGCGAGCAGCAGATGCTGGCCGTGGCGCGCGGGCTGATGGCCAAGCCCCGCATCCTGCTGCTCGACGAACCGTCGCTGGGCCTGGCGCCCAAGGTCATCGCCGAACTGTTCGCTGCGCTGGACCAGCTGCGGCAAGAGAACATGACCATCCTGCTGGTGGACCAGATGGCGGCCCTGGCGCTGGCCCTTGCCGACCGTGCCTATGTCATCGAAGGCGGACGGGTGGTTGCCCAAGGCACCGCCGCCGAGATTGCCGCCAACGACGATCTGGCCAAGGCGTATCTGGGCGGCCACTGAACCCCTTGCCCTGCGGTGCCGATCGCGGGGAGGTGCCCCGCGCGGCACCTCCCCTTTATTTTCGATCGGAGGCGTCATGCCCTTGCTTCACGTTCCCATCATCGACATCGAACCCTTTCTGCAAGGTGACGACCGCGCAAAACGCGCCGTGGCTGCCGAGGTAGACCGCGCCTGTCGCGATATCGGTTTCCTGATCATTTCCGGTCACGGCGTCGCGCCCGAATTGCTGGCCAGGATGCGCGCCGTATCCAACGCGTTCTTCGATTTGCCCATGCCGGACAAGCTGAGGGTCGCGCAACCTGCCAAGGACGTCACCCGCGGCTATATCGGTATCGAGCAGGAATCGGTCGGCCGGTCGCGCGACGCCACCGCCACGGCGGGTGACCTGAACGAAAGCCTGATGATCGGCCCCGTCGATGCGGTGGACCCGGCCTACGCGGCAGCGCCCGCCGCCGGCAAACATTTCGCGCCCAACTTGTGGCCCGAGGCGCCCGCCGAATTGCGCGACACCTTCAGCACCTACTACCGGGAGATGGGCCAGTTGGCGACGCAGCTGATGCGCATCTTTGCGCTGGGCCTGGGGCTGGACGAACACCACTTCGATACGTCGGTGGACAAGCACATCAGCCGGCTGCGGGTGCGCAACTACCCGGCGCAGTCCGAGACCCCGGTACCCGGCCAGATCCGCGCAGGTGCGCATTCCGATTACGGCAGCCTGACCATCCTGGCAACCGAAGACAAACCCGGCGGCCTGCAGGTGTTCAATGCCGCGGGCGAGTGGGTCGATGTGCCCATCGTGCCCGACTGTTTCATCATCAATATCGGCGACCTGATGGCGCGCTGGACCAACGACGCCTGGGTGTCGACCCTGCATCGCGTCGTCAATCCGCCCGCCGACGCGGGCGCGGCCAGCCGTCGCCTGTCAGTGGTGTTTTTCCATAACCCCAACTACGACGCCGAGATCCGCTGCATTCCGACTTGCACGGGCGACGCGCCCAAGTATCCGGCCACGACCTCGGGCGAACATTTGCGCACCCTGTTCGTGGCGACGCAGAACGCGTGACGACATAGCCCAAGGCGGGTGCGAGCCGCCGGCATTGCCTGCCACCCGCCCGCCTGGTATATCGTTGACGCTTTCCACCAGTTCCGTTCAGAGCGCCCGCATGACTTCAGCCCCTTCCCTCCTCGTCCGTGACGCGACCGAAATCGACCTTGCCGCCATCGAAGCCATCTACCGGCCCTACGTGCTGACGAACCTGGCCACCTTCGAAGAGATCCCGCCGTCGATCGACGAACTGAGCCGGCGGCTGGCCACGGTGCGCGCGCTGGGCCTGCCCTATCTGGTCGCGGAACGGGATGGTCAGGTCGTGGGCTACTGCTACGCCAACACCTACCGCGCGCGGCCGGCGTATCGCAACACGATCGAGGATTCGGTCTACCTGGCCGACGGGATGGGCGGGCAAGGCATCGGCCGGGCATTGTTGAGCACGCTCATCGAACGCTGCGCCCAAGGCGGATGGCGCCAGATGGTCGCCGTGATCGGCGACAGCGCCAACACCGCATCGGTCGGCCTGCACCGCAGCCTGGGCTTCGAGATGATCGGCACCATGCCCGCGGTAGGCTTCAAACTGGGCCGCTGGGTCGACACCGTCATCATGCAACGCCCGCTCGGCCCCGGCGGCGACGAACCGCCAGAACCGCTGAAGACGCAGCAACAGAGCTGAGCGCACGCGTCGGCACCAAGCGCCGGGACACAGCGGATCCGGCTCCGCCGGTCCGCCAGTGTCGCCCCCGGGGGAGGCGCAAAGCGCCTAGGGGGGGCTTACCTCGTCACCCGCACGGCGTCCGCGTGATAGGAGGCGGGGAACAGCTTTTCCAACGCCTCCACCTTCGGCAGATCATTGAACGCAATGTACGGATGGCCGGGGTTCCTGAGCAGGAAGTCCTGGTGATACGCCTCGGCCGGGTAGAACGCCGGCAGGGTCTCCAGCGTCGTCACGATCGGCTTGGGCCACACCTTGGACTGATTCAGCTGCGCGATGTACGCCTCGGCCACCTTGCGCTGCGCCGGGTTGGCGGGGAACAGCGCCGACCGGTACTGCGTGCCCGTGTCCGGCCCCTGCCGGTTCAGCTGCGTCGGGTCATGCGCGACCGAAAAGTAGATCTGCAGCAACTGCCCGTAGGTCACCTGCTTGGGGTCGTACGTCACCTGCACCGCTTCGGCATGCCGCGTGCGGCCACCGCTGACTTTGTCATAGGTCGCACCGGCCGCGTCCCCGCCCGCGTAGCCGGACACGGCCTTCGTCACGCCCTTCACGTGCTGGAATACGCCCTGCACACCCCAGAAGCAGCCGCCCGCGAACACGGCCGTCTCGGTCTGCGCGGTGCTGGCCGGCATGTCCATTTTTGGCGGCGCGATCACGACCGGATCCTCGGCCGCGAAGGCGATCGGCAACACGGCCAGCGCACTGGCAGCCAGCACGGCGGCGGCGCCTGCGCGCGCCAGGGCGCCCCGGCTCGGGCGGTGATCAGACAGGAATTGGACGAATGACATGGCGTTTCCTAGGCGGCCTGAATGGCCATGACCGCATTGTCTGCCCGAAGGGATCATCAAGTCCTCACGCAAAGTTAAAGGATTTGTGATCTTGATCGCGCCGTAATTGGCGACAATGGCGACTGCCGCGCCGCCTGACCGGGGCGGCGCCCCCTTTTCCCACCGGTGCGCCATGGACATCCAGAAGCGGGTGCTGATCGTTGAAGACGACACCCATATTGCCGAACTGCTGCGCATGCACCTGCATGACGAGGGCTATCAGGTCGAGCACGCCGCCGACGGCACCGCCGGCCTGCGCCTGCTTGAAGAAAGCGGCTGGGACGCCCTGGTGCTGGACCTGATGCTGCCCGGCATCGATGGCCTGGAATTGTGCCGCCGCGCGCGCGCCATGACGCGCTACACCCCGATCATCATCATCAGCGCGCGGTCCAGCGAAGTGCACCGCATTTTGGGCCTGGAGATCGGCGCGGACGACTACCTGGCCAAGCCTTTTTCCATGCTGGAACTGGTGGCTCGGGTCAAGGCCCTGCTGCGGCGCACTGACGCCATGGCGCGCAACATGAAGATCGACGCGGGCAATCTGGACATCGGCGGCGTGTCGATCAACCCGCTGGCGCGCGAAGCTACCGTCGACGGCGCGGCCATCGAACTGACGCCCCGCGAGTTCGACCTGCTGTATTTTTTCGCGCGTCATCCGGGCACGGTCTTCTCGCGCATGGACCTGCTCAATCACGTCTGGGGCTACCAGCACGACGGCTATGAACATACCGTCAACACCCACATCAACCGGCTGCGCATGAAAGTGGAAGCCGATCCGTCGGCGCCGCGCCGCATCCTGACGGTCTGGGGCCGCGGCTACAAGTTCGCGGGCGCGGCAGGCCCCGCCGCCGGGGAAACGCCGTGATGCGTCTGTCCCTGTCGCAGCGCCTGTCGGTCGCCTTTGCCGTGCTGCTGCTGATCAGCTGCAGTGTGTCGGCGGTACTTCAGATGCGCGCCAACACCCAGCACGAACAGGAAACCGTGCAACGCTTGTCGGCCGGACTGGCCGGCCACATCGCCAGCAATAGCGAACTGATGGACCGAAGCGGCTGGAAGCCGCAGGCCGTGCGCGACCTGTTCAACAAATTGATGGCGGTCAATCCCAGTGTCGAGGTCTACTTGCTGGATCGCGACGGCCAGGTCGTGGCCAGCGGCGCACCCCGCCGGCTGCGGCGGGATCAGGTCGACCTGGCCCCCATCCGGCAACTGCTGGCAGGCCATGCCCTCCCCTTGTTTGGCGACGATCCGCGCAGCCCGTCCGGCCGCAAGGTGTTCAGCGCCGCGCCGCTCAAGGTCGGCGACGAAGACATGGGCTACGTGTATGTGGTGCTGCTTGGCCAGGCGCATGACATGCTTGCGGCCGACGTGGCCGCCAGTTCGGTGCTGCGGACCACCTTGTGGTCGCTGGCCGTGGCCGGCTTCGGCATTCTGTTCGCGGGGCTGATCGCATTTCGCCTGATCACCCGTCCGCTGCGCAGCCTGACCGACACCGTGCGTCACTTCGATACCGACGGCGCGGCGCTGGCTGCCCTGGCGCCGCCCGGTGCGGTGGCCGATGTCGACAAGGAAAAGGACGACATCGTCATTCTGCGGCAGGCTTTTGCGCAGATGGCGCAGCGGCTGGCCGAACAATGGCGGCAGCTGACACGCCAGGACCAGCAGCGGCGCGAAATGGTCGCCAATATTTCGCACGACCTGCGCACGCCGCTGACTTCCCTTCACGGCTATCTGGAAACGCTGGCCGTGAAGGGCGACAGCCTGGATGCGACCGAGCGCCGGCGCTATCTGGACATCGCGCTGGGCCAGAGCCGCAAGGTCGGCCGGCTTGCGCAGGAACTGTTCGAACTGGCGCGCCTGGAATCGGGCACCGTCCAGCCCGAACCCGAAACCTTCTCGTTGCCCGAGCTGGTGCAGGACGTGCTGCAGAAGTGCGAGCTGGCCGCCGAAGCGCGCGATCAGCATCTGGTGGCCGACTTTGCACAGGACCTGCCCCCCGTGCATGCCGACCTGGGCATGATCGAACGTGTACTGACGAACTTGCTGGATAATGCGATCCGTCACAGCCCGGCCGGCGGACGGATCGAAGTTGTGCTGCGCAAGGGCACCGCGGGCGTGGACGTGGAAGTCAGCGATACCGGTCCGGGCATTCCGGCGGCCGCGCGCGACAGCCTGTTCCTGCGGCCGTCCAGCCTGGGCGGATCGGCCCGGCGCGATGGCGGCGGCCTGGGGCTCGTGATCGTCCACCGCATATTGCAGCTGCATCACAGCGACATCCGATTGATCGACGTGCCTGCCAAGGGCGCGGTTTTCCACTTCTCGCTTTCCCCTTCGACCGCATGAAAGGTTCGCGCAATTCCCTGTCGTCGCTCCGTGTCTTCCTGGCTGCCGGACGCCACCTGAACTTCAGCCGCACCGCCGAAGAACTGCACCTGACGCAGAGCGCGGTCAGCAAGCACATCCAGGCGCTTGAAGAACGTCTGGGCACTGCCCTGTTCAAACGCACGCCCACCGGCTTGCGCGTGACCTATGCCGGCGCGCTCTACCTCGAAAAGATCACGGCGGCGGTCCGGCTGATCGACGAAGCCGATGCCCTGGTCGCGCACCCCAACGCCCGCGTCAATCTGAACATTGCGGTGTCGCCCTCGTTCGCGCAGTACTGCCTGATTCCGAATCTGCAGGAATTCTTCGAGATGCATCCGGAGATCCGCATCAACGTGCGCCCGCGCCTGATGCTGGGCCGCGACAAGGCCGAACGGTTCGATGCCGAGATCCAGTTGCACACCGGCTATGCGTCGGGCATGGCCACGCAATACCTGTGCGGCAAACGCATGGCGCTGGTGGCGTCGCCGGCCTTGCTGGACCGCCAGCCGATCCGCAGCCTGGCCGACCTGGATGGCGTGACGCTGCTCAAGCGCGCGCAGCGTGGCTACAGCTGGGACGACTGGAAGACCGAGGCCGCCCCGACCTGGGCAGGCCCCAGTCCGAGCGCACCCGAGTACGAAGGGTTCTCGTTGCTGCTGCCCGCACTGCTGCACGGGTTGGGCGCCGCGGTGGTCCCCCTGTGTCTGGTCGGCGATGCGCTGGCCAACGGCACGCTGGTCAGACCCCTGGGCGAGTCGGTCGACGGCCGCTATGGCTACCACCTGATGCTGCCGCGCCCGAACCAGGGCGGACCCTATCTGGACGCCTTCAGCACCTGGATCACCCAGCTGGGCGAACGGCTGGACGGCCCCCAGCATGAGGCCGCTGGCGACACGATGACCCATTCCACCCAGGAATAGCGCATGCCGATTCTTCGCTGGTCCATCGGCCTGGCGAACCGCACAATGCCTGCAAGATGAACTTCCAGGCACGCACCGTCATGAATCCCAGGAATACCCTTGCCGCACTGCTGGCCGCCGGCCTGACAGCCGCCACGTTGGCAGCACCCGCCCACGCCGCTTACCCCGACCGCCCGATCAAGATCGTCGTGCCCTACGTGGCCGGCGGCAGTTCGGACGTTATCGCCCGGGCCATCAGCGATGAGCTTGGCGCCGTGCTGGGCCAGTCGGTCGTGGTCGAAAACCGTGCCGGCGCGGGGTCGATGATCGGTACCGGCTACGTCGCCAACGAAGCGGCCGACGGCTACACCCTGCTGATCGCCGACGTTCCCTTCACCATCGTGCCCGCGCTGTACCGCGAACGCGTGAAGTACGACGTACAGAAAGACTTTGCACCGATCGCCTTGCTGGGTGTGGCGCCCACCTATCTGTTCGTGAATCCGTCGTTCCCGGTCAAGACGGCGCCCGAACTGGTCAAGGCCGCGAAAGACCGCCCCGGCACCATCTCGATCGGGTCCGGCGGCAACGGCGCGCTGACACACCTGATGGCCGAGCTGTTCATGATCAACACCGGCAGCCAGCTGGTGCATGTGCCTTACAAGGGCGCGGGCGCCGCCGTCAACGATCTGGCCGCCGGCCAGATCCAGACCAGCTTTACGACCATGGCCAGCGCCAGCGCGCTGTACCAGGCCAAGCGCCTGCGCCCGATCGCGGTCAGCAGCCCGCAGCGCCAGAAAGACACACCCGACGTGCCGACCTTCCAGGAAGCCGGCATTCCGAACATGACGGTGGAAAGCTGGTGGGGACTGGTTGCCCCGGCCGGCGTCAACAAGCAGACGCTGGACACCCTGAGCCAGGCCATGACCAAGGTGATGCAAGCCACCCGCGTCAAGGCCCGCATGAGCGCCGTTGGCGTCACGGCCCCGGCCGACACCAGCCCACGCGCGCTGGAAAACCTGGTCAAGGTCGACCTGGCCCGCTGGAAGGGCGTCGTCGAGCGCGCCAACATCAAACTCGAATAAGCGGCCCGAGCCGCATCCCCCACAGGTGGCCCGGCACGGGCCCCGCCGTTGACACTGGCCCGCTTTCGGGCCAGTCGTCCATGAAGGCTCGTGCTGACGAGGTCTCGTGCCGACGGGACCACCTTCTCATTCAAAGGATGACAATGAGCGATTGGATAGACCGCGCCGGGCAGGACCCGGCGCTGATGAACGACTTTGCGACGCTGTGCGGCTTTGGCGGCCGCCTGGCCGGCAGCGGGCAGGAAGACGCCGCGATGGCATGGGCGCTGGACCGCCTGCGCGAAACCGGCGGCACGGTGTCCCGTGTGAATGTGCCGTATGACGGCTGGCGCTGCCTGGACGCGCGCTTGCATCTGCTGGAGGGCGACGACACCGGCGTCCCGCTCGCCTGCAAGCCGCTACTGCGCTCCCTCAGCACGCCGGACGGCGGCCTGATTGGCGAGGTACTCGATCTGGGCATTGGCCGCCTCGACGACTTTGACCGCGCGGGCGACGCGGTGCGCGGCAAGATCGTGCTGGTCCGGCACGAATACCCGTTCTCCCCCACCCACATGCATCGCCGCCGCAAGTACGACCTGGCCGTTGCACGTGGCGCGATCGGCTTTCTGATCGCCAACCCGCTGCCCGGCAAAGGCCTGCTGTCGGGTTCATCAGGCCGCGCGCGCGGCGGCCCGGGCATTCCCGCCGCCTACATCGACTTCGAGTCCGGCGAACGTATCGCCACAGCCTGCGCCGCCGGCCCGGCTCACGTGCGTCTGGTCATCCATGGCGAAGAACTGCCCGATGCGCTGGCCGGCGTCGGCATCCTGGACCTGCCCGGCCGCACCGATGACCGCATCGTCATCAGCGCCCACATGGACGGCCACGACCTGGGTCAGAGCGCCCTCGACAACGCCACCGGTGTGGTCGTCGCACTGGCCGCCGCCCGTGCGCTGGCGCCGCGCGTGTCCGATCGCACGCATGGTCTGCGGATCTGCTTTTTTTCGGCCGAAGAATGGGCGCTGGCCGGATCGGCCCGTTACCTGGGCGGCCTGAGTGCTGAAGAACTGGGACACCTCAAGCTCGACATCAACCTCGACACGGTCGCGGGCGATGACAGCCTGACCGCCTTGATCAGCGACTTTCCGGAGCTTGAAGGATTCGTGGCGAACAGCGCGGCGCTGGCCGACGTGCCGGTGGCAACCTACCTGCCACTGATGCCCAACTCGGACCACGCCAACTTTGCGGCCCACGGCATCCCGGCCATGCGCCTGCTGGCGGGCTTTGACCGGCCGGACTCGCGGGTCAACAACATCCTGTCGCCCGGCGACGTGCCGGCTGTCGTGAAGGAAGCCGAACTGCGGCAGGCGTTGAAAGTGACGTGCGCGATGGCCTGGCAAGGCCTGACGATGTCAGGCCCGGAACTGGATGCGATGCAGCGCCGGACGGCCTGACGCCCCCTAGGCGGCGGACTGCCCCCGCCGCCTGGCAATGAACGCCCCCAGTTCGCCGACGATGCCGCGCCGGAAGGCCAGCACGCACACCACGAAGATGAGGCCGGTCACGATCGTGACCGACTCGCCCAGTCCGGCAAACCATTCCACGCCGGTGATTCTGGCCAGCGACGTGCCGAACTCGCCCACCTTGTTTTCCAGCAGCACGATGATGAAGGCGCCGATGATCGGGCCGATCAAGGTGCCCATGCCGCCGATCAGCGTCATCAGGATCACCAGGCCCGACACCTGCCACACCGCGTCGCTGAGCGTGGCCGACACGAAGATGACGGCCTTGGTCGACCCCGCCAATCCGGCCAGCGCCGCCGACAGCACAAACGCCAGCAGCTTGAACCTGTCCACGTCATAGCCCAACGAGATCGCGCGCGGCTCGTTTTCGCGGATGGCTTTGAGCACCTGGCCGAACGGCGAATGCACCGTGCGGTAGATGATGGCCAGACCGATCACGAAGATGCCCAGCACCACGTAATACAGAGACAGATCGTTGCTCAAGTCCACGATCCCGAGCAGGGTGCCGCGCGGAATCGACTGCAAGCCGTCTTCTCCGCCCGTGAACGGCGCCTGCAGAAAGAAGAAGTACAGCATCTGCGCCAGCGCCAGCGTGATCATCGAAAAGTAGATGCCACTGCGGCGGATGGCCAGCGCGCCCATCACATAGCCCACCCCCGCCGCCACCGCCACGCCGAACAGGATGCCCAGTTCGGTCGGCAGCCCCCAGGTCTTGAGCGCATAGCCGGTGGCATACGCCGCACTCCCCAGAAACGCCGCATGACCGAAGGACAGCAGCCCCGTGTACCCCATCAACAGATTGAAAGCGCAGGCGAACAGCGCATAACACATGACCTTCATCACGAAGATCGGATACACGTTCATGAGCGGCAGCATGCCGGCAATGACCACCAGCACGACGCAGGCCAAGAGTCGGCGGTTCATTTGGTTTTCCCGAAAAGGCCCGCGGGCCGGGTAAGCAACACCAGCACCATCAGCACGAACACGACCGTGCTCGACGCTTCCGGATAGAACACCTTGGTCAGCCCTTCGACCACGCCCAGTCCGAGCCCGGTCAGGATCGCCCCCAGGATGGACCCCATGCCGCCGATCACCACCACCGCGAATACCGTGATGATGAGGTTGGTACCCATGAGCGGCGACACCTGCAGGATGGGCGCGGCCAGCACGCCCGCAAAGCCGGCCAGCGCCACGCCAAAGCCATAGGTGAGCGTGACCATCAGCGGCACGTTGATCCCGAAGGCTTCGACCAGCCGCGGGTTCTCGGTCCCGGCCCGCAGGTACGCGCCCAGCTTGGTGCGCTCGATCACGAACCAGGTCGCCAGGCAGACTACCAACGACGCCACCACCACCCACGCCCGGTAGTTGGGCAGCACCATGAAGCCAAGATTGGTGGCGCCCCGCAACAGATCGGGCACCGGATAGGACTTGCCCGATACGCCAAAGAAGCTGCGGAACAGGCCTTCAAGCAGCAGCGTCAACCCGAAGGTCAGCAGCAGCCCATACACATGGTCGAGCCGGTAGAGCCAGCGCAGCATCGTCTTTTCGATCACGATGCCGATCAGCCCCACCACCATCGGGGCCACCACCAGCATGACCCAGTAGTTGATCCCGAAGTAGGTCAGCCCCATCCAGGCGGCAAAGGCCCCGACCATGTACAGCGCACCGTGCGCAAAATTGATCACGTTCAGCAAGCCGAAGATGACGGCCAGGCCGAGCGAGAGCACGGCGTAGAACGAGCCGTTCACCAGGCCAAGCAGCAGTTGCCCGAGCAGGGCCTGGATCGGAATGCCGAAAATGTCTGTCATGACTTCTTCATGAGCGAGCACTTGGATTCAGCCGGCGTCGTGTAGACCTTGTCGCCGGGCAGCGTCTGCGCCACCTTGTAATAGTCCCAAGGCGCCTTCGATTCGGCCGGCGTCTTGACCTGGAAGAGATACATGTCGTAGACCATGCGGCCGTCGGCGCGGATGGTGCCGCCCTTGGCGAACATGTCATTGACCTTGTTCGACTTGAACCACTTCATGACTTCGTCGCCGTCATCGGTGCCCGTGGCCTTGACCGCGTTCAGGAACAGCGACGCCGCCGAGTAGTCGGCTGCCTGCAGCGACGACGGCTTGCGCTTGACCTTCTGTTCGAACTTCGCGGCCCAGGCGCGCGAGTCGGCGTTCTGGTCCCAGTACCAGCCGTCGGTCAGGTACAGACCTTGGGTGGCCTGCAGCCCCAGCGTGTGGATGTCGTTGATGAACACCAGCAATCCGGCCAGCTTCATCGTCTTGGTCAGGCCGAATTCATTCGCGGCCTTGACCGAGTTGATGAAGTCGCCGCCCGCGTTCGCCAGGCCCAGCACCTGCGCCTTGGACGACTGCGCCTGCAGCAGGAAGGACGAAAAGTCCGACGAGGCCAGCGGGGCGCGGATCGCGCCAAGCACCTGGCCGCCGTTGGCCTTGACCACCGTGCTGGTGTCGGCTTCAAGCGAGTGGCCGAAGGCATAGTCGGCGGTCAGGAAATACCAGCTCTTGCCGCCCTGGGCCACCACGGCCGACCCCGTGCCGCGCGCCAGCGCGACCGTGTCGTAGGCATAGTGGACAATGTAGGGCGAGCAGTCTTCATTGGTCAGGCGCGACGATCCGGCGCCGATCACGATGTAGGGCTTTTTCTTTTCGGTTGCGATCTTGGCCATGGCCAGGGCCGCCGCCGAGTTGGTGCCGCCGATCAGCATGTCCACGCCTTGCTGGTCGAACCATTCGCGGGCACGGGCCGACGCCACGTCCGGCTTGTTCTGGTGGTCGGCGTACAGCAGTTCGATCTTCTTGCCGTTGATCTGGCCGCCGGCATCGGCAATGGCCATGCGGATCGCCTCGGCGCCCGCCGGCCCGTCGATGTCGGCATACACGCTGGACCCGTCCGTGATGAACCCGATCTTGATCGTGTCGTTGGAGATCTTGGGCGCCTGCGCCTGCGCGGGAGCGCCAAGGGCAAGTCCGGTCGCCGCTATGGCGGCAAGGATGCGGGTCTTCATGGTGTGTCTCCAGTCATGTGGAAAAGCGGGTCAGACGCCTAACAATTGGTGCAGCGTGTCCTGCCGGGCGGCAAGCTCGGATGCCGCGAACGTCTCGACAATGCCGCCGTGCTCCATCACATAGAAGCGATCGGCCAGCGGCGCCGCGAAACGGAAATTCTGTTCGACCATCACGATGGTGTAGCCGCGCGCCTTGAGCGCGACGATCATGCGGGCCAGGGTCTGCACGATCACGGGGGCAAGCCCTTCCGAAATCTCGTCCAGCAGCAGCAGATTTGCGCCCGTGCGCAGGATCCGCGCCACGGCCAGCATCTGTTGCTCGCCGCCCGACAACCGCGTACCGGGCGAATCGCGCCGTTCGTACAGGTTCGGGAACATCGCGTAGATCTCGTCGATCGACATGGCATTGCCCTGCTCGGCCCGCGCAAGCGGCGGCGGCAGCATCAGGTTTTCCTGGCAGGTCAGCGACGAAAAGATGCCGCGTTCTTCAGGGCAGTAGCCCACGCCCAGGTGGGCAATGCGGTGGGTCGGCATGTCGATGGCTTCGACACCATGGATCTTGACCGACCCCTTGCGCGATCCGGTCAGCCCCAGCACGGCGCGCAGCGTGGTCGTGCGGCCGGCGCCGTTGCGGCCCAGCAGCGTGACGACTTCGCCCCGCTGCACTTCCAGATCGACGCCATGCAGGATGTGCGACTCGCCATACCAGGCATTGAGCCCCTGCAGCTTCAGGGCCGCGGTCATGCGTGCGCCCCTTCAAGCTCGGCGTCGGTCGTGCCCATATAGGCCTGCATCACTTCGGGATTGCGCGACACCACGTCATAGGTGCCTTCGGCCAGCACCGCGCCGCGCGACAGCACAGTAATGGTGTCGGCGATCGATGCAATCACCTTCATATTGTGTTCGACCATCAGGATGGTGCGGCCGGCGCTGACCTGCTTGATCAGTTGCGTGACCCGGTCGACGTCTTCGTGTCCCATGCCTTGCGTGGGTTCATCCAGCAGCATCAGTTCCGGTTCCATGGCGAGCGTGGTCGCGATTTCCAGCGCGCGTTTGCGGCCATACGGCAGGTTGACCGCCAGGGTATCGGCAAACGCGGACAGGTCGACATCGGCCAGCAGTTCGCGGGCGCGCGGGTCGAGCCGGGTCAGGCGCTGTTCGCTGCGCCAGAAACGATAGGACTCGCCGGTGGCGCGCTGCAGCCCGATCCGCACGTTTTCAAGCGCGGTCAGGTGCGGAAAGACGGCGGAAATCTGGAAGGAACGAATGATGCCGCGGCGGGCCACCTGGGCCGGCCGTTCCCGCGTGATGTCATCCCCATTGAACAGGATGCGCCCGGACGTGGGCGGCAGGAATTTGGTGAGCAGGTTGAAGCAGGTGGTTTTGCCGGCGCCATTGGGACCGATCAATGCGTGGATGCTGCCGCGGCGCACTTTCAGGTTGACGTCGCTGACAGCGACGAAGCCTTTGAAGGCTTTGGTCAGGGACTGCGTTTCCAGTATCAGGTCACTCATGGGGCGCAGGTCACAGGGTCGGGTGGATCCATTGTGGAGGAAATCCATGCCGTTAGAGCATAGGTGTTTGCCCGAGCGCCCGTCCCTGAGATAACGCGTGGGTCATGACCGGTGTCAGTCTGCCGCCCCTTGCGCGCTTCCGTTCCCCGATTTATGACCTGACTTGAGACTGCCCTTATTCAGGCTTGATCTGCGCCTTTTGCACGACCTCGCGCACCCGCGCTGCATCGGCATCGATCCGCGCCAGGAATTCTGCGGACGGCATGCCCCCGGTCTCGGCGCCGTTTTCTGCAAAGCGCTTCTTGACGTCGTCCAGCGCCAGGGTGGTCGCCACTTCGCGGTGCAGGGTCTGCACGATCGCGGCCGGCACGTCCTTCGGCGCGAACAGGCCGACCCAGTTCGAGGCGTCCACGTTCTTGATGCCGGCTTCCTGCGCGGTGACCCATTCCGGATAGATGGGCGAACGTTTGGCGGTGGTCAGCCCGATCACCTTGATGCGCCCGGACTTCAGGTGCGGCAGGATCGCGGGCACGGCAACCACCCCCAGCGGCACTTCGCCCGCGGCCACCGCGGCCACGGCTGGCGATCCGCCCTTGTACGGAATATGGAGGAGCTTGACGCCACCTTCCAGCGCAATCCATTCACCCGCCAGATGGTTGATGCTGCCGTTGCCCGGCGACGAATAGGCAATCGTGCCCGGCGCCTGGCGGGCGGCGGCCAGCATTTCCGGGAAGGTGTTGAATGGCGCCGAACTGTTGGCGACCAGCAGCATGGGCGTGTCGTTGACCATCGTGATGGCCGTGAAGTCGCGCTTCAGGTCATACGGAATGTTCGGGAACATGGCCGGGTTCACGGCGAATTCGCCGGTGTGCGCCATGAGCAGGGTATAGCCGTCGGCGGGCGCCTTGGCCACTTGCGTGACCGCAATGAAGCCATTACCACCCGGACGATTTTCCACGACAACCTGCCAGCCCAGCCGCTCCGTCATCTTCTGCGCCAGCAGGCGCGCGGTCACGTCTACCACGCCACCTGGCGCGAACGGTACGACTACCCGGATCGGGCGGGTCGGGTAGCTTGCGGCCGGCGTCTGCGCCATGGCCGCGGCGCATCCGGACGCCAGTCCCGCCAGCACTGCCAGCTTCATTCCCACTGCGCTCAAGCGCCCCAGCCTGCTGCGTGTCATCCCCGTGCTCCCTTGTCTGTGTCGATCGCCGGGTCTGCGCCCGGACCCGCCGCGCCGGTCGGCGTGGTGGCTTCGAGCGCATCATCGGTCGCACGCACGGGCGCTGCAAACGATCATTTCTCATGGGGACGATGAACCGTTTTCATGGTCCATCAAGGGGCGACGGGCGCCGCGGAACTAGCGGCTGCGGACGTACTTGAAGGTGCCCAGCGCAGTGGCGATCAGGATGCGGGAGTCGACCCAGGCTTCGCCGCGCGCAAAGAATACCGACTTGCCCTTGCGTTCCAGATAGCCCTTGGCGGTGATGCGGTCGCCCAATCCCTTGTCCAGGAAATTCATGGTCAGCGACAGCGTGAAGCCATGGATGGGGGTATCGGCATCGGGACTGTAGAGCCCCGAATAGCCGCAGGCGGCGTCGAGCAGGGTGGAGATGACGCCGCCCTGCAGCACGCGCTGGCGGTTCAGCACGGCCGGCGTGATCGCCATCTCGAACTCCGAGTAGCCTTCGCGCCAGACCGTGTGCTCAACGTTCAGCAGTTCAAGAAAAGGATTGTCCACGACATGCTCGCAAGGTGAATGGGTGAGGCCGGAATGGATGATAAACGCAGGATGGTTGTGCATCGCAACGATGATGCATACTGTCGCATCCCACGTCCAGAGTCGCATACCGATCGCCCATGAGACCGTACCTGCCCTCCCTCCAGAGCCTGCTCGCGTTCGAAGCGGCCGCGCGCCACCTGAGCTTTACCCGGGCCGCGCAGGAACTGGAACTGACGCAGACGGCCATCAGCCACCAGATCAAGACGCTGGAAGACCGGCTGGGCACCAAGCTGTTCGTGCGGGTGCGCAATGCGCTGTCCTTGACCCCGGCGGCGCGCGAATACCTGGTGTCGGTCAACGATGCGATCTCGGTCCTGTCGCTGGCCACCGAACGCACGCGCAAGAACAAGACCAACACCGTGCTGACGGTCACCTGCCTGCCGACCTACGCCACGACCTGTCTGATCCCCGCGCTACCCGATTTCCAGGACCGGCATCCGGACATCACCGTGCACCTGGCCACCAGCGCGACTTTCGACGAATTCGAGCGCAACACCTACGACGTGGCCATCCGTTATGGGTCGGGCCGCTGGCCGTCGGTGCGAGCCGATCTGCTGCACACCGAACAGTTCTTTCCGGTCTGTGCGCCGCGCCTGCTTGACGGGCTGCAAGGCCGCCAGCCGGCCGAGGTGCTGAAGGCGCTGCGCCAGGTCCGCACCTACTTCTATTCCATGTATCAGGACGACTGGCCCAAGTGGCTTGAAGCCGCCGGCATGGCGCATGCCGAATTCCACGGCGAGTCGGTGTTCCATCTGCAACTGACCTCGCTATCGGCCGCGGTGGAAGGCGTGGGGATCGCCATCGGCCGCACGCCGCTGATCGATCGCGACCTGGCGCGCGGCCAACTGGTCGAGCCTTTCGATGTCCGGGTCAATTCCAGCTCCAGCTACTACGTCACCTCGCCGACGTCCAAGAGCAAGCAGGACAAGGTGCGGGCCTTTCGTGACTGGGCGCTTTCGTATTTCAGCCATGCGACCTGACATGCTGTCGGCAGTGCCATGACCGCACACGCCCTGCCCTTTACGCCGCTTGATCGCCTGCTCGAGGCCCACAGGCAGCGCTTCGGCGCCAAGCCTGCCATCGTGGATGTCGACACCGGGGCCCATATCGGTTTCGACGCGCTGGCGGGCACCGTCGATGCCATCGCGGCGCGCCTGGTCGCTCTGGGCGTGCCGCGCGGCGGCCGGGTGATGCTTGTCGGTGACAACGGTCTCGACAAGCTGCTGATGTGGCTGGGCGCATGGCGCATCGGCGCGGTGGTCTGTCCGGTTGACCTGACATTCATCGGCGCGGCAGCGACGGTGCCCATGCTGACGGCAATCGATCCGGTGCTGCTGCTGTGCAGCCCGGACACCGCGGCCGACGCGCTGCCGGCACCCTGGCGCAGCCGTGTCGTGCTGTGGGGCCGAGGCGACCTGCCGGACCCGCAGGGTATCGACCTGGCTCGCATCCCGGCCACCGTCGATCCCTCGGCTGCGACGCTTCCCGCCGCGCCGGGCCCGGATGATCTGGCCGCCATGTGCTGCACGTCGGGCACCACCGGCCTGCCCAAGATCATCGTGTATGACCATGCCGCGTATTGGTACAACGGCCTGTCGGGCGTGGACTTCCTGGGCCTGTCAGCCGACGACCGGTGGCTGGAATTCCGGTCCTTCAACTGGTATTCGGCGCAGATCCTCAGCCTGCTGCCTTTTTTGCAGACCGGCATGACGTTGCATGTGGCAAAGCGCTTTTCGCGCAGCCGGTTTGCGCACTGGGTCGCCGCGAACCAGGTGACCGGATGCGCGGCGGTGCCGGCGGTGATCAACATCCTCCTGGCTGGCAGTCAGGGCCCGGCCGCGAGCGACCTCGGCAGTCTGCGCATCATGACGAGCAGCACCGGCCCCTTGTCGCCCGTGCAGTGGGAACGTTTCGAAGCTCGGTTTGGCGTGCCGCTGATGAATCTGTATGGGTCGTCCGAAACCGGCTGGGTCGCCGGCAATCGCCCGGACCGGCGCGCCATCGGCACGGTCGGACAACGGGCCCTGCACGCCGACGTCATCCTTGCGGACGCCAACGGGTCGCCCTGCAAGCCGGGCCAGGAAGGCCAGATCGTGGCATCGGGCATCCAGTTGGCGATCGGTCAATGGACCATGGAAGGCAAGCTGCTGCCCATCCGCGGCGCGCCGTATCGGACGCGCGATGTGGCGGTCGAAGACGACGCCGGCTTTCTGCACATCGTCGGCCGCAGCGACGACCTGATCATCCGGGGCGGGGTCAAGATGCTGCCACAAGAAATCGAGGATGTGCTGCTGTCGTATCCGGGCGTGATCGATGCGGCCGCGATGGGCCGGCCCGATGCCATCTTCGGGCAGGAAGTGGTCGGCTTTGTGGTGCCATCACCGACGGCGCCCTTCGGTTCAGCCCCCTTCGATGCCGACGCCTTGCTCGCCTACGCCGCAGCGCGGCTGCCGAATGAAAAGACGCCCAAGGAAATCATCGTGGTCGATGCCCTGCCGCGCAGCGACCGGGGCAAGCTGCTGCGCGACCGGCTCAAGGCCTTGTGGTGGACCGCCACGCAGGGCGACACCCCGCAAGACGACCTGGAGTAAGCCCCGTTACGGGCGATGCGCCACCATCTGCACTTCGACCAGAGCACCGTAATGCAGCTCGGGCACCGGCACCACGGCACGTGCCGGACGGTGGTCACCGAACACTTCGGCATAGATGCGGTTGAAGTGCGGCCAGTGCGCGGTGCCGACGATGTACGCCGTGCATTGCGCCACGTCCGTCAGGGAACACCCGGCGGCTTCCAGCACGTGCGTGCAGCGGGTGAGCACCTCGCGCACCTGGGCTTCGAAGTCTTCCTTGATCGTGTCGCCAGGCAGCACGCCCGACACATAGACGACGCCGTTGGCATGCACGGCCTGGGAATAATGACCGCCTGGGGCGGGTACCTTCTCGCTTTTGATGAAGTCCATGGTTCCTCGTTGTGTCATGACCGCGACCACCACCGCGACGGCTTCGCCGCCGCGTCGGCCGGGGCATCTGCGGATGCTTCGGATGCCGTGCCGTCCGGGTTCGATGCGTGCGCGTCGGACTCGGCTGGGGCGGCAACCACTTTTGAAAACCGCGTAAAAAATTCGTCGGCCATCTTCTTGGCCACGCCATCGATCAGCCGCGCGCCCACCTGCGCCAGCTTGCCGCCCACCTGCGCCTGCACCGAATAGGTCAGGGACGTGCCGGCATCGACCTCGGCCAGCGCCACCTGCGCACTGCCCTTGCCGAATCCCGCCGCGCCGCCCGAGCCCGTGAATGCCAGCTTGTACGACACCGGCGGTTCGATATCCGACAGGGTCAGCGCGCCGTTGAAGCGCGCCTTGACCGGCCCGACCGACGCGGTCATCACGACCTTGTAGGCGTTGTCGCCTTCGGGTTCGAACGTGTCGCACCCGGGCACGCACTGCTTGAGCACCGCCGGATCGTTCAATGCGGCCCACACCTGCTCGCGGGGCAGCGCCAGGATCTGTTCGCCTTTGAGTTCCATCAGTGCACTTCCTCGAGTGTGGCGCGCCGCAGGGTCGCGGCCAGTTGAACGGCCTTGATGATTTCGGGATAGGCGCCGCAGCGGCATAGGTTACCCGACAGCGCATTGCGGATCTCGTCTTCCGAAGGATCCGGATTGCGGTCCAGGAGCTCGCGGCTCATCAAAATGAAGCCCGACGTGCAGAAGCCGCACTGGAAGGCGCCGCACTGGATGAAGGCTTCCTGAATCGGGTCCAGCGTGCCCGATGCATCCAGGTGCTCGACCGTCATGACTTCCGCGCCGTCGGCAAACGGCGCCGGATACAGACAGCCCGACACGCTCTGGCCGTCCACGATCAGGGTGCAGCAGCCGCAAAGGCCCTGGCCGCAGCTTTCGCGGCAGCCCACCAGCGCATAGCGGTCCCGCACCACTTCCAGCAGGGTTTCATTGGTCTCGACTTCGACCGACACCGGCTCGGCGTTCAGCACGAAGTGAATCACGGTGGATGTCGCACTCATGTCATTCCTCGTCGGGTAAAGGTTCGTTGCGGGCCGCGGCCATCGCGCGGTAAACCGCTTCGGGGCGCAGCGGCAGCGAGGTCAGGCGCACGCCAACAGCATCTTCGATCGCTTCCGCGATAGCCGAGGCCACGCCAAAGGTCGCGCTTTCGCCCACGCCCTTGGCGCCGAACGGGCCGTTGGACTGGTAGGCATCGGCGATCTCGCGGCCGATCACATTCGGGATGTCGTGGATGCCCGGGATCTTGTATTCCGAGAACGAAGCGTTGCGCAGTTGCCCCTGTGCATCGAACTCCATGTCTTCGAGCAGCGCGCTGCCCAGCTGCATGATGGCCGCGCCGGAAATCTGCGTGTCGACGACCAGCGGGTTGATCGCCGTGCCGCAGTCCACCACATTTTCGAAGCGGATCACCTTGAGTTGGCCGGTTTCGGTATCGACTTCGATCTCGACACCGCAGGCGCCCACCATCCAGTTCGGGGTGATGTTCTCGGACTGGCCCGTGTCGTGGTCCGGGGACTTGTAGGTCGGAATGTAGCTGCCCACCCCCACGATATTGCCGGCCTGCATGCCGTACTTCTTGGGCAGCACTTGCGCGGCGGTGGCTGTGGCGGGCAGGCCGACCTGCAGGGCCAGTGCTTCCAGGTTGGCCTTGGCATCCTCGGCCGCCAGGCGCACCGCATGGCCCATGTGGAAGGTCGACCGCGAACCCAGCGTCGCCATGTCGTACGGCGTCACGTCGGTATCCGGATGGATCACCTTGATCGTTTCAGCCGGAATGCCCAGCACGTCGCCAGCCATCATCGCAATGGCGGTGTCCGACCCCTGCCCCATGTCGACCGTACTGGAATACACGATGCAGCTGCCATCGGCCGACAGGTTGACGATCGCAACCGATGTGGTCGGCGCGACGCAGGCCTTGAAGCCGATGCCAATGCCCCGCCCGCGGCGCAGCTTGGGCGTGCCGCGATCGAACGGCGCATCCCACTTCATGCGATCGGCGATCCGGTCCAGGCACAGCGTCAGCGCCGCGTCATGCATGATGGTGCCGGTCGGGTGGGCACGGCCTTCGCGCAGCAGGTTCTTGCGGCGGAAGGCCACCGGATCCATCTTCAGCGCCCGCGCAATCATGTCGGCCTGGCTTTCATAGGCCCATACCATCTGCGGAATGCCAAAGCCGCGGAATGCGCCGGCCGGCGGCAGGTTGGTGTAGACCGCGTACGAATCGATGCTGACGTTGTCGATCTCGTAGGGGCCGGTCGCGGTAAAGCCCGACTTCTGCGTCACGCGCGGACCAATATCGGCGACCGCGCCGCCGTTCCACCACACCTCGCATTCGCGGCCGGTGATCTGGCCTTCCCGGGTCACCGCCGTCTTCATGCGGAAGGTGGTGGCGTGTTTGGTGATCGTGAAGAACTGCTCTTCCATGGTCAGCGCCACGCGCACCGGGCGGCGGACCAGCAAGGCCAAAGCGGCGGCCAGGGCTTCCAGCTTGATGTACAGCTTGGCCCCGAAACCGCCGCCCAGGATCCCCGTGCGCACGCGCACCTTGTTCTCGGGCCAGCCCAGCAGGCGCGCGATTTCGATGCGCACGAACGACGGGCTTTGCGACGCGGTGTGCAGCGTGATCGCGTCGTCGAAAGGCTCGGCCACGCTGATCATGGGTTCAAGCGGCGTGTGCATTACCTGCTGCGTGCGGAAGGTGTGCTCGAACACATGATCGGCTTCGGCAAAGGCCTTGGCCACGTCGCCCTTGCGCACCCGGAAGTCCAGCGCGACGTTGGTCTGCGTGCGCCCTTCCAGGTGCTTCAGGTCAGGAAAGGTGCCAGCAGGCTTCAGGCGGTCATGCACCACCACATCAGGCGACCACGCTTCGACCTCGTCGAACACCGCCGGCAATTCGTCGTAATCGACAACGATCAGGTGCAGCGCCTCTTCGGCCACGTGCGGATCGTCGGCCAGCACCACGGCCACGGGCTCGCCCACATAGTGCACCTTGCCGATCGCCAGGATGGGCTGGTCGTGGAAGGCGGGACCAAAGTAGGGTTCCGGGATGATGCGCAGCACGTCTTCGGACGTGATCACCGCATGCACCCCCGGCATGGCGCGCGCCGCCGACGTGTCGATGCCGCGCAGGTGCGCATGGGCCACCGGGCTGCGCAGGATCTTGGCGTGCAGCATGCGCGGCAGCACCAGGTTGTGGATGTATTCGGCCTTGCCCGTGACCTTGCTGCGGGCTTCCAGCCGCCCCAGCGACCGGCCGACCTGACGCGTCTCCCGCGTCATTCCGTCATGGCCCGCGGCGTCCCGGGTGATTGCATCGTTGGCGTTCATGCATGCTCCTTGCTGTCAGAGGCCGCGATCGCCTTGCGGATCGCCCGGCCCAGGTACACCCGCAGCAACTGTTTCTTGTACGCGGCCGACCCGTGCGCGTCGCCCACGATGTCCAGCTGGCGCGCGGCGCTGTCGCCGGCGGCGCGCAGCAATTCGTCGGTCAAGGCTTCGCCGCGCAGCATGGCTTCGGCATCCGTCAGCCGGGTGGGCCGATCGGTGGCGGCGCCCACGATCAGGCTCGCCCCGTTGACGGAGTCGCCCGCCATGTCCAGCACCACGGCCACGCCCAGCGCCGGCCAGTCGTGCGCGGCACGCGTCGTGACCTTCATATACGCAGCATGCTGACGGCCTTGCGGCGGCACCACGATGCGGGTGATCAATTCATCGCGCTTCACGACGGTCTCGTAATAGCCGGTGTACAGGTCTTCAACCTTGACGGTGCGTTCGCCCGCCGGACCGGTCAGCACCACGCTGGCATTGAGCGCGCTCAATACCGGCGGCATGTCCATGTGCGGATCGCCGTGCGCCAGGTTGCCGCCCAGGGTCGCCACGTTGCGGACGCGGATGTTCGACAGCGTCTTGAACGTGCGGGTCAGCACCGGCCAGCCTTCTTGCACCACTGGCGAATGTTCCAGGCTGGACAGCGTCGCAAAGCCACCGATCTGCAGTTGGCCATCGGCGCCCACCGACACCTCGGAGTGGGCCGCTTCCAGGCGGCGCAGGCTGACCATGCGGGTCAGCTGAAGCACGCCAGCCTTCATCATCAGCATGACGGCGGTCGCGCCGCCAACCGGGCGCACACCGGGATCGTCGGGATCGAGCAGGGCGATCGCCTCGGGCAGAGTGGTCGGAACCACGAATTCAAAGGGGGCCATACGGTCGTCCTGTCAGGCGCGCGCGCCAAGCAGGCGGCGCAGGTGGTCGGCAATGATCTCCGGGGTCTCGAGCGGCGTCAGGTGGCGCGCGGCCGGGATCTCGGTCAGGGTCGATTGGGGAATGCCTTCGTGCATCACGCGGGCCATGGCGGGCGTCGCGGCATAGTCTTCCTCGCCCACCACCACCGCCGTCGGGGCGGTGATCTTGCCCAGCTGCGAGCGACCGTCATAGGCGCCCAGCATGCGGCAGGTGGCCGCGAAAGCCTGCACGTCATTGCGCAGGAAAGTATCAATGCAACGCTGCACGACCTCGGGGTGTTCCTCGCGGAACCGGTCGCTGAACCAGCGCGTCTTCTGGAAGTCGAGCAACGCGCCCAGCCCTTCCTTCAGCCCGCGTTCGGCACGGGCATTCCAGTCGGCCGGCGCCGTCTCGCCGTACCACGCGGTGGTATCGATCAGGCCCGCGCCGCGAGTCAGGCCGGGGTTGTCCGCCGCGAACTGCAAGGCGACACAGCCGCCCATCGACGCGCCCGCGACCACCACGTCGGACCACTGCAGTGCGTCGACCACGTCTTTCATGTCCTGTGCGAACAGTTCGACCGTGAATGGCGTGCCGGGCTTGCCGGACTGGCCGTGCCCGCGCGCGTCCACGGCAACGATGCTGGCCTCCCCGGCCAGCAGGGCCACCACCGGATCCCAGAAGTGGCGATCCATGGCCAGCGAATGCACGAGCAGCAGCCGCGCCGGCGCGGTGTCATTGCGATAGTGGGTGTAGGCGATGGCCGTGCCATCGCGCGTGGTGACGGTACGGTTCTGGCTGTCTTGCTGAGTCTGGGAAGTCATCAGGGTCTCGGGGGTCAATGGCGCAGGGAGTTGGACGATCACGGAGCGGTCTCGGGGCGATCACGGGACGGTCCGGCCGCCAGGGTGATGCCATGATGCGAGCGCCGCGCGCGGTGCGGCAAACGATCATTTCTCATGGGCGGCATGAATGCCTTTCATGCCGCCTCGGCATGGCACGGCGTCAGTCCACCTTGCCGACCTTCTGCACCGCGCGGGTCAGCTTCTCGGCATCCGCGGCCCAATACTTCTTGAACTCGGCCGTGTCCAGGTACATGACCGGAATGCCGGCGCCTTCGATCACCTTGTTGACCTTGTCGTCCTCGGCGGCGGCCTTGGCGGCCACACGCAGTTTTTCGATGACGGCCGGCGGTGTGCCGGTTGGCACGAACAGCCCCGACCACTGCGCGAATTCGACCGGATACCCCGACTCGGTCAGGCTCGGCACGTCAGGCATCGACTTCAGCCGGCCCTCGCCCCAATGCGCCAGGATCTTGACCCGTCCGGACTTGACGTGCGGCGACACCGAGGCCGGCGATACCGCCATGGCATCGACCTGCCCGCCCATCAGGCCGATCAGGGCAGGTCCGGCCCCGGTATAGGGCACGTGCTGCATTTTCAGATCGGCCTGGGCCCGGAACGCTTCCATGAAGATATGCAGCGTGCCGTAGGTACCCGACGATCCGTAGCTGATCTCGCGCTTTTTCGCGTCGGCCACGAAGTCGGCCAGATTCTTCCACGGCGCATCGGCACGCACCGCCAGCACGGTCGGGTCGGCCGTGAAGCGCGCAACCGGGGTCACCTGGTTGACCTGGTACATGGGTGGCCGGCCCGACAGCTTGTCGGCCTCCGGAATGATCGAGATCGATGGCAGCGCCATCAGGATCGTGTAGCCATCGGGCGACGACTTGGCGGCATGGGCAATGCCCACGCCCCCGCCTGCGCCGCCGCGGTTTTCCACGATCACCGGTTGCTTGAGCGCCCGGCTCATGGCCTCGGCCACCGGACGGGCCACGGTATCGTTCACGCCGCCCGGCGGGAAAGGCACGACCATGGTGATCGGCCGGGTCGGCCAGTTGCTGTCAGCCGATTGGGCCCACGCGGCGGGCGCCGCCGACATGCCATAGGCGAGCAGAGCCGCGCACGCGGCGTGCAATGAATTGTGCATAACGCTTCCTTAACGATGCGGCGGGGCGATCAGCCCAGCACGTGGTGCCACTTGGCGAGAACCTGCTGCTGCAGTTCCTTGCTGGCTTCGGCGACCGCCGGAAACTGGGCCAGGAAGTCGTAGGGACGGCAGGCGTCGATGATGGCCTTGGACGTCAGCGGGGCCGACGTGGTGTAGGCGATCGACATGGGATCGTTCTTCGACCCCATGCCACGCTTGATGATGTCGATATCAATGTCCGGATCCGTGCGTGTGGCCACCGCCCACATCACCTCCTGCAGGTTCGACGGATCGATGTCTTCGTCAACAACCACCGAATAGCGCGACATATAGGCGCCCACCCCGCATTGGCTCAGGATGTGCCCGGCCTGCCGCGCATGACCCGCATACCGCTGGCGGATCGCCACCACGTTGAACATGCGCGCCCCGCCAATCTCGTGCGCCCACAGCGCCGCCACGTCGGGCACGCCGGCCGCCTGCAAGGCGTCCATCAGCAGCGCCGACCGCATCACGGCCTTGGAATAGGAATAATCGTTGGGCGGCTTGGCGGGCGGGCTGCCCAGCAGGATCGGGCGGTTGCGGTAATAGATGCGCTCGATCGTCACCACCGGCGCAGTGGCGGCCTTGCCCGGGTAGTAGCCATGAAATTCGCCGAACGGGCCTTCGATCCGTTCATCGCCCGGATGCGCCCAGCCTTCGATCACGATCTCGGCATGCGACGGAATCGGCAACCCGGTCAGCGGCGCATTCACCACCTCGACCGGCTTGCCCAGGATCGCGCCGATGTAGTTGTACTCGCACATGCCGAACGGCACTTCAATGCCCGAGATCAGATAGCCCAGCGGATCGCAGCCCACCACGATCGCCACCGGAAACGGCTTGCCCGCCTTCATGTACTTGTCGTACTGGATCGCGCCGTGCTTGCCCGGAATCATGTCCAGGCCCACATGGTTGCGATCGTGAACCATTACGCGATACGTGCCCACGTTCACCCAGTCCGAATCCAGGTCCCGCGTCACCACCATGCAGCCCGTGCCGATGTACCGGCCGCCATCCTTTTCGTGCCAGAGGGGTGAGGGAAACTTGAACAGGTCGACGGCCTCATCCGCATCGGTGTTCTCGAATACCGGGCCGTCTTCCACTGTGACCGGATTGAAGTTGGCGGCGGCCGCCTGCCATTGCCGGGGCCGGCCACGCAGCGTGTCGACCAGGCCGCCATGCGAACGCTGCAGATCCAGCCGCAGCAAGGACGACAGGCGGGTCGGACTGCTGGTGCTGCAGGTCAGCACCCGAAAGCCCGGAGCGTAATCGGGAATGTCGTCGAACAGCAGCGCATGGGGCACCGCTTTCTTGACGTTCAGTTCACTGATCGCGCCCAGTTCAAGGTTCCAGTGCGCACCGCTCACTTCCGTCAGTTCGCCAAACTCGCGCACGTGGTCGAGCCACACGCGCAGGTCCAGGGGATGGGCATCCACGGCAAAGGTCATGACAGGTCTCATCGTTATGGTGGGCGGAGCCTGTTGCCCCGCACATGCGTTGCATCATTGCGGCAACGCTGTCAGGGCACACCATAGGACCGCGGCCGGACCTTGGGCAAACGATAGCTTTTCATGGCCTGCATGAAATTCGCTCATCCTGCCGCAGCGGTGGATGAGCGACTGCGGAGCGGATGCCGCTCCAGTTGCCGGCCCTGCGTCAGGCCGGCGCGCCGTACAGCTGAGCCTCGCGCTGCTTCAAAATGTCGGCCAGGAACCAGTAGGCCTGGCCCCACGCGTCCAGCACGGTGTCATCCACCGCATCGCCCAGCACGTCCTTGATCGCCGGCAACAGCGCGTTCGCCACCGCCGGATAGTGCTCGGGCTTGATGTGCGTTTCCACATGCCGCGCACAGATGCGTTCGACCGCTCCCGACAGCGCCGGCAGGTTGTCGACGTTCTTGGCAAATGCCAGGATCGCCGCCGCCAGCCGCTTGGGCTGCTCCCCAGACGTAAAGGCCGCCTGATCGAAAAGCGCCTTCATCTCGGGATCGACGAACAGCCGTTCGTACATGCGGGTGGTGATGGCCAGGCCATGCTCTTGCAGGGCCGGCGCGGTGGACTTGACGATGGCAAGGGTCTCGGGGGACAGGGGATCGGCCATGGTGTGCTCCTTGAAGAAATCAAAAGGACTCTGGATTCTACAAGGCGCGTCCTGTTGAGCCTTCGAGGCTGCGGGCCATCCAGCGCGGCGCTCTAGCCCGGAATGTCCGGCTCCACCAATTGCGCCAGCATCACCAACGACTCCTGCCACCCCAGGTGGCACATCTCGGCCGGGATGATGGCGGGGATGCCTTCCTGGACGATCTCCACGTCCACGCCGCACAGCACCGGGCGCAGTGAGACCGTGGTCTGCATCACGCCGGGCAGGTTGGGATCATCGAAAACGCCCGTGTAGCGCAGGCGCTTGCCCGGCACCAGTTCCAGATAGTCGCCGCCAAAGCTGTGGCTGGAACCCGTGCCGAAATTGGTGAATGACATCCGGTAGGCGCCGCCCACCTTGGGATCCTGCGCATGCACTTTGGCGGTAAAGCCGAACGGCGGCAGCCATTTGACCAGGGCGTCGGGATCAAGAAAGGCGCGGTACACGCGGTCGGGCGTGGACTTCAGCACACGGTGGAATCGAACCGTCGTCGTTGTCATGATCAATCATCCTGAAGAAAGAGGACAGCCCTCTGCCCCCACGACGATTATCGGCCACCGCAATCGACATGTCGCCCATGTCGCCCATGCCGAGCGACATGCTGCCTCATTGCAGCGTGATCCCCGACGACTTGATCACCTTCGAATACCGCGCGTAGTCATCGCGCAGCGCCGCGTCGAACTGCTGCGGCGTGCCGCCCGAGATGCCATAGCCCTGGCTTTCGACGGACTTGCGCACGTCGGGCTGCGCCAGCACCGCCGCGACATCCCGGTTGATTTTCTCAACGATCTGCCGAGGCGTGCCCGCCGGCGCCAGGATGCCTTGCCAGCTTTCGACATCGAAGCCAGGCACGGCCACTTCGGCGATGGTCGGGACGTCGGGCATGGCAGGCGACCGGTACGACGTCGTGACGGCCAGCGGGATCAGGCGGCCGGCCTTGATGTATTCGGTGACGGCCGCGGCCGTGATGATCGTCGCATCCACATGCCCGCCCATGACGTCGGTCGCGGCGGGAGCGCCACCGGCGTACGGGATGTAGTTGACCTGGATGCCCAGGCGCTGCCGCACCATTTCGTGGGCGATATGGGCGATGCCGCCGCTGGTGGGCAAGGCGACGCTGACCTCGCCCGGCTTCTGCTTGGCCAGCGCCACATATTCCTGGAAGGTCTTGATGCCCAGCGACGGTTTGACAACCAGCACCTGCGGATTGACGATCGCGCGGATCACGCCCGACAGGTCGTCAAGCGTGTAGCCCGGCTTGCTGTACATGGCGAGGTTCAGCACCACCGCATCGCTGTGCAGCAAGAGGGTGTAGCCATCGGGTTTGGACCGCGCCACCCGCGCCGCGCCGATCGTGCCGCCCGCGCCGGTAATGTTTTCGACCAGTACCGTCTGTCCCCACTGGATCGCCAGTTTTTCGGCGATGACCCGCGCGATCTTGTCGGTGCTGCCGCCCGCGGACACGGGCACGATGAAGCGCACGGGCTTGTCAGGATAGGCAGCGGGCGTGGACTCGGCCGCGTACGCTGCGGGAAGGGCTGCAGTCAGCACCAGGGCCGGCACCATCGCGGCGGCGCCAAGCGCAAGGCACGCGCGGCGCCGGACGGACACCGCTTTGATCGGACGTGGACGGGACATCGGGGTTCTCTTGAAGTGAAGGATCAGTGGCGCAACCGGAACGCCGCGCGCTCGCTGTCGTCCAGGCGTGCGATCAGCCCGGTTTCCCAGGACAGATAGCGGCGCGCGGCTTCGCGATTGCCGTCGTGACGGTCATGCACAAAAAACAGGTAGTCGATGCAGTCGGCATCGGACGGATGATCGGGCGTGTCCACGACAGGCAAGCCGGCTTCGGCCCACGCCGCGGCGTCGCCGGCCAGCCAGCGGGCATCGTCGAACTCGGCATCCCCCGCAGCCAGCGCAGCGATCCGGCCATCGTCAGCGACGATAACGACCGGAAGGTTGTCGGTCGCAACGAGTGCCTGGATGCGCGGACGGATCGTCCAGGTCGCACCTTCGATATGCCCGGCCCGGTACTTGGTGCTGGCGCGCACGTCGAGCAGACGGACACCGCCCGAGGCGGCCAGCGCGGCCACTTCGTCGGCGTCCACCGCGGCCAGCGGCGTGACGGCGCTCGGGGCCTTGGCGGGCGGCGCCAGGGTGACATCACCTGTCAGCAGGTAGGAATCGTGCCCGAGTTGCCGCAGCCACGCCGCGATCAAGGGGGCGCGAATGCCATCGGTATCGAGCAAAACGATGCGTGCGTTGCGGACCCCGACGTATTGGTCGGTGCCCTGCACCAGTTGGCCGCCGGGCGCGTGCTGCGCACCCGCCAGCGTGCCGGCCGCGAATTCTTCAGGGGTGCGCACGTCGAGCAGGAAGGTGCTGCGCCCGGTGTCACTCAGCCAGGCGGGCAGTGTGTCGGCATCGACTTGTCCAACGCCATGCCAGGCGGCCTGGGCCGACGCGGCTTCCCGGCGGCTGGCAAGACGCGGGTCGGCCGGATCCACCTGCGGATAGCGGCGCGAGCTGCCATGCTCCAGTTGCAGATCGTTCAGGAACCAGCCCTGCGTCCCGTTTTCAAGCGCATACACCGGGTTGCGCACGCCGGCGTTGATCAGCGTTTGCGCGCCAATGATACTGCGCGTGCGGCCGGCGCAATGGATCACGATGGGCGTGGAGTCGTCATCGACCAGGGCGTGAATACGGTAGGGCAATTCGGCGTTCGGGCAGCAGATGGCGCCCGGGATATTCATCTTGCGGTATTCCTCGAACGGCCGTCCATCAAGCACCACCACGCGCTCGCCCCGCTGGAACATGGCGTTGAGTTCCTGGGCCTGGATGCGCGGCGTATCGTAGGCGTGCTCGGCCAGTTCCCCGAAGGTCTTGGACGGCAGGTTCACACCCTGGAACAGTTCGTAGCCGGCCGCCTGCCAGCCTTTCGCGCCATGATTGAGCACGTGCAGATCGGTGTAGCCCAGCCCTTGCAGACGCTGCGCCGCACGCTGCGCCACGCCATCGTCATCATCGAGCAGCACGATCCGCGCGCCCCGCCGCGGCACCAGCCGCGTGACATCAAGCTCGAGCCGGCTATAGGGAGCGGACACCACGAAGAAGGGATGGCCTTCGCCATACTGCCCGTGCTCGCGCACGTCAAGAAAGGCCAGTTCATTGCCGTCCTGCAGCCACTGCCTGACGGTCTGTGCATCGATCGAAGAAATCATGGGGACATGCCTGAGATAAGTGAATAGGAGCGGAAAGGCTGTCCCGATTCTAGAGTCGCGCATAGTGCCGGATCAACACGCGACCGCCAACGACGCGATCGCTCTTTGCTTATAGCTCTGACTTTTTTGGCTGACGCAGCCAGGATCGCCGACGCGCAAGGCCGAGCGCCGCGATGCCAGCCAGCACCGCCAATGCACCGCCTTCCATCGCTCCGCCGCCACTCGACATGGGATTGCCCGCCACGTTGCCGGCAGGCGCCGGGATCTGCGCGGCCGCGACGTCGGCCGTGACGAACTTGCGGTATTCCGGCAGGAACCAGCCTTCGGCGATCAAGGTGTCCAGACGGGCTGCGACCTTGGCCTGATACTCGGCCGGCCCGCCCGGATACAGCCGTGCCAGGGTTTCCGGCGGCAGCTTGACCTCGGTGCCCACGAGCAGGCACAAGCGGTTCAGCCTGTCCTTTTCGGCCTGCGGGGCATCGGCCGCAAACCGGCCGTCGCCAAAGACGCCATAGGTCGCGGTCGGCACGTCCACATAGACATTGCGGATGCCGCCGGTGGCATTGCCGTTGGCATCCAGCGCCAGGAAGGACCCGTCGCCAAAGGTGTTGCCATCGGTCGCGATGGGCGCGGGCGCATGCGGGGGCTTGGTGCCCTTGTCGACCCACTGCACCAGATGATTCAACGCCAACGCGGTGAAGGCGCCTGCCGGAAAGCTGGACACGGGCTTGGTGCAGGGGTCGCCCAGGAAGCCAGGGTTTTCGCGCGCGTTGTTGTGCGCCATGCCGGCCACTTCATACAGCCGGAACTGATTGTTGGGCTCGTCGCCGTCCGACCGCCGGTACTGAATGCCTTCTTCGGCCCACGTGCGCACCTCGGTCTGGGTCGGCATCTGGATGATGGGCACATCCAGGAAGGGCAGCTTGGTGTTGCCGTTGGTGCTCGTCACCAGATAGCCGTCATAGAGCGGACCGGCCTTGCCGTCGTTGAGCCGCACCGTCGGGTGGACTGCCATGTAGTTGCGCACGGTGCCCGACGACGCGGACGTTCCCATCAGCGTGACCTTGCGGACTGCGTAGCCCGGCAGCCAGCCACCCGGCCGGCCATTGGTCTTCATGAGCGCCCCGAACTGCGCGATGATCTCGTTCGCCTGGCTGGCCAACGGGATCGACAGCGCCGCATAACGCGCGTCGTTGAACGCGCGCATGGATGCGATGTTGGCGGCCGAGGTCGGGATCTCGACAAACACGTGCCCACGCGTCAGCACCGATTCGCGCGACCACTCGAAGATCAGCGCACGCCCGCTGGTGTGCATCGCTTCGGCCACCACCACCCCGCTGAAGTCGGCCACGTTGCGCGGGCGGCGCACCAGCATGCGCGTGGCGTAGGGTTGGCCGCTCGCCGTGCCGCTCACGAAATACTCTTCCGTCACATAAGGAAAGGCAGTGACCGGCACCGCACCTTCCGTAATGTTCAGTCCCTGATACAGCACGTTGGCCGCCGTCTCGGCAATCGGCCCGGTGACCGACGCGGGCGGCGCCGCCAGGGTGATGGTCTGGGCAAACGCGCTGGCGGCTGGGAATGCCGAGGCCAGCAGCAGCGCGCTACAGGCCACGGTCCGGCTCATGCCGCGTGCCCACCACCGGGCCAGCGCGTGACGGGGCCTCGCGGCCGAAGCCGTGCGATCGTATGCAACCATGATGTCTCCTCAATGGATGCCGCGGGTGGATGCCGCGGGTGAACGCCGCGAGGCGTCCGATGCCACGCTATTTTTGATCAAGATCGATTCTGAGCATGTTCAATATTTTGGTCGAATGTAGTCCTGGTTTCTTGCCCGCGTCAATCCGGGTCTTTCGCGCAGGCCTCCCCTACAATGGACGTCCCGATTCCACGCGCCCGGAGCGTGTTCCCTTGACCGACGCCGCCGAAGCCGATCCCCTTGCCCTGGGGGGAAATATCCGCAGCACCCGCATCCTGAAAGGGCTCAAGCTGCGCGAAGTGGCCGACCGGGTCGGCTGTTCCGAAAGCATGTTGTCCAAGGTCGAGAACGGCAAGATCACGCCGTCGCTGCGGCTCTTGCACAAGGTCGCCACGAGCTTCGGCACCACCGTGCCCGACCTGCTGGCGTCGCGGGACGACAACCACATCGTGTCCCGCGCAGGGGAACGGCAGGCGCTTGCGATCGACGCCAAGGGATCGCATGTCGAACGGCTCGTTGCGCCAGACGGCGACCATGTGCTGGAAGGCCATCTGCATGTGATCGCGCCGGGCGGCGGCAGCGAAGGCGTTGTCGCGCACGAAGGTGAAGAAGTCGGCTATGTGGTCGAAGGCCAGCTCGAGCTGACCGTGGGACACGAAACCTTTGTGCTCAAGGCCGGCGATTCGTTTTCCTTCCGGTCCGAGATCGCCCACCACTATCGCAACGCCAGCAAGAAGCCAGCACGGGTCGTCTGGGTCAGCACGCCTGGCCGGCGCAGCAATGACCCGTCGTCCTTCGCCGCACGCAGCAAGCGCCGCAAGCCGCGCTAAGGCATCGGGGCCCGGCAACCTGCGGCCTTACCCCCGCCCCTGCCAGGAAAAATGTAAACGGCGATTGACGTCGCGCGCGCCTCGCCGCTAAATTCAAGTCACTTGATTTTAAGTCTATCGACTTGAAAACCGGGAGGCGCCCCGTTTGCCGGGCCCGTCACAACCCGGGTCGGAGACAGTCTTTGCTTCACGGATGCCGGTCGTCCACGACGCGGCAGCATGTTTTCCCAGTCCGGAGAAATCGCCGTATGAACAAGCTGATCCTTGCCGTCATGGCGGGCGCCCTGTGCGCCGCCGCCCTTCCCTCCGTCAGTGCCGCGCAGGCCTACCCCGACAAGCCGATCCGCGTGATCGTGCCTTACCCGCCGGGCGACCTGGCCGACATCATTGCGCGGCTGATCGGCCCCAAGATCACCGAACAGTTGGGCCAACCCGTCGTGGTGGAAAACCGCCCCGGTGCGTCGGGCATGGTCGGCTTGCAGAACGCCACGCAAGCACCGCCCGACGGCTACACGCTGGTGCTCGGGCAGATGGGCAGCATGGCGGTGGCGCCCATCATCAATAAGCAGCCCTTTGACGTGCGCGACGCCTTCGTGCCGGTGGCCATGGCCTACACGAACTACCTAATGCTGGTGTCGCACCCGGACTTTCCCGCCAAGACCCTGCCCGACCTGATCGCCTATTCCAAAGCCAATCCGGGCAAGGTCAGCCTGGCCACCAATGGCGAGGGCGGATTCCCGCACCTTGCGGTCGAATTGCTCAAACGTCAGACCGGCTTTTCGTTCACGCACATCCCGTACAAGGGCAGCAATCAAAGCGTGACCGACGTGATCGGCGGGCAGGTACCGCTGACCATCAGCGGCGCGTCGAGCATGAACCCGCACGTCAAGGCCGGCCGGCTGCATGGCATTGCGATCACCGCGCGGGAACGCTCCCGCATCACCCCTGACGTGCCGACCTTCAAGGAAGCGGTGCCCGACTACGAAGCCCTGGGCTGGTTCGGCTTCTTTGCGCCCAAGGGCACACCCGACGCGATCATCAGCAAGCTGAACGATTCGGTCAATGCCGCGCTCAAGATGCCCGACGTCGCGCAAAAAGCCGCCACGCTGGAACTGGACACGTCGCCTGGATCGCCGCAGTACTTTGGCGTGGTCTGGCGGCGGGACTACGACAAGTGGGGCTCGATCATCCGCGATCTGAAGCTCGACACCCCGAAGCCCTGACGGAGACACCATGCAGCAACCCCATTCGGTCTACGAGCCTTTCGGCTGGCATCACTGGCCCGAGGATTTCTGGTTTTCCTACCAGTTCCGGCGCGGGCTGGGCGAGACGCAGGAAGGCGGCGGCGCCGTCAGCGAAGTGTTCCAGGCAGGCAGCAAGATCATTCCGGGCGACCGCGAAAGCTGGTTCAAGGAATGGACGCACATTGCGGATCGCAACGACCGTCGCGGCGATGACGCGCTGGCCAACGGCCATGTGCGCACGGCCATGAACTGCTGGCTGCGCGCCGCCAACTACTACCGCGAGGCCGAGTTCTGGCTGGACGGACACGACCCGCGCCGCCTGGCCACCTTCACCTTGTGCGAAGCCGCATCGGCCAAGGCGTTTACACGCTTGACGCCCGCAGCGGAAGTGGTAGAGATCCCTTATGAAAACGGCACGACGCTGCCCGCCTACTTCATCCGGTCGGCCCACGGCGGCGATCGCCAGCCCGTGCTGATTTCAGTGGGCGGGCTCGATTCCTTCAAGGACGAACTGTGGTTCATGACCGGCCGCGGCGCGGTGCAGCGCGGCATGTCGGTCTTGCTGGTCGACGGCCCGGGCCAGGGCGGCGCCTTGCGGCGTCACAAGCTGGCGACCCGCTACGACTATGAAGTGCCGATCGGCGCCTGCATCGACTGGCTGGAACGGCGATCGGATGTGGACACCTCGCGCATCGCCGTCAGCGGATCGAGCCTGGGCGGCTATTACGCCGCGCGGGCGGGGGCAATGGAGCCGCGCCTGGCCGCCTGCATTTCGCACGGCGCGATCTGGGACATCCACGCGCGCTGGAAAGTGCGTGACGACAGCCATGGTCTCGCTGGTCACATGACCTGGGTGTTCGGCGCAAAGAACATGGCCGAGGCCACCGAAATCGCGAAGCCCTTCACGCTGGACGGTGTGCTCGAACACATGAAGTGCCCGTACCTAATCATCCACGGCGGCCACGATGTGCTGGGGGTCGAAGCGGTACGGACGGTGTATGACTACGCGATCAAGCATGGCGTGAAGGCCACGCTTCGCCTGACCACCGAAGATGAGACCGGCGCGGAACACTGCCAGCACGACAACCCGACCCTGGGCCAGGAACTGATGCTGGACTGGCTGGCCGACGTCTTCGGTATCGACCAGGCCGCGCTGGCCTTCACCCCTGGCTGACAGGAGCTCGCATGAGCCATTGGTTTGAATACTTCCCCAAGAACCACATGTGGTCGCAGGGCATGATGTTCGGTATCGAGATGGCGGCCTGGGGCGCGGCGGCCATCGGCGAGATCGACCAGATCGGCCAGAAGCTGCGTGGCCATGAAGGCGACAACGAGTTGTGGTGGACCGAATGGACCGCCATGGCCCAACGCATCGAAGGCTTCGGCGACATCGAAGAAGCGCAGGGCCATCGGCTGACGTCGGGCGCCTACTACCTGCGCGCGGCTATCTACTACTTCTGCGGCGAACGCTTCATCGCGCCGTCGGAGCGCAAATGGGATACCTATCGAAGCTGCCTGCGCTGCTTCACCAAAGGTGTCGAGCGGCGCTATCCGCAGATCGAACGCGTCGACGTCCCGTATGAAGACACGACCCTGCCGGCCTGGTTTCTGAAGGCGGATGTCAAAGGCCCGGCGCCCACCGTCGTCATGTTCGACGGCCTGGACAACGCCAAGGAAATGAGCGTGCTGTTCGGAGGTGTCGAGATTGCCCGGCGCGGCATCCATGTGCTGGCGATCGATGGTCCGGGCCAGGGCGAAGCCTTGCGCCTTCAAGGCATTCCCAGCCGCTATGACTATGAAGTGCCCGCTGGCGCGGCCTACGATCACATCACGCAACGCCCGGAAGTCGACCCCGAACGCGTCGCGGTCATGGGCTTTTCCATGGGCGGATACTACGCGCCACGAGCCGCCGCGATGGATCCGCGCTTTGCCGCCTGCGTCGCGTGGGGCGGCCACTTCGACTATCACGAGTCGTGGCAGCGCCGCCGCAAGATCATGGAGTCGGGCGGGACCAAGCTGTCCGCCCCGGGCTTTCAGTTGCCCTGGGTGCTGGGCATGCCCGACATCGACGCCTGCATGAAGAAGCTGGAAAACTACCGGCTTGATGGCATTGCCGAAAAGATGCGGTGCCCCTTCTTCTGCATCCATGGCGAAGACGACAACATCGTGCAGCTGGACTTTGCCGAGCGGCTTTACGCGGCGGTCGGGTCGGCCGACAAGACGCTCAAAGTGCTGCGTGCGTACGATGGCGGCAGCGAACATTGCCAGGAAGACAATCGGCAGGTCGGCGCCAACATCGTGGCGGACTGGCTGGCCGATCACCTGTAGGCCCTACTCCGCCCCGCCCACCCGCGCCAGGATATGGGGCGCCAGAATGTCCGCCAGCACCGGCATGGCCGACGGCTTGGGGTGCACCGCGTCCTTGTAGCAGTCGGGGGACCAGCGGGCGTCGTCCGCGATCGCCACCGGTTCCCTGACACCTACGGACCTCAACAGCTGACGCGCCGGCTCGAAACTGCGCGCGCGTTCGGCTGGATTGCGACTCTCTTCTTCTGTCGCATACAGCACCACGGTCGTCTTCTTGCCGAAGGCCGACATGAAACGTTCGAGCTCGGCGTGCACGTCCCCCTGCGGGACCTTCAACGCGGCCGGAGGCGTGCCGCAAGGCTCAAGCCGGTACACATATTTATTGAACAGAAACCATAACGACGACGTCGGATGCGACCGCGGATGGCTGAACTCGCACGACCAGGACGATGCATCGCCGAAGTCGTTGCTGCCGAGCAGAAAGACCACCTCATCGACCCGGTCGACGACATCCGGATTGCGCTGCAGCCACTTCAGCTCATTGCGCAGCGACCAGCTGCCCGCCGCGATCGGCCAGACCTTGACGCCCGAGTGCGCGAGCGCCTTCTGCGTCAGCGGGCCGAGCCGGTCCTGCTGACGGTACGGATTGCCGCCGTCGACGATGCTGTCGCCCACCAGCAGCACATTGGCGCCCGGGCCCGGCACGAATTCCGGCGCGCCCATGCTGCGCGAATTGAACTGCCAGTCGTTCTTGTTGAGGAAAGCGCCCTGTTGATTCGGCTTGGGCACATAGCCGATGTCGGCGTTTGCTTCGTACAGCGGGAAGTCCAGCAGGCCGAGTTGACGGGTGGCAATTTCGGCCACGATCAGCAAGCCGCAGAACAGCGTTCCGCCAACCAGAACCGAGCGAAGCAAACGGGAACGAGGGCGCGATGTCATGCGAGTCCGTCCGTATGGCGATGGACGTACACAGTACCGGCGATGGCCGAACGGTGCGCCGCTCGTATGGCCTAGTGCCTCAACATGGCCCTCGGCCGCGGTTCACGCCCGATCGGACCTAGACCGGTGGCACACTTGAAAGGCTCAACGGCTGGGAAGCGTTGACCCGTGCGGCGTGACGGGACGCAAGGTCATGCTTCCGACAAGCGCCGCGGTAGCAAGCAGTATCACCGCCGCGCCATAAATATCCGTGGTCGGAATCAGGCCGATCTGGCCGACCAGTGCGCCGGCCACCATGGCGGGCAGGCTCATTGCGAAATAACTGAGCACATAGAACGCTGCCATCAAGCCGGCCCGTTCGTGCGGCAACGCCATCGGCATCACGGTGCGCACGGCGCCCAGGAATGCGGCGCCAAAGCCAATGCCCGCGATCATGGTGCCGGCAAAAAACCACAAGGACGCATTGGCATGAACACCCGCTAGCACCGTGGCAATGCCGACGATCAGCGCCGCCGCGCCGATGTTCATGGTGCGGCGGGCTTCGGTATTACGAAAGGCCACGACCGACCCGGCGCCGCAGATGGTCAGGGTAAACACCAGCAGACCGCCCACCACCGGCGCCTGTTCGCCGGTCACCACGCGCGCAAGCGTCGGCCCCAACGACAGGAAGAAGCCGCCCAGCGCCCACACCGCGACATCGACCGGGGCCACCATCATCAACGCACGGCGGGCCTGCGCCGGCACCCGCACCTTGGGGCGCAGCGACGCCAGCGCGCCAGGCTGCGGCCGCACGGTCTCGGGAAGGAAGAAGGTGATGGCACCCTGGATCACCAGCACGACCAGCAACACCACATAGACAAGATGCAATGGCGCCGGCGCGAACTGCACCAGCACGCTCGATCCCAACGCGCCGATCGCCATGCCGACGATGGGCATGACACTGTTGATCAGCGCGCCCCAGGTCCGGTTGACGTCGAGCAAGGCAGCACCCAGCGCGCTCATGGCCGCGCCCGTGGCCAGCCCCTGCACGACGCGGGCGGCGATCAGCATGGGCACGTCATTGGCCAGGATGAACAGCACCATGGCGACCGCCTGGAGCAGGACGGAGGCAAGCACAACCGGCCGGCGGCCGATGAAATCCGACAGCGCGCCCACGGTCAGCAACGAGAACAACAGACTGAAGGCATAGATGCCGAACACCACGGTCAGCGTGATGGGCGAAAAGCCCCAGGCTTCGCGGTAGATGCTGTACAGCGGCGTGGGCGCGCTGGACGCGGCCATGAAGGCGATGAGGATGCTGGCCAGCAGCACCACCGAGCCGGTCGGCCCCAGGCCGCGAGCGGGGGTGGGCGTCAAGGTGCCGGAGGGGGAAGGATCGGAAGCGGCAGCGCGGGGCGACATGAAGGCCATCAGGTAAAAGCAAATTTTTTGCGTTAATGCATGGTGCATCAAAGCATCATTTAAAGCAAATAATTTGCTTTAGTGGGATACTGCAACCGTTGCCGCTTCTCGGCAGGTCATTGATTGCCACCATGTCTTCCGCTACCAAAGAACGTCTTCGCCCCGGCGGCCGCAGTGCGCGGGTGCAGGAATCGGTGCATGCCGCCGTGCGCGCCCTGACGGCCGAACATGGCCGCGCCGCGCTGACAGTACCGCTGATCGCGACGCATGCAGGCGTCACGCCGTCCACCATCTACCGGCGTTGGGGTGACCTGCCCGAACTGCTGGCGGACGTTGCGGTGGAACGCCTGCGGCCCGAAAGCGCGCCGATTTCCACCGGCGACCTGCGGACCGATCTGCAATTGTGGATTGACCAGTTCGTGGACGAGATGTCGTCGGGCCCGGGCCGCATCATGGTGCGCGACGTGCTGGCTGGCAGCGGCGATGGTCCGGATACCTGTTGTGCGTACACACAGGACCAGCTCGAGATCATCCTGGACCAGGCGCAGCGACGGGGCGATCCGCATCCGTCCATCGATGCGGTCATGGACGAGATCATCTCGCCCATCATGTACCGCATCATTTTTCGGGGGCAGACGCTGCGGGCCGCCTATGTGCACAGCCTGATCGCGACGTGCCTGGCGCGCGTCGCGCCGTAGGTTCCCCCCGGCTTATTCGACCGTGGCGCCCGACGCCTGCACGATGCCGCGCCACTTCTGGTAGTCGGTCTTGAGCAGCGACGAAAACGCATCGGGCGTCATGGCCTGCACTTCGGCGCCCTGGGCAATCACGGCGGCCTGCATTTCAGGCGTGGCCAGCAATTGATTGACGACGGTATTGACCGTGGTCACCACCGACTTGGGCGTGCCTGCCGGCATGAACAGGCCATACCAGGTGCTGACGTCGACGCTGGGGTAGCCCAGTTCGGCCACCGTCGGCACATCGGGCAGCGACGTGCTGCGCTTGGCCGACGTGACCGCCAGCGGACGCAGCTTGCCTGCCTTGATCTGCGCCATGGCCGACGCAACCGACGACACCATCAGGTCCACATTCCCCGACAGCACGTCGAGCATGGCTGCGTTCGATCCCTTGTAGGGGATGTGGCGGATGTCGATGTGCGCGGCGCCCTTGAAGATCTCGCCGGCCAGGTGAATGGTGGTGCCGTTGCCGGGTGACCCGTAGGTGACGGCGCCGGGTTCGGCCTTGGCGATGGTGACCACGTCCGCCAGCGTCTTGAAGCGGGAATTGACGCTGGTCACGATCATGATCGGCGTGAAGCCGACATGCGCCACCGCGACCAGATCGCGGGTGGGGTCGTAACTCAGATTCTTGTAGAGCCAGGGCGCCACGACCAGGTTGTCTTTCTGGCCCATGACCATTTCATAGCCGGTGGGCGCGGCACGGACTGCTTCGGTGATGCCGATCGTGCCGCCCGCGCCCGCGCGGTTTTCGGCCACCACCGTCCACTTCTGCACTTCCGTCAGTTTGTTCGCGACCAGGCGCGCCAGGATGTCGGTGCCGCCCCCGGGTGGGAACGGAACGATCATGCGGATGGGCTTGGTGGGGAACGTTTGCGCCTGGGCATGCACGGCGGTTGCGCCAACTGCCGCCAACGTGGCCGATGTGACAACGGCCAGCCCCAGACACGAAAAAACCTTGCGAATCACAACTGTCTCCTTGTTTTCACCCATAAGCATAAGCGGAAAGACAAGAAGATGCGTTGTCTGGAGCCGCGCCGGAACAGTGCGCGCGGCCCGCTGTGACGTCAATCGAGGGGTTTTCCGGTGCCGGCCAGATCGTGCAGTTGTTGCAGCAACACGTCGGGAACCATGACACCGTTGCCGGCCGCCTTCTCGCTCAGCGCTTCGCGACGCGCCCCCGGCAGACGAACGCCTTCGTCTTCCTGCATGGCGTCGACCAGGGCTTCGACCCGGTCCAGGTAGGCGGACTGCCCTGCCAGTGCCCCCGGATCGATCACCAGGAAAGCATGCCCGACCCGGGGCTGCTCGCCTTCGTCGGTCAGGAAGGAATCGGCTTCAAAACCAAAGTGCGCGCCGGTCAACGCGCATGCCAGCAGTTCCACGACCAGCGCCAGCATCGCGCCTTTGACGCCGCCCATGGGCAGCATGCTGCCGGCCAGGCCCGCCTTGGGATCGGTGGTGGGCTGGCCGTCGGCATCGAGCGCCCAACCCAAAGGGATCTCGCGGCCTTCCTTGGCGGCGACCATCAATTTGCCCCGCGCGACTTCGGACAAGGACAGGTCGATCAGGATGCGCGCGCCATTGCGGCGAGGAAATACGGCCGCGATCGGATTGGTGCCGAACAGCGCCCGCTTGCCGCCCCAGGCCGGCATGGCCGCCGGCGAATTGCTGAAGGCCAGGCCGACCATGCCCGCTTGCGCCACGGCCTCGAGGTGATAGGCGCCCGCGCCAAAGTGATGGCTGTTGGTGACGCCCGTGAATGCCACACCATGGTCACGCGCGCGGCTAACCGCGGTGTCGACGGCTTCGGCGCAAGCCGGATAGGCCAGGCCCGCACCCGCGTCGATCAGCACGGCGCCGCCCCGTTCACGCAGCACACGGGGCTTTGCCGTGCCCACGGCCCGCCCGTTGCGCAAGTGCGCCGCATACGCCGGCACGCGTGCCACGCCATGCGACGCCAGGCCCTGGCTGTCGGCATAGACCAGCGCACGCGCTGTCGCCTGCGCCATGGCCGCATCGGCGCCGCTTGCCGCCAGCGCCCGCTGCGCCAGCGCCAGCAGATCGTCTGTCGAGATCGTTGCCATGATCAACGACCTCCCTGTACTGCGCCGTTCACCGCGCCGTTCACCGCGCCATCGAGCACGGCAGCCACACGGTCGGCCACCACGCTCGACACCCTTTCATTGGCTTCCTGCGTCAGGCCGGCGATATGCGGGGTCAGGATCAGGTTGGGCGCGTCGGCCAGCGCACCGGCCGCCTTGACCGGTTCCTGGTCGAAGACATCGATGGCGGCGCCCCGCAACTGGCCGCTTTTCAATGCACCGGCCAGTGCGGCTTCGTCAACGATGCCGCCCCGTGCCGTATTGATCAGTATGCTGCCGGCCTTCATGCTGGCGATCCGCGCGCTGTCGAACAGATTGCGAGTGTCCGGTGTCAGCGGAATATGCAGCGTCACCACATCGGCCGCCGACAGCAGGGCGTCGAGTTCCATCCGTTGCACGCCGGTCTGCTTCCAGACGCCGCTGTCCGCGGGCAGCATGGGGTCGAAGGCCGCGACCCGCATGCCGATGCCCTGCGCCAGCGTCGCGGTCAGCTGCCCGATGCCGCCAAAGCCCACGATGCCCAGCGTGCGCTGCTCGGCCTCCAGCCCATTCGAATAAGCGGTGCGCGGCCAGGCGCCAGCAGCCACTTCTGCACTGGCGGTATAGGCCCCGCGCAGCAGCATCAGCGTCGTCGCAATGACGTATTCCGCCACCGCGCGGGCATTGGCGCCGGTAGCCGGGATGACCTCGATCCCGCGATCGCGGCAGGCGGCCACGTCGATATTGTCCAGGCCGACGCCCAGCCGCCCCACGACCTTCAGTCGTTTCGCCACCGCCAGCATCTCGGCATTCACCTGCGTGCGGTTGCGCACGATCACCGCCTCGGCATCTTCCAGCGCGGCCAGCAAGTCGTCGCGGCGATCCACCAGATCGGGTTCGTACCGGACATCGAACCGGCGAGCCAGCGCATGCACTGCGGCCTCGTCCATGAACTCCGTGATGATGATCCGCATGGTGTCGTTCTCCTTATAAATTTGATTGCGTCAGCCGACCGATATTTTGGCGTCCTGGATGATCTTGCGCCAGCGCACCACCTCGCTGTCCAGATAGGTGCGGAATTCGGCCGGCCCGCGTGGCTGCGGCGCAAAGCCCAGTTGCACCATCGCCTGCTTCATTTCGGGCCGCGACATCTGTTCGACAATCGCCTTGCCTGCCTGCTGCACGATGTGCGGCGGGGTGTTCGCCGGTGCGAGCACGCCAGTGAAATTGTCCACGATCAGGCCCGGCATGCCCGCTTCGCCCACGGTCGGGACATCGGGCAGGTCTGGCGTGCGCGCCTTGGCGGTCACGGCCAGCGCACGCAGGGCGCCGCTTTTTACATGCGGCAAGGATTCGGGATAGTTGGAAAAGATGACGTCCAGGTGGCCGCCCATCAGATCCACCAGCGACGGGGCGCCACCCTTGTACGGCGCATGGGTCATCGACACGCCGGTCAGGCTTTCGAACAAAGCCAGCGCCAGGTGCGGCGGCGTGCCGCTGCCGCTCGATCCGGCCGACAGGTTGCGGGTCTTGGCGACGCGGGTCAGGTCGTCCAGTGTCTTGATGTCGCTCTTGGGATTGACCACCACCATCATGCCGCACGACGCCAGGCCCGCGATTGGGGTCAGGTCTTTCATGAGGTCGTACCCGGCCTTGCTTTCGAACAGGGTCACGTTGGCCACGTGCGTCAACGTGATGGCGAGCCAGGTATAGCCGTCCGCCGCTGCGCGCGCGACGTGCGATGCGCCGATGTTAGCGCTGCCGCCGGGCTTGTTTTCAACGACGACATTCCACTTCTCGGCATCGCTCAAGGCCTTGCCGACCTGGCGCGCGGCCACGTCGGTCAGGCCGCCAGGCGGGAACGGCACGACATAGTTGATGGGCCGCTCGGGCCATGCGCCCGCGGACTGGGCCGCGAACGTCCAGGGCGACACGGCACAGAGCCCGCCTGCCCCCAACATGCCCAATACGCGCCGGCGTGACGCGTCCCAACCTCCGTCCGATCGTTCGATAGTCATGATGGTGTCCTCCGTGGGGTGGTTTGTGCGGGTCGGCACACTGCCCGCCGCGAAGGCGTGACGTCAACGACCCAGGTCTCCTCCACCCGGCTGGTCAGCCGGGGTTGCCGCCTTCGCGTCGTCCGGCGATCTGTGCGCCGGTACGCCGCGAAGCTTGGGTGCGGCAGCGAACGCCGGCCCGCAGGCTGGCGTTCGTCAGATCACGCGCTTTCGAACAGGCGCGTCAGCACGAACTCGCGATGGCCGAGCGCTTCGGCAGCCGTCCACCGGCCATTGGCCGTCGCCAGCATGCATTCAAGCAGCTTGTCGCCCGCCTGGTCCAGGTCGATCTCGCGTTGCAGCAGGCCGGACGTATCGACATCGACGTGTTCGGACATGGTCCGCACGGTACGCGGGTTGGCGCAAATCTTGATGACAGGCAGGATGGGATTGCCGATCACGTTGCCCTGCCCCGTCGGGAAGAAGTGGACCGCATAGCCCGACGCGGCGCAAAGGGTCACCATCTCGGCCGCGGCCGATGACGAGTCCATGAACCACAGGCCCGACGACGTCGGCATCTCGGCCTTGTCGAGCACGCCGTCGATCTTGCAGGTCTTGCCGATCTTCTGGATATTGCCCATCGCCTTTTCTTCGATGGTGGTCAGGCCACCCGCGATGTTGCCCTTGGTCGGCTGCGATTCGGACAGGTCCGTGGTTTTCCAGCGGTCGATCATCTTCTGATACCGATCGAACATGAACATGAACTTTTCGCGCACAGCATCGTTCGCGCAGCGTGCCGCCACGATGTGTTCACCGCCGGTCAGCTCCGACGTCTCGCCAAACACCAACGTATTGCCCAGGCCATACAGCTTGTCGAAGGCATTGCCCACGGTCGGGTTCGCGCCACAGCCCGATGTCGTGTCCGACTCACCGCACTTGGTCGACACCCACAGGTCCGAGATCGGGCACTCGGTCCGCGTCAGCGCGGTCGCGTAGTGCACGTATTCCTTGGCGGTCTTGGACGCGCGCATGATGGTGTCGTGGTCACCATGCAGTTCGATGCTGAAGCCGGCAACCGGTTTGCCGGTGGTGGCGATCGCATCGACCACTCGCTTGGTCCAGCCCTCTTCGATACCGATCACGACCACGGCCGCGACGTTGGGGTTGCAGCCCGTGCCGATCAGGGTGCGGAAATGCAGCTCCAGGTCTTCGCCAAACTGCAGGCGGCCATACGGATGCGGCAAGGCCAGCGTGCCCTTGATGTTGTTGGCGACGGCTTCGGCAGCGGCGTTCGAAATGTCATCGACCGGCAGCACGATGACGTGATTGCGGACACCCACGCGACCGTTGTCGCGGCGATAGCCCTGGAAGGTGGAAGTGGAAGTAACGACGGCCATGGTCGGATCCTTGAATGGGGGATTGCGCGGAAGGGGGCGATGCGCCCGTGACGTTGACGTGACGGCGCGCTTACCAGCGCTTGGTCTTGATGTTGTGGACGTGGGCGTGTTCGCCAGCCTTGATCGGCGCGACCACCTTGCCGATGTCGACCCCGTACTTGTAGATGGTGTCGCCAGTGGCCATGTCTTTGAGCGCGACCTTGTGGCCGATCGGGATGTCCTGCAGCGCCTTGACCGAGATCAACTGGTCTTCATCCATTACCCAGGCACTCATGTCGGTGCCGGCGGTAATGCCTTCCACCACGGCCACGGCGACCGTGTCTTTCGAGTCGTGCAATACGGCGTGAATCATGTCTTCCTCCGGTTGCCGATGCGATCGCGGGAGCTGCGTCGCACCTTGTTGCGTTGTCGGTGCAGCCATCTTAGGGGCCGACTTTTCTTAAGTCAACTAAATCATCTATATGATTTGAATGACTGGAACCCGGTGGTCCGGCTGGCGGTACAATCGGTCCATCGCAATCAACTCAACCGTCCATGAAGAACAGCAACCTGTCGACCATGATCTCGGCCCTGCCGGGCGACGCCCAGGCGGGCGCGCCACTCTATGCCCAGGTCAAACAGGCCGTGCTCGACGCGCTGTCGCATGGCGAGTGGAAACAGGGCGAGGCCATCCCGCCCGAAAAGCAGCTGGCCGAACGTTTCGGTGTGTCGATCGGCACGCTGCGCAAGGCCATCGACGAACTGTCATCCGAAAACATATTGGTGCGGCAGCAGGGCCGCGGCACCTACGTCGCGATCCACAATCGCAACCATCACTTCTTCAAGTTTTTCCGTGTGGTCGGGCAGGACGGCGTCAAGACCTACCCGGTCACCACGCTGCTCAAGTTCCGCCGCCTGCGGGCCACCGGCCCCCTGCGCGATGCGCTGCAACTCGACACCGGCGATCAGGTGTTCGAGTTTTCGAACCGGCTGGTGCTCAATGGCGATGTCGTCATGGTCGACACGATCACGGTGCCCGAACCGCGCTTCAGGGGCCTGACCGAACAGATGCTGCGCGAGCGTCCCAGCACGCTCTACAACTTCTACCAGGACGCCTTCAACATCAATGTGATCGCGACCGACGAACGCCTGCGCGCCTGCAGCGCCGACGAGATTCATGCGGGCTGGCTGGATGTGGCCGTGGGCGCGCCGCTGCTGGAAGTACGCCGCCTGGCCTACTCCTACAACCGAGAGCCGGTCGAATGGCGGGTGTCGCGGGTCAACACCGAGAAGTATGAATACCTGGGCCAGGCGCCAGGAACGCCACCCGCAAGCTGACCTCCCGCTCACCGCTCGACACACCCTGCTGCATCCGCCTACGTCGTGCGCCGGACGATTCAGATATAGTCATTCGCCCCTTACCTGACAGGAATGCACGCGGATGGATGAACGAGCGGCAAGAGACGTGCTGGCAATCCGCGCGATCGAAACCACCGATACGGCGCATGCGGTGCTGGATGACGCCGCCTATCGCGAGGCCAGCCTGAGCGCGCGCCGCCAGTTGCAGCTGGGCGCATCGGGCGATGCCGCCGCGGTCACGCCCGACGCCTTCCTTGCCCGGCGCGCCGACCTGCTGCTGACCGACCTGGGCACGCGCACGCCCGGACTGGCGGCGTGGCGCAAGCCATTGCGCTGGCCGGCGTTGCTGCTGATTGCGCTGCCCCTGCTGGCGCTGGCCTCGGGCATGCTGACCGAACGCATTGCGAACCCGCACCGGATGGACCTGCTGTCCTTGCCGCTGCTGGGCATTGTCGGGTGGAACCTGCTGGTGTATGCGGGCATGCTGGTGATGGCTGTGGTGCCGTCGGCGTCCGTGCGACTGCCGCGTTGGCATCTGCCAGCCTGGCTGTCAGGCGCGACACGACGTCTGCCCGGCCGGCCGACGCCCGCGTTGGCACGGTCCATGTCGGCCTTCCAGCAGGATTGGCAGGTCCGGGCGGCGCCTTTGACCGCCGCCCGCTGGCGGCGCGCGCTGCATCTGGCGGCGGCGGCATTGGCTGTGGGTGTCATCGCGTCCTTGTACCTGCGGGGACTCACCGTCGAATATCGCGTCGGCTGGGAAAGCACGTTCATGGACGCGCCGGGTGTCCATCGTCTGCTGTCGATCATCTTCTGGCCGGTGACCGCGCTTTTTCCCGGCTTGAACTGGTTGCCTTCGGATATCGCGGCGCTGCGCTTTTCCGATAGCGGCGGCACGGCCAATGGCGCGCCGTGGATTCATCGGTATGCCTTGCTGTTCCTGCTGCTGATCGTGGTGCCGCGGGTCGTGTTGGCGGGCTATGCGCAGTGGCGCGCGGCCCGTATGCAGGCGCGCTTTCCGGTCAGTTATGACGAGCCCTACTTTCGCCGCGTGCTGGGCGCGCTGGGCTCGCAAGCACTGGTCTTGCGCGTGATTCCCTACAGCTTTGCCGTGGACGAAGACCGGGATGCCGGTTTGAAAACCTTTGCCCGCGCCCTGCTCGGTGACACCGCCCAAATGACCCTGCGACCCGCCGCAAGCTACGGCGATACGCCCGACGCCGCCCTGGCAGGCACCGATGTCGCCCACGACACCGCGACGATGACGCTGGTCTTGTTCAACCTGTCGGCCACGCCCGAAATCGACACGCATGGCGCCTTCGTCGATCACCTGTCGCGCGCCCTGCCCGGCAAGGTGGCCATCGCGGTGGACACCTCCGCCTACGCGCAGCGCCTGGGCGGCGCGAGCGATGCCGACGCGCGGCTGTCGCAGCGCAAACAGCTGTGGCAGGACTTTGCCGATCTGCACAAGGTGCAGCTTCACCTGATGGACCTGCACACCGGAGTCCGCCCATGACGACCTTGCCTATCCGCCTGCAGCTGTGTTTGGTCTCACACACCAATGCAGGCAAGACGACCCTGGCCCGCACCCTGTTGCTGCGCGATGTGGGCGAAGTGCGGGACGCCGCGCACGTGACCGAGACGGCCGACGCCCACACCCTGCTCACCTCGCCCGAAGGGGACGAGCTGACCTTGTGGGACACGCCCGGTTTTGGCGACTCGGTGCGGCTGGCCAAACGACTGAGCCAGGCTGGCAACCCGGTCGGCTGGTTCCTGAGCGAAGTCTGGGATCGCATGCGCGACCGCCCCTTCTACCTGAGCCAGCGCGCCCTGCTTGCCGCCCGCGATCACGCGGACGTCGTGCTGTATCTCGTCAACGCGTCCGAAGACCCGCAAGACGCCGGCTACGTCGTCCCGGAAATGCAGTTGCTGCAGTGGCTGGGCAAGCCGGTCGTTGTGCTTCTCAACCAGATGGGACCGCCCGCACCCGCCAATGCGGAACAGGCCGACATCCGCAAATGGTCGCAGGCCTTGCGATCGTCCACCGTTGTTCGCGCCGTGCTGCCCATGGACGCCTTTGCGCGGTGCTGGGTCCATGAGGGCGTGCTGTTCGAAAGCCTGGTGGACCTGGCTCCCGCTGACAAACGAGAGGGTGCGCAGCGGCTCGTGGCGACCTGGGAAGCCCGCAACACCGATCGCTTCGAGGCGTCCATGCACGCCCTGGCTGATCTGCTGGCCGCCGCCGCGCGCGACACGCAGGCGGTGGCCAGCGACGCCTCGACCTTGAAGAAGGCGCTGCACGCCATCACCCCGGGCAAACGGGTCGCCGACCCTGCACAAGACAGCGCCATGCGGGCCCTGGTCGAACGCGTCGCGGGCGTGGAATCGCAGACCACCTTGAAGCTTCTGGCGTTGCACGGCCTGGATGGCAAGGTGGCCGCGCGCGTGAACGAGCGCTTGAGCGAACACATGAACATCCGCACCCCGGTAGGCGTAAAACAGGCCGGCCTGGTGGGCGCGATCCTGTCGGGCGCCGCCACCGGGGCATCGGCCGACGTCTTGAGCGGCGGCCTGACCCTCGGCGGTGGCATGGTGGTCGGCGCGGTCGTGGGCGCGGCCACCTTTGCCGGCGCGGCCTGGGGCGTCAACAAGGCCAGCGGCGCCGACCGCGCCACGGTACGGTTGAGCCATGCCTACCTGCAGGCGCTGGCCGAAGCCGGCCTGCTTCGCTATCTGGCCATCACGCACTTTGGCCGCGGGCGCGGCAACTTTGTTGAAGGCGAAGCCCCCGCCTTCTGGCGCGACGACGTGGCGCGCGTCATCACTGAGCGCGCCGACCCGCTGCAGGAAGCCTGGACCGCCGCCCGCAACGCACCTGGCGACAATGCCCCCGTCGCGACGCTGGCCCGCCTGCTGGCCGACGCCATGGCGCACTTGCTGGAACAGCTGTATCCGGAAGCGGAAAAGCTGAAACTGCGCCATATCGAGGATGAGTCCAACGGGTAGGACGCAGGTGGGTCGACAATAGGACGCGACTAGGACGGTTGACGAACTCAACCATGGGACGCGGCTAGGACGATGACGACTAGGACGACGGGTAGGACGGCAGTAGGACGAGACTAGGACGATCACGCTTTGCCGTTGTGCCTGCCAATTGGCACAACGGCAACAGAATTTGCCCGGAATCGACCGGCAGACGTCCCGTCGAGTATCCGCATGCCAGCAAGGCAAGCCGTCGCTTTCATCCCAAATAGGGTGGACTGACTAGGGTTCCCACCGATATGTCCGCCGCACGGCATCAGGTTGAATCCTTTAAGGTTCAACTACGCGCGTCGGTGCAACGACGCCCCGTAGTCTGGCATCCCCTTCCTATCCATAAAATTGACCGGCGCTGCAGGCGCCAGGGAACACTCAACTCATGTCGCTGACCGTCAAACCAGGCGTCACCGCCCTCTTCACCGCCGCCATCGTCGGCATCTGTGCCAGCGGCTCGGCCATGGCGCAAGCCTATCCCAACAAGCCCATCCGCCTGATCGTTCCGTTCGCGGCAGGCGGCACGACCGACATCGTGGCGCGCATCGTCGCCAACGGCCTGTCGCAGGAACTCGGCCAGACCGTGGTCGTGGAAAACCGCGGCGGTGGCGGCGGCGCCATCGGCGCCGACGCGCTCGTGCGCTCGCCCAACGACGGCTACACCCTGGGCATTGCCACCGTCAGCACCATGGCCACCAACCCGGCCACCAACGCCAAGACACCGTACGATCCGATCAAGGACTTCACGCCGATCACCAACCTGGTCAACGTGCCCAACGTCCTGACCATCAACCTGCAAGTCCCGGCCAAGAACATGAAGGAGTTCATTGCGCTCCTGAAGAAAGAGCCCGGCAAATACAGCTACGCATCGGCCGGCACCGGTTCCATCTCGCACCTGGACGGCGAACTCTTCAAGTCGGTCACCAAGACCAACATGGTCCACGTCCCCTACCGCGGCTCAGGCCCCGCCCTGAACGACACCCTGGCCGGCCAGGTCAACGCCCAGTTCGACAACCTGCCGTCCACCATGCCCCACGTCATCGCCGGCAAGCTGCGCGCCCTGGCCATCGCGTCGCCGCAACGCCTGCCCGCCCTGCCCGACGTCCCGACCTTTGCCGAAGAAGGCCTGCCGGAAGTCAACAACGTCGCCTGGTACGGCATCGTCGCCCCGGCCGGCACGCCCGCCGCGGTCGTCAAGCGCGTGCAGGAAGCGTCGGTCAAGGCCTTGAAGATGCCCGCCGTGCGTGACCGCCTGCTGGAAAGCGGCGCCCTGATCGACGGCAACACGCCTGAACAGTTCAGCGCCCAGATCGCCAAGGAACTGGCCCTGCGCAAACGTATCGCCAAGGAACAGAACATCGTCCTGATCGAATAGGCCTTGCCTGTTTTTCAGGCAACGCTGGGCGAAGCGCAGCAATTTTGCCGGTCGACTTTACAAGCGCCTAAAAAGTTTGCTATAGTTTCGTTCTCGGGTTGTTAGCTCAGTTGGTAGAGCAGCGGACTCTTAATCCGTAGGTCGAGTGTTCGAGCCACTCACAGCCCACCAGAACTGCCGGTGTAAGAAGCCGGAAAAAAGCCGCATCAATGCAAATTGATGCGGCTTTTTTGCGTGTGCTGGTTTTGAGTTTGCCTGTGGGGCGAATCGGGCGGCGCCAGAGTGTGCTCAGTCAGGCAGTGCCGTCGTGGACCGACGCAAGGTGCTTTTGTCCCTGTGCAGCAAGGCCGCGCCGCGATCGCGACAGAATCTGCTCGGCGCGTTGCATCATGTCTTGCGCGTTCTCGATGAAGGCGCCCAGTGCGTCCACCCGCGCCGTGCTCGGATCCGGGATGCGGGGCGGCAGCAACCTCCCCTCCCTGACATATATCTGGATGAATGCGCTGTCGGGATCGATGAAGGCAATACCGGTATCGGTCAGGACCGCCCACGGCGGGTCAGACAGGACGGGCCTGACCCCACTGACAGGCCTGAGCCCCAGAAAGACGCCTTCAACCAGCACATCGCCCACAAGCACCCGCATGCGCTTTCCCAGGAATTGCGGCCATGCGTCGGAAATCCCAAGCATGCGAGTGACCTCTGCCCTACGGCGCTAATAGGTGGGGCGATCTGCGAAGGCAGACGGCGGGCGAGCGCTCCGCACTGTTGTGCATTGCGGTGCTCATGCTTACGACTCTATAGGACGTTTGGCGCTGACGAGAGAAAAATTTCGAGCGTTGTTGCACTTTTGGTGAGATTGAGCGCGCATGCTGGGTGGTCCGTCAGAAAACCGCCGACGCCAGAAGCTGGAATCACGGGAGCATTCGATGCGCACTTAATCAAAGTGGTATTCGCCATCCCGCTCACCGTATCGACGTCAACTTGCCAACCTACCATTAGTAGTTTAACTTAACTACCAATGGTAGCTTGCACTCGAGCTCCTCGACCCCACATCAAGGATGGCAAACATGAAAACAGGTCCGATACTTTTCGCGGGTGGTTCCGGCAGCGTAGGGCGCAAGACGCTTGCGTGGTTCAGAACGCGGCATCCCGATACACCGCTGCTCATCGGTGGGCGCAACCTCAAGACCGCAGGCGAATTGGCTGACTCGACCGGATCTGCCCGCGCGGTGGGCATTGATCTCGATCAACCCCGGCTAGGCCTGGGCCAGGACATCACGGTTGGTGCGGTGGTCATGCTGGTGCCCGACAATGGATTGAACGGGCTGCGCCTGGCGCAAGAACAAAGCGTGCCCTACATGAGTATCGGAAGTGGCCTGATCGAAGTCGCGTCCGAGCTTGCCCTGTTCACGCACCGCCCTGCCTCTTCCCCCGTGGTGCTGGCATCGCATTGGATGGCGGGCGCGGCGGTGCTGCTGGCGGCCCGGGCGGCGCAGCAGTTCGACCATGTGCGGTCCATTGCACTGGGGGCGCTGGTGGACGATCAGGATTCAGTCGGGCCGACCGCCGTGGAAGACATGGAGCGCCTGCACGAAGCCGCGCCTGCCGCGTTTGCACTCAAAGACGGAAAGCGCGTCTGGTTGACCGGCGATGACGTCCATCACGAGATCGAGACGGTCGACGGCCGGCGGCTTACTGGGAGCGCATTCTCTTCTTTCGACGTCGTGAGCTTGCAGGCGTTGACGGGCGCGCCCGATATCCGTTTCGACCTGGTGACCGCGGAATCATCCAGTCGGCGCAAGGGCGGCAAGGCTGCGACGGAAATCATGGTTGAGCTTGAAGGGAATATCGCCGGCAGCCCGGCCAAACGCCGCGCGACGCTGGTCTTCGATGACGGCACCGCAGCGCTCACGGGCGTCAGCGTGGTCCTGCTGCTGGGGGCGGTGTTGGGGCTGGATGGGCAAGCGCCGATGCCGCCCGGGCTGTACATGCCTGAGTTGCTGGCGCGGCCTGATGACTTCGTGGCGGCGCTTGTCGAGGCCGGCGCCCAGGTAAGCTGACCGGGGCATCAAGCCTGCGCGTTGGCACTCCCGACGCTAGCCGCATCCGTGCTCAGTGGTAGATACACAAGGAAACCGCATGGTCGCGCTGCGGGTTGGGATACTCGCAAAAACTGTGAGGTGACATGCCAACCAAGCTATACGACCTGTGGCCTGAACTGGAAGGGAAGCATCTGAAAGTGGTTGCGCCTTGGGGCACCCTTGAAGGAACGCTGATCGGGATCACCGCGCCCGCAGATGCATCTGCAGTCCACCCGGAAGCAGAACTACCGTGGGCAATCCGGACCGATGACGGACAAGAAGTGCTTCTTGATCCCGAAAATCCCGCTATCAAAATCTACGTGGAAGGCCAGCAGCTGGGCGCGTCCGGGACGATTCCTTTAACGACTGGACTGCAGGATCGCGTACATGATCTTCTGACGAAGTACGACCACTTCCTGGCCATGCTTCGCAAGGCGTCATCCCGGAACCGACGCTGACCTCGCGGCATCACGGAAGCGATGCTGCGCCCGAGTCGTTTTCGATAGAACTTACGTCAAGACAGAGCAAAAGCTTACGATTTCGCTGTGGCAGTGCGGCGACGGATGGCTTCTACAGGCTGGCAACGGGTTACCCTGACCCGCCATTCGCCTTTTGGAACCCCGCATTTCAATGTGCCGCACGCAATGACCCGCCCCAGCCTGCCCCGCGATTCTCTTCCCGCTACCGACGCGCATTATCGCGCGCTGTTCGAGCAGTGCGCTCTTGGAATGGCGCGCGCGCAGTTCCCGGATGGCCGCTGGCTTGAGGTCAACGCAGCGTTCTGCCAGATGCTGGGACGCACGCCAGAGGAAATGCTCGTTGCCTGCTGGCCAGAAATGACCCACCCGGACGACATCAAGGCAGATCTCGTCAATTTCGAGCGCATGGCCGCAGGCCAGCTCAACGCTTATTCGCTTGAAAAGCGGCTCCTTCACAAAGACGGCCACTACATCTGGACCAAGCTGCATCTGTCGGTTGTCCGGGACGCGAGCGGCGCCCCGGATTACGAGATGGCCGTGATCGAAGACATTCGTGAACGCAAAGCCGCCGAAGAGGAATTGGTACAAAGCCGTCTGAAGCTCGAAGCAGAACGCGCCTGGTTCAAGGCCATCGTCGACACCATACCTACCGGCCTGATCATGCTCGACGCGTCCGGCGCCATGATCCTGGAAAATGCGGAGTGGAAGAAAACGTGGGCGGGAAACGCAATCGTGGATTCCGTCGTCGATTACGACGCCTACAAGGGGTTCCGTCCAGATACGGGCGAGCGAATTGATGCGCTCGACTGGCCCTGCGCACTGTCGCTCAAGCAAGGGATATCGACCCGAGACGTTGTGCTCGACATCGAGCGACTCAATGGCACGCGGGGAACCATCGTGGTGTCGAGTTCGCCCATTCTTGACCGGGACGGCAACATTGTTGGCGCGGTGGCTGCGAACATGGACATCACCGAGCTGCGGGCCGCTCAAGCCCGCTTGGTGGAAGCGGACAAGCGCAAAGACGAATTCCTGGCCATGCTGGCGCATGAACTGCGCGGGCCCATGAGTGCGATCGTGAACACCGTTCAACTGCTCACCCGTCAGACCACCGAAGACAGTGCGCGCACGTACCTGGCCATTCTGACCCGGCAGAGCGAAGTGCTCGGTGGTCTGGTCAACGACCTGCTGGATGTGTCGCGCATCACGCGGGGACTGATTGAGCTTAAACACGAGCGGCTTGACGTCGGCGCCTTGGTCAACCAGGCGCTGGAAACGGTGCAGTCCCTGATGGACGAAAAGGGTCATACGCTGAGCGTCACCCTGCCACGAAAGATAGTCGAGGTGACAGGCGACCCGGTTCGATTTGAACAGATACTGGTGAACCTGCTGACCAATGCGGCGAAGTACACGGACCCCGAAGGCCGCATTGCGCTGACTCTCGAACAATGCGACGAGCAGGCCTGTATCCGGGTGCGGGACAACGGTATCGGAATCGCAAATGACATGCGCGACCGGATCTTCGATCTCTTCGCACAGGCGAATGGGGGCCTTGCGCGCTCGCAGGGCGGTCTGGGCATCGGCCTGACGATAGTCCGCAGCCTCGTCCAGCTTCACAAGGGCAAGATCGAGGTGCTGAGCGAAGGGCTTGGGCACGGGGCAGAGTTCACGGTTTCCTTTCCGATAGCGGCGCCGCAAGCCCGTGCGGCCAGGACCTATCAACAGCAACCCTTGCCTGCCGTGCAGCCTGGGGGCAAGCGAGTGCTGGTCGTCGATGACAACCCCGATATTGCAGAAACGCTGGCGCTGCTTCTCGAGCACTTCGGGCATACGGTGACTGTCGCGCATGACGGACCGGCTGCATTGCAAAAGGCGGAAGAAGTCGACCCGGAAGTGATTCTGCTGGATATCGGACTGCCGGGAATGGACGGCTATGAGGTTGCCCGCCGCCTTCGCAAGGACCCGCGCCTGGGCCACGTGATACTCGCCGCGGTGACTGGCTATGGTCAGGACCAGGACCGGCGTGTCGCCATCGAAGCTGGCTTCAACAAACACTTCACGAAACCCGTCGATATCGATGCACTCAATGCCTACGTCACGTCGGCCAAGCTTTAGCGGACTCTCTGGTTGATGGCACAGCCGCGGCGTGGCGGGGTCGGCTGATCGCCACGGGTATCCCCTAGCGCGTCACAAGCCTCAAACCATTGACAGCAAAGCAAGCCCTGTCCAAACTACGTGAAAATTCACACAGTTTTCACGTAAATGACAACTCAACTTCGCAAGATCATCTTCTCGCTTCCCAAGCGCCGGCCCACGCGCGCAGTCAAGGATGAGGCCGAGCTTTTCCATGTGACGGACTGGCCCATGCACTACTTGCTGGCCATTGACCGCCATCACGTACAGAACATGGCGCGCGTGCTCCAGCCTCTCGATTGCAGCCCGCTGATGTGGCGGGTGCTGAGCATCCTGGCGGATCAGGATGGGCACAACGTCAGCGAACTGGCGGAGCTGAGCGTGATCGAACGCTCGAATCTCAGCAAACTTCTTGACGGCATGGAACGCGATGGACTGATCGCGCGCACCGCGCCGGACGGCGACAAACGCAAAACCCTGATTTTCCTGGCGGATAGCGGCCGGGACCTGTTTGCCAGGTCTTTACCTGTCGTGCTGCGCTACTACGCCAGTTTCCTCACGGGGATCTCCCCTTCCGAGATGACCGCGTTCATGAAGGTCCTGACGCGGATCAAGTCAAACGTGAAGACGTTCGACCCCCGCGATGTTCATGGAAAAGATTGATCCACCCACCCACAGCTGATGAGGTCCACCGTGCTCCTTCGCCGTCGCGTTCTACTTTCCGCCTCGCTTGCAGGTGCCGTCATGCTGGCCGCGCCGGCCTGGGCACAGGACAGCTATCCCAAGAAGCCGATCCGGATCATCGTTCCCTATTCCGCCGGTACACCGCCGGATATCGCCACGCGCATCGTTGCTCACCATATGTCGACGGGTCTGGGGCCGACTGTCATCGAGAACAAGCCGGGAGCGGCTGGCGCGGTCGCGCTTGCCGAGTTGATGCGTCAGCCGGCTGACGGCTACACGCTGATGACCATGCTGCAGCCGATCACCGTGGCACCGGCGCTATTTGCCAACTTCAAATTCGACCTGGCGCGAGATATCCAGCCAGTGGGACAATTCACGCGGTACAGCAACATCCTTGTCGTCCATCCCGATGTGAAGGCGACCACGGTAGAGCAGCTTGTCGACCTGATGAAGAAAAATCCGCAGGGCTTCAGCTTCGCGTCCGGAGGCGCCGGTACGCCGGCACATTTGTCCGGGGAACTGTTCAAGCAGCTTGCCAATGTGTCCGCGACACACGTTCCGTACAACCAGTTCACCTTGGGTATCCAGGACCTGGTGGCAGGCCGCGTGCAATTCATGTTCGTGACCAGCAGCGCGATCATGCAATTCATCGAACAAGGCAAGGTCCGTCCGATCGCGGTGACCGGCACGCGGCGGCTTGCCAATGCGCCAACGATCGCGACCATGGCGGAGTCCGGGTATCCCAAGTTCGACGTCACGGGTTGGGACGGCCTGGTAGCACGCTCGGGCACACCCACGCCGATCATCGAACGGCTCAACGCCGAACTGTCCAGGGCAGCGCGCAGGCCCGACGTGGAAGAACGCCTTACGGCGCTCGGCGTGGAACCCGTGACAGGAACACCGGCCGCATTCGGCGCGCTGATTTCGTCCGAGGTCGTTCGCTGGGGCACGCTCGTCCAGAACGCAGGGTTCAAGGCGGAATGAAGCGCGGCATTCGGAGAAACACACCATGAAAAAAACAAAGAACGTGCTGTTCGTCATGTGCGACCAGCTCCGGGCCGACTATCTGGGGTGCTACGGCCACCCGACGATCAAGACACCTCACATCGATGCGCTTGCGCAGCGCGGAACGTCCTTCACGCGGGCCTATTGTGCTTCGCCAACGTGCGGCCCATCCCGGATGTCGTTCTATAGCGGACGGTCGATGTTCAGCCACGGCGCGGTCTGGAACTTCATGCCGATGTCGATCCGTGAGCAGATGCTCGGCGACTTGCTCCGGCCGTACGGTGTGCCGGTGGCGCTTGCCGGAAAGACCCATTACGCGCCCGACGACGAGGCCGCGAAGCGGCTTCACATTCCGCCAGACGTGATGACGCACATCCAGGAGGGTGGCTTCGAGGTGGCGGACCGGTATGAAGGACATGCAGATCCGGGCGGTGACCATCCTTACGTCGCCTATCTGAAAGACCACGGGTATGGCGCGGACCCCTGGAAAGAGCACGTGATGTCGGCCATGGCGGAGGATGGCACGCTGGCGAGTGGCTGGCAGATGCGCAACGTTCATCTCCCGGCCAGGGTGCGAGAAGAACATTCAGAAACGGCCTACACGACGGACGTCGCCATCGATTACATCCGCCGTCAGGGCGACACCCCCTGGTGCCTTCACTTGTCATACATCAAGCCGCACTGGCCCTACCTTGCGCCTGCGCCTTACCACAACATGTACGGCCCCGAGGACTGCCTGGAGACGGTGAAGTCGGCGGGCGAACAGGAGGACCCTCACCCCGTTCATGCCGCCTACATGAAGCACGGAGAGAGCGTCGCATTCGCCAGGGACGAGGTCGCCGCCAAAGTGAAGGTGGCGTACATGGGGCTGGTCAGCCAGATCGACGCGCACATCGGCCGGCTGATGGCGTCGCTTCGGGACCTGAACCAGCTGGACAACACGCTGATCGTATTCACCGCGGACCACGGCGACTATCTTGGGGACCATTGGCTGGGTGAAAAGGATCTTTTCCACGACGCGTCAGCGCGTATTCCCATGATCCTTGTCGATCCGGATGCCGCGACGTCTTCCAAGGGGCTGCGCAGCGATGCCCTGGTCGAGGCGATCGACGTAGTGCCAACGATCCTGGAGGCCTTCGACGTCCCTTTGCCTGCCCATCTTCTTGAAGGACGTTCGCTGCTGGCGTTGACGCGAGGCAGCGACGTGACGTGGCGAGACGCCGCGATTTCCGAGATCGACTATGCGTTTCGCGAAGCCCGTCTGGAACTCGGGCAGGATCCCCGCCGCTGCCGCGGGTACATGGTGCGTACCAACCGATGGAAGTATGTCTTTTGGGAAGGCTTTCGCGAACAGCTGTTCGACCTGGCCGAAGATCCGCAGGAGCTGCATGATCTCGGCGCTCTTGGCTCGACGCAGCAGGAACGGGCGCGTCACAAGAACATTTTGTTCGAATGGATGCGAGCACGAAAGCTGAGCGTGACGGTGCCCGACGAAAGGATCTGCATTTCGCGGCACACCATCGAGCCTGCTCATGGGATCGAGATCGGGGTCTGGTAACCGAACACGCTGTGTTGCGACGGTATCTCGAGGGCGCGATAACGTATCGAAGCATGCGCAGCCAATCAGCCTCCTGAACCGTGCAGAGTTTCAACAGTCGGCTTGCTTCTGCCGGCCGGAGCAACCTTGACCATCAATGCGATCCACAGCGCCGCAAGAAGCATCAGCACGCCACCTGCGACAAATACGCCTGCGATGCCGCTGATGCTGAACATGGCTCCCCCCGCAGCTGCACCGGCGGCGATGGCCGATTGCACTGACGCCACCACCATGCCGCCCGCGCTTTCCGCTTGGTCCGGCGCGGCCCGGGCCACCCAGTTCGACCATGCCACCGGCACGGCGCCAAATGCGAAGCCCCATAGCGCAACCAGCAGGGCCTGGACCGTCAGCGCTGCAGGGAATGCGACCAGACCAAGCGCTGCGATGCCGACGAGCGCGGGCATGAAAACGAGGGTAGCTCGTTCACTGCGGTGCAATAGCCAGCCCGCCAAAAGGGTACCGAGAAAGTTGGACAAGCCGAATCCCAGGAGTAGCAGCGCGAGGCCGTCAGGCCCGACGCCAGCCGTACTTTCCAGAAAAGGCCGAATATAGGTAAACAGCGCGAAGTGCCCGGTGTGCACGAGCACGCACCCCAGCATGCCCACGCCTATCCCCGGGCGCCGTAGCACGTCCAGCACCGACCGCAGCCGCGTAGCCTTGGTTGGTGAAAGCCGCGGCAGTGTGAGCCACTGAAAGGCAAGCGTCACGATGCCTACGGCTGCTGCCGCCAGGAATGCGCTGCGCCAGCCGTAGCGCCCACCCATGAAGCTGCCGAGCGGGACAGCGACTACCGTACCTACCGCGATGCCACTGAAGATGATAGCCAGCGCACGCGGGAGCAGCGCCAATGGCACCAGGCGCATCGCGACGGCCGCCGCCATGCTCCAAAAGCCACCCAGCGCGATACCCAGCAAGATTCGCATCAGAAGCAGCACCGCGAGGCTCGACGATGCCGCCACCAGCAGATTTGAAATGACCATCAGCGCCGAAAGGCCAAGCAGCACGACACGGCGGTCGATCGTCCGGGTAAGTCCTGGCACGAGCAGGCCGGCGAACAGGGCAACCAAAGCAGTTACGGTCACCGCCTGCCCTGCCAACGCTTCCGAGACATCCAAGTCGACGGCCATCGGCGTAAGCAGGCTCGCCGGAAGATACTCGGCGGTCAGCAGCCCAAAGACCCCCATCGCCAGCGAGAATACGGCTGTCCAGTTGGGCGCCTCTCTCACAACGTGGGCCAATCCGAATAGCCGGTCGCGTCGCCACCGTACCAATACTCTTTGGGTGCGTCCGCCAAAGGACCATTTTTCCGAAGACGTTCAATCAAGTCAGGATTGGCAATGAACGGGCGGCCCATGCTGACGAGATCGGCGCTTCCATTCGCCAGGGCACCCTCGGCCAGCGCAAGGTTGTAGTTGTTGTTGGCAATATACGCGCCGCGAAAACGCTGGCGCAGTTGATCAAAACGCACGCCACCCGCTTCTTCCCGGCTCATTTGCGTCACACCTTCGATATCGTGAACGTAAAGGATGCCCAGCGCTGACAAGGCACCGAGATAGGCGCTGTACGTAGCCATGGAATCGCTGTCGAGCGGCGTCTCGCCCGGCGTGGTGGTGATGGGCGATATTCGGACCCCTACCCTGTCGGCTCCCCAGACCTCGACTACCGCCCGAACAACATCCAGGGGAAATCTCAATCGGTTCTGAAGTGAGCCGCCATAGGCGTCGCTGCGAAAGTTGGTGCTGTCGCGAATGAACTGCTCCAACAGATAGTTGTTGGCAGAGTGCACTTCGACACCATCAAAGCCGGCAGTCATGGCATTCGCAGCCGCTTTTCGGTAGTCGTCCACGATTCGAGGGATTTCATCGGCTTCCAAGGCGCGGGGAGTGATGAAGTCCTTCATGCCGTCATGCACCCGGATCTGGCCCGAGGGTCTTATGGCTGACGGCGCAACCGGAGCACTGCCGCCATGCATGTCGGGATGGGAGATGCGGCCCGTATGCCAGAGCTGGAGAAATATCTTTCCGCCCCGTCGATGAACGGCTTCAGTCACCGACTTCCAGGCTCGCACCTGAGCGTCGGTCCAGATGCCCGGCGTGCGAGGATAACCTCGCGCCTGAGCCGAAATGTTGGTCGCTTCAGTGATGATGAGACCGGCGCCTGCGCGCTGGGCGTAATAATCGGCCGCATAGGCTGGAGGGACGCCCTCCTCGTTTGACCGGCTGCGCGTCATTGGAGCCATGACGACACGGTTCGCAAGCTTCAATCCGCGGATCGTTACTGGCTGGAAGATCTGGCGTTCATTGCTCGGAGTTTTATCGCTTTCCATTCTCGGCCTTGTGACAGTGGAAGCAGCAAAGGTCTGCTTCGGTCGTCAGCTTAGGCAGGACCTGCTACGGCCGGAAGGTGCGTCGTAGACCTATGAGCGCCACTCCTACCCAAGCGAGCGAGGCAGGTAGGTCACCAGGGAAAGATTGGGGCGCCCGTGCGGCGCCAGTGCGACGTACGTGAATTCGAGAAGGCTGCCGTCGGCTTGACGAAGGCGCTTGCGGCCTTCGTCAAATCCCTGAACCGCGGTGTCAGGCCACCACCCGCGAAATTCAGGACTGAGCGCGTTGAGCTCATCAATCAACGCATTGAACGGTGCTTGCTCTTGTGCCTGCGCACGTGCTGCCCTGAAGGTCGAGATCATTCCGCGCGCCATGGCTTCCCAATCGACGATCCGTGTTCGATAAGGCACGTGAAGAAATAACAACCGCAGCGTATTGCGCTCGTGTGGTTGCAAACGACCATAATCCGTAAACACCTCGGCGATCCCATTGTTCCAGGCAAGGATATCGAGCCGTGCATTCCGCACATACGCCGGAACCGGATCGATCGCCTGGACCAATAACTCCAGGCCGGTCGTCAGATCTTCGTCAGTCGAGGGGGGCGGCGCGCTTGACGCGCCCAAAGCGAAGAGGTGCGCGGACTCCACGCGATCCAGCTGAAACACTTTCGAAAGGCGCGCAAGGGCTTCGGGCGAAGGATGGATATCCCTGCCCTGTTCAAGCCACGTGTACCAGCTCACGCTCAAGCCAGCGAGCACGGCGACCTCTTCCCGTCGCAATCCTGGAGTGCGGCGTTTTCCAAGCGTCAGTCCGAACGCTTCAGGGTTGGCCTGAGCCCGCCGACTGGCAAGGAACAGTCCGAGTTCGCGCCGCTGTTCGACAGAGGTTTTCCGCACGCCGCCGTCAGCCTGGCCGCAACCGTGCGCCAATGTCGAGCGCCGTTTTCTGCACGAGGGAAAGCAATTCGGGCCGGCCATCGGCCACGGAAAATTGCGGCGTCAGCGATGCAATGCTGACGCTTGCCACGAGTTCGCCTCGGGCATTCAGTACGGGTACCCCGAGTGCGGACATGCCCAGCGCGTAGTCATCTGTCGCGAATTCCCACCCCTGCTTTCTGATCTTCGCAGCGGAGGCTTCCAGCATGGCGGGATCGACGACGCTTCGAGAAGTGGGCTGCTCAAGTGGCGCGCCGAGCACTTTCCCTCTTTCTTCAGCAGACAGATACGCCAGCAAGACCCGCGGCCCGGCACTGTGGTTCAGGGTGACACGCGTACCGATACCCGAGCGCAAGGTGTCAATGTGCAGCTCGGGACTTTTCACTCTGTCGAGACACATCGCAAACCCGTCGAAGTACGTCCAAAGATAAGACGTCGCACCGGACTCTTCGGCAAGCCGCGTCAACGCTGGCGCAGCGACATCGCGCAGGTCGCTTCCGTACCTGACGCCAGGCAGCAGCAACAGGATGCCTGGCCCGAGAGAATAGGTCTTTGTCGTGTCATCGAACTCGATGAAGTCCCCAGATGCGAGGGTCTGGAGGATGCGTCGTGTTGTGCCTTTGTCGAGCCCGCTCAGACGAGTGAGTTCGGCGAGTGACAACCGAGTGGAAGTGGGCCCGAAGGCACGCAATAGCGCCATGGCGCGTTCGACAGCACGAACCTTCGATAACGAGCCACCACTATCCGCCATATGTGCACCGAATGCTTGATCAGCCCCCGAGTATATCGCCCGGTGACATGCTGCCAGGCGCATGCCGAGGCCCTCACCCAGGGTTGCCAAGGTCGGGGTCCACCATTTGTTCAGCGCCCTGATGGCCTGCACAGCTGCTCAATCCGCCTTGATGTTGTTGCGCTTTGCGATATCGCCCCACAGCTGGAAATTCTGCTCCGTGAGCTTTGCCAACCGCTCCGGGGTTCCGCCACCCACCAGATCTCCGTTCTTGGTGATGGCATTCGCGATCGCCGGTGACAGGATTGCGGTGTTCAGTGCCGCGTTCATTCTGCGCACGATATCGAGCTCGAGTCGTGGAGCGCCCCAAAGCCCGACAAAGGAGCTCACCGCGAAATCCTTCAAACCCAACTCCGAGGCAGTGGGAACGTCCGGTAACGCAGGCAGGCGAGCGGCGCTGGTGACCAGGATCGGGTGCAATCGCCCCGATGCAATAAAGGGAATCAGAAGTGACGCACCGTCCATCACACAGGGCACCTGATTGCCGATGACATCGCGAATTGCCGGACCGCTGCCCTTATAGGCGACGTGTGTCATTGCAGGCAAGCCCGCGCGCTCACGGAAATACTCCATCGCCAGATGCGTGATACCGCCGTTGTCCGCTGTTGCGTAATTGAATGCACCCGCCTTGGATTCAGACTGAACCCACGACCGAAACTGATCGAAGTTTTTCGCTGGCGAGCCGGGATTCACACATAGGACCAGACTGGATTCAAAAATCAGCCCGATCGGCGCGAACTCCATCGGGCTAGGTACTGGCGTCGGGAATGTGTGCGGATTGATGGTGATGCTGGTGTTGGCAACCAACATCCTGTGGCTGTCCCTGGATCTCAACACGTCGCTGACGGCCAGGTTGCCCGAGGCGCCGGGTTTGCTTTCCACCACTGCCGGATACCCCAGGGATGTGCCCAGGCCGGTCGAAAGTAACCGCGCGCCGGCGTCAGTCAGTCCACCCGGCGGAAACCCGACGACGAAAGTAATGGGTTTGGATGGCCAAGCCTGCGCGGCAAAAGCCGAAGGCGCCAATGTCGAAAGCGCCCCGAGGGAGGCCGAGGTGAGAAAGGCGCGCCGTGATGGAGTCGTCATGAAATTCCTTGATGTGAGTTGGAAAGCACGGCACGAGGACACCAACGCCGGTGAGCCGATTTTTAACACAGTGTCGTGAGTTGATCTATAGTGTCATCTAATGACACAACCAAAACAGGACGACCATGACCGCCAATGGCGAAACGAAACCCGTACGCAACGGCAATGACGGTGTGGCCGCAAAACGGCCGGGGACCTACGACGGCATTGAGGTCGACGCGATTTCTGGAAGGCGACAAGGAGCCCGCGAAACCTGGGTGGAAGTTCCCGAGCGAAACGGTTATCCCGCTGCCTGGTGTTACACCGACAAGCGCTCTTACCTTCCTGGTGACACCGTCCGTCTGCACCTTTCTTCCAACGTTGACGCCATTGCAGTTCGAGCAGGGCGGGATGACGCGACAAGCATCTCCTTGCACCAGACGCGCCTTGCGAAGGCGCGCTTTCATCCCTTGCCCGAACGAGCCTACGAGCACGGGTGCGACTGGCCGGTGTTTACGGAATGGACCCTGCCGGCACACGTGCAGCCAGGCGCCTACCTGGTGGAGGCTATCGACTCGACAGGCGCGGTGCTGGGGCACCATCTCTTTTTCGTCAAGCCAGTTCACCGACGTGCCAGCGCGCTCGCGCTGGTCGTCGCGACGTCCACCTGGACTGCCTACAACGACTGGGGCGGAGCCAATCACTACTACGGCCTGCATCCTGGAACGCCGCGTGGTCGGTCGCCCAGGCTGTCAATTCACAGGCCTTGGGCCCGCGGGCAAATATGGCTTCCTTCCGATGCGCCGCGCTCAATGAATTCCGAGCGGGCCGACAGACCCGGGTCTGCACGTTACGAATTCATCGAGTGGGCGTCCATCCACGGATTCAGCAAGTATTACGCGCTTGCAGGCTGGGCCACCTACGAAAGACCGTTTGTGTTGTGGGCTGAAAAGCACGGGTTCGAAGTCGACCTCATAACGCAGGATGAACTGCATAGCCAACCTGACGCTCTCGATGGTTATGCCTGTGCTGTCTTTGTCGGTCACGATGAGTACTGGACTCGAGAAATGCGCGATCACGTCGACGCATTCATCACCCGCGGCGGCAATGTCGCGCGATTTGCTGGCAACTTCATGTGGCAGATTCGCCTTGAGGACAATGGCGCAACGCAGGTGGCTTATAAATACGATGCTCGAACGCAGGATCCGGCACGGGATTCGGATCCCGGCAGACTGACGAGCGCCTGGGAGGATCCTTTAGTCAATCACCCCGGCGCGAGTACATTCGGCGTCAACGCCTTGCGCGGCATCTACGCCGGATTTGGAGGGATGGCGCGACAGAGCCCGCGTGGCTACTCGGTTTTCAGACCGGAACACTGGGCATTCGCAGGTACCGGTCTCGGGTACGCAGATATGTTTGGGAGCCAGGCCAGCATATTTGGATATGAGGTGGACGGACTCGACTACACCTTCCATGAGGGCCGGCCTGAACCGCTTGGCAGCGACGGCGCCCTTCCAGGACTCGAAATTCTCGCGATGGGTTGGGCGACATCGGCCGAGGCCGGGCGGCCCCAGGACAGCGATTCGCTCATGCTGGGAGATCGCGATGCTCACTTCCGGGCCGCAATGCTGGAGTCAGACACATCCCCGGCGACTGTGCAAAAGCACAGTCGGGGATGCGGCATGATCGTTCACTTCAAAAAGGGTCGTGGACAGGTCTTCACTGCGGCAACCTGCGAGTGGGTGGCAGGACTGTGCAAAAATGATTTTGCGACAGTGACCATTACCAGAAATGTCCTCAAGGAATTTCTAAAGCGATCGATCTGATAAAGGCCTGCCACCCGGCGCAGTATCTTAGCCGGTGACCGGGCCAGAGCACCTATAGCAGGAGACATCCATGGCACATCGAGGCGCCGACAGGCAGATCGACAACATCGAATTCAACGTGAGCAACATCGACCGCAGCAAGGCGTTCTACAGCGCAGCCTTTGACTGGCGTTTCACGGACTACGGCCCTACCTACACTGAATTTTCGGATGGCCGACTGACCGGTGGCTTCACCACGGGCGAGCCAGTTCGCCCAGGCGGACCGCTTGTGATCGTGTACGCCGATGATCTGGCTGAAACCGAGAGACGCGTCATCGCTGCCGGCGCGTCCATCTCACGTGCTGTCTTCGACTTCCCTGGCGGACGCCGCTTCCACTTCATTGATCCGGACGGCTATGAACTGGCGGTCTGGTCAGCTCAATAATCCTTCAACGCCCCCGCCAACGACACCCGCTGCAGTCTCCACGCAGGCAACACCGCCAACGCCAGGCCAACGACCAGCAGCACAAATGCCATCACGATCTCTTCCCACCCCAGCCCCGGCTGAAGGCTGACGCCGGTCACCCTGGCAAGCCACCAGGAAATGCCGAACGACAATCCGAAGCCGCCTGCCAGCCCCACCATGATGCCGACGAGCATCAGCGCGGCGGTGAAGCCCCATGCGACGACGAACACGAATCGGCGGGGGGCGCCCAAGGCGCGCAGGGTGACGAACTGCGGCGTCAACAAGCGGAACAGGATGAACACGCTGGCCGTGATGGCCAGGAGTACCAAGGCCTGCGTGACGATGGCCAGCAGGCTCATCAGCTGCCGGATGTCGCCCAGCACGGCGTAGAGCTGGATCAACGCTTCGGCCGGGAAGAAGGCCATGGATTCGCGTCCCGTGTAGGCGCGCCGCAGCTTGTAGGCTTCCGCCAGATTGGCGGTCCGCATCACCGCGGCCGGAATACCGGGCGTGAAGGCTTCATCGAACGGGGGGCCGAGTTGCGTGGCGCCCGGCGCGTGGCCTGTCGGCAGGTGATGCGTTTCCCATACCAGTTCGACGGGCACCATCACCGCACGGTCCCAGGGCGAGCCGGTCGGCTTCATGCGGCCGACGACGACGATCTCGACCTGGTGCGCATCCAGGTCGTCGTCGCCGCCGTGCGCCTCGCCGTTGTGATGCACGCCATGGGCGGGATGGAACCGCGCGCCTACCTTCAATGGCGATGCGGATCCGACGACGGCCTCGGTACGGCTGGCGAACGTCCGCCCTTCGGCAAGTCCGTTCGACAGATGGTCCACCAGCGCCGCGGTGACCCCGACCACCGGTCGTCCGCGATGGCTGTCGCCGAATGCCAGCGGCGATACGAAGCTGCCGCGGCTGTCGTTGAGCAACGCCGCGCTGAAGGCGGGGCTGAGCAGTTGGGCGCTTCCGGGTCGCAGGAACACGGTGGCAAGCAGACTGTCGGTGCGGCTTCCAGGGGCAGCCACGATCAGGTCGAAACGATCCGCCGCTCTCGCACTGCCGCTACGCAGCGCCCGCTCTTGCGACACCAGGGCGACGGACAGCGCAACGCCCGCGGCCACCAACAGAATGAACGCCAAGGCACTCCAGCGGTAGCGCGCCAGGGCCGCGTGGATCAGGGGCCAGGGATTCATGCTCGATGCACCTCGGGCGTGACCACCCGGCCGGTCTTCAACATCAGGCGCTGGTCGGCCAGGGCGGACAGCCTGTCATCATGGGTCACCGCAATCACGGTCTTGCCAGCGCGCGCGACCGCAAGCAAGGCATGAGCAATGCGCTGGCCGTTGTCGGCATCCAGGCTGGCAGTCGCCTCGTCCGCCAGGACCACCGGCGGATCAAGCAGCAAGGCGCGTGCCAAGGCCACGCGCTGCTGTTCGCCGCGCGACAGCCTGGCGACCGGTCCGGATCTTGCGGGCACACCGAACTCGGCCAGCAGCAACTGGGCTCGCTGGCGCAGTGCGGCCGGCGTCCGCAGACGCGTGAACTGGGCGGGCAGCAAGGTATTGGCGAGTGCGTCGAGTTCGTCGATCAGGCGAAAGTCCTGGAACACCATGCCGCAATGGGTCAGCCGCCAGGCATCGCGCTGGCCTTCATTGAGCGTGCTCAAGTCTGTCGAACCGAAAAGAATGCGGCCCGCGTCCGGAACCACGATGCCCGCGAGCGCGTGCAGCAAGGTGCTCTTGCCCGAGCCCGACGGACCGACGATCACACTCAATTGGCCTGGCAGGAAACACGCGTCGACCTGGTCGAGCGCGGCAATCCGGCCGCCGCCGGCATCGGCAAACGTCGTGCCGACCGCGACTGCCTCGAGCGTGGGGATCACAGCTTGCGGAAGGTCGCGTCGGCCAGGCGCACGCGACTCACGAAGCCGGTGGCGCTATCGGTCTGGGGACCGATCTCGAGGATGCCAGCGACTTCGATCAACGTTCCGGGGCTTACCGCATCCTGCCGCTTCTTCATGCGCACGAAGATGATGGAGTCGATCCACTGGTCTTCGGATTCGCAAAACGGGCAGGTTTCCACCGGCGAGTTCGACAGCACGAAAAAATCGGACTCCACCTTCAGGTGCGGCGCCATGAAGCCCTGGATCGTGATGGGCTTGCCTTTCAGCCGTTTGGCGACATCGGAAAAGCTCAGGTCCTGCTCGTAGAGCTCGAACATGCGGATGCGCGGCGCCGGCTGGGCCCAGGACGCCAGCGGCACCAGGGCAGCCATCCCGATAAGCAGTTGGCGCCGCTGCATGATGCGTCCTTATTCCATTCCGGTCGCGGTGAGCACAATGCTCAGCGACGTTGTCATGGCCTTGACCATCGGGCCCTTCTCGACGTCCGTCCATTCATCCAGCGAATGGCTGCGGCCGCTCTTGCCCACGTCGCCGCGGCCGATGGTCAGGGCAGGAATGCCAAGGTTCATCGGCATGTTGGAGTCGGTCGAACTCCAATTGAAGTTCGGCTTGTAGCCTGCCGCTTCGATGGCCGACTTGGCGATCTGCACGATCTCGGCATTCATGTCGGTACTGCCGGCGGGGCGATCGCCAATCAGCTTGGCCTCGACCGTGATCTTCGCGTCTTTGGTGGACCGGGCAAAGTTCTCGCCATCAGCGGCATCCTGCACGATCTTCAGCAGACGATCTTCCACCCGCTTGAGTTCATCCACCGATTCAGAGCGCATGTCCACTTCCATCCAGCTGCTGACCGGGATCGAATTGACGGACGTGCCGCCCCCGATCAGGCCGATGCTGTAGGTGGTCTTGGGCGTCGTGGGCACCTGGATGCGCGAGAGCTCGGCCGCGGCCTGAGCCTGGGCGAACATCGGATTGACGGCGCCAAAGGCACTGTAGCTGTGACCGCCAGGACCGTTGAACGTGATGCGGTAGCGCTTGGAACCCACGCCGCCGTGCGTCACGCGATTGATGTCACCTGACTCCACCGAAAAGAAGGACTTGATCTTGTCCTTGTAGGCGCCCTTGGTGAAGAGATACCGCACGCCGCGCAAGTCGCCCGGGCCTTCTTCACCCACCGTGCCGACGAACAGAATGTCGTCGCGGGTGTTGACGCCGGCGGCCTTCATGGCGCGCACAAAACCCAGCAGCACCGCCAGGCTGGTGCTGTCGTCGCCGATGCCCGGGGCATACAGCTTGGTCCCTTGACGCTTGACCTTGACGTCGGTGCCCGCGGGAAACACGGTATCCAGGTGGGCCGAGACCACTACCACCTTGCCGTCGCCGCGCGTTCCCTTGCGCAGGCCCAGCACATTGCCTTCCGGGTCGATCTGCACATCACTGAGGCCAACCGCCTTGAGCATCTTGGCGAATTCCTCGGCGCGTTCCTTTTCAGCGAACGGCGGCGCAGGAATTTCGGTCAGCTTGATGGCATCTTCAACGATCCGTCCATGCTCCTTGTCCAGCGTTGCAGCGGCGCTTTTGAACGCCGGGCTGGCCAGCACACGCTGCACTTGCGCGGCGGGATCGGCAGTCTGGGCCTGTGCGGCGCTGGCCATCAAGACGGCCGAAGCCAGGGTCAACGACAGCGCGGAGAGCGGGAACGACGAGCAGGAAGATTTCATCAAGGGTCGGCTACAAGAGTTCACAAGTGGTTGAATATATCATCTACTTAAGCAAATCTACGCAGCCGTTTGGCCCAGCCAATGACAGAGGAAGACATGGACAAGACCCTGGATGCGCCGCTTATCCTGATCACCGGCGGAAGCCGCGGTGTCGGCGCTGCAACCGCCCGTATCGCCGCGCAACGAGGCTATGACGTGGCCATCAGTTATGTATCCAACGACGACGCGGCGCGGGCTGTCGTGGCCGATGTCGAGGAGGCCGGCCAACGGGGCTTGGCGATTCGCGCGGACAGCGCGTCGCCCGACGACGTGGTGCAGATGTTCGAGACCATCGACCGGACATTCGGCCGGATCGACGTGCTGGTGAACAACGCCGGCATCATCGCCAAGCAGTCTCGCCTTGAAGATCTTGGGTTCGAGCGGATGCAGCGGATCTTTGCGGTCAACACGATCGGCCCGATCCTTTGCTCCCAGCAGGCGGTCAAGCGCATGTCGCACCGCCACGGCGGTCGTGGCGGAGTGGTGATCAACATCTCGTCCGCATCGGCCCGGCTCGGCAGCCCCAATGAGTACGTCGACTATGCCGCCTCGAAGGGTGCGCTCGAGACGTTCACCATCGGCTTCGCCAAGGAAGTGGCCGGTGAAGGCATACGCGTCAACTGCGTCCGGCCGGGTCATATCTACACCGAGATGCATGCCAGTGGTGGCGAGCCCGGGCGAGTTGATCGCGTGAAGGCCACCATCCCGATGGGGCGTGGCGGTCAACCCGAAGAGGTGGCCCATGCCATCCTGTGGCTCGCCAGCTCGGAAGCGTCGTTTGTTACCGGCACCTTCCTTGACGCAACCGGGGGCAAGTAGCCAGCGCAAGGTCTAGCGAGGGAACGCCAGGCAGAAGGTGGTCCCGTTGGTTGAGCTATCCACGCTGACCTGGCCGCGATGCAGTTGCATGATCGATTGAACAATGGCCAGGCCCAGACCACCCGAATCGTCCGGTTGATGACGCGACGGGTCCGCCCGATAGAAGCGCTCGAACAATCGGGGCAGGTGCTCCGCGGCTATCGGTTCGCCCTGGTTGTGCACGCTGAGTATCAGCGTATCGTCGCGCGCCTCTGCAGCAATGGTCACCGCCGTGCCCGACGTGCCGTAACGCAGGGCATTGGCGAGCAGGTTCGCCATGGCGCGGCGGACCAGTATCGGATCGGCGACCAGGTCACCCTTGGCTGCATTGATGACCTGCATGTCGCGATCCTGCGCCAGGCCTTCGAAATAGTCGGCCAGCTGTTCACCCAAAACCTGCAAGTCCAGCGGCTCGGGCTGGATCGCGATGTGTGCCTGCTCGGTGCGGGCGAGGAACAGCATGCTGTCGATCATCCGCGCCAGACGCTCATATTCTTCCTGGTTGGACACCAGCAAGTTTTGATAGTCCTCAACGCTGCGGTCACGGCTCAGAGCATGCTGCGTCTGGCCCATGAGATTGCTGAGTGGCGTGCGCATTTCATGCGCAAGGTCTTCCGAAAAGCGCGACAGCTGCGCAAACCCGTTTTCAAGTCTGGCCAACATCTGGTTGAGGGTCTTGCTCAGCACCTTGAGTTCGCTGACGTCATTGAATTCGTTCAGCCGCACATGAAGATGCTGAACATCGATGCCCGCCGCACGTGCGGCCAACGAGCGTACCGGGCGCAAGCCCCGCTGACTGACCCAGCCGCCCAGCGCGAAGGCGAGCAAGGCGGCAACGGCCAGCGCCATCCACAGCTTGAGCCGGTACGCGCCGAGCATCTGTTCCCGCTCGGTCAGCAACTTGCCCGCAATCAGCGTCAGCCGGCGGTTTCCATTGACGACGTCCACCCACGCCAGCCGCACGGGATCCGCATACCTGCCGTTGCCGAGCCGAGCCACCGGGGCAGCCTGCAAGTCGGGCAACGCCAGATTCACAGGATTGATTTCGATGAGGACCTTGCCGGCATCATCAAGAATCCACAACAGGTTGTCCCGATTGCCCAGCATGTTTTCGTAGAGCTTGGGCCGCCCGCGCAGCGTTTCGACAGTCGTGCTGTCAGTGATCAGCGCCTGCGTGTGTTGCAAGCGGCCAAGCAGCGCCTGGTCATCGCGCCACGCGATCTCCCGTTCCAACGATTGATAAAGATAGAACCCGAAAGCCCCCATCAGCAGCACACTGACCAGCGCGAACATGATGGCCAGGCGCAAACTCAAGGCGCGTGGCAGGCCTTTCACGATTGCACCTCCAGCACGTAGCCAATCCCGCGCACGGTGTGAATCAACTTGATCGGGTACGGATCATCGACCTTGGCCCGCAGCCGGCGGATGGCGACATCCACCACGTTGGTATCGCTTTCAAAGTTCATCTGCCAGACGTGCGAAGCAATCAGCGCCCTCGATAGCACCTCCCCTTCCCGATGCAGCAGCAGATGCAGCAGGGCGAATTCCTTGTTGGTCAGCGTCAGCCGCTGCCCGCCGCGCGTGACCTTCCGGGTCGTCAGCTCCAGGCTCAGATCCGCAACCAGAAAATGTTCGACCTCGCGTGGCGGACCGCGCCGTAGCAAGGTTCGAACGCGCGCCAGCAGCTCCGCATACGAAAACGGCTTGACCAGATAATCGTCCGCGCCAAGCTCCAGTCCCTTGACCCGGTCTTCGACGGCGTCGCGTGCGGTCAGGAACAGCACAGGCGTTTGCCACTTGCGACGGATGATCTGCAGCAACTGCCAGCCATCCAGGCCAGGCAGCATGACGTCAAGAATGACCAGGTCGTATTCACTTTCCTGCACCAGATGCTGGCCGTCCAGACCATCCAGCGCGACGTCCACGGCATAGCCGGATTCAGTCAACGCCTTCTGCAGGTAATCGGCAGTTTTCGTTTGATCTTCGACGACCAGAATGCGCATGTTTTCCTCCGAACCAGGCGCATAGGCTAAGCCGATACGCGGTGCGCCCCCATTACAAATTTGTAATGCGGACGCAATCGTGCTGACGGGGCGGGCCGTTCATGATGCATCACGTCATTCAACGGCCTTGCCCAGGAAGAATCATGCGTACTACCGGATCTACCTTATTGCTGCTGGCGTTGGCCATGAGCTCGACGTTGGCGATTGCCGCCCCGGATAGTCAGGTGGCGCAGCGCAAGGACGTCACGCTAACACTGGCGAATACGCTGGCCAGCGCCACCGTCGCAGCCTGCCATGCCCAAGGCAAGACAAGCGTCGTCGCCGTCGTGGACCGCGGCGGCAACCTGGTTGCCGTGCAACGCGATGACAACGTCGGCCCGCACAACACACTGGCGGCGCAGCGCAAGGCCTATACGGCACTGTCGACTAAAACCCCCACCGGCCTGCTGGCCGAGCGCGCCCGCAGCCATCCGGACACGGCAAATCTGAACACGGTCAGCGAATTGTTGCTGCTCGGCGGCGGCGTGCCCGTGGTCGTGGACGGTGACGTCATCGGCGCCATCGGTGTTGCCGGCGCAGGTGGCGCGGCCTTCGACGAAGGCTGCGCGCTTACCGCCCTTTCACAAACTTTGACTTCCAATTAAGAGACCACCATGAAAGCATTCAAACTGTTGTTCGCAGGCGCCGCACTGAGCGTCATGTCTTCCCTGGCCGCTGCAGCCTCCAACCCCCTGAGCGTCCACGTGCTGAACCTGCAGGACGGCCTGCCCTCCCCTGCTGTGAAGGTAACGCTGGAAAAGCAGAACGGGCAGAACTGGAACCTGCTCAACACGGCCACGACCAACGAGCAAGGCCGCATCCCCGAGTTCTACCCCGCGGGCAAGGCCTTGGAGAAAGGCATTTACCGGGTGACGTTCAAGACGGGTGAATGGTTCACCGCGCACAAGACGACCAGCTTCTTTCCTGAAGTGCCTGTGATCTTTGAAGCGGACGGCACGGTGCCCCACTACCACATCCCGCTGCTGCTCAGTCCGTATGGGTTCTCGACTTATCGGGGGAATTGACCTTCTTGACCCGCGTTCTTGCCGACTTCGAGACGTTGCTGCAAATCCGATAAAAGACGAAATCTATGACGTTTATCGATCATGTTGAATTTGCCGTTCGGAAAGTTCGGGATATCAAAGTGGTAGGCCAGGCTCAGATCTGAGATGCGCCACCGTCCACAAACAGCTCGACGCCATTGATATATGCCGCGGCATCGCTAGCCAGGAAGGCGACCGTGTGTGCGATGTCTTGCGGCACGCCAATCCGACCCACCATGCTTTGTTCGGCCAAGGAAGCAAATGCAGCGTCGGCTTGCTCGGGTGGGAAGAAGTTGTCCAGACCTTCGGTGCGCACAGGGCCCGGGCTCACCACGTTGATGCGGACGCCGCTACCTCGGATTTCCTGGATCCACGCGCGGACCAGGGCGCGCACCGCGGCCTTGGACGCGCCGTAGACACTCATTCCGGCGGGGGGATTCATGGAGGCCGTCGATCCGATGATGACGATGGCGCCGCCGGAAGGCATGAGCGGCAGTGCGCCTTGAACTGTGAAGATGACGCCTTTGACATTTGCGCCCAGGGTCTGGTCGACCTGCTGCTCGGTGATCTCCCCTAGCGGGAGAATGGTGCCCGCGCCTGCGTTTGCAACCACCAGATCGAGCCGCCCCGCATCGCGCCGAATCGTCTGATACAGCGCGTCGATGTCCGTCTTTTTGGTGAAGTCGACCACCAGTCCGGATGCGTTGGGCCCGAGCGCCTGTACCGCTTTGTCGAGCTTTGCAATGTCGCGCCCCGTGACGACGACTTTGGCGCCCTCGTCCAGCAGGTGCCGCGCAATACCGAAACCGATGCCTGACGACCCACCGGTAACCAACGCAATCTTGTTCTCGAATGACATGTTCAACGCTCCAATTTATATAGCGGTCGCTATATTTGCGACCACTATATGGAACACATGGCATCAATGCAAGTACTATGTAGCGATCGTTAGCTCCAGACATTCATTTTTCCAGCATGCCCGCCATGAGCCGTAAATCCCCTACCGTGAAGACCCCCGTGCGCCAACGCAAGCCTGCGTTCGATCGCGAGTGGGGCGTCGACGTTGCCGAGGCCTTGTTCCACACGCGCGGCTACGACGCGGTAGGCGTCGCTGAGTTGACGCAGGCGATGGACATCGTGCCGCCCAGCCTTTACGCCGCGTACGGAAGCAAGCTCTCGCTTTTTGAACGCGCCTTGACGCAATACACCACGCGTCACGCGCTGCCGCTCGATGATGTGCTGGCGGCCAAGGGGACACCTCCTGAAGTGCTGACCCAGTTATTCGTAACGGCCGCCCAGCACTACACGCAAGACCCGGTACGGCGCGGTTGCATGGTGACTGAGGCCATGCGGGCCGACGACTCCGAGGCGGCCGGCATTGCCACCGCGTTGGCGGCAAAAGGCAGTAACGCGATCCGGGGTTACATCGAGCAGTTTGTCCAAGGCGCCGATGCGGAACGCATTACCGACTACGTGTTGCTGACGCTGCGCGGGATCTCTTCCTATGCTTGCCTTGGCTACCCGCAAGCCAAGCTGGTCGAGTGCGCCAAGGTGGCAGGGCTGGCCTTGACTGCGGAGTTCAAAGGCAGCCGCCGACCAAAGTAGCTCCAGGGTTGAAAGCCGGTCTTATACCGATCACTATATAAGTGTTGCGGCGGGCCGTTCCTCGTGCAATGATGTTTATAGCGACTGCTATATACCTTACGCGCTTTTGGAGCGACACCCATGACTGACCTACCTGATGGCCTTGATATCGTTGAGCGCCTTGCCGCAGAACGCGCGATTCATCGCCTTCTTTCCACCTATACCCATCGTCTCGATAACGGCGATTTCGACGGCGTGGCCGAGCTGTTTCAGCACGCTGAAATGGATGTTCTTGGCAACGTTGTCGCCGGCCGCGACGGGGTCAGGAAGTTTGTCGAGATGGGTCTTCAAGTCCATGCGGACAACACACCCCGCACCTGGCACACGTTGGCAAATGTCCTCGTAGACATTGCTCCAGGCGGCGACAAGGCAACTTCCGCAAGCTACTACACGGTGCATCAACAGACAGATGGCTTACGATTGCAGCCGATCTGCACAGGCAAGTACCTTGATGAATTCGAGCGGCATGAAGGCCAGTGGCGCTTTGCCCGGCG